>PKWL01000033.1 GCA_003133225.1 Janthinobacterium sp.
AGTCCGACAGGCTCCTAGAGCGAAAGGAATCCAGGCATGGAGAAAAAGGTGGCAGCGCAAAACTGATGGCGGACGGCACGACGCCCGAACGGATGGCCCGGGGAATCGCGCGCTTGCGCGCCGAAACCGCCACGATGCAGGATCACTTGACCCAGCTGGAAGCGGCCCAGGTGCGCACCAAGGCTTTGTATGACACGCTAAGTACCAACCAAAAAACCATTTTCGACCTGTTCTGGCATGGGGTCTATCACCGAGTTTTCCGCCAGGATGAGGGGGGCATGCACGAGCATGAAGGTTGCCCTTCCATGCTAGGCGGAGTTGGATAATAGTTTAAATAATATACTTTATAGGGTCGAATAATGTTTATTTAAGACACTATGAGTACAGGTAAGACGGCGCGATTAGGGCGTCACGGTGGAGACGATCTAGCGATGGGAGCGCGGCGGCGAAAAATCTTGAAAAGTACCGCGGGCTATGCGGGAAATAACGCGTGTTAGCGCAAGCGGACATGAGCGCGCCAGTTAGGACGCCCAGGGCAGGATCCAAGCCGTGATCACTTTTGTGCACGATTTGGATAGCCCGGTGCGACAAGCAGGCAGAAGGGAACTTTTTTCGGGTGGAAAAACCATGGACATCAACTCGTTAAAACATTGCATTCTTTTTGGCATGGTCGTGATCGGCGTTAGCGTCTCATTACCGGCTGCGGCCCAGTCACATGGCGGCGGCGCCGGGCATGGCGGCGCAGGCCATGGCGGCGCTGGCCAGCGCGGCGGTGGCGGTAGCCATGGTCATGGACATGGCGGCGGTGATTGGCACGGCGGCGGTCTAGGGTGGTGGGGCTTGGGTCTGGGTCTGGGGCTGGGGTGGGACGCCGCGGTCTTTGCCAATCCCTATCTCGACTACCCTTATGAGGGGTATTACTACCCTTATGGTCAACCTGGGGTGTTGGTCGAACCGTCCGCTTTGGCGCCGGAGGGGCCGGCGGCGGTGGCTCCGGCAAATTCTTCGTCCGCGCCAAACTGGTATTACTGCGATTCGGCCAAAGGCTACTATCCCTACGTGACGCAATGTCCGGAACCATGGCGCACGGTTCCCGCTGTGCCGCCTGGACCCGCGCGTTAAAAAACACGAGGATGCTTGATCGCTGATGTCGTCGCGGGGATCTTCGGCAGCGCTCGCTGGGGCCGACAGGTCTAGCCGGCGGATTGCCGGGCGACGGGTTGCATGACCATCCCCGTCGTCCCTTTGCGGCCTCCTGCTTTGATGCTGAAAGCCGGCGCGATGGCATCCCGATTGCGCGCGTCATGAGGCCGAGTTCGATCCCAACGACGTCGAGGTATTTGTCGGGGACGCCTTAAACGGGCAGGATGGAGCCGGCAGTGACGGGGGCCTTACCATGCTTTGGACTGCAATGACAGGGAGTAAAGACGGTGGCCGAAATCAAAAAAAAGTTTCACGAAACGGTCGCCGAGAAGCTTATCGAGCAGCTGAAAAAAGGCACTGCACCGTGGCAAAAGCCGTGGCAAGCTGGTGAGCCAGGCACCTTGTTGCCGACCAATCCGACGACCGGCAAGCGCTACAAAGGCATCAATGCCATCCAGCTGTTGAGCCTGGGCCATGTAGACCAGCGCTGGATGACCTACAAGCAAGCATTCGCTGTCGGCGCCCGCGTTCGCAAGGGCGAGCAAGGGACGTCGGTCCAATACTGGAAATTTGCCAAAAAGCACAGCGAAACGGAAGCGCTTTCTGCCGAGCAGTCGGTCACACTGGCGCGGCCCAGGGTGTTCTTTGCCACCGTGTTCAACGCCGCGCAGATTGACGGCCTACCTGTGACCGGGGCGGGTCGAGAACGGGAATGGAATGGCGTGGAGCGCGCCGAAAAAATCTTGCAAGCTTGTGGTGCCTTGCTTTATCACGGCGGGCAGAACCGGGCGTTCTATCGGCCCGCGACCGACAGCATCCACCTGCCGGAAAAGGCTCAGTTTCCAAGCGCACAGCAGTACTATGCGACCGCCTTGCACGAGTTGGGCCACGCTACGGGGCACGCGTCCCGTCTCGCTCGTGACTTGGCGCATGTATTTGGAAGCGCAGGCTACGCTCGGGAGGAATTGAGGGCGGAGATTGCCAGCATGATTTTGGGCGACGAGTTGGGAATTGGTCACGATCCGGCGCAACACGCCGCGTATGTGGGGGCCTGGATTGTGGCCTTGCAGGACGATCCCCTGGAAATTTTTCGGGCGGCGGCCGATGCCGAAAAAATCCGGGATTATGTGCTTGGCCTCGAACCAAAGCAGGTTCAAGAGCTAGGCGCCGTGAGCGCCCCGGCGCAAGACCAAATCGACGCAAGATCCGTGGCCGGCGCGCGCGCCCGCCACGGATCTACGGGTGCCATCAGCGGCGCACTAGGCCCCGCGCATGCCGATGACGCCTGTTGCGGCGCAGTACCAGGACGGGCTCCAGACGCGCCTATGGGCCCGCCTCATCAAGACGCTGAAAGAGCGTTCATCGAGGTGCCGTTTCGGCAAAGGAAAGAAGCTAGGGCGCTGGGCGCGAAGTGGGATAGGCGGCAACAGTCGTGGTACGTCCCGCCCGGGGCGGAGCTGTCATCCTTCGCAAAATGGACCGATGACGCCGCGAAAATAATGGCCGGCGCGCGCCACGGAGCGCAGGCTGCCGAGGGCGCAGCCGCGCCCGCGCCCGTCCAGGAGCGCGACGATCTCGCCGTGCCCCATGGCGAGATCGTGGCCGCCATGGCGGCCGGGGCCCAATGGGACAAGGCGGCCCGGTCCTGGTATGCCGGGCCGAAAGCGGACATGGCAAAGCTAAGGCGTTGGAAGCGTGACGGCATGCCGCGCCCGGCGACGACGCCGCGGGAAGAATTTGCCGAGGCGCTGCGATCCCTTGGGTGCGTAGTGGGGGGCGAGCATCCGATCATGGATGGCCACAAGCACCGCGTCACTGTCGAAGGCGAGAAGCACAGCGAGAAATCCGGATCGGGCTTTTATGTTGGGCACTTGGACGGCTGTCCGGCCGGCTACATCAAAAACAACAAGACCGGCATCGACATGAAGTGGAGGTCCAAAGGCGACTTTTTGGGTCCGCTGCCGAAGGCGCAGAGGCAGGCCGAAGCGGCCGCCCAGCAGCTTGCCCGCCAAGGTGTCCTAGCCCTGCTGCAAAAGCAAGCCGCGTACCGTGTTGGCCGGCACATGGCCCACTTGGTGCCGGCCCTGCAGGCGACGCCTTATATGCGGCTCAAAGGGATCGAGCCGCAAGCGGGCGTGTTTACGGACAAGGAGGGCCGTAAAACCCATATCCCTGCCATTGACGTCGACGGCCAGCAGTGGACGCTGCAGTGCATCGGCGAGGACGGCAGCAAGCGGTTTGCCCGGGACAGCCGCAAGGAAGGGTGTTTTCATGCTGTGGGCGGCATGCAGGCGCTGGTACGGGCTCCGGCCCTCGTCATCGCGGAAGGCTACGCGACCGCCAGCAGCTTGTCGCAAGCGCTTGGCTTTGCCACCGTCGTCGCTTTCGACGCGGGCAATCTGCCGCGCGTCGCCAAGGCATTGCACGAGAAATTTCCCGACAAGCCGGTCATCATCGCCGGCGACGATGACCGGCATCTGGAAATGACCCAGGGCGTAAACCCCGGCAAGAGTAAGGCGCAGGAAGCGGCCACGGCCACAGGGGGCACGTTGTTGCTGCCGATCTTTGCTCGCGGCGAGCAGGCGGCGAACCCGAAGAGCTTCACTGACTTCAACGACCTGGCGACCAAGAGCGCGCTTGGCAAAGAGGGTATAAAGCGCCAGGTATGTTCGATCGTTGAGGCCGCTATTTGGAAGCACCGGGCGCGGCGATGAGAAAGGAGCGGGCCGGAATGGTGGCGGACGTCAACTTTTCAGGCGATACCCGGTCTTGAAAATCCATGCGACGGCGCCAAGGCACAGGAAGAAGAAACAAAGCGTCATCGCCAGACTGAGTGCGACGCCCACATCCGCCGTGTCATAAAAGCTCCAGCGAAATCCGCTAATCAGATAGACGACCGGGTTAAACAGGGTGATTGTCCGCCACGTCGGCGACAGCATGCTGATCGAATAGAAGGCCCCGCCCAGGAAGGTCAGCGGCGTCATGATTAGCATCGGGATCATTTGGAGCTCTTCGAACCCTTTCGACAAAATCCCGATGATGAAGCCGAACATGCTAAAGGTGGTCGCGGTTAACACGAGAAAGGCGATCATCCACAACGGGTGCCGTATCTGGATCGGCACAAACAGACCTGCCGTCATTAAGATGACCAAGCCCAGGGCGATCGACTTGGTCGCCGCTGCGCCGACGTAGGCGAGGACAATCTCGAACGAGGAGATGGGGGCCGACAGAAGCTCGTAGATGGTACCCGTGAATTTCGGAAAGAAGATGCCGAAAGAGGCGTTGAAGATGCTCTGAGTAAACAACGATAGCATGATCAGCCCGGGCACGATGAACGCGCCATAGGCGATGCCGTTTACTTGGGTCATCCGCGATCCGATGGCCGCGCCGAAAACGATGAAGTAGAGCGAAGTCGTGATGACCGGCGTCACTACGCTTTGCCATAGGGTGCGCAAGGCGCGCGCCATCTCAAAGCGGTAAATCGCCCAAACGCCGTGCCGGTTGAACGCAGTCGCTCTCATTGCTCGCCCCCTTTCGGTTCGCTAACCAAGCTGACGAATATGTCCTCGAGCGAGCTCTGACGTGTGTTTAGGTCGTTAAAACCGATGCCCAGATCGCTCATCTGACGAAGGAGGGCGGGGATGCCGGTGCGCTCGGTTTTGGTGTCGAAGTTATATTCCAACTCGTAGCCTTCGGCCTTTAGCTTGAGATTCCAGTCGCCGAGCTGGTGCGGGATCGCCGTCATAGGCTGGGTCAGGTTAAGCGTGAGTTGCTTCTTGCCTAGTTTCTTCATCAAGGCGGCTTTTTCTTCAACGAGGATGAGTTCGCCTTTGCTGATCACCCCGATCCGGTCGGCCATTTCCTCGGCTTCGTCGATATAGTGGGTGGTGAGGATGATCGTGACGCCGCTGTCGCGCAAGGCGCGCACCAGCGCCCACATGTCGCGGCGAAGCTCGACGTCAACGCCGGCGGTCGGTTCGTCGAGGAACAGAATTTCAGGCTCGTGCGAGAGCGCCTTGGCGATCATCACGCGGCGTTTCATGCCCCCGGATAATTCCTTAATCATCGTCTTGCGCTTGTCCCAAAGCGACAATTCGCGCAGCAGCTTCTCGATGTACGCCGGGTTGGGAGCATGCCCGAACAGCCCGCGGCTGAAAGTGACGGTCGCCCACACCGTCTCGAACGCATCGGTGGTCAATTCCTGCGGCACCAAGCCGATCTTCGAGCGGGCGGCGCGGTAGTCGCGAAGGATGTCGTGGCCGTCGGCGCAAACCGTCCCCACGGTCGGCGTGAGGATTCCGCAGACGATGCTAATTAGCGTCGTCTTGCCCGCGCCATTCGGGCCCAACAATGCAAAAATCTCGCCCTTCCTGATCTCGAGATCGATGTGCTTCAATGCTTCGAAACCGGAGGCGTAGGTCTTGCTGAGATTCAAGATCGAGATCACGGATGAGGCGCCGCGCGCTTCGGCGAGGTGCGTCGGGCCCGTGCTCTGATTGGCGGCGCACAGGGCGCTACTAGCCGCGTCCAAGGCGCAAGCTTCGCTGTTGGGCATACCCATAGTTGAACACCGTCTCCTTGTCGGCCTTGACTTCGTCTGGCGCGAATAGCGTCATTATGGGTCAAAAAACCTAATTTGGCCGAATCGGTGTTCAAGAACAGGGATTAAATAATCCGGGTTCCAGCGTTAGCTGGCATAGCGTTAAATTTGGCAGCGCACGAACCGGTCATTTCGCTGTCCAACAATCACCTCATGCAAGGGAATGGCGGCGGCGCCGGCGCTGGCGTTCCAGGTCGCTTCGCATCATGGACCGATTTGATCGGGGCGCCCGTCTTGCAGCGGGTCGCTGAAAAACATACAAACGCGCGCACGTGAGCAGCGCTGCAGCACTCCGAGCTCAAGCGAAACTGTTGACTGCAGCAGAGGGGGGAGGGCGCCATGAAAACGCTGACATTGGCTGCGGCCGCTGTTGTCCTGTGCATGGCATTGCCTTCCCGTGCCGGTAGCACCTGCGAAGAGAGAAGCGGTGCCGGAACGGGGGCGCTAATTGAACTGTACACGAGTGAAGGCTGTTCGAGCTGTCCGCCGGCAGAACGTCAACTAGGCCAACTGCGTCAGCAGTTGGATGCCAATGCCGTCGTCGTGGCGCTCGCCTTGCATGTCAGCTATTGGGACGAGTTGGGCTGGAAAGATATCTTTGCACAAAAAATCTTCGATGCACGGCAAAGCGAATTGTTAAAAAACCGGCAACGCCCGGCTGTCGTATACACGCCCCAGATTTTCGTCAATGGCGCGGAGTTGCGGACATGGCATGCTGATCTGCCGGGCGCGATACAGCACATTAACGCCACGCCGGCGCCGCTGACGATCACTCTTAAGTTTACTCCAGGCACCAGCGATGGCGCGCTGCTGGTGGCCAGTGTCGCGGCGCCAAAGGCTCACATCAGTGGCGCACTGTACCTGGCGATCAGCGAGAGCGGACTGGTTTCCCGGGTGCTACGGGGCGAAAATAGCGGGGTCACGCTCAGGCACGATGACACGGTGCGTATCTTGCTGGGTCCGATAAAATTGGCGCAAGGTAATGCACGAGTGCGGCAACAGGTCAAGCTAGCCGCCGATTGGCAGCGCCGGAACTTGCACGCTATCGCCTTCGTCCAAGGTGATGCCGGGGCCGGTGTGTTGCAGGTAGTGAGCACGGCGTTGTGCGATTAGATGGGTCTGCCTTGGCATTGATCCGTGGCGGTGGCGCGCTGACCGTGCCGCGTGCGACACGCCGAGCCGTTGCTTAGGCATGCGATCAGCAGGCCCTGCGCCCGCTGGCCAGTTGCAGTGTGGAACGCCGTTCATATGCAAACGAGCCGGATTGGCAACATGGCTAAACGCCCGCCAGTGTAAGCGTTTGTAAATGCAATGGTGCGAAATGCTGCGACGCACTATATTTTAGATGTTCCCCCCATTCTCTCCCAAGAATTGGACTTGGCCCGCAGTGTTTTTTTCGCACGCGGGCTTTTTTTTGGCCCCGGGTGTTAATAAGCTGATGGCCCAAAGTTAATAAAATCAACGACCTGGAGCTTTTTTGATGCGACTCACATTGGAAATTGGAGGTCGCTTGAAAATAGCGTTGCAAATTTGAAAATTTCTTGGCGCCCCCCATTTCGCGCCTAATCGCACTGGCTGTGGGTCTGCGATACGACCGCGCTTAGCAGCCATAGGCACCGACACGGCGCGTTCGCCAACTTTAACTATAGGCCACTTGCTGTATACGATGAATCTGTGGACGCTCCTGATGAACAGCCTCCCACAGGTTGAATTCCATCTGTAAGCCCAGCCACATCTCTGGGCTGGTGCCAAGAGCTGCTTCCAGCCTCAGCGTCATATCCGCGGAGATACCGCTGGACCCATTCAAAATGCGCGATAGAGTGACGCGCGACACCTTCAGTCGTTGCGCTGCTTCCGTTACGTCCAATTCACCCAGCCATTCCCGAAGGACTTCTCCTGGATGCGGCGGATTGTGCATTCGTGCCCTATCCATTTCTCCTTGGTGATAGTCCTGATAGTTGACCAAAATCGCATCGCCACTAATGGCTCGTCCTCACGATTTTATGCTGCACAGCACCTTTAAATGACCAAAAACAGCCTGTTTTTGGGTGCTTGGGCCATCAGCTTATTAACACCCTGGGCCCGGGTGTTAGATTCATCAAAAGCGCCTGCAATGCGTTCTTGCGCATCGCATCATGCTTCATGCCACGCGGCCCGGTTCCGCCCTGAGCAACGGCCTTTGCTTGACATTCTCGGCGCCATGCATCCAGTCAACCAGCGTGCCGGAGAGGAACCAGAGCACGAAAGCGAAGAATGCCAGTGTGGCGGCCAGACTGCTAAAGATGGTCAGCGCGCCCGCCTTCTCGGCGTAAGCGCCAATGTAGCCGGCCAATAGGTTGGCAACAAAATTGATGAGGAACCACACGCCCATCATCAGGCTGGCCAGACGCAGCGGGGCAAGTTTGGTCACCATCGACAGGCCCACCGGCGAAATGCACAATTCGCCCAAGGTGTGAAACAGATAGGCCAAGACGAGCCAGACCATGCCAGCCTTGCCGCGGGTGCCCTGACTGTACACCGCCGCAACCATAAACAGGAAACCGCAGCCCGTCAGCAGCAATCCGGACATCATCTTGATCGGGGTCGGCATGCTCTTGCCGCCATTGGCGAGGCGCACCCAGAGCGTGCCGAACAGGGGCGCTAGGACAACGATGAAGAGCGGATTGAGGGACTGGAACCAGCCGGCCGGCACTTCAAAGGTGCCCAGCATGCGATCGGTCTGGTCGGACGCATACAAGTTCATCAGGCCGCCGGCCTGCTCGAACGCTGCCCAGAACAGCACCACGAACACGAATAGCATGAAAATGACCTTCAGGCGATCGCGCTCATCTTTGGTGAGCGGCGTCTTGCCGCCGCCGGCCTCAGCCTTGCAGCGGAGCGCCGCCGGAATCCGGCCGACATCGCCGAGGAAACGCTGGGACAGGAACACTTGGATCAGGACCGACAGCAACATGCCGCAACCGGCGGAAAAATAGCCGAACTTCCAGCCGAAGCGAGGGTCTTCGCCCAAGGTCGAACAGATGAAGGGGGCGATGAAGGCACCCAGGTTGATCCCCATATAGAAGATGGTGAACGCGGCGTCGCGCCGCGCATCGCCTTCAGGGTACAAGTCACCGACCATGGTGGCGATATTTGGCTTGAATAAGCCGTTGCCGATGATCAGCAGGGCCAGGCCCGCGTAAAAGATAGTGATGTCGCCGGCGATCCCTGCCGCGAGGGTGAACTGGCCGCCAGACATAATCAAGCCACCGAGGATGACCGATTTGCGCTGACCAAGATAATTGTCTGCAAGATAGCCCCCCAGCAGGGGCGTAAAATACACCAAGCCCGTGTACCAGGCATACAATTTGAGCGCCGCCGCGCCGCTCCAGCCAAAACCAGGGTTGGCCCCGTTTGTTGCCGCCACCATCGACAGCACCAAGAGGGCGCGCATGCCGTAATAGCTGAAGCGCTCCCACATTTCAGTGCCAAAAAGCAGAAATAATCCGGTCGGATGTCCGAGGAACTCGCCCTTGGGAATAGTGAGGCCGTTGGTCATTGCAACTCCGTCGTGGTTGATCATCTGCGCTGTACGCATGGCAAGGCAGTGCGAAACGTGCTTCCCGCCCGTGGACCAAGCATAACCGCCTTTGGATTGGCTTGAAATACTTGGCGAACCGATTGTGCGACGATGCTTGCGTTACCGCTAATCAAGGCATTGCGCGTTGGATAAATATATTGCAAAATGAAATGAACGGGCCAACGCTCTCTTTGGCGGGCACAGGTCGAACCCGGAACAGTCAGATGCGCTGCTGTCGCTGTTGAGCATTTCTGAAAAAGTCCGATGGCGCCTGCGCTGGCGCGCCACAAACGCGTGGACTGATTGATCCTTTGAGGATAAAAACTTGGGAAAAAGCGCATGGCAGAGTTCGTAAATCCGGGCACAGGCATGGAACCGAAATTTGCCGGCTTCGTCATCGCCGATGCGGCAGAAGAGCGCCCCGTTTCAAATTGGCAAGCGCGGCTTGGGCTGGGTTTTGCCGACGACGGCGGCACCACCCGTTTGGTCGAGCGCACTCATTTTGGTCCATTGCGCGTGCTAAAGCCCCTCTATCCCGAGGGCGCCAGAGTATGCCATGCGATCGTCGTGCATCCGCCCGGCGGCGTGGTAGGGGGCGACGAATTGACGCTGACAGCGAAAGCGGACGAAGGGGCGCACGCGTTCATCACCACACCCGGGGCTGCCAAATGGTATAAGGCGAACGGGCGCATTTCGCGGCAAAACATACGTTTTGACATTGCTGCAGGCGCAAAACTGGAATGGCTGCCGCAGGAGGCCATATTTTTCGACGGGGCGCAGGTTCAGTTGACGCAGTCCGTCTTTCTCGACAAGCATGCCAGTTACATTGGTTGCGATATATTATGTTTTGGCCGCACCGCGTCAGGCGAGAGGTTCGACCAAGGCCAAATCGCGCATCACACGAGCATACGGCGCGCAGGAAAGCTAGTCTGGTGGGAGCAAGGCGCGCTATCGGGGAATGGCCCATCCATGTTCAGCCCATTGGGCTTGTCTGGGAAGACCGTGTGTGCCAGCTTGATTGCCGTCGGCAAACCGTTGCCGGCATCGTTACTGAACGCGATTCGGCACGAGGTCGGCGCCCTTAGTAACCAAGGCAATTTTGGCATCAGTCAAATACAATCGGTATTGGTGGCGCGCCACCTCGGTGATTCAAGCGAGATGGCGCGCCATGTGATGCTGTGCGTGTGGCGGCATGTGCGCCCCGAGCTCATGGCGTGCGCGGCGCGGGTGCCGCGCATTTGGAATACATGAGGTGTCAACGATCCTGTCCGCAGTCATTGCAAGCACGAAAGGCGCGCCCCGTGTTTGCAGCGCAATCCGGCGCCGGGACTTTTTCCGTGCGATCGGCCACATCATTCATGGTTGGTCACAGGTGGAAAATTGTTGAAGATCGCTCTACGGGGCGGAACAAATTATTTTGATCGCGCTTGGCGCGACGAAAGGAACTGACTATGCAAACAGAGACAGCAGAAGTGGTGGCGATGGCAGCGCCATTGGTCCTAGTCGTCGCCCTTTCTTCGGACGCGGTTTCTCGCAGCCCCATCTGATGAACCTGACCGCGCGAGAAAAGGACAAGTTACTGATCTTTACTGCCGGCTTGCTGGCCGAGCGGCGCAAGGCACGCGGCCTGAAGCTCAATTATCCAGAAGCAATCGCTCTGATTAGCGCTGCCGTCATGGAAGGCGCACGGGACGGTAAGTCCGTCGCCGAACTGATGTCGGACGGCACCAAAATCTTGGCGCGTGCCGACGTGATGGATGGCATCGCCGAGATGATCCCGGACATCCAAGTGGAGGCGACCTTCCCTGACGGGAGCAAGCTCGTGACCATCCATCATCCGATCCCATAAAAGAGGTCTCTATGATTCCAGGCGAAATGTTCATCGAAGCGGGCGATATCGAACTCAATGTCGGCATGAGGACAAGCACGGTGACGGTGGCCAACAGCGGCGACCGGCCGATTCAAGTTGGCTCCCACTTTCATTTTTTTGAAACGAATCCGGCCTTGCAGTTTGAGCGCGCTCGCGCTTACGGCATGCGCCTTAATATTGCCGCCGGTACGGCCGTCAGGTTTGAGCCAGGCCAGCAACGCACCATCGAACTGGTCGCCTTAGGTGGAGATCGCGTGGTGTACGGTTTTAACGCCAAAGTCATGGGGGCACTCGACAAGGACCTGGCATGAGCAAAATTTCCCGGCAAGCCTATGCCGAGATGTTCGGACCCACCACGGGCGACCGCATCCGTTTGGCGGACACCGAGTTAGTCATCGAGATCGAAAAGGATTTCGCCACCTACGGCGAGGAAGTCAAATTCGGGGGCGGCAAGGTGATCCGAGACGGGATGGGACAGTCGCAGCGAAATCACGCGGACGTCATGGACACGGTTATCACCAATGCCGTCATTCTCGATCACTGGGGCATCGTTAAGGCCGACATCGGTCTGAAGAATGGAGTCATCGCGGCCATCGGAAAGGCAGGCAACCCGGACATTCAGTCGCATGTCACGATGGTCATTGGCGGCGCCACCGAGATTATTGCCGGCGAAGGCTTGATCGTCACCGCCGGCGGGATCGATGCACATATTCACTTCATTTGCCCGCAGCAAATAGAAGAAGCCTTGATGTCGGGCGTGACGACGATGCTGGGCGGCGGTACCGGGCCCGCCGTCGGCACTGCCGCCACCACCTGTACCCCGGGGCCATGGCATTTGCATTCGATGCTGATGGCGGCCGATGCCTTTCCGATGAATCTCGGTTTTTTCGGCAAAGGCAATGTCAGTCTGCCGACCCCGCTGGAAGAACAAGTCAATGCAGGCGCGATCGGCCTCAAGTTGCATGAAGATTGGGGCACCACGGCGGCCGCGATCGACAATTGCCTGTCGGTCGCGGACCGCATGGACGTGCAGGTGGCGATCCATTCCGACACACTCAACGAAGGCGGCTTTCTGGAGCACACGCTAGCTGCGTTCAAGGACCGGACCATCCATACTTTCCATACCGAAGGCGCCGGTGGCGGTCATGCCCCGGACATCATCGCTGCCGTGGGGCAAGACAACGTTCTGCCCTCGTCGACCAATCCGACCCGGCCCTACACGGTCAATACGCTAGACGAACATTTGGACATGCTGATGGTTTGCCATCACCTCGATCCGGCCATCGCGGAAGACATCGCCTTCGCCGAATCGCGCATCCGGCGCGAGACGATCGCGGCCGAAGACATCTTGCATGATCTGGGCGCCATCAGCATGATGTCGTCCGACTCGCAAGCCATGGGCCGGGTCGGCGAAGTCATCATGCGCACCTGGCAAACGGCGCACAAGATGAAAGTGCAGCGGGGCTGGCTTGCGCCGCCGCCCCGGCACCCCTCCCACGGTGCACCCAGTCCGGTCGGGCAAAGCTCGAGAAATGACAATTTCCGGGTCCAACGCTACCTCGCCAAATACACCATCAATCCGGCCATCACGCACGGTATTTCGCACGTCGTAGGCTCCCTAGAAGTGGGCAAGATTGCCGACATCGTATTGTGGAAGCCCGCGTTTTTCGGCGTCAAGCCGTCCATGATTTTAAAGGGAGGGATGATCGCCGCGGCCCAGATGGGCGATCCGAATGCCTCCATTCCGACGCCGCAACCGGTCCATTACCGGATGATGTTCGGCGCCTTTGGCGGCGGGTTGAAAAAGTCCTTTACTTTTGTGTCACAGGCGGCACTCGAGCGGGGTGTTGGAGAACAATTGAAACTGAATAAGTCGCTGATCGCGGTGAAAAATATGCGACACTTGCGCAAGCGCGACATGCTACACAATGACTTGGCGCCGCACATGGAAGTCGATTCCGAAACCTATGAAGTGCGTGCCGATGGCCAATTGCTGGTGTGCGAACCGGCCTCGGTCTTGCCCATGGCGCAGAGATACTTTCTTTTTTGATTTTTAAAATGCGCACGTCATTTGCATTCGCCTTTGGAAGAATGCCGGATTGAAATGCGAATGCTCTAGCACAAACTTATATGCTCACTCTCCACACAAAAATTGAACAAGCAGAGGCCATCAGCGGTCAGCTCGTCTTGCCCTACGAGCTGCGAGAGAAAAGCCGCCAGCGCGCCACCTTGACGTCGGGTGAAGAGGTCGCCGTATTTACCGTGCGCGGCACGGTATTGCGTGATGGTGATTTGCTCAAAGGCGATGATGGTCGCGTCGTGCGCATCGTAGCGGCGTTAGAGGCCACCTATCGGGTCGAAGGCGCGACACCGCGTGACGTGCTGCGCTACGCCTTTCATCTCGGCAACCGGCACACACAGGCGCAAGTGGACGCCGATGGCGGCCGCGGATTTTTGCGCATCCGCCAAGACGGCGTGCTCAAGGAGATGCTGGAAAGACTGGGCGCAACGGTGACCGAGGAGCGCGCCCCTTTCGAGCCGGAATCCGGTGCCTATCTCAGCGCCGGCCATCGACCCCACGATGATACGAGCGGCGGCCCGGGGCTCCAACTGGCCCCCATCCCGCTGCGCCAAAAAATCCACCGAGCGAACGACCCTAGCTAAAATCCCATGCAATCGTCCGCTCTCATTCATTTACTGCAATTGTCGAGCCCGGCTTTGCCGATCGGCGCCTACAGTTACTCACAAGGCTTGGAAAGCGCGATCGAAAACGGCATGGTCAAGCAGGCCGTGTCAGCGCGCTGCTGGATTGTCGCGCAACTGGAAATCGTCATGGCCTTGTTCGAAGCGCCAATTTTATGGCGTTTGATGCGGGCCTTCGCGGCACGCGACCAGCTGGCCGTGACCGCTTGGACGGAGCGCTTTGTCGCTTCCAGGGACAGCGCCGAATTTCGCGCCGAGACGATTCAGATGGGCTATTCTCTGGCCAAGCTCGTGGCCGATTTGCAGATTGCCGATGCCAGCTTGCTGGGCATGTTACAAAGCCAGGCCGACATCCCGTTGCCCACCGCGCTCGCTTGTGCCGCGGTCGCGCTCGGCGTGCCGCACGAGGCGGCGCTGCTTGGCATGCTTTTTTCGTGGGCCGAAAATCAAGTGCTGGTCTGCGTCAAATCCGTTCCGCTGGGCCAGCTCGCAGGCCAGCGCCTGTTGTTATCCTTGCGACCGGAACTGGAAGCGGCCGCGCAGCAGGCGCAACAGCTGACCGATGAAGAATTGTCGAACTGGTCGCCCGGCTTGTCGCTGCTGTCGATGCAGCATGAAGTGCAATACAGCCGACTGTACCGATCCTGATCCATCAGCACGCGCATCTCTTTTGAGTTTACATACAACAGCCAGGCAAACAGATGAACATTCCAACGAATCCCCTCCGCGTCGGCATCGGTGGCCCGGTCGGCTCCGGCAAAACCGCGCTGTGCGAAAAGCTGTGCAAAGCGATGCGCGACCAATACGAGATGGCCGTCATCACCAACGATATCTACACCAAGGAAGACATGGAAATCCTGCTGCGCGCCGATGCGCTGCCGGCCGAGCGCTTGATGGGTGTCGAGACCGGTGGTTGCCCCCACACAGCGATCCGTGAAGACGCCTCGATCAACCTCGAAGCAATTGCCCGCATGTGCGCCGACTTTCCGCACCTCGATTTGATCCTAGTCGAATCGGGCGGCGACAATCTGGCCGCCACCTTCAGTCCCGAGTTGTCGGACCTGACGCTGTATGTGATCGACGTCGCCGGCGGCGAGAAAATCCCCCGAAAAGGAGGGCCCGGCATTACCCGCTCCGACCTCTTGATCATCAACAAGACCGATCTGGCGCCCTACGTCGGTGCGGATTTGGGGGTGATGGCGGCCGACGCCAAACGCATGCGCGGCGAGCGCCCATTTGTATTTACCAATTTGCGTAGCGGCGACGGTGTCGACCTTGTGATTGAATTTATCTGCAAACAGGGTTTGCTAGGAGTCTGTCTGAGTCAGCCGATCTACCATGATTCAAATGGCTGACTCCGACAGACTCCTAGCAAACCCTGTTTGCAGATAAATTCAAT
>PKWL01000022.1 GCA_003133225.1 Janthinobacterium sp.
AGCAATAACATCGTGACCGGTAGCGTAGCGAGCGTGACTTTCAGCCAACCGATGAATCCGGCAACGATCAACTCTCTCCTACCTGGAACCTTGCAAACGTTGACGCTCCAATCTAGCACGGGAATCAATGTGCCGGGCACCGTCGCCATGGATGCCACCAACACGGTGGCGTCCTTTACGCCAAGCGCTTCGGCTCTCACTCCGAATACGAGTTATACCGCCACACTGAGCACTGCAGCGCAAAGCGCCGCCGGCACGGCATTGGCCAATCCCGTGATTTGGAGCTTTACCACCAATGCCATCGCCTCGACGGCGCAAGCGCCAGTTAGTCTTGGAACGGCCGGCACCTTCGCCATTCTGAGCGAGACCGGGATCACCGATGTGTATGCCTCCGCCATTGTCGGGGATGTGGGAACCAGCCCCATCACCGGTGCGGCTCTCCTTCTCACATGCGGGGAAGTGACGGGAAAAATTTACGTCGTCGATGCGTCTGGCCCGCTGCCGTGCGCAATCAACGATGCCACCACCTTGACCGCGGCCGTGGGTGACATGGGAACCGCTTACCTCGACGCCCAGGGCCGCACATCGCCCGATTTTACGGAACTGGGTGCCGGTGAAATTGGTGGGATGACGCTAGCTCCCGGCCTCTACAAATGGGGTACCGATCTCATGATTAGCACCGACGTCACCCTCTCCGGTGGTCCGAACGACGTCTGGATCTTCCAGGTGGCGGGGAAGCTGAACGAAGCCAATGCTAAGCGGGTGACCCTGGCTGGCGGCGCGCTGGCCAAGAACATTTTCTGGCAGGTCGCCAACAGCGTGTCGATTGGAACGACCGCTCACTTTGAGGGCGTCGTGCTGGGCAAAACGCTGGTCGCCGTCGACACGGGCGCATCCGCAAACGGCAGACTGTTCGCTCAAACTGCCGTTACTCTTCAGATGAATGCGATTACGCAGCCTGCCCCGTAAGGACGCTGGCACCGCTGTCTGGTCCCGCCCGCGCAGGCGCTCGGGACCAGTTCGCGCACCGGTAACATCAAGGGTTACCTAGCGCGGTCTGTAACCCTGTTTGCGTTTCACCTGCCCGCCGCCAGCGCCAACAGCGCCGTGCCGTCCATGCCCATCGGCCTCAAAACGACGGCGCCTCAGATTTCCAAAAATTAGCTGCCGTGGTGTATTCCGGCGCCGGCTGCAGGCGACAACTCGCCAGAACTTACCGTACCGGCTATAAAGGCAAGTTGGACACTTGGGCGCGGCGCCTGAGCCGCGAAAAAAATGGCCAGCGCCGCATTTGAGACGGCGCCGGCCAAAACGCTTATTAGGCGTAGGGGATAAACTTAAGGCCGGCTTGCCGACCGACTACCAAAATTCGTGCCAGTCAGGGAGGTGTCTGGCAACCTTGCGCGGCACCGGGAAGCGGCGCGCCATGAGTGTACTTTGCCACCGATACGCGAGCGTAGGCTTAAAACTTCATTAAGACAGCCCAAACAGCACGGCCCGGGCGCCGCAAGCCCTGGTCTAATCGGCCATCGATTGAAGGCGCCAGCTACGGCGCTCTCAACAAAATAACTGATAAGAAGAGCAGGCTTGTCTCTTAGCCGCCAGCCATGCGGCAGGCGCCTAAATTGCATGGTAAATTGACGGTCGTGGCGCCCCCTTGCGCCCCCCCCCGAAAGCAAGGCGCGGGCGAGAAAGGTCTAAAATGATCCGCTGTAGTGCCTCCAGTTGTCAGCGCGGCGCCATCTTGTTGGCATTGGCGGGCTTACTTGTGGCCTGCGCCGCTCCGCGAGTGGTGCCGCCGGCGCCACCGGCCGCGACCGTCTTTGAAGCGCAAGAAGATTTTTACCGGCGCGCTCAAAGCATGGGGCAAAAAGTCTGGCCAATCGATGCGCAAGGTTCGCTAATTCGCATTACCGTCCACCGCGACGGTACTTTGGCTCGGCTCGGACACGACCATGTTATTGCGAGCCGCAATCTGCACGGCTTTGTCGCGCCGGAAGCGGGCCGCGCGGATTTTTACTTCCGGCTCGACCAACTCAGCGTGGACGAACCAGCTTTGCGCGCGCAGGCGGGATTCGATAGCCAGCCCTCCGCCGAAGCAATCGACGGCACACGGCTTAACATGCTAACGCGGGCGCTGGACGCGCGCCGATTTCCCTTCGTGTTCATTCATGTGACGCGCAGAGCGCCCACTGCGCCGGCCACGACGGCAATTACGCTGAACGGGGTCACGCGCACGATGGACGTCGCGCTGCAAACGGAATCGAAGGAGAAAGGCATCACGGTCAATGGCACCATGAGCTTGAAGCAGAGCGACTTCGGCATCATCCCGTTTGCGGTGTTGGGCGGGGCCATAGCGGTACAGGACCGCCTCGATCTGCAATTTAGGATCGTGGCCGGCCGCTAAAGCGCTTGAGAGTGCGGTCCATGGCTGTATATGATCCTCTTATTTGTTGCGCCCGCTTGAGGCCGCCTCCCCGCACCATGCGCCCCGTTTTAGCCAAGCATGAAGGCATCGAGTCCGGCCTCGCTGCCGCGCGGCAAATGTAAGCCCAGCTTCGAGCGACGCCACAGCACGTCAGAGGCGTTCATCGCCCACTCGTGGCGCATCAAGTACGCCACTTCGACAGCGAACAGGCCAGGCAGGATTTGTTCGCCCATGTCCGCCATTTCGGTGCACCCGGCCAACAACAAAGCCGTGCGCGTGCCGTACGAGCGCGCATAGCGCGCCACCAGCTCGGGGGCGAGCCAGGGATGACGTCGTTGCTGAGCAGCGATGAAAGCGTCAAACTCCAGCACGGCACGGGCCACCGGTTGGTGCCCCAATATATCCCCTCCGGGCAGACAGGCGCCAGCGGTCCAGCGTTTTGCCTTATGCCCCAGTGCCGGCGCGAGCCAGTCCAGTGCCTCCTCGGCCAATTTGCGGAAAGTGGTGATCTTGCCGCCGAAGACAGTGAGCAGGGGCGCGCCGTTGTTGTCATGCTCAAGGCGGTAGTCGCGCGTGGCGGCAGCGGCCGATTCGGCCAGATCGTCGAGCAGCGGACGCACGCCGGAATACGACCATAGTACGTCCTGAGCGCTCACACTCTTCTCAAAATACCGCCCGCAGAGGCGACACAGGTAATCGATTTCGTCGGCGCTGATGACGACCCGGTCAAGGTCGCCGTCATAATCGAGGTCGGTCGTGCCAATTAGCGTGAAGTCGCGCTCATACGGAATGGCAAAGACGATGCGCCGGTCCGGATGCTGAAAGATATAGGCATACGGATGATCGAACAAGCGCCGAACGACGATATGACTGCCTTTCGTCAGCCGTAACGCCTGACGCGGCGGCGTCAAATGTTGCGCGTGCAAAAAATCGAGCGCCCACGGACCGGCCGCATTGACCAAGGCGCGCGCGCGTACGGTCGTCAGCATGCCAGTTGGCCCGATCAAATTGGCCGTCCAATGCTGGGCCGTGCGCATCGCCGCGGTGCAGCGGGTACGAGTTCGCACCGTGGCCCCGTGCTGCGCCGCGTCCATCGCATTTAGGACCACCAAACGCGCGTCATCAACCTTCGCGTCGGAATAGGCGAAGCCGTGCGTGAAGCAGGCCTTGAGGGGCCGCCCCGCCGCATTTCGGCGCAAGTCGATGCTTTCCGATCTAGGCAGAAATTCACGGCGCGCCAGACTATCGTATAAAAACAGACCGAAGCGTATCATCCAAGCCGGACGCTGACCCTCGTCGTGCGGCATCACGAAACGCAGCGGCTCGACGATGTGGGGCGCGCAGCGCAGCAGCATTTCGCGCTCGGCGAGCGCCTTGCGCACGAGGCCAAACTCGAAATATTCAAGATAGCGCAAGCCGCCATGGATCAATTTGCTCGAGGCCGACGAGGTGTGTGATGCCAGGTCGTCCTTTTCGCACAACACGACCGACAGCCCGCGCCCGGCCGCGTCGCGCGCAATGCCGGCGCCGTTGATTCCGCCGCCCACGACGAGAACATCGCATTCGATCCGCTCCGCTGATTCGCTCAAAAAATGCCTCGCACAAAAATGCCATTGATTCGGGCCCGCTGGCCCAATTGTGCTTTAAAAATGCGTCGTCATGGAACCCGCATGACGAAAATAAACGGGCGCGGCGCGTTGATCTGACCTTGTACAAGTTTTTCTGCGAATAATTTGTCCGCGCCTGGCAACTGGTGCATTATTTAACTTATGGCGGCCCGTTTTTCTGCACAGCTAATTTTCCGGGAAACGCAAGGGAAAGTGAGATGCGCCCGGCCATCGACCTCTCCCGTCCATGTCAAGGCCGGCGAGCATCGTATACTCCCGAGTTTTGAAGTGCGCCGCGTCAGCGGCGGCTTCCAAATTATCGGCCCTTCAGATGGAGGGCCCGTGCCTACCCCCCTAGTGGGCATGGACAACAACGAATAGGCAAGGATACTTTTAATGGTTTCTCGACAGAAAATGATCACGACCGATTACGTTTCCACTTTTTCCGGTAATCGTTTTTACCCGCTGGTGCCGCACATCGAGCAGGTGGCGATCGAGGATATTGCGCACGGACTGGCCTACCAATGCCGTTTCAACGGGCAAACGCGGGAATTTTATTCAATTGCGCAACATAGCCTGATCGTGGCCTCCCTGGTACCGTCGCGGCTGCGCTTGGCCGCATTGCTGCACGATGCGGCCGAAGCGTATCTAGGAGATATGGTGAAGCCGCTGAAAGTCTTGCTTCCCGAATTTTCGGCGCTCGAGGAAAGCGTCACCGACATCATCGCAAGCACGTTTGGCATCGATTTTTCCGATTACGATCCCATCAAGCGGGCCGACTTGATTGCGCTCGCGACCGAAAAGCGCGACCTGATGCCGCACTCGGTGGAAACTTGGGACTATCTGGAACTGATCCCCACCTTGCCCGAGGCAATTATCCCGATGAGCCCGGGCGAAGCGAAGATCCGTTTTTTGGAGAAATTTTATCAACTCACGCCGTGTCCGCCGGCCTAAGCTGTGTCGTCAATATTGTGTGGGTGGCGTTTAACTGCCAAAGCCGCAACGGCGCTGCTCTAGTGTTGCCAGCGCATGCCATGGTACAGCCCGGACCATGGGGCCGGCGACTAAAGCCCGCGGGCGCCAAAAAGTCAAGTGCATGCGAAAGATTCTTGCTACCGCCTACAAAGCGGAGCAGCATTATTTACTTTATGCCAATCTGATGTAAAAAACACTGAATGGGTGTCCAGCAATTTAAGCCGCTGGCGGCGCCTGGTAAAATTGCCACTATGACAAGCTAGGCAGCGACAATTTTCGGTAAGTTGCGGATTGTTAAGCCCTTTTTCAATTATCCACAATGGCTGTGGATAACTTTGTTGATAAAGCCCTCTTGACACCCCCGGAAGCCAGTGCCTATGCGGGTTTCAATAAACTGCTCATTCAGAAGGCAAAAATAAAATTCAATAAAATCAAACACTTAAAAAATCGCGTAATGTAAGGAGAAAAAAAAATTCTCCAGTTTGCAAATCTCGATTTTTGTGCATAACTTGGGAAGCCGGCGACAGAATATGACCATAAATTGAACCCTGCGCGAACCTAAATTAGGCATGCAAACTGCGCCGCCGCATCGATGGCCCCGTTTTGCCCCGTATTTTTTTTACTGATTAGCGCTGATCTTCATCTTCGCCGAACTGACCGGTCCGGCAGTGGTCAAACCTGATGTGGGGGGCACAAGCCTGCAGACATGAGCGGAGGCGGATCATGGCAAAGATGAATCAAGTTCAATTTCAAGCCGGTATGAGCCTGGAGCAGTTTATGGCTCTCTACGGGTTGCAGAGTCAATGTGAAGAGGCACTGGCGCGGTGCCGTTGGCCCGGCGGATTCGCCTGCCCCCACTGCGGGACGCACAAGCACTACATCGTGTGGCACGGCAAAGCGAAGACCTTCCAGTGCTGCGCGTGCGCCCGCCAAACCACGCTGACCGGCGGGACGATCTTTCATTCAAGCAAACTGCCGCTGACGAAGTGGTTCCAGGCCATGTATTTTCTGACCCAGGCGAAGAACAATGTGTCGGCTCTGGAGCTGAAACGCCTGATTGGCGTGTGCTACCGCAGCGCCTGGCGCATTAAGCACAAGCTATTAGAGGTAATGACGCAGCGGGAGGCGGATCGCCAACTGGAGGGCCGCGTCGAAGTCGACGACGCCTATCTGGGCGGGGTCCATCCGGGCGGCAAGCGCGGGCGCGGCTCGCAGAACAAGGTGCCGTTCATTGCCGCCGTGCAAACAGACGCCGGCGGGCGGCCGCAGCTGGCCGTATTCTCGCCAGTGAAGACATTTGGCAGGGGCGACGTGAAAGCCTGGGCCGACCGGCATCTGGAGGCGTCCTGCGTCGTCGTGTCGGACGGGCTGGACTGCTTCACCGCCGTATCCGCCGCCGGCGCGAGTCACGCGCCTGAGGTCGTCGGCACGAAGCGCAAGAGCAGCGACATGCCTTGCTTCAAATGGATCAACACCGTGCTGGGCAACCTCAAGACGGCCACCAGCGGCACCTATCACGCGTTCAATTTCGGCAAGTACGGGCGCCGCTATCTGGCGGAGGCGCAGTACCGATTTAATCGGCGCTTCGACCTGTCGGCCATCCTGCGGCGCCTCTTGTACGCCGCCGCCGCGACCGGCAAGCGAACTGAGGCTTCGCTCAGGATGGTAAATGAAGATTAGCGCTAATCAGTTTTTTTTTTTGGGGGGGGGGCAGCGCCAGCTCCATCGCTTTCAGATCGACTTGCCCTGGCATGGCGCCGCCGCGCCAACCCCGTACGTGCTCGGGCCGAGCAAGTTCGGCGCCACCGGTCAACCGATTCGGCGATGACGGCGACGCCAAAATTGCTCATAGACAAGGCGGCGTCAGCGCAGAGATAATTACAAAATGAACTCTTCCATTGCACCAGGCGCACCCCGCCCCACTTCCTTGACGGACCTCTTCGTCTCATTTACCGTGCTGGCGTTACAGGGCTTCGGCGGCGTGCTGGCCGTGGTGCAGCACGAACTGGTCGATCGTAAGCGCTGGTTGACGCAAGAAGAATTTATCGAGGAGTTGGCGGTGGCGCAGATCATGCCCGGGCCCAACGTGGTCAACCTGTCGCTGATGATAGGTGCCCGCTATTTCGGACTGCCCGGCGCCATGGCGGCGCTGGCGGGCATGCTGACAATTCCCTTGGTGATCGTTTTGCTGCTGGCCTCGTTGTATCAGCTTTTTTCCGGTCACGCTGAAGCAGGCGGAGGATTGCGCGGCATGGCAGCCGTCTCTGCCGGGCTCATCGCCGCAACGGGGCTGAAGCTGGCGGCGGCCCTGGAACGGCATCCTTTACCGCTTTCCGTGACCGTTAGCATGTGTTTCTTGAGCGTGGTACTAGTCGCAGCGCTGCACTGGCCACTCATTTATGTGTTGACCGGGCTGGGCGGCCTTGGCACCGTGCTGACCTACCGTCAGCTGGATCCTTGATGAACACGCCCTTGCACCTCGTGTTGAGCTGGGGCGACTGGCTCAACTTGTTTACCCAATACTTGCTGCTGTCCTTGATGTCGATCGGCGGCGCCATTTCGACGACAGCGGAAATGCACCGTTTTTTAGTTGACCAGCACCACTGGCTCAGCGCTACCCAATTTAACGAGTCGATTGCCATTGCGCAGGCGGCGCCTGGACCGAACGTCCTGTTTGTTGCCCTGATGGGATGGAACGTCGGGCTCAACGCCGGCAGCATGGCGGCGGCCTTCCTCGGCGTCTTGGTGACGATGCTTGGCATCATGCTGCCAAGCACCACACTGACCTATCTGGCGGCGCGTTGGGGCCACGAGAACCGCAACTTACGCTCCGTGCGCGCGTTCAAGCTAGGCATGGCGCCCATCGTGATCGCTCTTTTTATTTCCACCGCGATCATTTTGGGCGGCGCGAATCACGATCCGGCAACCGACTGGCCCTTGTGGACGCTGTCCGTAGTCAGCGGCATAGTCATTTGGCGCACCAAAATTCATCTGTTGTGGCTGCTGGCAGCCGGCGCTGCGCTGGGCTATTTTCACCTCGTCTAAACCGAAGATGGGCGGCAACAAACTTACAGCTACGAAGGCAACCGAATTTTCACAATGGGCCGTGGACGCACTCACGGTGGTCCGTCGCGCGCTTCGTAAATATTTGCCGTCAGTCTCGTTTTCGACGCCAGCGGCGGATTATCAAGAACGCTCCTGCCATTCCGCCTAAATGGGCAAAATGCGCGATCCCCGTCTGCGTGCCGGCTAGGCCGAGCGTCAATTCAACGACCGCGTACAACGTCACAAACAACCATGCGGGCAGCGGTATGGGCGGGATCAAGAGCATAATAATGCGACGCGGAAAGCAGATCGCATACCCCAGCAAGATTCCGAACACGCCGCCGGACGCGCCCACGGTTGGATAGGCGCTCGCGCTAACACTCGTAACAAACAACTGCATCGCTCCAGCGGACACGACGCTGGCGAAATATAGCTCGAGCAGCGCCCGCCGCCCCAGTAACTGTTCCAACTCGCGGCCGAACATCCACAGGCCAAACATGTTGAACGCCAGATGTGCGATGCCGCCATGCAAGAATGCGTAGCTAACGAGTTGCCACGGCATGAAGCCAGCCCCGACAGGCCAGAGGGCGAAACCACTGAACAAGGGCGTCCCCGCTGTTAGCTCGAGCAGAAAGACCGTGACATTGGCGAGAATAAGAAGCTGGGTGCCAGACCACGCGCTACGCACTGTCTCCTCCCTTTTTTTACCCGAGCCCACTAGGCATGCATGGGCCGCGTTTTGGCAAACCCTAAAAAAATCTGCCTGCGCATATCAGATAAAGGCGCCTCACTTCGCACAAGAGCCCGGCCAATGGCAGGCGATCCGGCACGAAACCGGGCCTATGCGAGCCGCGAGCTGCTGGATTTCGTCAATACTGAGGTGTCCGATCAAAGATGAGCTCAATATCAGAGTCGATTTTGATCTCGCGCAAAGTGGCCGAGAGTCCTTCCGTTGCCCCTGACTAACTTCCATGAACCATCAGGACCCATTTCCGCCTCGTAAAGCGCCGGTCGCTGGCGCGAAGGTAGCGTCGTCGCTAACGTGGGGCGCAAACTTGCCGGCAGCGTTGAAGGGGGACGTTTGATTTTTGCGATCGCGTTCGCACCGCCTTTTTTTCAAGGTCGGAGGCGCCATGCACGGACATGACGTCACACTCAGGATGACTGGTTTGGTGATGCGTCCGATTGCCGTCAACGGAAGCTAGTTAGTCACTGCAGAACTTCAACGTGGTTGACCTGTCCGTGCTGCGAATACTCCGCTGTGTCGAAAAAATCGGCGACTTGGACGTGGCCACATAAAATAGCCGGCCTCAACCGATTTCGCATCGATCGCGACCGCGCAAGCCTTGGCAGTGCGCTGCAGGAGGCCAAATTGATTGGTTGCGATCCGCAAAGCCGCCTCCGAGCCGTGCATGCACGAGCGATGACTTGCAATAACGGGAAACTAATAGTCTGCCAAGCTCTCTAACAAAAGAGAAAGCGCTTGATCAAGGTCAGGAGACTTTCAGCCAAGATGGGGGAAGCGTCGGCCTGCCTGGGGCTGTTGGATGGGCGCTACAAAAGGCCGTCGGCGTGGAAGCTACGGCTACGGAGGTAACAGCGTCATGACTCGTAAAATGCAAGCGGCAGTAGTCGAGCAATTCGGAAAACCCCTGGTACTGCGGGAATGGGATATTCCCACACCGGGTCCGGGCCAGATTGTAGTCAAGACCGAAGCATGCGGTGTCTGCCACACTGACCTGCACGCCGCGCACGGCGACTGGCCGTTGAAACCGACGCTCCCGTTCATTCCCGGCCATGAGGGGATCGGGCTGGTCGTCGCCGTTGGAGCGGGGGTGAGCGCCGTCAAAGAGGGCGAACGGGTCGGGGTACCTTGGCTTTACTCCGCTTGCGGACATTGCGAATATTGTTTGTCGGCGTGGGAGACGGTGTGTGCCCAGGCGCAGTTCGGCGGTTATACGAGGAACGGCGGCTTTGCCGAATTTATCCTGGCCGACCCAAACTACGTGGCCCATGTGCCGGCAGGCCTTGCGGCCAAGGAGGCTGCGCCAATTATCTGCGCTGGTATTACCACCTACAAGGGGATTAAAGAGAGCGCAGCGAAGCCGGGCGAATGGATCGCCATCTCCGGCGTTGGCGGCCTCGGGCATCTGGCGGTGCAATATGCGAAAGTAATGGGGCTTCACGTTTGCGCCGTCGATATCGATGACGGCAAGCTCGCCCATGCCAAGCGGCTAGGCGCCGATGTAGTGATCAATGCCAAACATGGCGATCCGGCACAGGCCGTGAAGAAGGCAACGGACGGCGGCGCGCACGGCGTTCTGATTACGGCGCCCTCCCTCATCGCATTCAAGCAAGGTGTGGGCATGACCCGCAAACGGGGCACTTGCGTGCTGGTTGGGCTACCGCCGGGCGAATTTCCCACTCCTCTTTTCGATGTGGTGGCGAACTGCATCACCATTCGCGGCTCGTTCGTCGGGACACGGCGGGATATGGCCGAGGCCCTCGGTTTCGCAGCCGAGGGCAAAGTCAAGGCTGATATCGAGCTGCAGCCACTAGCGTCGATCAACGATGTATTTAACCGGCTCGAGCATGGCGATGTGCCTTCCCGCGTGGTTCTCGAACTGGCCAGTCACTGAAGCGGCAAGTGCGGATCTTTTGAGCGCCGCGTGTCGAACCGGGTGGCGGTTCAGGGGCGCCTTCTCGTAGCGTCGCGGCGGGTTTTCTGCGTGCTCTAGCTTCGGCAGTATGCCGGAGCGCGTTGATGATGTGCATCTTACCGCGTCCGTCACCCGTTATGCGGTGCCGTCAGTCATAGCACCATCCAAACCCACTTCAAGCGGGAGCTTGCGCCGGCGCATGTTCGGCTCCTGCCAATGAATGGTTAGGCAGGATGTATAACTTTAGTCACGCGCGCATGGCCTCTGTAAGCTAGCCACCGCTTGCTTTCCTTCGGCGCGCGCAGCTCTTGAGTCGCGGCGGCACCGTCTCCGTTGTTGCCGGATGGTCGGCGTTAAATCAGGCCAGATTCAAAGCGTGGGCCAGCTGACTTGGTGGCCCACGCTTTCGGCCGGGCGCAAGCCGAAATGGCGAGGCCTAGCGTAAAATACGCCCCAAACAAAAAAACCTCTTTTTTATGAATATACTGCTCACGCTGATCCTGGCTGGCTTGACGATGGTCGGCCCGCTCGCGATCGACACTTACCTGCCTTCTTTCCCTGCTATTGCGCAAGCGTTTAACGCCAGTCCTTTGCTGGTGCAACAAACCTTAAGCGCTTACCTGTTCACGTTTGCCTTCATGATGCTATTCTACGGCACGCTTTCCGACTCCTTCGGGCGCCGCCCCGTCATTCTAGCCTCCTTGTTTGTCTACATCGCGGCCTCGCTCGGCGCCGCTAGCGCGCCCTCGTTCGGCTGGCTTTTGGCATGCCGCGTGCTGCAAGGGCTGGCGGCGGGCGCCGGCTCGGTGGTCGGGCGCGCCATCGTGCAAGACCGTTTTTCCGGCGCCGAGGCACAAAAAATCCTTTCCCACATTATGATGGTGTTCGGCCTGGCGCCAGCCATAGCGCCGGTGCTGGGCGGCTGGCTGCAAGTAGCGCTAGGCTGGCGCTCGATCTTTGGCTTCCTCGCTGCCTTCGGCATCTTGATGTTTGCCGTCGTCTACCGCTTCTTGCCTGAGAGCTTGCCCGTTGCAGAGCGTCACCCATTTTGCCTGGGCACGATCGCGGCCAATTACAAGAGCGTGCTACGCCATCGCCAATTCCTTTTGTTGTCGATGGCCATCGGCATGACTTTCGGCGGCTTCGCACTCTACATCGGCTCCGCCGCCTATTTCGTGATCAATATTTTGCACTTGCGGGAGACGGCTTTCGGATGGCTCTTCATCCCCCTCATCAGCGGCATGATGATCGGCTCGGCCCTGGCCGGAAAATTCGCCCACCGCTACGCGCAGACGCGCCTGATCGGGATCGGTTACGCTCTGATGAGCCTGGCAGCCGTCGCCAACATCGCCTACAACGCCTGCTTTGTCGCCGCAGTGCCATGGGCCGTGTTGCCCTTGTTTTTGTATTCGTTTGCCCTCGCCATCGCGATGCCACCGATGACCCTGATCGCGCTCAACCACTTTCCCAAGCACAGGGGATTAGCATCATCGATGCAGTCGTTTATCCAAATGCTCCTGTTCGCCCTGATATCCGGACTGGTGGCGCCACTCCTATTTGACAGCGCGCTCAAGCTGGCCTATGGCGTCATGGCGGGCCTGACGCTAAGCCTGATTTGCGCGCTGCTGTCGCAATCGGGAAAGCGGGCGGTAGCCGCAGCGTGATGGGGCCGCAGGATGGACGCGATGCGCCAACACGGGCGCCCTTCCCCTCAAGCATGAGGGGCAACGGCACGTCCGCTAAAATAGCCGTGGCAGGCAGATCATTTGCGCTCGGTCATTGGGGGCGCGGCCGACGGGAAGAACAATTGGCGGCCACCCGGCTTGAAGTCGGCAATTTTTTGCTGCCCTTGGGGCGAAGTAATCCACTCTATCAGGAGGCGCGCACCCTTGTAGTTGACTTCTTTTTGATTGGCCGGGTTGACCGCGATGATGCCGTAGGGGTTGAACATCTTCGGGTCGCCTTCGACCAGGATCACCAAGCCGGTCTTGGCGCGGTAGGTACTGTAGGTGGCACGGTCGCTCAAAGTGTAGGCCTGGAGTTCAGCGGCCATGTTGAGCACTTCGCCCATCCCGAGGCCGGCCGAGACCCATAGACTGGCGCTTGGCCGCGTGGCAGCCAAGCGCCAGTAGTTCTTCTCCATCAGGTCGGTACCGGAATTATCGCCGCGGGAGACAAACTTGGCGTTGCCGGCAGCGATTTTCTGAAAGGCGGCCAACACATCCTTGCCGCCCTTGATGGCATCGGGATCGCTGGCCGGACCGACGATGACGAAGTCGTTATACATCACGTCGCGGCGGTCGATGCCATAGCCGGCGGCGACAAACTTGTCTTCGGCTGCGCGCGCGTGGACCAAGGTCACGTCGACATCGCCATTCTTGGCTAGTTCCAGCGCTTTCCCGGTGCCAACGGAAATGACCGCTACCTTGCTCTTGGTTTGGGATTCAAACAGGGGCAACAGATACGCAAGCAAGCCGGAGTTTTCCGTGCTGGTCGTCGTGGATAGGCGAATAACGGGCTGCTGCGCAACGGCGAACGGGCTGGCAAGCAGTGCGGCAAGCGCGATTAGCGCGATGTGGTGACGACGACGCATATGGATTCCTTTTCTTTGCCGGCGCCGCACCACCCAACGTGGTCGATCCGCAAGCGTCAATGCTAGGTGTGCCCACCATTCTTGAGGTTAGTAGCCAACGCCCTGGCTAAAAGCGATACTCGAGGCCGCCATCGCGCAATTTCAGGCGCCGCACACCGGGCGCTGCGATCAAGTCGCGGTCATGGCAGGCCATCACCACAGTGCTGCCGGCCTCGACTAGCGTCGGAATCAAGGCGATCACCTGCTCGCGCGCGGCGCCGTCCAGATTGGCGGTCGGCTCGTCGAGTAACAACAATTTCGGAGCCACCACCTTGGCCCGCGCCAGTGCCACGCGCTGCTTCTCGCCACCCGACAAACTGGCCGGGTTGCTGTCGCGCAGATGGGCCACGCCGGCCCATGCCATCGCGTCTTCGATCTGGCGCTTGGCTTGCCCTGTCGCCACGCCGCGCGCCAGCAAGCCATATGCGATGTTGTGGCTCACACTGGTGGAAAACATGATCGGATGTTGATGCACGTAAATGATATTCTGGCGCATCGCCTGCGGGTACGGCGCCAGTTGCATGGCGCGCCCCAGAAAGGACGCGGCCGATGCGTCCGCTTGCTCGAGTCCGGCCAAAATGCGCAGCAATGTACTTTTGCCGGCCCCGTTCACACCCGTTAGAACGTAGGCGCTGGCCGCCTCGAGCGCGAAATCGGCGATATCGAACAGCACGCGCTCGGCATGGCATTTGCGAAGGCGCGCTATGCTGAGAAAGGCGCTCACTGACGGCTCCGCGCGCCATGGGCGTCGCCTTGCAGCAGAACCAGAACGCCATTTAGCAGCAGAGAGACAGCAACGAGCACAAGGCCCAAAGCGATGCCCTGCGCAAACTCGCCTTTGCTCGTTTCGAGCGCGATCGCAGTGGTGACGGTGCGCGTTTCACCGGCGATATTGCCTCCGACCATCATAGCGCAGCCCACTTCCGAGATCACGCGCCCGAAGCCGCTGATGAGCGCTGCCATCACGCCAAAGCGCACTTCATGCAGCAGCGTGGTCATGACGCGCCAGCCGGTCGCGCCGTGCGCAATCGCCGTTTCGGCGAAGCGCGGGTCGGCACCTTGCACTGCGGCCAGAGTGAACGCGACTAAGACTGGCAAGGCCACGACAAACTGGCCGGCGACGATGCCCTGTTGCGAAAACAGCCAGTGCAATCGGCCCCACGGACCGTGGCGCGACAGCAGCAGGTACAGCAATAATCCGATCAGCACGGTGGGCAAGGAGAGCGCGGCCTGGGCCAGCCAAATGACAAGGCGCCGCCCCGGAAAACGGTAACTGGCGAGAGCGTAACCTGCCAAGACCGCTGGCGGCGTGGCAAGCGCCAATCCGGTCAAGCTGGTTTTGAGCGTAATCCAGATGATGCACCAGAGCGTAGCGTCGCCCGAAAACAGCAAACCGAAAGCGGCGCCGGTGGCGTCTTGCAATGGCATCAAGGCTCTTTCAAGGCCGCGTCGAATGGCTGCGGTTCCCACTCCAGGCGGTGCTGGCCCGTCAATAACAGGAAATGCTTGCCAGTACAGCGTGTCAGCAAACACATCGCTACGCGCTCGGCCACCATGTGCCCCATCTGCGTGGTGCCAGAGCGCGACAGCAAAAATGGAATGCCCATCTGGGCGCCCTTGATCACCATTTCCGAAGTTAGACGGCCGGTAGTGTAGAACACTTTGTCGTTCCCGCCCACCCGGTCCAACCACATGTTGCCGGCGATGGCGTCCACCGCGTTGTGGCGACCGACATCCTCGATAAAATAGAGCAACTCTCCCGCATCCGTAAACAGCGCGCAGCCATGCACCGAGCCGGCCTGTTTGTAGATCGATTGCTGGACGCGTACGGTGTCGATGATTTGGTAGACGGCCGATTGGCGCAGGCGCGCGCCTGCAGGCAAGCTGATCTGGTCTATATCGTCCATCAAGCCGCCGAACACGGAACCTTGGCCGCAACCGGTCGTCACCACTTTTTTCGAGGTACGCTGTTCCACGTCGGCAATGCCGTTATGGGTTGTGACGGCCACCGCAGCGACGCTCCAGTCAACTTGTATTGAGGCGATGGCGTCCAGGCTGCGCACGAGCCGTTGGTTGCGCAAATACCCCAAAGTGAGCGCTTCCGGCGCGCCGCCCAAGGTCATCAATGTGACCAGTTCGCGCTTGTCGACGTAGACTGTCAAAGGCCGCTCTGCAGGAATGGCGATGGTCGAACGACGCCCCCGTTCATCGACCGCCTCCACCTCGTGGGTCAAGCTGGTGCTCGCCTTTGACAACAGCGGTCGGTAGTTGTGTATGTCACGCGGAGTCATGGTCAATCCTGCGTTATTGGGCCCAGCCGTTTCCGGTTACGGCGCCACCCCGGCCGCCCAGGATACCGGGCAAGAAATTCAAGGTCTGTGCAAACGAGCGCAGCTTGGTGTCGGGGCGCCTCAAAAAACAAAATAACATCCTGGCGCTATCAACAGCACCCACCGCGCCACATTACCACGGCGCGCCGCGATCGTCACTAGTAGCGGCTGGGCTAGGGCGTTGGCGCCGAAGCGAGCGCATGTGTAGGGGCCACGGGATCGTGCTCCCCATCTTGAGCTGCCTAGTTACTTGAACAAGACGATGGCTTTTTGCAAGGTGATCCAGACCCCGATGCCGAGCGGAATGCCGACCGCGGCCCACGCTAACACTGTCACGACGGGGCTGGTGGCACCGGTGGCCGCAAGCGCGACGACGCCGCTGGGGCTGACAATGTCGCGCTCATGCGCGAGCTTCCTCTCAGCTGCCAGTTCCGACTCGCTCATGAAGTATTTGTCGGCAATCGGACGCACCATGAGATTACACAGCAGCCCTAACACCAGCAAGCCGGCCAGCACATACATCGTCACGTCGTAAGCCTGGGCCTTCGCTACCCCGTGAGCGATCTGAAATTCACGAATGTAATTGACGAGTACCGGCCCCAGCACGCCAGCCGTGGCCCACGCCGTCAGCAGGCGGCCGTGAATGGCGCCCACCATCTGGGTCCCAAACAGATCCGCCAAATAGGCCGGAATGGTGGCGAAACCACCGCCATACATGGATAGGATAATGCAGAAAAAGCCCACAAACAGCGCCAATTGCCCATCGTGCGCCAGCGAGGGAATCGACGCGTAAAGGATAGAGCCGAGAACGAAGAACACAAAATACGTATTCTTGCGTCCGATGTAGTCTGAGCATGAAGCCCAGACAAAACGCCCGCCGATATTAAACAACGACAACAAGCCCGTGAAACCGGCGGCGATCGCGGCAATCTGCCCTTTTTGCGCAGCCGTTAAGTCATTAAAGGAGACATCGACACCGAGCAGCTTGCCGCCGAACACTTCCTGCAGCAGTGGCGAGGCCATGCCGAGAATGCCGATGCCGGCCGATACATTGAGGGTCAGCACGGCCCATAGCAGCCAGAACTGGGGAACCGACCAGACCCGACTGACGTGAACATGCTCTTTGGTGATCATCCGGTCGGTGCCGCTCGACGGCACCCAAGCGGCCGGTTGCCAGCCCGGCGGCGGTATTCGGTAGGCTAGGGCGCCGGCCATCATGAACACGAAATAGATCGCCGCCATGGTCAAAAAGGTTTGCCACACGCCAACCGAGCTGGCAGTGGCGTAAAATTTCATCAGCCTGTCGGCCAGGGGCGCACCGATCATTGCGCCCCCGCCAAAGCCCATGATGGCCATGCCGGTGGCCATTCCGCGCTTGTCCGGGAACCATTTAATCAAGGTCGACACGGGCGAGATGTAACCAAGGCCAAGCCCGATTCCGCCGATCACGCCCGAGCCCAGCCACATCAGCCAGATCTGATGGGTATACACGCCGAGTGCGGAGCAGAGCAAGCCGCCGCACCAGCACAAGGCCGAGACGACCCCGGCCTTGCGCGGGCCCGCATGCTCGAGCCAGCCGCCGAAAATCGCCGTCGCAGAGCCGAGAAAAACAAAAAACAACGTGTACATCCAGCCCAGCATCGATATTTTCCAGTCGCACGTGGTGGCAGTGATCTCAGCGAAAAAACTCAAGTCCTTGGGGCAGGCGATGGAGTCCTTGATGCCGACCGCGCGCGACAAGGGCAACCAGAAGACGGAAAAACCGTAGGCCATGCCGATGCACAAATGAATGGCGAGCGCCGCCGGCGGCACTAGCCAGCGGTTAAATCCGGCTCCCGCAAGCGTGCGTTCCTTGTCCATGAAATTGAAAATTGCCATTGTCCCGCTCCCTTGATCTGATTTGATCGGAATCTGCTTCTAAAATCGCGCGCGCTGTTTTTTACAATATCATGCAGCAATCATTGGCCAATAGGCAGTTCCAACGCATCTGCTGTATGCGATTTCGCAAAAGTAACCTTGCTTTTTAAATGATGGGAATTTTGCTGTAATGTACAGCCATGGAGAAGCTGTCGGGCGAGCCGTGGCGGGTGCCCCATTGACGACGACGCTGGCGACGTGAAGCGAGCTGATCTAAAATGGCATGTGCGTGACGTTCACCATTTTTTATCTGCAGGCGGTACACTCCTGCAGTGTCGTTGTTAAACCGTGGACAATAAAGGAGGAGCGTAAATCATGACGATGAAACAAATAATGAGCGGAAGAGTTGCTACGGTTGAGCTCGATGATAAGCTTGCCGTGGTAAAAGATATTTTTGAGAAACTTCGGTTCCACCATTTACTCGTCGTCGAGGGGCATACTCTTTTAGGGGTAGTGTCAGATCGGGACTTGTTCAAAGCGCTCAGCCCCAACATCGGCACTGCGACAGAAAACTATAAAGACGCCGCCACCTTGAATAAACGGGTGCATCAAATCATGGCGCGCCATCCGATTGTGCTTCATGAAGATGCCACGATTGGCGAAGCAATTGATTTATTCAACACTAAGGACATTACCTGCATCCCTATTGTGAACAATGAGAATAGACCTGTCGGGATTGTAAGCTGGAGAGACATCCTTAAAAATCTTCGCAAAAACCACGAATAACGCATGCGTGTTCTGGCCGCGAGACTTCGTACTGAACGACGCGGCCAGAACACTCCAGCGCCGGAGCGGTGCTCCTGTGACGCATGGCCGCCAACCCCATTTCCCAGTCCCCTCGCGGGCGAGCAGAAAAAACAAATCCGTTTCGGGGAAATCAGATATTGGCGGCGCTTTTCCGTGGTCCCGTCAAGGCGGCGACGAGTTCTTTCCAGCGCTCGCTGTTTTCGGGATTTTGTCGGGAAACGCCATACGCATCAATCATAAATGCAAGAAAAACTGCCAACAGTGCACCACCAAACGCTCCCGCCAAAGTGATCAATGCCCGCTTGGGTTTGGACTTACGTTCCGCAGGAACCGCTTTGTCGAGTAACTGGATCGTAGAAGAATCTTTGGCCTCGTCGATTTTTGCCAATTCGAATTGTTTTGCCAGCAGTTCAAATATGGTCTCGTGATACTTCACATTGCGCAGACTGCGCACATATTCTATCCCGACTTGAGGAATTTTTCCGGTAGGAACCATAAGATCACCATCTTTGGACGGCTGATCTTTTTCCAGTTTGCCCAGTTGCCCTTGTAGACCGCGGAGCTCTTCCTGCGTACGCAATAAATCCGGATTCTGACCGGTGGCGAAAGTCCGCATTCCAGTCAACTGCACTTCCTTGGCTGCGATGGTTCCCTTTAGCTGGGCCACGCTGGAAATAATCGCCTGGACCTGCCCTTCTGGCTGGATCATGCCGGTTTTTTCTTGCGTGTTGCGCAAGGCGACCTCGGCATTGGCCAAATCCTCTTTTGCATCTTTCATCTGTTTTTCAAAAAAAAGACGCCGTTGCGACGCTTCGGTCAGCGCGATGATTTGGTTCAGCTTGGCCAGTTCATCGACATAGGCATTTGCAAGGTCTGCCGCGAACTGGGGATCTTTGTCATTTGCGCTGATCGTAATGAGACTGTCCTTCTTACCATTTTCGAACGAACTAATTCCCGCCAGAGTTTTGCGGGTGTCGTCCATGGTTTTCGTCTCATACCGGTCCTTCAGCTTGAAGCGCTTGATCAGGCTGTCGGCTATGGTGCGACTTTCCAACAATCCCACATACAGATCATTGGGATTTTTGATGCCTGCGATCCCGCCCGCAGCCCCGGCCAAGCCGCCAAGCGAACCCAGCATGGCGGCGACGCCGGAACTTTGTTGCTGCTGCGGCGGCATGATTTTTGCCGTGCTTGTGAAAACCGGCGTCATCAGCAAGCTTACGACCAATGCCAGGGTGCCTGTGACTATGGGCATGCCGATCAGCATTTTTTTGTGGCGCGCCAATACGATTAACAGGTCGAGTAAATGAATTTCGTCATCCGAATCGAGATCATTGTTTGGCCGCATTTTGCTTGGTTCTGACATTTCAGACATTTTTTGCTTTCAAGTCGATGCCGGGCTCGCCACCCGGCTTTTCAGAATAATTTTTAGCGTTGCAGCCCTTAAGGTCCAGCGTCAGCTGAAAACGGGTACAAGATCGTGGCCGGCTCTTAAGCTTTGCGCCTTGGAACAGAACTCGATTTTCCCGGGGACGACGGCGGCGTCACGCGCCGCGCCAGGGATCCACTTTTCCGCATTGGGGCTGGCGCGAGGGGTAAATAAACCTAATGCCAACTACAATACCTTGAGGGCAGCAGCGCCAAGTCCGAACTGGTAAAGAATCTGGGTCCAATCCATCAAGCCTTTGACCCAAGTGGTCTTATCGGTTTTTTCAGGTACGACGATGGTATCGCCAGGCATTAAACGCTGGCCGTCAAATCCGCTGAGCCAGCCCGCTTGCTGCCTACTAAACGCGGAACCGTCAGCCTTGAGCACGTAAGCGCGGTTGCCATCGGCATCTTTGGTCATGCCGCCGGCTTGCGCCAAATAATCTCCTACCCGCTTGTCCGACTTGTAGAGAAAAGAATTCTCGGAATAAACGGCGCCAAGAACACCTACTACAGACGGCTGCGGCGGAATGAATAGGCGGTCGCCGTCTTCCAAAGTGATGTCAGGCAGATTTTTTTCGGTGGCATCGGCGGACAATTCGAGCGGGATGCGCCCGGTCGCCTTCACTTGGCGCAGGCGGGCAATCATGGCCTTGCGGGTTTCCATTTCCGCCGCCATGCTCAGCGCATCTTGCGGAGACAATATATTTTGCGCGCGCGTCGATGCGTCTCGTTCGCTCGCGCGCTCCATGCGGTCCAAAGCTTCATCCATTTTCTTTTGCTGCAGGATGCGCACGGATTCGCGCGTGAATTCAGCGCCATACAGATAGGCTTGCGGGGTCAAGCTGCCCACCCTTGCAGCGAGCTGGCGCAGCGTTTCACCAGCCTCGGCCTTATACACGCCGGCTTGATTGATTTCGCCTTCGAGCCTGACGTAATGGGACTGCTTGGACATGGGAACTTGAATATCGTCCTTGGAGAAAATGGTGACCACGTCGCCTGGCAGCAAGAGCAGGTTCGCTTTCGGATCGTTGGCAAGCACGACCTGGCCAAGATTGAACGGGATGAGCGTCGTCGTCAGATCCACGCGATTTAGCCGTTCGATTACCGCGTAGTCCCAATTGACTTCCTTGATCGAACTCTTGACGTCATTATGCAGTTTCGAAGTCGAAGCGACCTCGGCGTTGGTCGCCGCATTTTTTCTCATCCAGTAGTCTGGCGTGATCAGCGCATCTTTTTCAGGAATCAGGTCCTTCAGGCGCATGCCCGGTTGCCATGGATAACGCGCCGCCGCGGCCACGTTGCCGCGCAAGGTGACGGCATTGTCAAAACGCGGAGAGATCGCGAAGACGGTCACAAGGTCGCCATCATCCAATGTGCGGGTCAGTCCTGCCCGATCGAACTTGAACTCTTCGACGATGCGCATTTTCCGGTTCGATATGCGCTCCAGCGTCACTTTCTCCGCCGCCGCCGTGGTGGTCAAACCACCGGCCAGCGCAATCGATTCTTCCAAGGTGGGTTTGCCCTTGAGTTCATATATCGCAGGCACGTTCACGCTGCCCGTCATGGCGACCAGGGGGCCGATCGCAGGAATGTAGATCACGTCGCCCGGCAAAAGGCGGGCGTCCCGCGACTTGTCGCCTTGGACAAGCAAATCATACATATCGAATTCGGTCACGATCTTATTGTCGCGCTTGAGCTGAATGCGGCGCATGGAGCCTTTGGCCGACGGGCCGCCGGAGGCGAACAGGGTGTTGACCAAAGTGCTCATGGAACTGACCGTGTAACTGCCTGGACGTCTAGCCTCGCCAACCACAAATACCTGGATGGAACGTAACTGGCCCAGATTGACGCTCAGATCAAAATTGCGGAACGTGCGGCCGATGGCCGTTTTCAGATAGCCCTGCAAATCCTGGTATTTGATACCGGCCAGGTTGATGTTGCCCACTTTCGGGATGTAGAAGTCGCCATTGCGGTCCACCGTCGCGCGGTAGTCGATGTCGATCTGACCCCAGGCGCGCACGACAACTTCATCGCCAGGCCCCAGCACATAATCCGCAGTCACGGGAATGCGGTCAATGGGAGCAAAAGTGGAAGGCGTGCCGCCGAACAGGTTGTAACCGAACATAGGCAGGATTTGTCCGGTAGAGATCGCCACAAATTTCTGAAATTCGTTTTTTTCCTGCTGATCGTTAATGCCCGCAGTGGTGATGGCCTGGTCGCCCGCTTTGACTTCCCCGTTTGTCGCCGTGGCAGCGTTGGTGATCGGTGCCGGCGCCATACTGGAAAGGGCGGGGCCGGCCGCGAACTGCGTAGACGTCGCGCTGCCTTTCGGAGCTCCTTGGCCGAAGGATGGTGCGCCATTCGTCGCCGCTCCCGCGCCTTCCTGCGCCAAGCAAGGCTCTGAGAGCATCAATAAGCTAACCAACACTGCAAGCAACGGCAAATTACGCATTAACGAACCTCTAAAAATTTATTGACATCAATTTACTGCAAGAATATCTGACCTAACTTCGATTTTCAATTAATCAAAAAACACTTGCGACCAGGCCCCGGATCATATTTTTGATGGGACGCTTATTTCTTCAACGGCATTATTAGAAAGTCGACCATGTTTAGCCTTTGAAAGCGCACCGATGCATGCGACCAAATATTTTGATATTGAAAGCGTATTGCTCGATGAAAAAACTCAACGTCAAGGAACGGGTTCCCTCGCTGCGGCAAAAGGCCAAGTTTGGTTTCGGTCCCAAAAGATGAGTTTGGTATCTTGCCGCTCTCGCGTCCAGAATCCATGCTAGGGATTGAAAAAATATGGAAGGGAAATGACGCAGACATCGCAACCAATATCTGGCAAAACAGCTGGATGAGGGACGAGAGCCACCCGTTCCCGTGAAGGGGCGGCGGCAGCGCTTGGCATTTTGATATGCCCGGCCGACCTTTTTTGTTTTGCGTAGTGCCGATTGCTTCGGCCCGCCTTACTGTGCCCTGCGGCCGCTGGCTAAACGTCGAAGAACGGCTGACATATCGAACAACCAAAAAACCCATAGACATCACTTAGAGGCGCAAATAAATCAATAGTGGACGCAAAAAAACAAGTGCACCGTCAGGCGACAAGGCGAAATTTTCAAGCTAATAAAGGGGGGCGTTCAGGACGCGACCTGGCAGCCGCCACGATATTTAACTGAATGTGTATTGTCAAAGATCAATATCTTAACAGTATTACCCTGAAGATAATTGATTTGTTTCAGGAAAACCACAGCGTTTTGCATCTTGCGTCCCCATCCGCTTTTCAAGACCGAGCAGGAACCCTATCGCGCCTTGCCAGCGGCTCGGGCGCGGCCCCCGCGATTGCCTTGGTGCCGGTAGCCCTCCTCCTCAACTGGCTGGTCATAGCACGGTTCGTATGGACATGCGCCGAACGGCTGCGGCACGGCAAACAAGGATGACCGCGCCCGACGTGCGCGACAAACGATGTGGCGAAAGCATTCACTGTTTTTTTCGATTAGCTCGGAGGAGTTGAGAATAAAAACGTGCTATATTTGATGCCTAAATAAGCATTTTATAACATGAAAGGAAGTCGTTATGGATACCGTTCTTGCAAACGTCACGGTCAGCGTCACGGAACTCAAACGCAATTTTGCCAATATCCTGAAGGAAATGGAAAATACGCCGGTAGCCGTTCTAAATCACAATCGGCCAGAAGCTTATCTGTTGTCTGCCGATTACTATGAGCAACTAATCTCGCACATGGAAGACCTGGAGGATGCCAAACTGGTGCGCGAGCGCTCCGGCGGCCCCTTCGTTGAGGTGCAACTGAATGACCTTTAAACTGCGATTTCAGGAGCAGGCGTTGCTTGAATGGCAAAAGCTCGATGGCAGTGTCAGAGAGCCATTTAAAAAGAAACTGGCCGAGCGACTCGAACAGCCGCGTGTACCGAGCGCAGCCCTGCATGGCATGGTCGATTGCTACAAAATCAAGCTTAAGACTGTCGGTTACCGACTAGTCTATCGCGTTGAGGATGAGGTGCTTTATGTGACCGTAATCGCTGTTGGAAAAAGAGAGCGCAGTCGCGTGTACGCGAACGCAAAAGAACGGCTCGACTGAAATCGACGCAAATAAATTTCCTGTCGAAAATATTCCGCTTTGGTACCCATTGGGTCGGATATGGGTGCTTAGGCGTGGCATTCCTGCCGATGTCATGCGCTCACGTGCTATTGCATCAGAATAAAGCAGATCTCGACGCGGCCATGTCGAATGGTTTCGAAAAATGAGTTCGACCTCGCGGATCTTGCGTACGACTGACGGCCGCGCAGCGAAAACGGTCACTCGATCTCGCGGGATGTGGCCGGCAAGCCCAAACTGCCGCAGCCAGTTGAGGTCTCGCTCCAAGATTTCTGCGTCGTTGTAAAGTGCGCCCGCATTCCAAAACTGTCGCTCGCGCAAAAGCTGAAAGCATTTGATCCTGCTATACATGGCGACGAGGATGGCGACGGATCGCGTTGGTGTCGAGGTATTTTGATGGCGATTGGGTAAATTTTTGTCTCCGGATCGTCGGGACGTCATTTGGATTGACTGCAATCTTGAAACCGGCCAGGAGCTTCTCGTCGCGTCGGCAACGTCACGCGCTACCGCTCGCCCGTGACCGCCGCTAAAAACGCGATAAGAGATTTTATCGCGCCTTGCTCGGCAGGATTTTTGCGCGGCCTTGACTGCATGCAGCGGACCAGTTCGCTTGAAAAAACGCCTGCATCAAAGCCCGGCGGCGTTGGCACGCCGAAAATAGGAACAGCGCCCGGGTGAGTTAAAAAGCGAGCGGGAGGCCGGATCTATTCCTGCATCGGCCTCAGCGCATGCCCCCTACGTTTACGTTACATTCCGGTTCTTGATGCATCTTAATGGGGCAAACATCACTTTTACGCAAACCAAGACATTCCAGTCGGCCCGATTGATTTAGCCCCGGCCGGGCCGGCTTACCAACGCGTCCCCGACGCACAACTTCACCGCCGCAAAACTGATGCGGCGGGCACATCAATTCCAGCGATACCGGCGCAGCGCCCCTCGTTCGCCATCAAACAGCGAAGGGTCCGCAAAGGATCGCGGCCCATTCCTACGTCCATGAAAATTGCCCCAGCGGCCACACGGGGTGCGTAAAGTGGCGTCGACATCCAACGCCACTTGGGGCAAAGCGGCGGCGCCGCATCTTTTTTGGACAACGCCCTTTTCCATCAGGCGATTTCAACGGTATGGACCAAAATTCCCACCCTGAGGCTTTGCCTGATCGCCCCGAAGATTGCGGCAAGGTTATCCATGCTGGGGTTGCCATTTTCCGACAACATACGGTGTAGGCTCTTGCTTGGTTTCGCTGTCGCTGTGGCCAATGCCTCAAAACCGACCGTCGCATTCACGAGGTCGCGCAAAATCAGGCGCGCCGTATCTGGTTCCCCATTGAGAAATAAGTTTGCGGCCTCGTCAAGAAGCGCCTTGGCGAAGGCCGGATCGCGTTTGACGCGTTCGACCGCGGTATGCTTAAAATCGCGTGTTAGTGCCATGTTGCTTACCTCCTGCCTTTGGTTGATTTCACGACTGGAATGACTTTGGGTGAGGGCGTCTTTGGAGTCTTTGGATTGATAGCGGCGAACTTTTTTCGAGCCTTGTATTCTTCATGGAGCGCTTTCGCACGATCAATGTCAGCTTGTTGCCGCTTTTTCGTGCCCCCACCAAAGAGAATAATTAACGCTTCACCATCCCGCGCCAGGTAAATCCGGTAGCCTGGCCCCCAGTCAATGACGTACTCGGCAATGCCATCGAACCACTTCACATTCGACGTGTTCCCCATTGACAAGTGCAGCATTGCTTGCGACTTTCGCCGGCTCTATGCCGTTTTGT
>PKWL01000034.1 GCA_003133225.1 Janthinobacterium sp.
TAAAATTAGTTTTATCTCAAACTAAATATCACTTCAAAAAGCATCCGCCAACATGGCCTAGCCACGCTGCCGTCTGAACTTGAACCTATTTTCCAGCCACTTTTATGGCACCCAACGGCCACGCATCGAAGGAGTATCAAATTTCCCATTCACGTTGCTATTTGCCAGCCACGGTTAGCTCGACTAGTTGTCACCGGAGGCGTCGCGCGGCGCCGGAAAAGATCGATTTCGCGCTTGAAATGGTCCGGACGCAGCCATTTTCTGACTGTTCAATCTTGCCATTAGCATGGGGTAGGCACGCAAGGTCAAGCCCATGCCGCGCTTGTGGCGTAGCCATTTAGCATGAAGCATGAGTCTGCATCTGCCTGGCGCAGCAAAGCCGGCGCGGGCGCTGGGCCTAGGCATTAGACTTTCCGTGAAGTCAAACATGGTGTATGCATTATATTGCTTGCCAATGGTGGCAATATATGGCATGTTCTCTGCTGCAAACTGACTGATTCGTTCTTCGACGCTGCTAAAAAAATGGCATACGGCTGCGGCAACGAATCTGTCCTTGGTGACGGTAGCGCGCCCCTTGCGCTTTGAGGATCTCGCGCGCCGACATCAAGAAATTACGTCACAAAAGTAGCAAAGAAGTGCTTGAAGAAACAGTGTTTTGGCTCTTTGCCGAGCGGATCATTTTAAACCAGGAGAATTATCATGGCCATTTCCGAGCCTTGCATGCGCGTGATGAAACGGGACGACCTCGATACGGTCGCCGCGATCGATGCGCAAGTATCAAAGCTGCAACGGCGCCCATATTACGAGCGTAAGATCGAAATGGTCACTGGCAACCCGCATAACATCAACACTTCATTGGTGGCTGAAATTAATGGCAAAGTGGTCGGCTTCATCATGGGCGAAGTCTATTTCGGCGAGTTCGGTATTCCCGAAACCAGCGCCACCATCGACACCATCGGTGTCGCCCCCGAGTACCAGAACAAGGGCGTCGCGCATGACTTGATGGAGCAGTTTCTAACCAACATGAAAGCCGTCGGCGTGAAGACGATTTACACACTGGTTAACTGGGACGATTTCGCTCTCGGCCGCTTCTTTGCCGGCCAAAAATTCCAGCCGTCCAAGCGCGTCAATCTCGAGCTGCAGTTGCCCTGAGCGGCATCGTGTGGATCGATACCCACTGCCACACCAAATACTCCTACGATAACTGGTTGGAGCCGAAGGCACTGATTGTTCGCGCCAAGGCTTTGGGCTTAGATGCGGTCGTCATCACTGAACATTATTCCTACGAGGCGTCGGCGCCGGTGGAAGAGATCGCGCGCGGCGAGGGGTTGCTGTTGTTGCGCGGGGTTGAGATTGCCACGGACCGGGGCCACTTGCTAGCCTACGGCGTCGAGGATGATGGCTGGAACATCTGGGGGCGCGACCACTGGCTGTCCATGACGGAAGTGATCGAGCGCATTCGCAAACTCGGTGGGATCTGCGTGCCGGCGCATCCGTTTCGCGAGGTCGGGGTGTGCTGCCTGCTGGAAAAATTGCTCGATGTGGTTGGTATCGCCGCAGTGGAAACGCATAATGGCAATAACGAGGATGCGGATAATGACTTGGCGATCCATGCCGCGGCGCAGATGGCGCTGCCGGGACTGGGCGGCAGCGACTGTCACAAAATTGCCGCGGTCGGTCGTTGCGCGACCGAATTCTTGCAGCCGGTAAGCGACATGGCCAGCTTCATCGCAGCCATTGGCGCCGGTGCCTGTCGCGGTAGTTACTATCCAGGCTATCGCCCGCCGTCGTGAAACGGCGTATCCGCTACTGCCGCATGCCATTTCCTGCCAGGTCATACAGCGACGTTGCCGGGCTGCCGGACAGGCCCGCCTGTCTACACACACGCGCCAGCGGCCCAAAGCCCCAGCTTTGCTGCCGGCCACCCCTTTTCCTGCCCGACTCTGTCGGAGAGCTCGGCTCAAATGCACGATCACTCATCGCGCCTACGCGTACGCGGCCATAGGAGTCAAATACACATAAGGTCACACGCCATGACGTCAATTGGAGTGATATCATGAAAAATCATTGTTTCGTTTATGAACAGTGTTACATTAAGAAACAAACGAATTACTCATAAATTCGATAATCAGGAGACCAATCATGCGCCACGCCCCAGACGCGATCGCGTCGGCGCCGCCCGCCGGCAACCGGCTGGCCGGTGCTGGCATGCTTTCTGCGACAAGCGATGGCATGATGATAGAAAACGCACATGAGCGCTCAGCCGGTTACGGCATCCCGAAGTCGGCCGAGCCCGACTTCGGCCCCCTCGGCAAGGCTGATCTGGCATTATTGCTGGAACAGAACCGCATGTTGCACAGCCATGCCGCACCGGTCATGGAAACCCTATACGAACAGATCATCAACACCCACAATATGGTGATCTTGACCGACGTCAACGGGCTCATCATCCATACCCAGGGCGATGCGGACTTCCTAGAAAAGGCCGATCGCGTCGCCCTCAGTCCGGGCGTGATCTGGTCGGAGCAAAGCAAGGGCACCAACGCGATCGGCACCGCGATCGTGGAAAAGGCGCCTACCGTCGTGCACGCCGATCAGCACTATCTGGAAGCGAACCGCTTCCTGACCTGCGCCGCAGCGCCGATTTTCGATGTTTTGGGTAATGTGATCGGTGTGCTCGACGTGACCGGAGACCAGCACAACTTTCACCGCCACACGATGGCGCTCGTGCGCATGTCAGCGCAAATGATCGAAAACCAGCTGTTTGCCGCATCGTTCCAAGATTCGATCAAACTGAGCTTCCACAGCCGGCCTGAATTTCTCGGCACACTGATGGAAGGCATCGCCTGCTTTACACCAGGTGGGCGCTTCTTGTCGGCCAGCCGCGCCGGCCTGTTCCAACTCGGCTTGTCGATGTCCGCATTGCAGGCGCACACCTTCAGTTCCCTGTTCGGCTTGCCGATTTCGGCGCTGCTCGATCACTACCGCACGTCCGCGCCTGGCCTACTTAACCTATGCCTGCACAACGGCGTACGGGTGTATGCGCGTTGCGGCGACCTACGCCTGCCGCACAATAATTTCCAGCATGCGATGGACAGTACGCGCGTACCAGCGCCGACCGTGATGACGCCGGCGCCAGCCAACGAACAGCAAAAAATGCGCCTGTCCAGCCTGCGCTATTTGAATACGGGCGACGAGCAGGTGGCAGTCGTGATCGACAAACTGAAAAAAGTGATTGGGCGCGACATCTCGATTCTGGTCACCGGCGAGACCGGCACCGGGAAGGAACTGCTGGCGCAAGCCATCCACAACGATTCCCCCCGTAAGGACGGGCCATTCATCGCCGTCAACTGCGCCTCAATACCGGAAACGTTGATCGAATCCGAATTGTTCGGCTACGAAGATGGGGCTTTCACCGGCGCCAGGAAGAAAGGCAGCATCGGCAAAATCTTGCAAGCCAATGGCGGCTCCCTGTTTCTCGATGAGATCGGCGATATGCCCTTGAGCTTGCAGGCGCGCCTGCTGCGCGTCTTGCAAGAGCGCATGGTTACGCCTCTAGGCAGCACCAAATCGATTCCCGTGAACGTTGCGCTCACGTGCGCGACCAACCGCAACCTGCGCGAAATGATTGCCAGGAACGAATTTCGCGATGACTTGTATTACCGGCTCAACGGTCTGGTTGTCAAACTGCCGCCCTTGCGCGATCGCACCGACCTTGACGTCGTCGTCGACAAGCTGCTCGCCTCCGAAGGCGAAGGCGAGCGCTACACGATCGCGCCTGCCATCATGGCGCTGTTTCGCCAGCATACCTGGCCTGGCAATTTCCGCCAGTTGACCAATTTGATGCGCACGGCGATGGTGATGGCGGGCGACGACCATGAAATTCGCATGGAACACCTGCCTGATGATTTTCTGGAGGACATCGCTCTTAGCAATGGCTCGGTGAGCAAGGTCGCCACCGACAGCGCCATCAGCGCCAGCGCCACGCTGGAAGACGTCGAATTGTCGGTCATTCAAAATTCACTTGAGACGCATGGCGGCAACGTCTCGGCCACGGCGCGCGCGCTGGGCGTGTCGCGCAATACGATTTACCGCAAGCTCCATCCCTGAACCTTAACCACGCGCCGCCCGTTCACGCGAAGACAAGTGTACCTGGTCGCCCTGTTTCTAGGGGCGTATCAGGCCCTGCCGCTGCGATGACGCCGCCGCCCGTCTTTAGAAATGAACCAGCGTGACTACTGCAGCTGCCTTGGCGGCGACCGGCCCTGCAACAAGGATAGGATGCCCCAAGGGGCGCCCCTGAAAGCGCGAACGGCCCGAGACGCAAAATTGCCATCCGGCCTTGAAATGGTCAAGGGGGAAGTGAACAGGCATGCCACTCAGGCTGGCGGCGGCGTCAAAGCAGTCTGTTCCAGAAATGCGTTTTCTTCATCGGAAAACAAGCGCGAGCGCGTAAGAAAACGCTTGCCCGTGCCGTTATCGAGCGAAAACATGCCGCCCATGCCATCGACGACATCGATGATCAGTTGCGTATGCTTCCAGTATTCGAATTGGGCATGGCCAATGTAAAACGGTGTGCCGTCGAGGTTGCCAAGATAGACATCGTCGGGGCCGATGCTAAATTCACCGGCCGCGTAACACATCGGCGAGCTGCCGTCGCAGCAACCGCCCGACTGGAAGAACATCAAGGGCCCGTATTTTTGCCGCAGCAAGGCCAGGAGCGCCAGCGCGCTGTCGGTCGCGATGACCCGATCGGCCATTGAATTTGTCATGGTTTATCTCGATATAAAAAAATCGCGGGGTGAGCGCTACCGGCCCCTCTCAGGTGGCTTGAAATAGCCCATGGCCTGCGGCCTCTTGTTTTCCGGCAATTGCCGGCGCGCTTAGGAAGTTGGTCGACCCGGGTTATTGCATCAAGTTCCGCGCCGCGGGTGCCGCCGCAATCGAGCCTAGCGCATGTCGGCCAACCCAGTTCGGTGAAATCGCAAAAAACCCCGTCAATGGCACTTACGGGCGCAACCAAGCCGCCCATGAACTTGGCACAGCCTGCCTTGAAAGGTTTTTTAACACCGAGCTTGCTCATGTCCGCCGTATTCATCGTCTCGCTCCCGTTAGCTAGGATATCGCGTCGTATACCCTGGTCCCAATGTATTTATTGTATTGAGCAAACGTCGTGCCAGGCAGGCGCCAATGTGGTCGCACCAGAAGGCTTGCCAGGCGCTGTCTGGTCTGCCGCCGCGCTCGACCATTGCACTCTGTATTTTTTTCGACCAGATTGATTAAAAAAGTGTTCCAAATCGTGGCAAATCAGTTTTGCGGGCACCTGCAGCATGGTAATGGCATGGGATTTGCTCAACAACAAGGGGCAAGTTGGGATTGGGATCATCAAGGTGGAAAAACTTGAAGCGACTGGGACGTGCCCAACCGCGAATTTGGTGCGCTGCGCATCAAATGAGCGTTGCCGGCGCTTAGTGATGGGTAACTATGTAAGAGGAAACAGATGAATGGTTTGCGATGGGGAATTGTTCGATGGATTGGCTTAATGCTGGTGGCAATAGCGTTCACGTCTTTGCAAGTGTATCTTTTGCAACTGGCGCTCGGAGGTGGCCTTAGCCCCGTCGTGTATGCGGCTCTGGCAGCGCCCGTCAGCGCGGCGCTCGTGCTATTGCTCGGGCGCCGGCGGAAAGACGGCGGTGGCCGCCAATTTGCGGACACGGTCAGCCAAGCTATCGATGACATCATGATTGGCGCGGCCGAAACCTCCTATTTCGTCGACTTGGTGGAGAAGAAGATCGAGCTGGACGTCCAGACCGCTAGCGCGATCGTCGCCAGTTCCGGGAAGAATGTGTGCACCACTGAGCAAATTGCCTTGAATGCGGAACGGGCCGCCAAGGTTGCAGCCTTGGTGCGGGTGGAAAGCGTGGCCGGGCGCGCCGAAATCGATCAAGGCTTAAAGCGGATCAGCAGCGCCCGGACGGAAGCGCAATCGGCCTCTTCCCTCATGAGCGGCCTGCAGGAAAAATCGCGCCGCATCTTCGGCTTCACCCAAGCCATCACAGAAATTTCCGCGCGCACTAATTTGCTGGCCTTGAACGCGGCAATCGAAGCGGCGCGGGCTGGCGAGCACGGACGCGGGTTTGCCGTCGTGGCCGGCGAGGTGCGCCAGTTGGCGCAGCGCACCAAGGACGCCAGCGATGAGATCGGCGTGATGGTGCGGGAAATCAATGAGCAGGCGGAAAATGCAGCGCAGGGCATGACCAAGCTGGCCGTTGGCGTGACCGAAGCGGCGAAAAACGTCGACAGCGTGCATCAGATCTTGAGCAATATCGAACGCTCGTCGGGCGTGTCGGAAAAGGAGATCGGCCACATCGCGCACGCATCGCGCGAGCAGGTCGAGACCACGAAAGTGATCGCCGCCGCAATTACCCAGATCCGCGACAGTATGCTATCGACCGAGGCCGAACTACCGCGAGCGGCCCGTTCGGCCATGGCGCTGGCGGAACGGGCCGAAGCCATCGCCGGCGCACTCGGGGAGTCGCCGGTCGCAACGCCACACGATGCGATACGGCTGGCGGCCCAGAGCGCAGCCGAAGAGGTCGGTCGAGTTTTTGCGCAGGCGATCAATTCCGGCAAGATTACGCGCGAAGCCTTGTTTGACCGCCACTACATGCCGATTCCAAATACCGATCCGCCCAAGTACCGCACGGCATTCGATGCCTTTACCGATCGCGCATTGCCAAATATACAGGAAAGTTTGCTGGTCGCGATGTCGCAACTGGTTTATGCCGGTGCGGTCGACAACAATGGCTATTTTCCAACCCATAACAAAAAATTCTCACAAGCGTTGACCGGCGACTATGCCGTCGATATCGTCAATAATCGCACCAAGCGCATCTTCGACGATCGCACGGGGGCACGCTGTGGCCCCAACACCAAACCGTTTTTACTGCAAACATATAAGAGAGATACGGGCGAAGTGATGCACGACCTGTCTGCCCCAATCTATGTCGACGGCAAACACTGGGGTGGATTTCGGGTCGGTTACCGCTCCTGCCGCCAAGCCTAGGTGGCGTTGGGGCCGCTTGCCGCCAGTTCGCCGCGCCTCCCGCGCTTCAATGGCAGAGCGGGGGCATGGTCCCTGCGGGCAGCGAAGGTTTATGAAGCCGTGGCCGCGAAGGCGCCGCGGCGGCAGATGCTCAAATTTGCACCTGCTGTTATATGCTCGTCGCAGGTGGTCGCGCCAAAGGGGCGCGCATGCTGATTATTTTGCAGCGCCCGAATAGCGGCTGGTACGGATATTGCTTATAAATCAACTTAACCGGTAGAAAACAACCGGCATCCCGGTCCAGGCGCCATGAAAATTCAAACTCACCATTTCCAACTGCTGTCGCGAGGGGCCCGTTGCGGGCCCCGATTCAAGGCGTTTTTACCTTCATTTCTGGCCGCTCTATTGTGCCTGCAATGTCTATTGGCCGCTTCCGCGGCGCTAGCTGGCGTGATGACGCGTGAGGAACTGGTGCGACGTTACCCCATGCCTTATATCGTTGGTGAAAAAGATAGCGCGATGCCGGTGTGGCCAATCTTTCAGCAAAATGCCACGGAAAATCGATTGGTCGGATATGTTTTTGAATCGATCGATCTAGCCCCCATTCCTGGCTTTTCCGGGGTCCCGATCAATTTGCTTATCGCCATTGATGCGCAAGGCAATTTCCTTGATGTCAGTGCCCTGTCGCAACATGAACCGGTCTTTCTCGGCGGTCTAGGCGAAGGCCCGCTCACGACTTTTCTTGGCCAATATAAAGGCTTGTCGCTCAAGCAAAGCATCAAGATCGTAACGGGTTCGAATGCGACAAAAAATGTGTCGATTGAAACTGTGCAACTCGATGGCATTACGAAGGCCACGGCCTCCGTCAGCATCGTCAACCAGACCATCTTGTCTGCGGCCCTCAAGGTGGCACGCAAGAAGCTCGGTTTTGCTGCGGGACGCGACCCGGAATTGATATCCCGGATCAGACCGGATGTCGTCGAATCGCACTCGATCAAGGAGTTGATCGAGGCCGGCTTGATTCAGCACGTGGTTTTAAGCAATGCCGACATTGAACAAAAATTTGCTGGGACCAACGGCAGCGGCATCGATGGGGAGGCCATCGCGCATCCGCGCGCTCCCTTCATTGATTTATATATGGCTTATGTCTCGGTGCCCAGCATCGGTCGCAACCTGTTGCGCGAAACAACATGGAAGCGCCTGCAAGATAGGCTGGAGCCGGGCGATTCGGCCATCTTGTTGATGTCGTCGGGGCGCTATAGCTTGATTGGCGATGACTTCGTGCGCGGCAGCACGCCTGACCGCATCTTGTTAAAGCAAGATCAATTGCCAATTGAAATGCGTGACCTGAACCTCGACCTTGCACTCAAAGGTGATCAGGCGGGGGTGAAAGTGGAGTCCATCGCCGTCTTCAAAATCATCAGCCGGGCCGGACTTGATCCGTCCCGGCCTCTCGATTTCGTGTTACCCGTGACACGCTTGAAAGGCCTCATCTTTCCAGAGAAAATTGTTCGAGATTTTACGTTTAGTTTTAACCTTCCCGCCCGCTTTTATACGGTACCGGGCAGCGACAATAAATCCTGGGTCGGCATGTGGCACGATAAGGCGGGCAAGCTGGCCGTTCTGATGATCGGTCTGGCGATCCTGGTGCTCGCTCTGGCGTGGCAAAAAAAACTGGTTGGAAACGAGCGCCGTTTTGCCGTATTTAGAAATAGTTACCTGCTGTATACCTTGGTCTTCATTGGCTGGTATGCGCAAGGTCAACTGTCCATCGTCAACTTGACCGGTGCCTTGCAGGCCATGCTGGCCGGTCGCAGCCTGAGTTTTTTTCTGTACGACCCGATGACAGTGACCTTGTCTGTGTTCGTGGGCATCTCGCTCGTGATATGGGGGCGCGGGACATTTTGCGGTTGGCTATGTCCGTTTGGAGCGCTGCAGGAATTCGCGGCCAAATTCGCACGCGTACTCAAGATTCCCCAAATTAGACTCAAGCCGACAATTGATAGGCGCCTAAAATACGTCAAATACGTGAGTCTGGCGGTTGTGTTGGCGGCCCCATTTTATTCATCGAACGTCACCGACCTCGTCGTCGAGGTCGAGCCGTTTAAGACCGCTATCACCCTCAATTTCGTGCGTTCCTGGCCGTTTGTCGCGTATGCGTTGGGTTTGCTGATAGCAAGCATGCTTGTATACAAATTTTTCTGCCGAGTACTATGCCCCTACGGTGCCAGCTTGGCTGTGCTCGGACACCTTCGATTACTCAATTGGATCCCGCGCCGCCACGCCTGCGGAAAACCGTGTCAGACTTGCCGCCACCAATGTGCCTACCAGGCCATCGCGCCCGGTGGACGCATTCAATACGCCGAGTGCTTCCAGTGTCTGGACTGCGTGATCATCTATGCCAGTGATGAACGATGCGCGCCGCTTCTGCTAGACAAGAAGCGCGCCCGCGTCATTCCCATCGTGGGCTTGCCCACTTTATAAAGGAATTGCCATGCGCCGCCGTACATTCTTGTCAGCATCACTAGGTTTGGGCGCGTTGCTCGGTCTGGCGCCTCTGGGTGCCTATCGCCAGCCGTCGCCACGGGCACGAGGGGCCGGCCCGGCGCTGGCCGAAATGACCTTGGTTTCCGGTTCCGGCCTCGCTTTCGGCACCACCGTGACGATCAAGGTCCTGCATGACGATGCATGGGCCGCGGAGGCCGCGATCGAGGACGCCTTGCGCCAGGTCCGGAAAATCGATTCCTTGATGAGTCTGCATCAGGAACAAAGCCAGGTCGTGGCGCTAAATCGACGCGCCATCGTGACGGCCCCAGACCAGCATCTGCTGTATGTGCTCGGGTTCTCGCAGCAACTGTCCAGGCTGACGGCGGGCGCCTTCGACATCACGGTGCAACCGTTGTGGCCCGTCTTTCGCCTGGCCTGCGACAGGGGAGCTCTGCCTGAGCGGGAACAGATCGCCGCCGCAAAAAACCTGGTTAACTGGCAAAGACTCGAGCTCGGCCGTCGCCAAGTGCGCTTACAAAAGGCGGGCATGGCGATTACCCTTAACGGGGTGGCGCAAGGCTATGCGGTGGACGTGGCGCTTGCTGCTTTGCACAAGCATGGCGTCCGCCATGCCCTGCTAGATACTGGCGAATTCGGTTCAATGGGCAGGAAGACGGGCGGGCAGCCATGGATGTTGGGCATTGCCCACCCTAGACGGCACGAAGCCGTAGCGGCCCGGGTGGTCATGGACGGGCGCAAAGTGGCCACATCGGGGGACTATGCCACGTTTTTCAGCCCAGACTTCGTCCATCATCATATTTTCGACCCGGCCACCGGCGATTCGCCCTCAGAGCTGGCCAGCGTAACGGTCGTCGCGCCCACGGGAATTCTCGCTGACGGCCTATCCACCGCCTTCATGGTAATGGGGGCGGACCGATCATTGGCTCTGGCGGCACGATTGCCCGGCGTGGACGCCATGCTGATCGACAAAAATGGCGCCATCCGAAGTACGGCGCATTTCCCGACTGCGCCGACCTGATTCAAAAAAACGCTAGGCTCACATGCGCCGTGGGCAGGCGCGGCGCGGCGCGGCGCGGCGCAGCGGTGGTCGGTGGCAGGCCGAACGCGCCAGCCATGTGCGTGACCTTGGCTGCGGCTTACTGCTTCAAGTTGAGTATCCACTCCACCAATTTTTTGGCATCTGCTTGTTTAATGGCAACGGCGTTGGGTGGCATGGCGATGCCGCTGACCTTGTTCTTCCAGTGGCTGGCGTATGGATTGGTGCCATCCATCACGGCGCGCAGCAGAGTCTTTTTGGCATTCGGCACGCCATGATAACGGGCGCCCACGTCCTGCCAGGCGGGGCCGATAGGAGCGAGGCCGTTCGGTCCCGGTTTACCCGATTCGATACTATGACAGGTAAAGCAACCGGCGCCGCTGGCCAGATTCACCATCTGCGCGTCCAACTTGGGATCGGCCATCGCACCGTGGGCGAAGGCAAAAAGGCCTAGGAGCATGAGCGTACTGCGAAATTTCGGCATTGCGAACCTCCAACTTGAGAAAAATACTAATAAAAATTGCACGTCACGTGCCGACATTCCCCTCTCGAGCAACTGAACGCAACCGCATGCGGGCACCGCCAACAGTCAACCAGTCCGCCCTTTGGGATGGCGGCCTGGGCCGCCAAAAAACTACAAGCTTAATATCCAGTCGACGAGATTTTTGATCTGCTCCATATCCTGCGGGGGCGACGTCTCGACGATCTTGTGATCTTCCTCATGTCCGTCTGGGAATTTAACTTTTTTCCCCGTTGTGACATGCTCGATCAGACGCGCTTCAGCGTCGTCCTTGCCTCTGTTTTTTTCCGCCACCTTCTTGTAGGCCGGTCCGTTCTTGTCCTTTTCCAGGGAGTGGCACTTGAAACAGTTGTTTTGCTTGGCCAACGCCGTGGCGGCCTCAGCATCGACGGCCTTGACCAAAGGCGAAGCTAGCAACAGCGCTGCCGTGGCGGCCAGCACGGTAGTGCGCATACAGCGAAGTTTCATTTCATTTTCCTTGTCTATCAAAAATTTATAGTCACGTCGGGCCTGTTGAAGAGCTGCCCGCCGCCTGTGCGTGGAGGAAGGCAGGTGCGATAAAACACCCGTCCCAAGCACGCCGCAAGCAGCGCCCCTTCGCGCATCGCGCTCGCTGCGCTGTAACGCGATAGCATGCCGCCTATCGGACTCAATGAGCAATCATCGTGCCAAGTTATTAGAAAGATGTTTTATGGCATGCGCGGGCAAGTTTCAGTCGCGCCACGGAGTTCAAAAATATGGCTGGTTGGCAACGTCACCCGGGCGTCCCGGTGAAAATGCGTTTTTTTCGAACAGATTGCGAGAAACTTGTTCCAAATTGAATCAGTGGGCCAGCCGCAAATAGCCGTGGGCGCCTGGGCCGGACGGGCGCAGGCATCAATTCGTCCTTGGCGCAGCCAAGGGTGAGCTTGACGGCGTCAAGGCCCTGGCCCCAGCACCCTTCGGCTGGGCACGCTCTTGTGGCGTGGGGGCCGGCAAACGAGCCCCCGCACTTCCGGCATCAAGCTTGGCGCCCGCCGTTGCCGCACGATCGGTGCGGGGGCGGCGCCAGCCCGGCTGGGGCGGATTTTTTGGGGGCTAAAACCAGGCCCGGCGGGCTCCAATTTTTGCATGGGATGGGACCCGATGGCGCCCGCCTTCGGGCTCTGCATCGGTGTCTTGTTGGCAATTGGCATGCCAATTGCTTTGACATTCCACATATTGCCAAATTCGATAGGAGACCTTCATGAAACTACATGCATCTAGCATTGCCGGCTGTTTTTTATTCGGCGCCGCCGCGCTCGCGCCCCTACACTCGCTGGCCCACGGCGACGTCACGCCGCATTCGGTCGATACGCGATCCTTGCCGCCCCTAGGGGAAGAGTGGCGCACGGAGAACCCGTACTCGGGGTTGCCCGAAGCAATCAAAATTGGCTCCTCCGCTTACACCCAAAATTGCGCCCGCTGCCACGGCTTGGAAGCAATATCAGGTGGTATGTCGCCTGATTTACGTCACTTGGATTCCGATTGCATGGTCTTGAAAGACGAGGCCAAGAAAAAAGCGTGCTACAAGGACGTCGACAACTACTTTGTCGCCGCCACCAAGAAGGGCGAGGTGCGCAACGGCAATGTCTACATGCCGCCCTTTGAAGGTGTGTTCAACCAGGAAGCGATTTGGGCCATCAAGGCGTATCTGGAAACACGGCGCGATCCGAATTAAGCATTGCTCTCCATCTTGAGCTACAGGCGCGCCACGCGGCCAGCTCACACCAAAAGGAATTGAATTATGCGTCAACTTTTGCGCCGTACCGTGCTTGCGACCTTATGCTTTGCCTGCGCCAGTCTAGGCGCGAATGCCGCGCCAGCCGAGCAGGAGAAGCTCGCCCAGTCCGCCATATTGAAAGTGGCCGTTTATAACGATCTCGCGCCGTTCTCGGTCAATGGCGGCGGGATTGACATCGACTTGGCGCATGCCTTGGCGGCAAAATTGGGATTGAAGCTGACCTTGTTACCGTTTAATGCCGGCGACGACCTCAGCGAGGATCTGCGCAACATGGTGTGGAAAGGACATTATCTCGGATACGGCCCTGCAGATGTATTGCTGCATGTGCCAGTCGACCGCCGGCTGATGGCCGCCAACGATAAGGTCCAGATTTTTGCGCCGTATTACAACGAAACCGTGCGCTTGGTGCGCAGCGTAAAAACAGTGCCGGAATTCGACGGCCTCGATTCGCTGGCCGGCAAAAAAATCGGTGCCGAAAAAACGTCGATTGCGGCGATGGTGTTGCTGGGTGCAGAAAACGGAAAATTTCGCGACGATGTCAAGATCTACCCGAGCGCCATCGACGCGCTAGAAAAGCTCAAGACGGGGGAACTAGATGCGGTGTTAGCGACGCGCTCCGAAATTGAATCCGTTTTTAAAGGCAGCCCTGAATTTCCCTTGGAGGAAGTGGCCTTTCCGCGCCTACCGCGCCAAGGATGGGTGGTCGGTATGGCCGTGAAGAAAGATGAGCTAGAGCTTGCAAAGCAATTGCAGGCGGCCACCAACGAATTGTTTGCTTCGGGCGAGATGGCAAAAATATTTGCCAAATATGGGGTCCAGGTCGTCAAGCCATGAGGCTGGGCGCAGAAGTTGCCCCCGCGCCCAGCTCGCGCGGCCAGCGTGAATCTTGCAGATGCTGCGCGGTTTTGTGACAGGTGATGATTTATGACGCAGTGGTTTGATGCAATTCGTCATGTTTTCATGAAATTGTGGTGCACGGCGCCCCATCTAGACGTGGCATGCGCTTTGCATAGTAAAGATTGTTTGTTGATGTCACGAAAGTGATTTGTTTGTTTTATAAATGGGGGATGAGATGCATAAGAAATTAACAAAATCGCTGATCAGTATTGCGCTGGCCAGTTCCTTCAGCGCCCACGCGGCGGGCATAACGGAAGCGATGCTGGAGGCGAACCCGACCAACAGCGTCCTGTCATCGGGAATGGGGCAGGAGGGGCAGCGCTATTCCGCGTTGAAGCAAATCAATGCGAAAAACGTCGGCCAGCTGGCACCGGCCTGGTCGTTTTCATTCGGAGGCGAAAAGCAGCGCGGACAAGAGTCGCAGCCGCTGATTTATAACGGAAAGATGTTCGTCACCGCTTCTTATTCCCGCATCTTTGCGCTGGACGTGAAGACCGGCGCCAAGTTGTGGAAATACGAGCACCGTCTGCCCAATGGCATGATGCCGTGCTGCGACGTGGTCAACCGCGGCGCTGCGCTGTTTGACAACCTCGTGATTTTCACCACGCTCGACGCGCAAATAATCGCTCTCGACCAAGACACCGGTAAGGTCGTCTGGAAGGAAAAGATTGACGATTACGCGGCCGGTTATTCCACTACGGCAGCGCCGCTCATCGCCAAAGGGTTGCTGCTAACGGGTGTCGCCGGCGGCGAATTTGGCGTCGTCGGCCGCGTCGAAGCGCGCAATCCGCGCACTGGCCAGTTGGTGTGGACGCGGCCGACGGTGGAAGGCCATATGGGCTACCGTTACGACAAGGACGGCAAGGCGATCGAAAACGGCATTTCCGGGACCGTCAACAAGAGCTGGCCAGGTGATCTATGGAAAAATGGCGGCGCCACGACGTGGATGGGCGGCACCTACGATCCAAGCACGGGCCTAGCCTATTTCGGCACGGGCAATCCGTCGCCGTGGAATAGTCACCTGCGCCCAGGCGACAACCTGTTTTCCTCCTCGACTGTGGCGTTCGACGTCGAAACAGGGCAGATTAAATGGAGCTACCAGAATACGCCCAACGACGGCTGGGACTTCGATGGGGTCAATGAGTTCATCACCTTCAATATGGATGGCAAACGGGTTGGCGCCAAGGCCGACAAGAATGGCTTCTTTTACATCAACGACGCGAAAACGGGCAAGCTGGAAAATGCCTTCCCGTTTGTCAAGAAGATCACTTGGGCGACCAGTATCGACTTGAAGACCGGGCGTCCGAACTACGTGCTCGATAACCGGCCGGGCGACCCGACCAAGGGAGAAGACGGCAAGAAGGGCAGCACCGTGTTTACGGCTCCATCCTTCCTTGGCGGAAAGAACCAGATGCCGATGGCGTATAACCCGATGACCAAGCTGTTCTACGTGCCCGCCAACGAGTGGGGCATGGACATCTGGAATGAGCCCGTCTCCTACAAGAAAGGCGCCGCCTTCCTGGGCGCTGGCTTCACCATCAAGCCTGTCAACGACGACTATATCGGCGTGATGCGCGCGGTCAATCCGAAGACCGGCAAGATCGTCTGGGAAGTGAAAAACGCGGCGCCGCTGTGGGGTGGAGCGATGACGACGGCGGGCGACTTGGTATTTTATGGCACACCGGAAGGCTTCCTTAAGGCGGTCGATGCGAAGACGGGCAAGGAGCTGTGGAAATTCCAGCTCGGCACCGGCGTTGTGGCGCCCCCCGTCACTTGGCAGGAAGGCACAACCCAGTATGTGGCCATCGTGGCCGGCTGGGGCGGCGCGGTCCCGCTCTGGGGTGGCGAAGTGGGCAAGAAGGTCAGTTACTTGGAGCAAGGTGGTTCCGTATGGGTGTTCAAGCTCCCGGCGAAATAATTTACTTTTTTACCGTCTCTTTGAACCGGTTGGCATGAACGGTTAGTCTCCCAAAGAGTGTTTTGCCGATGACGTCAGTCATCGGCTTTTTTTTTGGCGCGCCGTTCCCATGTCGATTTTTCACGCGCCCTTCAAACGGGCGCAGACAGCTGCGACGGTGGCGCGGGCGACCGCCACCAGCACTGCCCAAGAAGTTCACGCGTGCGGCGCCCACGCGAACGCTGCTGCGTCCCATGAAATTGGCCCTGCCATCTGCCATCTGCCACTGCCTGCCAGGCTGCTGACGGCCACGTTTGGCAGCACCAGCGCGCTGCCGTCGACACCTTTAGCCCGGTTGGTTTGACAGTGCCGGTGGCGCGATCTGCGGTGGCGTTCGCTTGCAACTGCTGCTGCCCTAGCAGCCTAAACCGTCTGCGGTGAATCAATTTTGAACAATCATTCTCGTTCTGTTCCAAAAAATAGCACTCACAACAAAGTCATTTGCCGCCCACGACCCGGGTGGGGTTCTAGATGGTGCGTGTATGCCCGAGCGCGTGCGCTATTTCCCGTTCTTTAGCAGCCAATACCAAGCTGGCATGCTTATTGCGAATTATGGGATGTGCACCGCGCACTTTTTCCAACGACCATAAAACCATTTTAGCCATGAGGACGACATGAATCTCGCAGATATCAGCAAATTAGGCGTCAAGAACCCTTTCAAGCAACGTTACGATAACTTCATCGGCGGCAAGTTCGTAGCGCCAGTCAAGGGTGAATACTTTCCTAACGTGACACCGATTACCGGTCAGCCATTCTGTGAAGTGGCGCGTTCCACTGCAGAAGACGTTGAACTGGCGCTCGATGCGGCGCATGCGGCAAAAGCGGCCTGGGGCAAAACCTCCCCGGCCGAACGCGCCAATATTCTCAACAAGATTGCCGACCGCATCGAGGCCAACCTGGACTTGATCGCCACGGCCGAAACCATCGACAACGGCAAGCCGATCCGCGAAGCCAAGGCCGTCGACATCCCGCTGGCGATTGACCACTTCCGTTATTTCGCTGGCTGTATCCGGGCCCAGGAAGGCGGCGTTTCAGAGATCGATTCGGAAACCTACGCATATCATTTCCATGAGCCGCTGGGCGTTGTGGGCCAGATCATTCCTTGGAACTTCCCGATCCTGATGGCCGTTTGGAAAATGGCGCCGGCCTTAGCCGCCGGTAACTGCGTGGTCATGAAACCGGCCGAGCAGACGCCGGCGTCGATCATGGTTCTAATGGAGCTGATCGCCGATCTGTTGCCACCCGGAGTACTCAACATCGTCAACGGATTTGGCCTGGAAGCGGGAAAACCGCTGGCATCGAGCAAGCGCATTGCCAAGATCTCCTTCACGGGCGAGACCGGCACCGGCCGCTTGATCATGCAATATGCGGCGCAAAACCTGATTCCTGTGACGCTCGAACTGGGCGGAAAATCGCCCAATATCTTCTTTGCCGATGTCATGGACCAAGATGATGAATTTTTCGACAAATGCCTGGAAGGCTTTGCCATGTTCGCGGTCAATCAGGGCGAAGTCTGTACTTGCCCGTCGCGCGTGCTGATCCAGGAGTCAATTTACGAAAAATTCATGGAACGCGCCATCAAACGCGTGGCGGCCATCAAGCAGGGTAATCCACTCGATGCTTCGACCATGATCGGGGCCCAGGCATCGCAAGAACAGATGGAAAAAATCCTGTCCTACATGGATATCGGCAGCCAGGAAGGCGCCAACAAGCTGATCGGCGGCGAGCGCAATCAGCTCGAAGGCGATTTGGCAGGCGGCTATTACATCAAGCCCACGGTTTTCCAAGGCAACAACAAGATGCGCATCTTCCAGGAAGAAATTTTTGGCCCGGTCGTATCCGTGACAACCTTCAAGGATGAAGCGGACGCCATCGCGATCGCCAACGACACCTTGTATGGCCTGGGCGCTGGTTTGTGGACGCGCGATGGCTCCCGTGCCTTCCGTGTCGGGCGCGCCATTCAGGCCGGCCGGGTATGGACCAACTGCTACCACCTGTATCCGGCGCATGCCGCATTTGGCGGTTACAAACAGTCCGGTTTCGGTCGTGAAAACCACAAGATGATGCTTGATCACTACCAGCAAACCAAAAATCTGCTGGTCAGCTACAGCCCGAAAGCGCTCGGCTTCTTTTAAGCATTGGCGTCTTGATGCGCGCCTTGCCAAGGCGCGCATCGTTTGAGCAGCGTGACCCAGACCCGCGTGGGCGGCCTCGGGCGCGCTAAAATTGTCCGCTCTAGAAATAGGGCGGCAATGTCTTTAAATACCGTGCTGATGAAAACGTGCGGAAAAAATTCGCTGGTCCGACTTAAGCGAGATAGCAAGCGCATCGAGTGAGTGGCGGCGCCCTGTGGCGCCACCGTTACGGCCATGCTCCGCTTGCAACTGCGCCAAGCGTTCATCTCTGCAATAAATTCCACTTGAGAAATAAATTGATATGAATATGGAAATTCGCAAGCGGGAATCTGATCTGATCATGCCGCCGGCCGCCTTCGTCGCCAACGCGGCCATCTCCGGCATGAAGGCCTACCACGCGCTGTGCGCGGAAGCGGCGCGCGATTACGAAGGCTTTTGGGCCAGGCTGGCGCGCGAGCACTTAGTGTGGCAAAAGCCGTTCACCAAGACCTTGAACGAAGAAAACGCGCCGTTCTACAAATGGTTCGAGGACGGCCATTTGAACGTGTCCTACAATTGTCTCGACCGTAACTTGCAAAATGGCAACGCCGACAAGACGGCGATCGTCTTCGAAGCGGACGACGGCCAGAGCAGCCACGTCA
>PKWL01000101.1 GCA_003133225.1 Janthinobacterium sp.
AAATATCAAGCAAAATCAATCACTTGATATGTGTTTCTTATGAGCGATAAGGCGTTCGCCTTCATCTTCGGGAATTGGGGCAGGAGTCATAGCAAGTGTCGCGGGTCTCATTCGGGCCGTCAAGCATACAACTTTACCAGAGCCCAATCCGCCGTACCTGTTTTTTTTTGCTAGTGCTGGGCTACGAGACGAATCTTTGCTTCAGGGCCCACCAACACAGGAATAATCAGGCCCAGTCGCGCCGCTTCGATGGCGCCAACGAGTGACACGGCATCAACTGGATGAACGACAGGCGTAAGGAGCGGCTGCAAGCCTCGTGTAATGGCGATCAGATGCTGATAGCGCCGGCCTTTTTCGATGGGGCCGAGCTCGGGCAAGACCACGCGCGGTCGCGAGACTTTCTCGATCGGCGCAATGACTTCGGCGCGGCCGGAAATGACAGGCTCGCCACGCTGGTTGGTAATGGCGCACTCTAGCAACACGTGCTGATTCGTCACCATCTTGTCAACGACTTTGACGACTACAGTGACGGTATCGCCCACCCCGACAGGTGCGATTGATCGAGATAAATGGTTCCAAGACCCGGCAGTTCCGTGCCAAGCAAGGTTGGAATCAAGGCTCCGCCCCACATTCCGTGCGCAATGATTTTGTGGAACATATCGTCCTCGGCGAATTCGGCGTCGACGTGTCCAGTTCGCTGCTGCTTGTGCAGAAAGCCCGACCTGCACCTTGATGTTTTCCGAGAAGATTACTGGCACTCGGCGTCGACCGCCCGCGCTGGCCAGGATGCTCGACCACATACGCACCGGCTACGTGATCACCGTGAACAGGCTGGGCCGCCTGACCCGCAGCAGCCGCGACCGTCTTAACACTGCCAACCTTATCCAATCGGTTGCCTCGTCCTGCGCAGCCTGGCTGAGCCGCTGGCCGACACCGCGAGGCCGATATCGACGGACCGACCTGGCCGCCAAATGCGCAATATGGGCATGGCCTGTGCTGTTGATTCGATTGCCCCCCATTACGTTTGTGCAAGATCAAAGTACGAGTCTTTCCAGCCGTTAAAATAAATCTCCTGTAGGTAAAATCAGCGGCTTTTTGCCCCATTATTTCCTGCCGTTAGAGCAATGAACAAATCACCTGACCGTGGATCACCCGGAATCAAAGGAACCCTCGATATGTATGATGAGAGCACCGACTCCACCTTTGCATCACGGTGTGAATGGATTTCCCGCTTCTGCGCAATCGCCGTTGCCGGGCTCGGCGCCGGCGTCCTGATCGGGTGGGCGCTGGATATCACCATGCTAAAGAGTCTGCTGCCGGAATGGGCGACAATGAAAGCCAACACCGCCCTCGGCTTTCTGCTTGCGGGCGCCGCGCTTCTGGCGGCCGACCTGAAAAAAACGGGCCCCGGCTGCTGGCGCAACATCCATTTGGCCCTGGCGGCAATAGTGACACTGCTCGGGTTGTTGACGCTCGGCGAGTACGCATTGGCCGTGAATTTTAGCATTGACCAACTTCTCTTTACTGCGCAGGGCGAACCGATCAGCACGGCGTCGTCATTCGGGCGCATGGCAGAGGCGACGGCGGCGGGCTTATTGTTTACTGGGCTTGCACTGCTCTTACTCGATAGCCGTCGGGGGCGTATCGGCTCCCAGGCCGCCGCGCTGGTCGGCATTTTGATCGGTATTTTGGCCATTCTCAGCTACGCCTACAATGTCGCCGGGCTGTATGGCTTCAGCGCCTACGGCGGCGTGGCGTTGCATACTTCGATCGGGCTTGTCGTGATCAATCTAGGCATGCTGCTCGCTCGACCGCAGCGCGCCATGATGGCGGTGGTGGCCAGCCAGACGGTCGGCGGAGTCATGGCGCGCCGACTGTTGCCGTTCGCGCTCCTCGCACCCTTCCTCATCGGCTGGCTCCGCGTTCGGGGGGAACACTGGGGCATAATCAGTTCCGAGTTTGGGGTGGCCCTCGTGCAGCTTACCTACATCACCTTGTTCAGCACCCTTATCTGGCGCACCGCCGAAAAACTAGGCAAAAGTGACCGGAATCGGTCTTCGGCAGAACGTGTGCAGCGTGGGCAGCAAGCACAACTGACGGGCATCATCGATTCCGCCATGGACGCTATCATCACGGTCGACGGCGCGCAGCGCGTCGTCTTGTTCAATCCTGCGGCCGCGCACATGTTCGGCCGCCAAGCTGCCGACGTCCTCGGCGGGCCGCTCGACGTGCTATTGCCTCAGCGATTCCGGGCGGCTCACTTTGGTCATTTCCAGACTTTCGGCACCACCGGAGCGACCAGCCGCCGCAAGGGCCATTTAGGAACCATCACCGGCGTGCGCGAGAATGGCGAGGAGTTTCCCATCGAAGCATCAATCTCCCGACTCGACACTGACGGGAAGCAGTACTTCACCGTCATTTTGCGCGACATCAGCGCGACGAAAGGTGCTGAAGAGGCACTGCGGGAAAGTGAAGCGAAGTTTCGGATGTTGGCCAACACGATACCCCAGCTTGCATGGATCGCCCATGCTGACGGATATATTTATTGGTACAACGAGCGTTGGTACGAATACACAGGAACAATGCCGCAGCAGATGGAGGGCCGGGGGTGGAAAATGGTACTGGATCAAGATTCGCTGCCAGCGGTCCTGGAACGGTGGCAAGCGTCCATCGCCACAGGCAAACCATTTGAAGTAACAGTCCCCCTGCGAAGGGCGGATGGTCAATTTCGGCCGTTTCTAACGCGCTGCATGCCTCTTCTGGATTCGAACCAACGGGTACTTCAATGGTTCGGTACGAACACGGATATTACCGAACAGAAGGAAATGGAAGAGGCTCTTCGCCACGCAAAAATCGACGCGGAACGAGCGAATGCGGCCAAGAGTGCCTTCCTGTCTACCATGAGCCATGAGATTCGGACCCCGCTCAATGCAGTCATCGGGCTGACGGGGCTGCTTGCCGACTCCGCTCTGGATCGCCGTCAGCGCAATTACGCGGAAAAGCTCCTGTTATCTGCACAGGCATTACGCCTTCTCGTTGACGACATCCTCGATTTCTCCAAAATCGAGGCCGGGGCACTACAGCTGGAACAGGCCCCATTTTCTCTGAATGCCATACTGCGCACCGTGGCGGCGGTTGTCTCCGCTGGCATACGCGACAAATCCATCGAAGCCTTGTTTGACGTGGCGGCCGACACGCCCGACGCGCTGATCGGGGACGCAATGCGCCTGCAGCAGATCCTTTTGAATTTGACTAGCAATGCCGTCAAATTCACTGAGGCGGGCGAAATGGTGGTCTCGGTGCATTGTCTCGCGCGCGAAGCAGGCCGAGTGACGCTGCAGTTTTCCGTGCGCGATACGGGAATCGGCATCCCGACCGGACAACTGAGTCAGATTTTTGAGGTGTTCGTCCAAAGCGCCACGTCGACCACCCGCCTGTATGGTGGCACCGGATTGGGGCTAGCAATCAGTTCCCAGCTCGCAAACCTGATGGGTTCCCAGATCAGTGTAGATAGTGAGATGGGGCGAGGTAGCGAATTTCATTTTGCCGTGACGCTGGCCATAGCTGACAGCGCGCAACCGGTGACGCCGGCTGCAATCCCGTCCGCTCTGAATATTCTGATCATCGATGATCATCATCTGGCCCGGGACATTCTGAAACAGGCCTGCATTGACTTCGGCTGGCAGGCGACGGTGCTCGATTCCGGCGCGGCGGGCCTGGACGAACTGCGGCGCAGTGGCGCCGAAGGTTCCGATTACGATATCATGTTGCTCGACTGGCGCATGCCGGGCATGGACGGTATCGAGATGCTCAGGCAGGCTTATGCTGCACCGGACATCGGCCTGCCGCAAGTGGTCCTAATGGCATCCATCTTCGAGCTCGAGCAAGCCGCCGCGGCCAGCGATGGTATTTACCTCGACGGCATCCTGGCCAAACCGATAATGCAGACATCCCTCCTCGACGCCGTGGCGCGGGCGCTGGATGGCGATTTCAGGGGCATATTGTCATCTCCGCACAAAACGGATCGGCGCCTTTCCGGCATGCGTTTACTGGTTGCCGAGGATAATGCCATCAACCAGCAGGTGATCGAGCAGATCCTCACCCGGGCCGGTGCAGAGGTGGCGATTGCAGGCAATGGAGTGGCCGCACTCGACACTTTACGATTGCCCGGTGCGCGTTTTGATGCCGTGCTGATGGACATACAGATGCCAGTTATGGATGGCTATACCGCCACCAGAATTATCCTGGAAGAGATGGACCTGGTCGATCTGCCCATCATCGCCGTCACGGCCTATGCGCAGTCCGAGGATCAAGAAAAATCCCGGCTCGCCGGCATGGCGGGGCATATTATCAAACCGCTCGACATCGAGGATTTGCTTGACATCTTGGCTAAACGACGCAAGACCTTCCCGGGGCATTCAGATGAAAGACATGATTCCTCTCGGGAAGTCACGGCTCCTGAACGCCACATTCCGGGGATTAATGCCGCCGCCGCGCTGAAATCCTTCGGCGGAGATAAGAAAAAATATGTGGAACTCCTGCGTCAGTTCGTCGTGAGTCACGGCGACGACGTCAATAAAGCCCGTCGCCTTTTTAGCGCCGCGGACCCAAAAGGCGCCGCAAATGTCGTCCATGGGTTGCGCGGCGTTGCCAGCATTCTGCAGGCAACGGAGGTCGCCCGCCTGGCGGCTGAGCTCACGGGTGCGCTTCGGGGCGGCCATACCGATACCGTGCCGCCCTTGTTGGATGAACTTCAATTTGCGATAAACGCCCTTGGGGAGTCAACCGATCGGTTCGGCTCCATGGAGGCCAACGTAGCGCAGGAGGTGGTGGCGATTGAGAAGATCTGGCCAAACTGATTTTCCTGTTTCCATGCTTGATGGTCTCATGAGCCTAGACAACACTTGTGAGGCCTGTCGAGGTGAGGTCCACTTGGCGCCGAAGCGACACCCAATCTTGACGTAGATAGCGCGGTTTTTTTGGTCCCGTACCGGCGGATGGCAGTGCAGGTGGGCTTCGCCGTTTTGCGCATCGGGCACTCGATGTATCTTGATGGTCACTTTGCCGCCCAGTTCGCTTGATTCACAGGAGCGAATTGTCATTGGCGGCGGCTAAGTTTGTCCCTACCGTACTGGGGGAGAACAGAGGAAACGGAAAAAATAGTACGTTAAGGATTTCCGTGTCGGCCGCCTCGACGTCGGCGCTGCGGCCATGGCTGCCAGCCACTGGCCCGCCGCACTTGGTTGTGGTCGACGCGGGACGGCGGCGCCGTGGGCCTGGTCGCTGCACGGCCGCGTTGGTGCCGGCGATCCACTCGAGGTGATCGGCCGGCTCGGCGCCGTTGGCGGCCGCACTGTTTAGCCCGTGACGCGGGTCTTAACGTACTATTTTTTCCGTTTCCTCTATTCTCCCCATGTCGGCCGGCCTGAGGTCGTCGAGTTGCACGGGCTTAGGTTCGGCACCCGGTAGAAACAGACAATAGAGGATGATGGACATAAAGATGTCATCTCCACGTAAAAATTATTTAAATCCAAACGCCATCACTGAACGTGAGCATCAGACCATCGAATCGGGTGATCACACTCAACATGGCACCTGTCGGACGGGAATTTGGTAGTCCGGATTATGAACGGCTAGCCAAGCTCGATGACCAAGCTATCCATGACCGGTGTACGGCTCTCGGGCTTTCGTTCGCGCGTGCGCAACGGCTAGCGGAGGAAAACGATCCTACAGACCCTCAATCGCTCTTTCGGGTGCTTGGTTTAGACTTTACGACACTGGCACCCATTAAGCCCCGCCGCTGGCTATGGACGGCCGCGCAGGCCGCCAGCGTAAGTTGTCGAGGCACATTGACGCCTGAGTTGCTGCTTTCAATTTGACGACCGGCTTGGTGCCGGCTGCGTTTGCCGCCCATGTTGGGCATCTGCTCGATGAGGCTCCGATTCAGGGTGTTGTGCTGGCCGTCGAGCAGGCGGCGCAGCAAAGCGGCACGCCAATTGAAACCATTTGGGGCAGTGTTGAACGGATCGCGAGCAAAATGCAATCACAGCGAGAAGCAGCTTGGAAGATTGACGAATGAAAAAGAATTACAGGATCGAGCTAAGGATAAGGACTGGGCCGGCGCGCCCGACCCATATAGGTTTATCCGGGAAAGCGGTAGGCGCATCGCCATGGACGCAGTATGAGGAAGGCCAACATGTCTACTACATCGTCAATTGCATCCGGTCATAACTTCCATTTTTATCATGAAATATTTGATGATGCGAATATTTATCTTGAACTAGAAGGTGCTAAATTTGAGGCCAGCGAGCGCCACCTGATGGTGGCGATTCCGGTCGCCGAATGAGAAGTAATTCGGCAAACGCAGCCTGTCGATCCGACCCCGCCTTTGCATCACGGTGCGAATGGATTTCCCGCTTCCCGCCAAAATGGCTTCCAAGTCAATTGGGTGGTGCTGGCGTGGCTTGCTGTCGTTCGTTGTGTATTTGGGCGGCCTGCTGGTTGGCAATTGCCTTGGTGCCGTCTTCGAGCGGCCGCGTGTGATAGCCAAAGGCTTCCACTACATTGTCCGTGAGTCGCCGGTAGCGCTGCCAGCCCATCTTTGTCACTTTTTT
>PKWL01000130.1 GCA_003133225.1 Janthinobacterium sp.
TGTGCCATTTGACAAGCCTGGGTTAGCGGCGCGGGCAGTCGCCGGAGTCTGACCTGTCCACCACCCACAACGAGAGCGGCGAGCGGCTAAGGCAAGATGCCAGCCGTGGGCGTAAAATCGACTTTATCGACTTTATCGACTTTATCGACTTTATCGACTCTTCGAGATGCCATGTCCAAGATGCTAGCAAAAATAGCCATCGCGGCGCTGAGTTTGTCTACGGCGGCGCCTGCTTTTGCACAAACGGTGCGCTGCCCCGCCATCCTTCATCATACCTTTAGTCGTTTGCAAGACGAGGCGCCACAGGACCTTTGCCAGTTTGCAGGCAAGGTCGTGCTGGTGGTGAATACGGCCAGTTTTTGCGGCTTCACCAAGCAATATGAGGGACTGGAGGCGCTGTACGCAAAATACGGGAAGAAGGGGTTGGTGGTGCTGGGCTTCCCGTCCAACGACTTTGGCGCGCAAGAGCCTGGCAGCAGCAAGGAGATTGCCGACTTTTGTTATAACACCTACGGCGTCAAATTTCCCATGTTTGTCAAGTCGGCGGTGTCAGGCCCGAATCCGAATCCCCTGTTTTCCCAATTGATCCAGATCACGGGCAAGGCGCCGACTTGGAATTTCCACAAATACCTGATCGACCGCGGCGGCAAGGTGATCGATAATTTCCCCAGCAAGGTCACGCCGCAGGACGCGATTCTCGTCGGCGAGCTGGAACAAGCACTAGCGCCGTGAGTTGACCAGGTGCGCGGCAAGCCCCGTCCTTCAGGGCGGGGTCAAGAGCGCGGACGGCACAGCCGTCCGGTTTGGCGCGCCTAGTGCGGCGTCTGCTGCTGCTCGATGTACTGCCGGATAACAGTGATAGGCGCACCACCGCAGCTACCGGCGAAGTAGGACGGCGACCATAGCGCGCCGCCCCAGAGCATCTTATTAATGCTCGGACAGTTTTTCTTCCGAATCATCCGGCTCGACACGCCCTTTAAGCTATTCACCAGATTCGAGACGGAAACTTTGGGTGGGTAATTCACCAGAAGATGGACGTGATCGTCCTCGCCATCAAACTCCACCAGTTCGGCCTCGAAGTCCTTGCAGACACCGGCAAAGATTGGTCTCAGGTCATCAAGAATCTCTTTCGTGAAGACTTCGCGGCGGTATTTTTGTTATGAAGACCAAATGCACGTGAATCACAAAAACGCAGTGTCTTCCTTGTCGAATGTCGTTGTTTTTGTCCATAGACAAAACCATAATTTAAACATGCAACGTCTACAAGCCTACAAATTCGAACTGATGCCAGACGGCGAGCAAGCGCGCGACATGCGCCGCTTCGCCGGGTCGTGCCGGTTCGTCTTCAACAAGGCGCTGGCGATGCAAAAGGATAATCACACGCAGGGCAACAAGTTCATCGGCTTCGCTGGCCTATGCAAAGCGCTCACTGGCTGGCGCAATGGTGCGGAAACGCCGTGGCTCAAAGACGCGCCCTGTCACCCGCTGCAACAAGCCCTGAAGGACTTAGAAAAAGCGTACAAGAATTTTTTTGAAAAACGCGCCGATTTCCCCAGCTTCAGGCGCAAGGGCAGGCGCGACAGCTTTCGCTACCCCGACCAGAAACAGATCAAGCTCGACGAGGCCAACGACCGCATCTTCCTGCCCAAGCTCGGCTGGCTGCGTTACCGCAACAGCCGCGATGTGCAAGGCGATATTCGCAACGTCACCGTGAGCCAGTCGGGCGGCAAGTGGTTCGCGTCGATTCAGACGCAACGCGAGGTTGAGCAGCAGCTACCCACGGCGACGACGGCCATCGGCATTGATGTCGGCCGCCCGGTTCGCCACCATGAGCGACGGTAGCTTCGTCGCGCCACTCAACAGCTTCAAGAAGCACCAGCAGCGCCTTGCTCGCTACCAGCATCGCATGAGCCGCAAGGTCAAGTTCAGCAGCAATTGGAAGAAGGCGAAAGCCCGCGTCCAGAAGATTCACACCGACATCGCCAACGCCCGCAAAGACTTCCTGCACAAAACCACAACGACGATCAGCCAAAACCACGCGCTCGTATGCATTGAGGACTTGCAGGTACGGAGCATGTCCAGGTCTTCCAAAGGTACGGTCGAACAGCCGGGCAAGAAGGTCAGCCAGAAAAGCGGCTTGAACCGCGCCATCCTCGATCAGGGATGGGGAGAGTTTCGCCGCCAGCTTGGCTACAAGGTTGCATGGAACGGCGGCCTATTGCTGGCCGTGCCGCCGCACCACACCAGCCAGACGTGCCCGGCGTGTGATCATGTCTCGAAAGACAATCGGCAAACTCAGGCGTCATTTCTATGCGTCGATTGTGGCTACGAAAATCACGCCGATGTGGTCGGCGCGATCAATATTTTAGCGCGAGGACATCGCGTCTTAGCCTGTGGAGAGTCGGCGCAGCCAGGCCGCTCTATGAAGCAGGAACCCACCGAAGCGACCCGCAGATCATCGCGCGGCGCCGTAGGAATCTCCGTCCTTTAGGGCGGGGAGGATGTCAAGAACCGCGGCGCTTGCCGAAAGTGCGTTTCAGCCTGGATTTGGCAAACGATCCGGCCCTCCATCCGCCATTACTGACTCGTTGTCGCACCGGTCCCAGACGAGAGTGGCCGCCAGCTTGCCGCGCAGTGCGTTGCAGACGGCGACTTCCTGCGCGCCGCGTAAGTCTTGACGCGTCAAAATCGTTTCACGTGCATCCCAAGTCGGATCAGCCAACAAGACGGCGCGCATGATGCCGGGAAGCACCCCTGCCGACAGCGGCGGTGTATGCCAGTGCCCGTTTAATTTGAGGAAGACATTGCTGCGCCCGCCCTCCGTCAATTCGCCCCGCTCATTGAAAAATAAGGCATCGAAAGCGCCATGCATTTCGGCGGCGCGCCACGCTTGGTCGTAGCATGCGCGCACCGTGCTCTTGTGTCGGAGGAACAGGTTATTCGCCTGCATCGGGACGCTAGAGAGCCGCAGTCGTACAGGTCCGTCCCACGGCGTCAACGGCGCGCTTTGCACGTCACACACGCCGCCTTGATTCAACGCCAGCCGCAGCCGGTACGGGCCGGCCTCGGCCAAGCCGGCGCAAGCCTCACCGATGACGCGGTGCAGATGCGCCATATCGTGGGCGAACCCGAAATAAACTGCCGATGCCGCCAATCGCGCTAGATGACGCTCGAGATGGCGCGCGCCATCGGCGCGGGTCGCATACATGGTCTCGAACAACTCGAAATCATTTTTTAATCCAGTCAGGAAACGGGCCTTTAATTGGCATTCAGCAAATTCATCGCGTGCGTCACTGTCGAACACGATGCCGGCGCCGACTCCCATATGGCCCCGCCGCCTGCCGTCAGCCGGGGCTTCCAAGACCAGTGTGCGGATCGGCACGGAGAGGCAGAAGTCGCCCATTTTCCTGTCGCTTTCCGGCGCCTCGAACCAGCCGATCGCACCGGTGTAAATACCGCGCGCGGCCGGCTCTAGTTCATCAATGATTTCCATCGCGCGTCGTTTGGGCGCGCCCGTGATTGAGCCGCAGGGATACAGCGCGACGAAGATTTCGGCCAAGCTGATGTCGCGGCGCAGGCGGGCCTGTACGGTTGACGTCATTTGCAGCACGCTGCCGTAGCGCTTTACCTCGAACAGCGCCGGCACTTGGACCGAACCGGTGACGGCGATACGACCGATATCGTTGCGCAGCAAATCGACGATCATCAAATTCTCGGCGCGGTTTTTCGGATCTGCTGCCAAAGCCCCAGCCAGTGCCGCGTTTTCTTGGGTCCGTTCGGGTCGGGCGGCCGGCGCCGTGCCCTTCATCGGTTGCGCCGTCAGCTGGCCCTGCTTATGGCGCACAAATAATTCAGGCGACAAGGACAGCACGGCACTGCCATCGGCCAGCGCAACCAGAGCGCCGTAGGGCACGGGCTGACGGGCGCGCACACGCGCGTACAGCGCAAACAGGGAACCGAAGGCGTCAAATCGCAAACGGTAAGTGTAGTTCACCTGATAGGCGTCGCCGGCCAAGATGTAATTGTGGATGCGCGCCAGCGCGGCCGCGAACTCCGCTTCGCCCACGTCGGCAGTGACGCGCGCAATACCGGCCGGAGTTTCATTTTCCCCGCTACGCTGCGCCAGCCAGGCAGCAACTTCTTCCGCCGATAGATGCTGACACGCATTGAACAATAAAATTTGCGCGAGCGGCGCGGTTCCGCCGCGCGGCGCCGTTGCCAGCACATGGCTGCCCAGTTCATAGGTGCAAAGGCAAACGGCGTGCTGGCCGCTACGCAAGGCTTGCTGCATCTGCCCCAGCAGTTGCGGCCAGAGCGCGATATCGCTGCACACCAGCGTTCCCAAGTGACCCGTGTAAAGGCGCGAGCGGGCTTGCTCCGGATCGGGCCGGCCCGGATCGGCCCGGCCCGGATCGGCCGGGCTGGCATCATCGAGTAAGGCAAAACATTCAGCATTCATCGGACACCATGCTTGCCATAGTGCATGCGGCAAGCGAGCACCGCAGCCGCAAAAAACATGCTCGAGAGAAAGCCGCATCGATGGCGGCGTCCACCCAAGATGGTGCGCGGCCCCAGCGAAAACGCAGGGCGCGCGATGGGCGCCGGCGGACGGCCCGGGAAGCGGGATGGGGCGCGCAGCAGCCCCACGTCGGACGGCGCCCTAGCGTAGGCGACGCTTTTGCTAGCGCCCAGGCCGCAGCGCGCAACAACAGTAGGCAAAAACGTGCAGAACAAGTGATTCATCGCAATGACCAAACGGCATGGAGCAGGATGTTACGCTAACAGCAGAGTAATTTGTAGGGCGGCGTCGTGCGCAGGATTGAGTTTGAAGCCGCTCTTGGCATAGCGGTGCCAGCGCCCGACCACAAAGCACAGCAGCAGGTTGGCGCGCGCCGGCACATCCGCTTCGTGGGCCTGGCCTGCACTGACGGCCACGCGTAGGGCCTGCTTCAGCGCCAATTCGATGCGGTCGTAAAATTGATTCATGCGCTGCTGCAGGCGCTCGTCTTCATTGACCAGGGCGTCGCCGATCAGCACGCGTGTCATGCCCGGGTTTTTGCTGGCAAAACCAAGCAGCATCCCGGTGATGGCGCGCACCTGGGCCAAGCCATCGGCCTGCTGTTCGGTGATCACGTTAATCAGCCCGAATACGCTCGACTCAATGAACTCGATTAGACCCTCGAACATCTGCGCCTTGCTGGCGAAATGGCGGTACAGGGCCGCTTCGGACACGTCCAGCTTTGCCGCCAGGGCAGCGGTGGTGATTTTTTCGCCTTTGGGCTGCTCTAGCATGGCGGCCAAGGCCTGAAGTATATCCAGCTTGCGCTGGCCTGGTGGTGTACTTGCCATGTGATCTCGAGGATGTAAGTTAGGTCGCCGTCAGCGCAGATGGTGCAAGAGCGCCGGCAACAGTTTGACAGATTTTACTTTGAGATCGACGTAGGTGGGGCGAATTAACGCCGCTTCCGGCACTGGGGCCGCCGCGCCGATCGCTGCGGCGGCGCGCAGGTATTGGGTGATCCAGACCGTGTGCATGCCGATTGCTTTGGCTGCTTTCAAATTGGCCAGCGTATCGTCGACCAGGATGCAGCGGCATGCCGTCAAGCCCTGTCTACGCATCAAATGGCGCAGCATCAGCATGGAAGGCTTGGGCCGCCACTGGCCATGCACTTGCATCGACTCGATCGCGATGTGGTGGGAAAAATGGCGCTGCAAACCAAGGTGGCGCATGACTTCGCGCGAATAATGCTGGGGCGCATTGGTAAGCAGAATTTTGCGGCCCGGCAGGCGCTGTAATAGCGCTCCGAGGCCGCGTTCGGCCACAATCATTGAGGCCAGATCGTCCATCTGGTGCGTCTCGCGCAGAAAGTTGTCGGCCCGCACGTTGTGGTGCTTGACCATGCCGAGCAAGGTGGCGCCGTACAGTCTCCAGTATCTGATGCGCGCCGCATTGACGATGTCGGCGCCGGCCGGAGAGACGCCGTCGCCCAGCACCCGGGCAAGGTACTGGTTCATATTTGCCGTGATCGCCGGGAAAATGGCACGGGAAGCATCGTGCAACGTGTTGTCAAGATCAAACAGCCATACCGGCGGGGACGAGTTAGTATTTGGCACCGAGACTTTCATGCAAAACTCAAAAAAGGAAAAGATGCGACGCCCGATTATAGTGATGTTCTGCAGTTTTTTTTGTTTTATGTCGGCGCCGGCCGCCGCCGACATGGCGCCGCAGGCACCACCCAACCGGGGTGCCTTGTTCAAAGTCACCGACGCCGGCCACACGCTCTACCTGTTTGGCACCATCCATGTCGGCGCCATCGACTTTTACCCACTCGAACCGCGCGTTAGCGCGGCACTGGAAGGCGCCAGCACGCTGGCGCTGGAAATCGATCCGCTCGGCGATCAGGCGGCCGTGCTCGAAGCGGTGCGCCAATACGGCCTTTATCCGGCGCGGGACGGCTCGGCGGCGGCTGCCATCAAGCCTGAATTCAAGCCGCGCCTGGAACGTTTGCTAAAGCAGTATGGGATCGCGCCGGAATCAGTGGCGCGGATGAAGCCTTGGCTGTTGGCCAACGTGCTGGCCATCAGCGAATTTTCCGCCCAGGGTTTCGAGACCAGCCTAGCCGTTGATTTGTATCTGTCGCAGCAGGCGCGCGCACGCCACATCCCGGTGCTCGAGCTGGAGTCCGTCGGCGCCCAGATCGCGCTGTTTGGCCGCATGACGGTCGCCGAACAGAGTTTGTTCCTGGAAGAGGGCATCGTCGCCATTGAGAATCAGACGCAAGCGGCCCAGGTCAAGGAGCTGGCCTTGGCTTGGAGCACCGCAGACGCAGCCGGCTTCGACGCGCTCGCCAAACAGGCGGCTGAGGACGATTCCTTCTCCGGCAAATTTGTGCAAAAGGTGTTGCTCGACGAACGCAATCCGGGCCTGGCCGACGGCATCGCACGCTTGCTGGCGCGCGAAAAAAACAGCATGGCGGCGATCGGCATATTGCACGAGGTAGGCACGGGCAGTGTGCCGGCGCTCCTGCGTCAGCGCGGTCTATGCGTGCAGCGCCTGTATTGAAGTGATGAAATAGGGAGAATGGTGCCCTTGACGTGGATCGAACACGTGGCCTCTCCCTTACCAAGGGAGTGCTCTACCACTGAGCTACAAGGGCGGTCAGGCGGCTGCAACAACGATGCCGCCACTGCAATTAGTGCGAACGGATCATAGTGCCAAAAGCCTGTTCGGTCAATACTTCGAGTAATAAAGAGTGCTCGATGCGGCCATCGATGATGTGCACCGTGTTGACTCCGGACTTGGCCGCGTCCAGCGCCGACGAGATTTTTGGCAGCATGCCGCCCGATATCGTACCGTCGGCGAACATCTCGTCGATTTCGCGCGCCGACAGGTCAGTGACCAGGTTGCCATCTTTGTCCTGCACGCCGGCAATATTGGTCATCATGATCAGCTTTTCCGCCTTCAGGATTTCCGCAATCTTGCCGGCGACGACGTCGGCATTGATGTTATAGGCTTGACCGTCGTCGCCAAAGCCGATGGGCGAGATGATCGGGATGAAGGCGTCGTCCTGCAGCGCCTTGACCACTGCCGGGTTGATGGCATCGATTTCTCCGACGAAGCCGATGTCGACGAATTGGCCCGGGTTTTCCTTATCCGGCATCTGCATCTTGCGCGCGCGGATCAAGCCGCCATCCTTGCCAGTCAAGCCGACCGCCTGGCCGCCGTAGTGGTTAATGAGCATCACGATGTCCTGCTGGACTTCGCCGCCCAGCACCCACTCCACCACTTCCATGGTCTCTTCGTCGGTAATGCGCATCCCCTGCACGAAGCTGCCTTGTTTTCCGATTTTTTTCAAAGCGTTGTCGATTTGTGGACCGCCGCCGTGCACCACCACCGGATTCATGCCGACTAGCTTGAGCAAAATGACGTCGCGTGCGAAGCCGTGCTTCAGGCGTTCGTCTGTCATCGCGTTGCCGCCGTATTTTATGACAATGGTCTTGCCATGAAAATTGCGGATATAGGGTAGGGCTTCGGCCAGGATCTGCGCCTTAATTTGCGGTGCCACCGCTGTCAGGTCGTCGGTCATGTCCAGTTTAAGGAGGTTGGTCAGTTGGGTGCTCATGGCGAGTCCGGAAAAGATATTTTTGCGATTTTACAGGTAAGTTCCCCATCGAAGTTGGCATTATAGGGCGATCCTGTTGTATTTTCAGTGTCGATCCGCTAGTCTGGCTGCATATGACTGTCAACGACACCGTCTCCCGTCAGCTCGAGACCCTGCGCCCGCTGCTTGTGCGTTTCGCACAATTGCAGTTGCGTGATCAAGCTCTAGCCGAGGACGCCGTGCAGGACGCGCTTCTGGCGGTGCTGGAAAAGCCGGAGCGTTTTGGCGGCAAGTCCTCGTTGCGCACTTACGTGACGGGTATCTTGAAGTTCAAAATTATCGATGGCCTGCGCACGAGGGCACGCGAGCGCCAGATCGAGGTTAGTGACGGGCTGCCTGAAGACGATGCCATCGATGCCTTATTCGCCAGCGACGGCCACGCGCTCGAGTTGCCGCGCCAGTGGGGCGATCCGGACCAGACGCTCGTACAAAACGATTTTTTTAAGGTGCTGGAAGTCTGCCTGGAAAAGCTACCGCCCAAAACCGCGCGCATTTTCATGATGCGCGAATGGCTGGAGCTCGACACCGAGGAAATTTGCAAGGAATTGGCGATTTCCACGTCGAATGCCTGGGTCCTTCTATACCGGGCCCGCCTACGGCTGCGCGAATGCCTGGACCTGAACTGGTTTGGCAACTGCCAAAGCGGGTGATTCACCGCCACCCGTGACCATGGAAAAGCGAACCTTCGGAATAAAACTGAGCTGTAGGCAAGTGCACCGCCTGGTGTCGGAGGGCATGGACCGTGATTTGTCAATGGGGGAGCGGATCCGCATGCGCTTGCATTTGCTGGTGTGCGTCGCTTGCGTGCGCTTCAGCGGCCAGATGGCGCTGCTACGGCGCGCCATGCGCAGCTTCCCCGCCGCTGAAGGGGGGGCGGGCGAGGATGACGAGCGATGAGCCTGAGCCGCTGCGGCGCGCCGTTTCGCTGGGCGATGGCCGGCCCCGGCCCATGGACGCGTTCGTCGAGGTGGCGGCGCCCCATGCTTGCCATGCAGCGCACCGCAAATCGCGTCGCGCCGGAAAAAAAGAGGCTTGTCGATCCCGGCGCCATCGAACGAGAAGGCAGCCCTAGCTGACAGCCTTAAAGAAACGCATCATCTCGCGACTCGCATCCGGGCCCTTGCCGTCCGTATAACTGCCATGCTTGCTACCGCCCGACCATGCATGGCCGGCCCCATGGATCACCCAATGCTCGCCTAGCGGCGAGCCGTCTGGTTGCAGATGGGTCGTTTGTGTATAGCTGTGTCCATTTGGCACGTTGCCCGAGTGCACCGAGGCCTTCGGCGCGGTCTTGCTGGCGCTCTGATTGCGCAGTCCCTGGGCCATCAATTCTTCGCCATTGCGCGGATTAACGGTGGTGTCGCGGTCGCCATGGAATACGATGATCGGGATGCCGCCATGGCTGCTCTGGGGCGCGGGCACGGCGCCGCTACGCATGGCAGCTAGCGCCGACGGCAAGTCCTGGGCTGAGGCGAAAGGCAGGCCGGAGTGCACACCGACGGCGGCAAATAGCTCTGGATAAAGAGTGCCGACGATCACGGCCATTGCCCCGCCGGCCGACAAGCCGGCGATAAACACCCTGCGTTCATCGACTGGATAGTCGGCCATGATGTGCTGCGTGATGCCGGCGATGATCGAAGGCTCGCCTTGGTCACGCTTCTGGTCGAGCGCGTTGAACCAGTTCCAGCATTTGGAACTGTTGGCAGCCGTCGACTGCGCCGGATACACGACAAAACATTGCTTTTCTTCGGCCACTGCGTTCATCTGGGTGCCGGCGGCAAAATCGTCGGGATTTTGCGTGCAGCCGTGGAGCATCACCAAAAGCGGCATGACTTGACCGTGAAAAGTGCTGGGAATATACAGCTTGTAGTCGCGGCTGCCAGCGTGGTTGCCGTAGGAAGCGGCGATAAATTGCGCGCCCGTTTTGAGGTCAGGATGGGGCGCCTTGGGCGCGCCAAAGCCGGGTAGATCGAAGGCATTAGGACCCAGGCCGGCTGGCACGCCAAGGCGGGCCATAAAGTCTTGCGCAAACTCTTGCGCAGTGGTGGGGCTTCCCGTCGGCGCGCTAAAGACCGGCGAAGACTCGGCATCAGTTTTGGGCGGCGCGCTGCGCGTGGCGCCAGGCGGGACAGCTTGGCCGGCGCCAGGAGCGGCCTTGCGTGGCGCCGCGCCGGCGGCCTGTGGCGGCATTTTTTGGCCGGAACGCAACTGCGCCAGAGCACGCTGGATGGAAAAGGTCGCTGCGGCGGGACCCTTGGACATCAAATTGAGAGCTGCTCGTCGCAGCTGGGAGAATATAGTGTTGTTTAGTTTCATCGATTTCTTTCATCGTAGGGCGCACCGGCCCAGCCTTGCCTATTCCCGCGCGTTAGTGCGTTGGTGCGTTAGTGAATTCGCCCTGCCAAGGCGGCTTTTACCACGGAGCTCGCATGCAAGGCGCCCAGAACAAAAATAGATTCAATCGTTGCCAGCGCCAATTCAACGGAAACGTCGCTGGCAATGCTGGCCAAGCCCAGCACCTGAATCTGGAGGCGCTGACCGGCGGCCTGGAGCGCTTCCAGGTCGGCCCGCGAATAGCGCTGCAGTCCCAATACCAGGCTTTTGCGCGCAACGGCCTGTTTGACGACATCGGCATGGGTGTTAAGTTGATTGCGGATCGCAGTGCGGATCAGATCCGTTCGGTTTGAATAAAAGCCCTCATGTACCAGCAAATCGATTTGACCGAGATCGATCAGACCCAGATTGATGGTTATTTTTTCCGATTCGCTCACCTTGAGCTTAATTTCTTGCTTGCTCATATCTTTCCAATAGCATCCATACGGCATCCAAATACCATCTATATGGATGGTAGTATACTGCCTAAGCCGTTCAAGTCAAGGATGATCCATCCCGCTGCGCAAAAAATGGCGGATGCGGGGGAAGTTATTGGCGAAAAATCCAGGTGGCATCGAGCCGCGTAGAAAAAGGCGGGTTCTATGGTGGAATTCTTAAAGCCTTACGGATATTTTTTCAATAAGGTATACGCTCGGGCATAATGGGGACTGCTACCACTATCGGACTTAAATGATGAGCCCCGACTTAAAACCTGGCATCCGTTTCGAGTGGAAATACATCGTGCCCGAACGCGCGACTGTGCCCAATCTGTACCACGATACCGTGTTTTGCCGCGACATGCCGGACGTGCTTGCCACGGGCTATTTGGTGGGGATGATGGAGCTAGCATGTACCCAGGGCATCATGGCGTATGTTGACTGGCCGCGCGAGCAAAGCGTGGGCACGCTGGTGAGCTTTTCCCACTTGGCTGCAACTCCGGCCGGCATGCAGCTGACCGTCAAGGGGGAAGTGACTGAGGTGGAAGGCCGCCGCGTCCGCTTCCGGGTAGAGGCTTGGGACGAGGTCGAGAAAATCAGCGAGGGCATGCACGAACGCCATGTGATCCTGGCCGAAAAATTTAAGACCAAGATGATATCCAAGCAAGCCGGGATGTTCACATGAGCGTGCCGCATCCGGATTTTCCCATGCCGTCGCCTTGCGTTAGTCTGTGCAAGATCGATCCAGCTAGCGGCCTGTGCCAGGGATGCCTGCGCACTCTTGACGAAATCGTCAGCTGGAGCCAGGCCAGCGAGGCTTTCAAAGGTACGGTCTGGGCTGAAATTAAACGGCGTGAAGTGTTGCTCAATGTTGAGTGGGGAGATTAGCTGCTCAAACGGCAACCAGTCTTGCTCGCGAGCAAACGTGCAACTGCAAATGGTGCGTGCTGACCAGATTGCCTCAGATATGTTTCCAACTGCGTCGTCCCCAGAAAAATAGCCTGCGCATCGCCGGTCACGAAATGACGACCACTGCTGACGGCCGTTTGCAACAGCGGCGCATCCGCACTAGCCGGCACGCCGCCAAATAAATTGAACTTTGCATCGTCGGGCGAAGATATTTTGCGGGCCGTGTTCATCGTGGGTTCCTGGCGTTTCGTCCAAGGCAATATTGGATAGGCCTAAGGGCTTTCGCGATAGCCTCTGAAGACCGAGGTTTCTCGGAGCAAATCTGATGAATGACGTCCCCAGCGTGGCCGAAATGGTGGGCCACCTGATTTGCGAATACCATGCCGCCAGGGCCCGTTTGAAGCCGTGAACCGTTGCGGCGAGTTGATTTCAAGCCGCGTCACAAGGGGCGCTAACTTGTCCCCGCTGGCCGTACCTGTCCATGCCGGCGTTGACCGGGGCGCTTCGGATCAGTCCCGGCAAAGTGGGTTCTTGCGCGCAATCGAGGTATCATAGATGGAAATGCAGACCCCAGACAAAACCATCATGGCAGCGCGCTTAACGCAGCTGCGCCAGGCCATGCGCGACCAGAAAATTGACGCCTTGCTAGTTCCGTCTAGCGATCCCCATTTGTCCGAATATTTGCCCGGCCGCTGGCAGGGCCGCGCATGGCTAACTGGCTTCACGGGTTCGGTCGGCACCTTCATCGCTACTGCCGAGTTTGCGGGTGTGTGGACGGATGGCCGCTATTGGACCCAGGCCGAGACCGAGCTGGCCGGGACCGGCGTGACGCTGATGAAGATTCCGTCCGGCGCCAGCTTGTTGTACATCGACTGGCTGGTCGCCCACATGAAGCCGGGCCAGACGGTCGGCGTCGACGGCGCCGTGCTCGGGTTGTCTAACGCGCGCCTGCTTGGTCGCGCGCTAGAGGCGCAAGAGGTGGTGCTACGCACCGAAACCGATGTGCTAGAACAAGTATGGACTGGGCGCCCGGGTCTGCCTGATGCGCCCCTGTTTGAGCATGTGGCCCCGCACGCATCGAAAAGCCGCGTTGACAAGTTGGCTGACCTGCGCGCGGCAATGGCCCAGCAGGGCGCCGACCGGCACTTCATTTCGACGCTGGACGATATCGCCTACCTGCTCAACTTGCGCGGTACCGACGTTAATTTCAACCCCGTATTCCTGGCGCACTGTTTGATCGAGCCGCAGCGTGCCACGCTGTTTGTGGCCGACGGGAAAGTGCCGCCGCCACTGCGCACGGCGCTGGCCGCGCAGGGCGTGGAAGTCGCTCCGTACGCCGCGGCCCAGCGCGCCCTAGCCACCCTGCCGCTTGAGTCGACCCTGCTGATCGACCCGAATCGCATCACCTACGGCACGCGCCAAGCCGTGCCGGCGGCGCTCAGGGTAATCGAGGCGATCAACCCGAGCACGCTGGCGAAATCGAAAAAGAGCGAAATCGAGGCGAGCCACGTGCGCGCGACAATGGAGCAGGACGGTGTCGCGCTGTGCGAGTTTTTCGCGTGGCTGGAAGCGGCCCTGACAGGTGCGCAAAAGGAGGCGCTGACCGAATTGGCCATCGACTTGCACTTGACGGCGGCGCGCGCGCGCCGCCCGGGCTTCATCAGCCCCAGTTTTGCCACCATCGCCGCCTTCAATGCGAACGGCGCGATCGTGCATTACCGCGCAACTCCGGCGTCGCATGCGACCATCGAAGGCAACGGCCTGCTGCTAATAGACTCTGGCGGCCAGTATTTGGGCGGCACGACCGATATCACGCGCGTGGTGCCTGTCGGAACCATCGGCGCGGCGCAGCGGCGTGACTTCACGCTCGTGCTGAAAGGCTTGATCGCGCTGTCGTCCACGCAGTTTCCGCGCGGCACCAAGTCGCCGATGCTAGACGCGATCGCGCGTGCGCCGATCTGGGCCGCCGGCATGGATTACGCTCACGGCACTGGCCACGGCGTCGGCTTTTTCCTGAACGTGCACGAGGGTCCGCAATCGATCTCGGCATCGGCCATGCCGGAGCCGACCACGGCGATGGAGCCGGGCATGCTGACGTCGATCGAGCCGGGCATCTACCGCCCCGGGCGCTGGGGTGTCCGGATTGAGAACCTGGTCCTCAATCGCGTTGCCGAGACCACCGAATTCGGCGAATACCTGTGCTTCGAGACCCTGACCCTGTGCCCGATCGACACCCGCTGCATCGACCGGGCATTGCTGCGCGCCGATGAAGTGGCATGGCTTAACGCTTACCACGCCACCGTGCGGGCCCGTCTGGCACCATGCCTGAGCGGCGCCGCCCTGACGTGGCTCGAAACCCGCACTGCGGCATTCTGAGCATGCGATCAACCAGAGCGACGGCCGCCATTGAGCGCCTCAAGGTGCGCAGCGGCAACGACCAGTATTCGATGGCGCGCACCGGCGGGGAACTGTTTTTTCTCATTGAGGGCCCCGCCAAGCCGCCCTTGTGCGCGCCGCTGGAACTGGACGCGTTTGTCGCATTCGTGAACGGCCTGGGTCCGCAAAAGCCCAGGCGCGTTAGCAAACTCGATGTTGCCTTTGAAAAGCAATTAGTCAAAAAAACGTCTTAAATGGCAACATTCCCATACCGGCCTCATCGTGATATGGCATTCCCGGCACGTGCGAAAATGCGCACGCTTTGACTGGGCCAAGCCGCCGCCGGTGGGCCCTCGGCATGGGCGTGGCGCAGGCTTCATCCCTCAAAATTTTGCAAATTATCCCGGCCGAAAAGGCCACGGCTTTCCACTACACCTCGGCGAACTTAGAATGCGCGAAAATCGGATGATTTACCTGCGGTTCCTGTCGGGGACCGGCAATTTCAGCAATGTGGACGACCTGCGCGCAAACGTTGAGAGAGGGCGGGACGCCCCTTGCAATAGGGGGGGACGCAAGCGCAGCAGTGCGATGCGGCCAGTAGCTGCTGAACTGGGCGGCTTCAGAACAGCGTTATTTGACGCGCCAATCGGCACCCGAAGTGGGCGGGCGCCGGCTGGCCACAGGCATGAACGGCACCGTGTCCAAGGCACTCCGGCGCGCCGCCTTCCATGCGATCAATTTGCCCGCAACAGTTGCCGTGGCGTGCTCTTCGGCGGCGGGCTCGATCTGCAGGCAGCAAAGGTTTGGCCTGGGTCAAATTTCTAATGCTCACCATCAATATCATTGGCGCAGGCCATGTCGGCACCGTGCTCGGGCGCGTCTTTGCAGCTAGCGGCAGTTTTGTCGTACAGGACGTGTTGACGCGCTCCATGTCATCGGCGCAGAAAGCGGTGGCCTTCATAGGCTCTGGCACCGCCGTCAGGAAATTTGCCGACCTGCGCTGCGCCGATGTCTATCTGCTCGCCGTTGGCGACGACCAGATCGAGGCCGCTTGCCACGCACTGGTTTGCGCCCGCTCAGTGGCGGGCGCGGTCGTTTTCCATTGTAGCGGCGCCTTGTCGTCGGCCCACCTCCAGGCAGCAGCGCAGGCACGCGCCCTCGTCGCCAGCGTGCATCCGATCCGCAGCTTCGCCGATCCGGAAGCCGTGGTTCGCGATTTTGCCGGGACATTTTGCGGCGTCGAAGGCGATGCGAAGGCGCTCGAATTACTAACGGCGGCACTGAGCGCGAGCGGCGCCCGTGCGGTCGGCATCGATGCAGCGGCCAAAACGGTGTACCACGCGGCCTCGGTTTTTGCCAGCAACTACTTGGTCACGGTGCTGGATGCGGCGTTGCGGGCATACCAGGCAGCGGGCATCCCGGCACCGGTTGCGCGGGAGTTGGCGCTGCCGCTGGTGACGGAAACGGTGGCCAATGTATTCCGTATGGGCCCGGCGCAAGCGTTGAGCGGGCCCATTGCCCGCGGCGATTTCACGACCGTGGCAAAGCAGCAGCGCGCCGTAGAGGCATGGGACAAGACGGCCGGACAGCTCTATCAGGCGCTGGTCAAACCCACGCGCGACTTGGCGCGCCGCAAGCAAAAAAAATAGCGATTCGTGTCGCACGCAGCGCGCCGCGTGCTGTCGACATCCCGTCAGTGCGCCAGCCCTGTGCGCTCTCAGCTGGGAGCCGTTGCGCGCAATACATGAACCTGGCATCACGTGCGAGGCTCGCCCTGCTCGCGAAGACGACAAATTTTATCGTGAAAACGAGGATGTTCCCTAGGTGCTCCAATGCTGTAATGCCAAATGAAATTGCTCAGCCAAACCCCTTCGACAGGACTGTGCGTTTATCTTTTCAATCTCGTTCTCCGGCGCAACTGGGGGCGTCCATGTATGAGTCGGGCGAGCAATCAGGTCAACCAAGTGCGGATAAATCCCATAAGCAGCTTTGAATATCTCTCTCTAGGAACAGCGCCGTAGGTCATCGTGCTATCGTACCCGTGATGGACCTGTTTACGTCGACTGCCCCGTTGATGCCGATTCCTATCGACGATGGCGAATTATATTTTCTCGAGCGCTTGCCGCTAGACGGCGACGCCGTGCTGCAGCGTCTGATCGAGGAGACCATCTGGCGTGCCGACGCCATCACGGTGTGGGGCAAGCGTCATTTACAACCACGTCTGACGGCATGGCACGGCGCGGCGCGCTACCGTTATTCAGGCATGGTTCTCGATCCGCTGCCGTTGACGCCCCTACAACTTGAAATCAAGCACGCCGTGGAACTCGCCAGTGGCCACCAATTTAACAGCGTCTTGCTAAATTATTATCGCGGCCAAAACGACAGCATTGGCTTTCACAGCGACGATGAAAGGGAGCTGGGGCAAAATCCCGTCATAGCATCCGTCAGTTTTGGCGCGCCGCGCACATTTATTCTTAAGCATAAATATTTGCCGAAAACTGTGAAATTGTTTCTTGGCAATGGAAGTCTGCTTTTAATGTCCGGAAAAACGCAGGCCAACTGGCAGCACGGAATCAACAAGGAACGTCGATATTGCGCTCCGCGCGTGAACTTGACGTTCAGAAAAATAGTAACTTAGATTATTTCCGTGCAAAATCAAGCATCATCATCTAATTTCAGTGCACGCTGAAATTTGCCATTTCGCTATCGCCTACTTACATTTCGTCACATTTCTTACCAATTGACCACGGACGTACTTTTTCTTCGGTGCTATCTTGGTTATGTCGCATTTCATTGAACTGCGAGCCAAGGCCCTTAAATTTTTTGGAAAGATAAGATAATGAAAAAGATTCTATTTGCCGTGATTGCGGCCAGCGCCGCCCTGTCTAGCATATCCATTGCTCACGCTGAAGGCGCCTACGCCGGCGCTGGAGCGGTCGCCAGCCGTTACAGTTTCAACGAGCCTGGCACCGACCAAAGTGGCAACAAGGTTTCCGGTAAATTGTTTGCCGGCTACGAGTTCGACAAGACCTGGGGCGTTGAAGCCGGTTATACCGACTTCGGCAGTAAGAGCTTCACCTTCAATGGCAGCAATGGCGCCAGCCAGGTTGCCACTGATTCCCATGCGTTTTACGTGGCGGCCAAGGCGACGGCGCCAATCAACGAACAATTTTCCGTGTTCGGCAAACTCGGTGTGGCTAGCACTCACGACAACATCAGCGGCGACGTGCAATCCAATTTTCAAGGCGACAGCAAGACCGGTTTGTATGCGTCCATTGGCGGCCAATACGCGATCAATAAAAATGTCGCACTGACGGCTGAACTCGAACATTACGGCCAAAGCGCCGATTTCGGCCGCAAGGCCGATGCGCTCGCGTTCGGCGCGCGTTATTCGTTTAATTAATTGAAGGGCGGGCCCCGCTTGCGCGATCAAACCGGTGCGCGGCGGCGCCTGACCCGGGCCCAGCTTCTTCCTTAAAAGTGCAGTTGCTTTTCAGAACTGCATTTTTTCGCTGACCCCTTGCCGCAGCGCGGCTTACACCGTCAGCGGCTTGTAACGGATGCGTTTTGGCTTGGCACCCTCTTCACCCAGGCGTTTTTTCTTGTCCGCTTCATATTCCTGATAATTGCCGTCGAAGAAGCTCACCTGCGAGTTGCCTTCAAACGCCAGGATATGAGTCGCGATGCGATCGAGGAACCAGCGGTCATGGGTTATGACCATCACGCTACCAGCGAATTCGAGCAGCGCATCTTCCAGCGCGCGCAAGGTTTCCACATCCAGATCGTTGGACGGTTCATCGAGCAACAACACGTTGCCGCCCATGAGCAGTGTCTTGGCCAGATGCAGGCGCCCGCGCTCACCGCCAGATAGGTTGCCGACCAACTTTTGCTGGTCTGAACCTTTGAAATTGAAACGCCCAAGATAAGCGCGCGATGACATTTCGAAACGCCCCACGGTGACGATATCGGCGCCGCCGCAGACGTCTTCGAACACCGTCTTACTATCTTCCAGCGAATCGCGGTTTTGGTCGACTATCGAGAACCGTGCCGTCTTGCCGATCACCACTTCGCCGCTGCCAGGCTGTTCTTTGCCGGTGATCATCTTGAACAGGGTCGACTTGCCGGCGCCGTTCGGGCCGATGATGCCGACAATGGCGCCGGCCGGGATCGTAAACGACAGGTCATCGATCAGCAGGCGCTCGCCGAAGGCCTTCGAGACGTTCTTAAACTCGATCACTTCATTGCCCAGGCGTTCCGCCACCGGGATGAAAATCTCTTGGGTTTCGTTGCGCTTCTGGTATTCGTGCTCGGAAAGTTCATTAAAGCGCGCCAGGCGCGCTTTGCTCTTGGCTTGACGTCCCTTCGGATTCTGGCGCACCCACTCCAGTTCCTTGGCGATGGTTTTCTGGCGCGACGATTCAGTCGACTCTTCCAGCTTGAGGCGATTGCTCTTTTGCTCCAGCCAAGAACTGTAATTTCCTTTCCACGGAATGCCATGGCCGCGATCTAGTTCCAGGATCCATTCGGCGGCATTGTCGAGGAAGTAGCGGTCATGGGTGATGCCGACCACGGTGCCCGGAAAGCGCAGCAGAAATTGTTCGAGCCAGTCGACGGATTCGGCATCGAGATGGTTGGTCGGCTCGTCAAGCAGCAGCATGTCGGGTTTGGACAGTAGCAGACGGCACAACGCGACGCGCCGCTTCTCGCCACCGGACAGTATGCCGATTTTCGCCTCCCAAGGCGGCAGGCGCAGCGCATCGGCTGCCATTTCCAGTTGTAAGTTTAAGTTGCCGCCATCAGAGGTCGAAATGATCGCCTCGAGGCGCGCCTGCTCGTTGGCCAGCGCGTCGAAATCGGCATCTTCCTCGGCGTACGCGGCGTACACTGCTTCGAGTTTGGCCTGCGCTTCGAATACTTCGCCCAAGCCGCCTTCCACCACCTGGCGTACCGTCTGTTCCGCATCAAGCAGCGGCTCTTGCGGCAAATAACCGATGTTTAGACCCGGCATCGGCACCGCTTCGCCCTGGATGTCGGTGTCGATGCCGGCCATAATCTTGAGCAAGGTCGATTTACCAGAGCCGTTCAAGCCCAGCACGCCAATCTTGGCGCCGGGGAAGAAGGACAGTGAAATATCTTTCAGAATCTGCCGCTTGGGAGGGACGATTTTGCCCACGCGGTTCATGGTATAGACGTAATTGGCCATTGATGTATCTCAAGTGATAAACAGTGAACAGGATACGATAAAACACCCCCTTGCCGCTAGCGTGTTTGCCAGGTGCTGGCATAGCGCCTGCTCATCCAGATTCCTTCGCCGGCGTACAGCAGCAGCGCGCACCAGATGATGACAAAGCCGATCATGCGTTGCGTCGTGAAGCCTTCATGGAAGATCCACACGCCAATTAACAACTGCATGCTCGGGGCGATATATTGCAACAGGCCCAATACCGACAGCGGTATGCGGCGTGCGCCGGACGCGAAAAGCAGCAGCGGGATCGCCGTGATGGGACCGGAAGCGGCCAGCAGCCAGCGTGTGCTGGCCGAAGCGCTGCTGATAAAGCTGTTGTGGCCATGATAGGTTAGCCAGGCCACATAGGAAAAGGCGAGCGGAAACAGGAGCAGCGTTTCGAACGACAAGCCTTCGAGCGCACCCAAGGCCGCTGTTTTGCGCATCAGCCCGTAGCCGCCGAAGGTGGCGGCCAGCATCAGGGCGATCCAGGGCAATTGCCCAGCCTGCAACGCGAGCCAAGCCACGCCACAACCGGCCAGCCCAATCGCCAGCCACTGGCCACGCCGTAGTCGCTCTTGCAGCAACAGAAAGCCGAGCATGACATTGATCAAAGGCGTGATGAAATAGCCGAGGCTGGCGTCGATCACATGACCGTTGTTAATGGCCCAGATGTAGATGAACCAGTTGCCCGACAACAGGCAGGCGCTGGCAATAAAACCGCCAATGACTCGTGGTTGCCGCGTCACCTGACCTAGCCATTTCCATTGGCGCCGCAGACACAGGACGATGCCCAAAAAGAGGAGCGACCACAGCATGCGGTGCGCCAGGATTTCGAGCGGCGCCACTTCGTCGATGGCGTGGAAATACAGAGGGAACAAGCCCCAGAAAAAAAATGACAGGGCGGCGTAGAACATGCCAGTATTCATAGGCGATCAGCGAGGCGCGGTTGGTAGGATTGTTATTATGGCTGAATTGCCAGGGTCGTTGTTGGCGGCTGACGCCGCCTGTCCCGGGCGGCGTCAAAATGGCCGCACAGCGTTGTTTTGCGGAACGGGCGGCATGGCGCGGGCCGAAGGTTCTGCCGCCGCCGTTGCCTGCCGGAAGGCTCAGTCGGCCGTCTCGAAGCCTTCCAGAACATTGACGACGTTGACCCCGATTTCCTTGACGGGGTGGCCCCCTTCCAAGATGAACGCGGTAGGCAGTCCTAGGAAGGAGATGCGTTCGCCGATACGAAGGAAGTCGGCGCTTTGCAGTGCAAAATGCGATTGTGGAGCGCCGCCGAAAGTATCCACCCCGAGCGACACCACCAAGGCATCCGGAGCATAGCTGCGAAGGCGGATGCAAGCCGTCTCTAGTGCGGCGAACCATATCGTCGTCGGAGTGCCGGCCGGCAACGGTAGGTTCATGTTGTAACCGAGACCGGCGCCCGCGCCGGTCTCGGTGGCGTGGCCCAAGTAAAACGGAAAAGCGCTGCGCGGATCGGCGTGCAGTGAAATGTACAGTACGTCGTCGCGCTCGTAAAAAATACTCTGCGTGCCGTTCCCGTGATGATAGTCAAGGTCGAGAATGACGACCCGGCGCGCGCCATCGTCAAGCAGGTGCTGGGCCGCCAGTGCAGCATTGTTGAGGAAGCACGAACCGCCGAAAAAATCGATGCCGGCATGGTGGCCGGGCGGTCGGGTCAGTGCAAAGGTGGCACGCTCGCCCAAGCGTAGGGCGTGGGCCGCGTTGACGGCACAATCGGCGCCGGCCTTAGCCGCGATCCAGGTGCCGCAGGTGACGGGAGTGCTGCGGTCCATCGAATACAAGCCCAGCTTGGCGCCAAAATTATCCGGCTCGATGTCGTCACGCAGGCTGCGGATCGGCCACACGGACGGGAACGCATCCAAATCGGCGTTGGCGGGATCAAGCGCCAGCCAGTCGCTCCAGGCATGGCGCAGGAAATGCAGGTAGCGCGGAGTGTGGATGCGCTCGAGCGACAGCAGCGGCACTCCCTGCGGCGTGACGATGCGCCCTAAGTTCCTGCGCCCCAGTTCGGCGACAACGACGTCGGCCCGTTCCGGCGTGTCGACGCACGGCACGCTCGCGCCGCGCACGGTTTCGAAGCGGCCGCAGTGCTGGCCGTGCAGTTCGTTGTAAAAGGTGAGCAAAGGTCGCCTAAAAAGTGGTGGCCGCGTTCGATTAACTGGTATGGCACAAATTGCTGGAACGATAGGCGGCTACGTAGTCATCGAAACTGGCCGTTGGCGTCTGTTCGATCTGAGCTTGCTCGGCCATCGACGCGGCAGCGAGCGCCGTGAAATAGGCCAGCTCTTCGGCGACGGGGGGATGGGCGCGGAAATAGGCTGCGTGTGCCTGGCTTTGGCTCAGGCCGAACGCAGCAAACGAGCCGCCGTTGCCTTCCACCTGGGCCAGTACCCTGGCCGATGGCGTCGCCTCCGGATCGGCCAGCTTTCTCGCCTGCAGCGCCAGCGAGTTAGCATGCACGGCGCCGCCGCACTGGCGGTCGAGCAGGGCGGCAACGGGGGCGATGCGTTGCAGCAGTTGCGCGCCCCACTCCTGCAGCGTGATGGCGGCGTCGCCTTGGCGCAGCATCAGCCCCGGGCGCCGGCCTTCCTTGACGGTGCGCGCAAAGTTTTCTGTGAAGGTGCGGCTTTGTTCCTCCGAGATCGGGGCGCTTTCGTCGAGCGCGCAAAAGAGCAGGAAAGCGTCGAGAAAGCGCGCCGTTTCCAAACTGATCCCGATTGGCTCGAAGGGGTCCACGTCCATGCAGCGCACTTCGACGTATTGCACGCCGCGCGCGCAAAGGGCCTGGAGCGGCCGTTCACCGGTACGGATCACGCGCTTGGGCCGGATTGTCGAATAATATTCGTTTTCGATCTGCAGCACGTTGGTGCTGAGCTGGATCCATTCGCCATCTTTTTTAAGGCCGAGCTGTGCATATGGCAAGTAGGGCTGATTGACGGCCCTAGTGAGCGTGGCGACGTAAATGTCGAGGCTGTTCTCCTGCGGTTTCAGGCCCGATTGCGCATCATTTTGGTAGCCTAGATCGCTCATGCGCAGGCTGGTCGCATACGGTAGGTACAAAGTGTCGGCCGACAGAGTGGCGAGCTGGTGGCTGCGGCCGCGCAAAAAGCCGGCGGACAGAGCCGGCGAGGCTCCGAACAGATACATCAGCAGCCAGCTGTAGCGGCGGAAATTGCGGATCATCGCCAAATAGCTCTCAGATTGCAGCGCCATGGCCGATGCCGCCTGGGGGGCGCCCGAATTAGGCACGGCCAGCACGGGCCAAAGTCGCTCGTCGAGCGAGTAGTTGTAGTGAATCCCCGCGATGCATTGCATGGCTTTGCCATACCGCAGAGCCAGGCCGCGCCGGTAGACGTGCTTGAGCATGCCCAGGTTTGACGTACCATACCAGGCAATTTGGATGCCTTCTTCGGGCGGCAGCTGGCACGGCATTGACTGGCTCCATAGCAGCTCGTCGCCCAGCTTGGAATAGGCGAAGCGATGGATACTGTCCAGTTTTTGCAGCGTCACAGCGATGTCGTGCTCGGGCGGAGTGATGAATTCGAGCAGGGCTTCGGCGTAATCGGTGGTGATCTGCGGATGGGTCAAGGCCGAGCCAAGAGCGGCCGGGTGCGGTGTCGCCGCCAATTTGCCGGTCGGCTCGACGCGCAAGGTCTCTCGTTCGATGCCGCGCAAGCCGCCAGTGAGCATGGCGAGGTTGGCATCTTCTGCGAGTAGGGCCAGGCGGCGAGTCAGTAAATTGGGCAATTTGATCTTCCTGTCTTGTGCATCATACAAATTATTCGTGCTGAGAGTAACCGAAATTCGGCAACAGCGTCGGTGCGTAGCAAAAGGGGGGGGGCGCCGGGCGCTTTCACGGTCGAGCGCCATGGCCCTGCGTGGATCCGCAAACCAGCTTGAAAAGTTGCATGTTTGCACCATTCATCCGGCGCTTCGACCGCCGCTGACGCGCTCTATTCCGGCCAAGTCCGTCCAGCTGTCGACGCCGCAAAAACCGTGTTCCGTTAGCAACGCGCGCACGGCATGGGCTTGATCGTAACCATGTTCCACCAGCAGCCATCCCGGCCGCGCCAAGCGGCGCGCTGCGCCCGCGATGATAAGACGTAGCGCGGATAGGCCGTCGCCATGGTCGCATAGGGCGTCCATCGGCTCAAAGCGCAAATCGCCTTGTTCCAAGTGGCCGTCGCCGGCGGCGATATAGGGCGGATTGGCGACGATGAGGTCGAAAATTTCCCCCTTCAGTGCGCCATACCAGTTGCTCTGCATGAAGGTCACATTGACACCGTTGGCATGGGCGTTGTGTTGCGCTACGCTGAGCGCGGCGGCGCTGACGTCGAGCGCGCTGACTTGAGCGTCGGGCCGTGTGTGGGCCAGCGCGACGGCGATCGCGCCGCTGCCCGTTCCCAAGTCGAGCAAGCGGCCTTGGGACGGCAGTCGTTCCAGTGCCAGGTCAACTAGCAGTTCAGTGTCCGGGCGGGGGATCAGTACGGCATCGCAAACGCGAAAAGGGAGTCCGTAAAATTCCCGGTGAGCGACGATATAGGCGATCGGCTCACCCCGCTGGCGGCGCGCGATGAGCGCCGCCAGAAGCGCCGCTTCGTCAGCGCTTAGGGCGCGCTCCGCTTGCGTTATCAGGCCGACGCGTGTTAAGCCCAGCACGTGGCACAGCAGGATGCGGTTGTCCAGCGGCTCTAGCAGTGGCCTAATTTGCAGGGCGCCAACCGTGCTGCCGGCGGCGACGAGGCCGGAGGCTGGCGTCATTTGCGGCGCGTCAGAGTCCATATCAACGCGCCCGTGAAAATGGCGAACCAGACGAAGGACCAATGGGGAATTGACAGGCCGAAAAACGGCGCGGTCACGTCTTCGCAGAGGCCATCGGCCTTGAAGATAAACGGCATATATCTGGCTGTAAAGATTTTGTTGAGGGATGTCTCGAGCGGGTCTATGCCGCAAGATAGCCCGGGATGGGCCAGTATGTACAGGTGTTTTCCGGCGACGCCGAGACCGCCGAACGCGCTAAGTAGGCCTAGGGCCGCCCCCAGCCGCGGTTTGCCAACGGCCGCGCCGGCAAGGCAGGCCAGAGCGATGCCCAGGAACAGGTAGCGCTGGATCACGCACAAGGGGCAAGGCAGGATGTCCATCACATGTTGCAGGTACATGGCCACGGCCAGCATGACGAAACAACAAAAAGCGATAGACAAAAGCAGGGGGCGCGACTTGTTCATGGATTACCCGGTTAGGTGACGACTCAGCGTGGATAAGGGACGCGCTGGGGGTTGATAATTTTCGCATATCCGCCAAAATTTGGAGAAATCATGCGCAACAAAGTCCAAGCCGCTGGCCAACTTATTCGCCCAGCGCGGCCAGTAGTTCGGCCTGGTGTTCGGCTGCAAGCGCATTGGTCAGGTCCGCCAGGTCGCCGTCCATGATGAAGTCGAGCTTGTAGAGGGTTAGATTGATGCGATGATCCGTCATGCGCCCTTGCGGGAAATTGTAGGTGCGGATGCGCTCGCTGCGGTCGCCCGAGCCGATCAGGCTCTTGCGCGTGGCAGCTTCCTTCGACTGCTGTTCGCGCGTTTGCATGTCCTTGATGCGCGCGGCCAGCACCTTCATGGCCGAGGCCTTGTTCTTGTGCTGGCTGCGGTCGTCCTGGCACTCGACGACAATGCCGCTAGGCAGGTGGGTGATGCGCACGGCGGAATCAGTCTTGTTGATGTGTTGGCCGCCGGCGCCGGACGCGCGATAGGTGTCGATGCGCAGGTCGGCGGGGTTGATGTTGACGTCCTCGACTTCATCGGCCTCCGGCATTACCGCCACCGTGCAGGCCGAGGTGTGGATGCGGCCCTGGGTCTCCGTGGCCGGCACCCGCTGCACGCGGTGGCCACCGGACTCGAATTTGAGTTTGGAATAGGCGCCGCTGCCGATCAGGCGCACGATCACTTCGCGGTAGCCGCCCAGATCGGACTCGGAGGCCGACACCAGCTCGACCTGCCAGCGGTTGCGCTCGGCAAAGCGCGTGTACATGCGCAACAAGTCGGCGGCGAACAGGGCCGACTCCTCGCCGCCGGTGCCGGCCCGGATTTCAAGGAAGATGTTGCGCTCGTCGTTGACGTCCTTTGGGAGTAGCATTTTTTGCAACTCCATTTCGAGCTGCTCCATGCGCGTCCTAGCCAGCTCGATTTCTTCCTGCGCCAATTCCCTGAGTTCCGGGTCGGCCAGCATTTCCTGCGCCCCAGCGCTGTCCGCGCTCGCTTCTTGGAACGCGCCATACAGCGTCACCAGCGGCCCGATTTCAGCATGCTCGCGGGTCATCTTGCGGTAATTGTCCCGGTTCGAGATGATGTCTTGATGCGTCAGCAATTCGTCGAGTTCGGCCAGGCGATTGGCCAGTTGATCCAGCTTGGCCAGCATTGATGGTTTCATAGGGGAACTAAAGGAGATGTCGAAAGGAGCGGCGGCAGCAAGGCAGGCACGGCAGGCGGCTGCGCCTGCCGCATTAATTGGTGCGGTGCGCTAACGGCGCCCGTGGAACATTTGCGGCAGCAAGTTTGCCAGTTGCTTGCGCTCCTCGCCTTGCGCACGGTGCAAGGCCTGTTGTGGGCCATGCAGAAATTTAGCGGTCAGGCCCTTGGACAGCGCTTCTAGCACGGCGTCGATGTCGGCGCCCTTGGCCAGCATTTTTTTTGCACGTTCCAGTTCCAGCAAACGCATGCTCTCGCTGCTTTCATGCAAGTTCTGGATGAGCGGCACGATGGCGCGGTCATCAACCCAGTGCATAAAGGACTGCACGCGGGTCTCAATGATCGATTCGGCCTGTGCCACCGCAGCCTGGCGGCTTTCCATGCCCGTCTGCACGACCTTACCTAGATCGTCTACCGTATACAAAAACACGTCGTTCAAGCGCGCCACTTCCGCTTCGATATCGCGCGGTACGGCCAGGTCGACCATGAACATGGGCTTGTGGCGGCGCGCCTTGACGGCACGTTCTACCAAGCCCAAGCCGATTAACGGCAGCGCGGAGGCGGTGCAGGAAACGACAATATCGAACTGCGCCAACTGCTCCGGCAAGTCGGCCAGCCGGATTCCCCGTCCATTGTAGCGGTGCGCCAGCAGCTCGCCGCGCTCCAGCGTGCGGTTGGCCACCGTGATGCTCTTCGGGCTGTGCGCGGCGAAGTGGGTGGCGCACAGCTCGATCATTTCGCCGGCGCCGATGAACAGCACGTTTTGCTCGGATAGCTTGTCGAAGATGCGTTGCGATAAGCGCACGGCGGCGGCCGCCAGCGACACGCTGTGGGCGCCGATCTCGGTGGTGCTGCGCACTTCCTTGGCGACCGAAAAGCTGCGCTGGAACAATTGGTGCAGGTAGGTGCCCATGCCGCCGGCAGCTTCAGCCAGACGTGCCGCATCCTTCATCTGTCCTAGGATCTGCGGCTCGCCCAGTACCATCGAATCGAGCCCAGAGGCGACCCGGAAGGCATGGCGCACGGCATCGTCGTGCGGCAGCATGTACAGATGCGCACGCAATTCGGCGTAATTGAGTTTGTGGTAATCGGCCAGAAAATGGGCGCTGGCATCGAGTGGATTGGGCGCATGGCTGGCCGCATACAGCTCGGTGCGGTTGCAAGTCGACAATATGGCTGCCTCATCACTGCCGCGGGCGTCGATGCGCTCGAACCAAGCGCGTGCCGCCATCACTGCTTGGCCCAATTGCTCAGGCGCAAGCGCCAGTTGTTCGCGCAGCGAAACTGGGGCAGTTGTGTGATTGAGACCGACGGCGAGCAGTTGCATTTCGGACTTTGATGAATTCGATATTGCGCCATTATAACGTGATGCAAGCGCGACGCGCCATGCGATTGAACGGTCAGGCCGTTTTTTGCCCCCGCAACACGGTGCGACCGGCGTGCCACGCTAGGGAAATTGGTTTTATTTTTCGCCCCGAAATGTCGCGGTGCGCCGTACGCCCCCGATTTCGGCGCGGGCTAAGGGCGCCGGCCAGCACAACTCTTTGGCCGCCATGTGCAGGAGCAAAATTAGCCCCCGCTAACCCCCATGGGCGGTTTCCGGCGCGACGGTGCTCGTCGATGCAAGCAAAGGGGGCAGTTTTTCCAGCCGGTAACCATAACTGTACACGGGGACCAGCTGGAAGCCGTTTTCCGGCGTCAGTTTTAACTTGTTGCGTACGCGCGAAACATGAGTGTCCAGAGTGCGCGAGGGTAGGGCGCTGTCGCGCAGCCACACGGCCTCATGAATATAGGCACGTGATAAAGGCCGGCCGATATTGCGGAAAAATAATAAAGCCAGGGAAAATTCCTTGTGCGTGACGTCCAATACGGCACCATCCATCAGCAGGCGGCCGGGCTGAATTTCGAACACGTATTTCTCAAATTGCAATTGCTCGGTGCCATTTTGGGGCGGATAAGCACGGCGCAGTAGCGCCTGCACTCTGACCACCATTTCCGTGCGCCGCAAAGGCTTGATCATGTAGTCGTCGGCGGCGGCATCCAAGCCGGCGACGATGTCATTTCCTCCCGCATTGGTGGTGAGAAACATGACGGGCGCATTCGGGGGCAGCTTCTCACGTGCGCGCCGCACCACTTCGGTCCCACTCAGGTCGGGCACCTGCCAATTCATGATCAGCATGTCGTAACTGTCTTTGCGCAATTGTCCAAGCAAATCCTTGCCGGTGTGGAATCCGTGGCAAACATGGGCTGCCGCAGTCAACACCTGGCAAATCAAAGCGGACTGACCAAGGTCATTTTCAAGTACGGCGATTCTCATGATTCGATCGGCTTGTAAGCGGGAAATTGCAACCCAAGGCGATTTACCGAACGGGCTAAAGGACCGTCAGGGACAGTTGCAGACATGCTTCATCGTTGAGTCACATGCTTGACGCCACATTTTACGTGATTTTAGGAATGTTCAGCCTGCCCCGTTCTTTCCTCGCCACTATAGTGTGACGGCAGGCCCGCAAGTCACGCTACCCATAGCCCGCACCCCGTTAATCGATTCCCGCGCAACGGCGCGAGGGAAAGCCAACATCGCAGTCGCGTGGGGCTGGCGCCAGATTACACGGTACACTGAGGAAAAACTTGGTATTTCCAAGTTGTCGGATTCCTTACGGCAAGGCAAGCCGGGAATAAAATGAATGCGGGGAGCAGGACGATGGAGGCAAAAAATGGTACGGCCTGGACCTTGATTCCCAGCTCCGTGCAAGATATAGCGCAGGTGCGCGAGCGTTGCCGGCGCCTCGTGCGGCGGCGTGCCATGATTTCGGCCGGCGTGTCAGTCGTTCCGATTCCCGGTGTTGATGTGATGTCCGACCTGGGGCTGTTTGCGATGATGATTGACGACATCAACAAGGAATTCGGGCTGACGCCGAATCAAATCGACCAGATGCAGCCGAAATTCAAGCTCGTCGCCTACGAGGCCGCAGTCGGCATAGGCGGCATGATGGTGGGCAAATTTGTCACGCGCGAACTCGTGATGCAGCTATTTAAGCGCAGCGGCATGAAGACCATGGCCAAGCAAGCGGCCAAGCTAGTACCGCTGGCCGGGCCGATCGTGTCGGCCGCAATCGGATTTACCGTGTTTCGCCAGATCGGTTATCAACACGTGGATGCGTGCGCAGTGGTGGTGCACGAGTTGCTGGTGGCTCATCGCGCCTAGCGTCGCGACGGCGCCTCAGGCGTCCGGCAGCACCACATTGACGTCGAGCACTTCCAAGTTACCCTGGCGATCGAGCGAGATCTTGATGTCTTCCGCGCTTACTTTCGTGTACCTAGAAATGACCTCGATCAACTCTTTATGCAGCGCCGGCAGGAAATCAGGGCCGCCGCGGCCATTACGTTCGCGCGCAATAATGATCTGCAAGCGTTCCTTGGCTGCTGATGCCGTTTTGTTCTTCGGGGGAAAGAGAAAGGAAAGCAGGGCCATAGTTACTTTGCTCCAAAGATGCGCTGCAGCAATCCGGGCTTTTCGTAGGTCGTGAAGCGTAGCGCGAGCTCTTCGCCAAGAAAGCGGGAGACCACATCCTCATAGGCCTCAGCCACGTCCGTACCCTTGAAATGGATAGCGGGATTGCCTTGGTTGGACGCGTGCAGCACCGACTCCGATTCCGGAATGATGCCGATCAATGGTATGCGTAGGATTTCCTGCACGTCCTGGTACGACAGCATTTCGTCGGCCGCCACCCGTTTCGGCGAATAGCGGGTAATGAGCAAATGTTCCTTAACCGGCTCGCCGGCGGTCAAGGCGCGGCGCGACTTGGCCTGGATGATGCCAAGGATGCGATCCGAATCGCGCACCGAGGACACTTCCGGATTCGTCACGATGATCGCTTCGTCGGCGAAAGTGAGCGCCATCAGAGCGCCGTGTTCGATGCCTGCCGGTGAATCGCAGACAATGAAGTCGAAGTCCATGCTGACCAGATCGTTTAGCACGCGCTCGACGCCTTCTTCCGACAACGCTTCTTTATCCCGCGTCTGTGATGCCGGCAAGATGAACAGGTTCTCGCAATGTTTGTCCTTGATCATCGCCTGTTTTAGCGTGGCTTCCTTGTTGATCACATTGATCAGGTCGTACACGACGCGCCGTTCGCATCCCATGATCAAATCGAGGTTGCGTAAGCCGACATCGAAGTCGAGTACGGCTGTTTTGTGGCCTCGCATGGCCAGGCCAGTAGCAAAACTGGCGCTAGAGGTGGTTTTTCCCACGCCGCCCTTGCCGGACGTCACAACAATAATTCTTGCCACAAGAAATCCTTTTTCGATGTCGAAGCTTAAATGCGGGATGCTGGACTGACAGATAGTATATCGATTCGGTCGCCGACCAGACTAATTTGTGCCGGCTTGCGTGCAAGCTCGGCCGGAAAGCCATCTTCAAAAGTGCGGTACACGCCGGCAATCGAGACCAGTTCTGGCTCCATGGACAAGGCGAAAATGCGCGCCTCCGCATTGCCGGACGCGCCCGCCAGGGCCCTTCCATGGAGGGCGGAATAGACGTGGATGCTGCCGTCGGCAATGATTTCGGCGCCATTGTTGACGACGGCGGTGATGATCAGATCGCGGCCACGGGCATAGATGCGCTGGCCGGCGCGTACTGGGGCGTCGATGATCATGGCGCCGGGCGCGGCGAGCGTGGCGGCGGCCGCCGTCGTCGCCACGGCAGGAGGCGCGGCAACGACGGCTAACGGCGCGCGCGCCCGGCCGCCGCAATCGAGGCTCAAGCCATGCGCGACGATATCATCGTGCATGGGCGGCGGCGCATTGCGCACCGCGACCGCGTTCAGGCGGTATTTTTTCAGTAGGGCGACCAGGGCGACCCAGTCGATCTGATCGCAGCCGGGCGGCAGCGCCGCGACATCAATGACGGCCAGGTCGTCCTCAAAAAAATCCGGTGTGCCCCCCGTCATTTCTTTCAAGGCGGCATCTAACGCCGTGCCATCCGGGCTATACAGGATGGCAGAGACAGCCACAACCGTGGATATCTTTAATTCGATGGGTTTTTGCAACGGGCTTTTTGACATAAATAGTACTAAGAAGAGAGCCTGTGACAGGCGAAAATTCGAATCCCCAAGCCAAATTGCAAACCTTGCTTGGCATCAATCGCCTGAACCGGCGAGTTTGTTGCATTTTACTTTGAAAGCTCGCCAATAGGGAGCGCGACCGTGCAAGGCCTAGCGCTGGCCCGTGAAAAGAGACCGGAACACGCCCCGTCAACAAGGTCGTTGCGTGTTGGGGGGGCAAGCCATTTGCGGTAAATGCACGGTTAACATTGATTTATGTCAATGGTTTGCAGGTAGTGAGCCCTTACGATGAAAATGCATACACAGTGCGTACGTTTTTCTATCGATAAGGCCGCCATGTTTTCCATCCTCGATCAATTGTCGCTGGCTAGCAAAGCCGTTTTCGAAGCACAATTGACGAGTGCCGCCGCCTTCGCGCAGGCGGCCTTTGACAGCGGCGTGGGCGTGATCGAATTGAACGTGGAAGCGGCCAAGTCCTCTGTCGCGGCCGCCACGGTGGCCACCAACCAGTTGCTGTCGGTGAAAGATATGCGCGAGTGGATGAGCCTGGCAGGAAATCAGTCCCAATTGGCGATGGAACGGGTCGGCGCCTATGGGCGCCAGGCGGGCGACCTGGTTCAAGACAGCCAGTCCAAGTTCTCTAGTGTGGCCGAAACGGAGGGCGCTGCGTCCCAGCACAGGATGGCCGAGCTGGTCGATGCAGTCAAAAAAGCGCCGGCGGCCGCCATCACGCCCTTAAATTCATTCTTCAAAGCCGCTTGCAACGGCGCAGCTGACGGATCGGATCCATTGACCCGCGCCGAGCCGCCGATGGGCGCGAACAAGCCCGTCGCGGGCGACGACGGAGGGCAGATGCAGGCGCCGGCCAAGTAGTCACCGCGGCGCTGGAATAGTGGCACATTCTTGGTTAGAATAGAGTGGGCGGATTGCTAGATTTTGATGAATTTGGCTCACGAGTTTGACCTACGGATCGGTGCATCGGAGAAAGATACATGGATAGTGTTGTGATCGTAGCCGCAGGCCGTACCGCTGTGGGTAAATTTGGAGGCAGTCTGGCCAAAACGCCGGCATCCGAATTGGGGGCCCACGTCATCCAGGGCTTACTGGCGCGCACCAGGATTGATCCCAACCTGATCAGCGAAGTCATTTTGGGTCAGGTTCTGACCGCTGCCGTCGGCCAGAACCCGGGCCGCCAAGCCGTGATCAAGGCCGGTTTGCCCAATACCATTCCAGCTTACACCGTCAACAAGGTCTGCGGCAGCGGACTGAAGGCAACCCATCTGGCGGCCCAGGCCATCCGGTGCGGCGACTCCGACATCGTCATTGCTGGGGGGCAAGAAAATATGAGCGCCGCACCGCATGCGCTAAACGGCTCGCGCGAAGGTTTCCGCATGGGCGACGTGAAGATGGTCGATACCATGATCGTCGACGGCCTGTGGGACGTGTATAACCAGTACCACATGGGTATTACGGCCGAGAACGTGGCGAAGAAATTTGGTATCTCGCGCGCCGAGCAAGACGAGTTCGCGCTCGCATCGCAATGGAAGGCGGAAGCGGCGCAACAGGCCGGCAAGTTCAAAGAGGAGATCTTGCCGCTGACCATCGCGCAGAAAAAAGGTCCGTTCGTATTTGAGAACGACGAGTACATCAAGCCGGGCTCAACTTTGGAATCCCTGTCGAGCCTGCGCCCGGCGTTTTCGAAGGACGGCAGCGTCACTGCGGGTAATTCCTCTGGCTTAAACGACGGCGCGGCGGCCGTGATCATGATGTCGGCCGGGATGGCTAAAGAGTTGAACTTGATCCCGCTGGCGCGGATCATGGGGTATGCGTCGTCTGGCCTAGATCCGGCCATCATGGGCATGGGCCCGGTATCGGCGACTCGCCAATGTCTGAAAAAGGCCGGTTGGACCCACCAGGATCTCGACCTGATGGAAATTAACGAAGCGTTTGCGGCGCAAGCGATTGCGGTGAACAAGGAAATGGGCTGGGATACGAGCAAGATCAACGTCAATGGCGGCGCCATCGCAATTGGCCATCCGATTGGAGCATCCGGTGCCCGCATTCTCGTCACCTTGCTGTATGAAATGATCCGGCGCGACGCAAAACGTGGCCTAGCGGCCCTGTGTATCGGCGGCGGCATGGGCGTGGCGCTGGCCATCGAACGCGATTGAGCCTTACAATTTTCAAAACGACACTTGAGGGGATGACAATGGCAAGAGTTGCATTAGTAACGGGCGGCATGGGCGGTCTGGGCGAAGCGGTGTGCATTAAGCTTGCAGCGCTCGGCTATAGGGTAGTGACAACCCATTCGCCGGGCAATCCGAAGGTCAACGAGTGGTTGGCCACGACGCGCGATTTGGGCTACGACTTCAAGGCCTATCCTTGCGACGTGGCCGATTACGATTCGGCGCAAGCGTGCGTGGCGGCCATTGTGCGTGACATGGGGCCGGTCGATGTGCTGGTCAACAATGCCGGGATCACGCGCGACATGACGTTTAAGAAGATGGAAAAACCGGACTGGGATGCGGTCATGGCCACCAACCTCGACTCCGTCTTCAACATGACCAAGCCGGTGTGCGATGGCATGGTGGAGCGCGGCTGGGGCCGCATCATCAACATTTCTTCCGTGAATGGGCAGAAAGGCGCTTTTGGCCAGACCAACTATTCGGCCGCCAAAGCTGGAATGCATGGCTTTACCAAGGCGCTGGCGCTGGAAGTGGCGCGCAAGAACGTGACTGTCAACACGATCTCACCGGGTTATATTGGAACCAAGATGGTCATGGCGATTCCGCAGGAAGTTCTGGACAGCAAAATCATTCCGCAAATTCCCATGGCGCGCTTGGGCAAGCCAGAGGAAGTGGCGGGACTGGTGGCTTACCTGGCCTCTGACGAAGCGGCTTTTGTTACGGGCGCCAATATCGCCATTAACGGCGGCCAACACATGCAATAAGTTTGCGCCGGCCCCTCGTGCACGCAACTGCATGAAACCTGTCGAAAAGCACTGCCGCGGGCGGTGCTTTTTTTGTGACGCCCGGCACAGCTGGCATTGGGGTGTCGGCGTGGCGAACCGGCCTCCGAGTCACGCGTGACACTCCAGGGTGGGGAGCGCAGCGTCGCCAAGGAAACCGGTAACAGCCATTAAGCCGCGAAATCACGGAAAGCTGGGAGAATTCGGCTCTACCTGGCGAAGCCAGCCACGTGTTTCGTCCGAAAATTGCATCACGAAATTTAAGGTGGCGGGCAAGCGTAAAAGAAACTGCGGCATAGGGGGAACATGCTTGGAGTAGTTCATAATCGCTGCATTGCTCAAAAAAAGGATACCTATGCCGGATGCTATTAGCCCGCTTTTTCCGCCCTTGGCGCCACGCCGGCACGGCATGCTGGCCGTCGACGCGCTGCACACCATTTATTGGGAAGAATGCGGCAATCCGGATGGGGTGCCCGTCGTGTTTCTGCACGGGGGCCCCGGTGCCGGCCTGTCGCTGCAACATCGGCGTTTTTTTGATCCCAACCATTACCGTGTGATCTTGTTCGACCAGCGCGGTGCCGGCAAATCAACACCGCTGGGCGAATGCCGCAATAACACCACGCAACTGCTGATCGCCGACATCGAGCGCCTGCGGGACCAATTTGGCATCGAACAATGGTTGGTTTTTGGCGGCTCATGGGGCTCGACCTTGGCGCTAGCTTATGGCGAAGCCCATCCGCAACGGTGCCTGGGTTTTATCTTGCGCGGAATTTTTCTTTGTACCGACGCCGAGATCGACTGGTTCATCAACGGCGTGCGCTGGTTTTATCCCGACTTGTACGACGAGTTCGTCGCACCGATCCCCGCATCGGAGCGCGGCGATTTACTGGCGGCCTATCGGCGCCGGATCTTGAGCGATGATCCGGCCGTATACTGGCCGGCCGTGCGCGGCTGGAGCCGTTTCGAAGGTCGCCGCGTGTTCCTTTTGCCACAGCCCGAGGAAAGACCGAACGACGCGCTCGACCTGGGTGTGGGTCGCCTTGAATCGCATTACATGGCCAACCGAGCCTTTCTCGGCGAAGACCAGCTAATTGGCGATATTGGCAGGATTGCCCATTTGCCGGCCGTGATCGTGCAGGGGCGCTACGATGTGATTTGCCCTCCGCTGTCGGCGTACCGCCTGCACCAAGCCTGGCGCGGAGCGCATCTGAGGATGATTCCGGACGCCGGCCACGGTGCATTAGAGACGGGGATCGCGCGCGCGCTGGTGGCCGCAACCGAGCAATTTAAGCGGCGCCAGTGCTTCGATTGATTCGTTGAAGGAGCCCGGCAACGGCGCGGGCTGCTAAACTAGCGTTTGTGCAGAACTGAGCGCAGCGCCGGCCCCGTAAAGTTTTTTATGAATATTCAGATCGGTGACATTGGCCATATCATCCAACTGGCGATTGCGCCGGTCTTCCTGCTCACCGGCGTGGGCACCAATTTGATGGTGCCGACCAACCGCCTGGCGCGCATTATTGACCGCTCGCGCGTGCTCGAGGACCGGCTCGACATCGGCTATGGCGATCCCTACCTAGATGAGCTTGAAACCCTGTACCGGCGCACGCACCTGATGAACTATGCCATCGCGCTTAGCACCGCCTGCGGCTTGTTAATTTGCCTTGTGATCGCCATGCTGTTCCTGGACGATACGCTGAAGCAGGCGCGAGACGAATATATTGCCGGCTTTTTCGTGTTCGCCATGCTCGCGCTAATTGGCAGTTTTATCAACCTATTGCGAGAAATTTCCATTGCCTCGAATAGCCGGCGCACCCGGCGCCACGTTCGCAATACGCACTGACACGGGACATTTTCCGCCACCATTTCACCGAATAGAGTCTCGTATGCACGATTATCAACGCCCCCCGACCTTGCACCGCTATGGCCATCGAAGTGAGCTTGAACTGGCGCTCGCGCTCGGCCAATTTCGGCTGACCCCGGCAACCAACTGCCTGACCTTGAGTTTTTCGCGGGCCTGGGACAGGAAGCTATTTGACCTGTTTGCTCCGGCCGACAGCTGCCTGATCATTCACAACACGGAAGAGTTCGGCGAGCGCTTGCACCGGGCCGTTCAGCGCGCACTGCCCAGTTGGGCCGGCATCGACGGCGCCGTCGAATATGGCGTGCGGGCCGCACTCGGGGCCGCCTTTACGAAGACCGCACCCGAAGCGAATGAACAAGAATGGCTGTTTGCCTGGCGTGCGATGCATGCGCAGTTGAGCCTGAACCCCTTGACGGTTAAGATCGGCCCGCTGGCAAATTTCGCCGAACTGCGCGACCGCGACACCTACTTGGCCTGAGCACCGACGAGGCCGGTCTCACTCACGATTGCTGTCGAGTCGCGCCAGCACCGCCACCATCATGCGTTCGATATCGCTTCGCACCATGGTCGAGCCTAGTAGGCCCGGGACGTAAAAGTTCGGGATCAGGTGGCCACTGTAGACGATGCGTGTGCCGCCCGCGTCGGGCATTTGGTAAAGGTCCCAGCGCGATTGATACTGTTTCATGTCGCCTGAGATGAGCGCGATGTCGATTGACGACATGGGGGACTCGGTCGCGCGCACGATCAGGTGAATCGACTTCGACATGAATAGAAAACGGGCGGTCCCGAACTGCTCGATGATCACCTCATTGCCGGTGCGCGACAAGACCCGGCACAGCGTCAGATCCGGCACGAACTCGCTCATCCTCTCGTACGTGGTGAGCACCCTCCACGCCGTTGCCAGCGGTGCTTGCACCGTGCCCCGGGCATCGACTTCATACATATGCGCTGCACCTATCTCGACGCGCCGCACGGACACCTCCAATTTCGGAGGGTCATCATTTCTGGGCATCTGCGCCATCGCCGGTGCAAAGCCAGCGAGCAACAAGCAAAATATTAGTCGCTTCATTCATCCAGCCTACGGGAAAGGATGGCAGAATACAAGCGCGCCGCATTCCGTTTGCAAAAATGGCGGCAAGGGAATTTTAGATATCCTGGGTTTACAGTGCAAGGTGTTTATGCGGTGCGCGTCGCAGCCGACGTCATCCAACCCGGAACCATCATGACCAATTCACGCTATCCGCATTTGCTCGAGCCTCTCGATCTCGGCTTTACCACGCTGCGTAACCGCGTCATCATGGGCTCGATGCACACCGGCCTTGAGGATCGCTTTTACCATTATGGCAAACTGGCCGCGTTTTACCGCGAACGCGCGCGGGGCGGGGTCGGGCTGATTGTCACCGGCGGCATTTCGCCGAATCGATCGGGTTGGCTGCTTCCGTTTGGCGGCACCCTAAATTGCATGGGCGACATCTTCAATCACCGCCGCATCACAACAGCCGTGCACCAGGAGGGCGGCAAAATCCTCATGCAGATCTTGCATGCGGGGCGCTACGGCTATCATCCCTTCGTGGTCTCGGCCTCCGCCAAGAAATCGCCGATTTCGCCATTTCGCCCGCGCGCGCTGAGCGAGGGCGGCATTGACACCACCGTGCGCGACTATGCGCGTTGCGCCAAATTGGCTCAGCAGGCCGGCTACGACGGCGTCGAAGTGATGGGAAGCGAAGGCTATTTGCTGAACCAATTCCTGTGTGCGCGCACCAATTTACGCATTGACCGCTGGGGCGGCAGCATCGCTAACCGCATGCGCCTGCCAGTTGAGATCGTCAAGCGCATCCGCACTGCGGTCGGCCCCGATTTCATCATCATGTATCGCCATTCGCTGCTCGACCTAGTCGAGGGCGGCAATACCTGGGACGATGTGGTGACGGTCGCCAAGGCGCTCGAGCAGGCCGGTGTGACCATCTTAAATACGGGCTTCGGCTGGCACGAAGCGCGTGTGCCGACCATCGTCACGTCGGTGCCGCGTGCCGCGTTTTCCAGTGTGGCGGGACGCCTGCGATGCGAAGTGACGATTCCGGTGGTAGCGTCGAACCGCATTAACATGCCGGATGAAGCGGAAGCGATCCTCGCGCGCGGCGACGCCGATCTGGTATCGATGGCGCGCCCGTTTCTGGCCGATCCGCAGTTTGTGCTGAAGGCCGCGGGTGGGCGCACCGATGAGATCAACACCTGCATCGGCTGCAACCAGGCCTGCCTTGATCACACCTTCGCCCGCCAAGTCGCCAGTTGCCTTGTCAACCCGCGCGCTTGCCACGAGACGGAACTGGTGTACGCCAAAACGGCAAGGCGACGCCGCGTTGCCGTCGTTGGCGCCGGGCCCGCCGGCCTGTCGGCGGCCACCGTCGCCGCCGAATGCGGGCATGACGTGACCTTGTTCGAGGGCAGCGACAGGGTGGGAGGCCAGTTCGTCATCGCCATGCAGATCCCGGGCAAGGAGGAATTCGCCGAAACGATCCGTTACTTCCGTCGCAAACTGGAGCTGGTCGGCGTGAAGCTCAATTTGGGCCAGATCGTCACGCGCGAACAGCTGCTGGCAGGAGGCTATGACGATATCATCGTCGCCACCGGTATTAAGGTGCGGCGTTTGTCCATCGAGGGCATTGACCATCCGAAAGTACTGTCCTATCTGGATGTCTTGCAGCGCAAAGCGCCGGTCGGTAAGCGCGTCGCCATCATCGGCGCCGGCGGCATCGGCTTCGATGTCGGCGCCTATTTGCTGCACGATCCGGCGCGCCCCTTGCCGCTCCCATTGGCCAGCTGGGCCAAAGAGTGGGGCGTTGATTTGAACGTTAGCGCCAGCGGCGGCCTGGTGCCGCCGGCGCCGCCGCAACCGGTGCGTCGGATCTTTCTCCTGCAGCGCAAGGCGTCAAAGGTGGGTGCCGGTCTGGGAAAAACCTCAGGCTGGGTGCACCGCGCCACTCTTGTGCGCAACGGGGTGGAGATGCTGGCAGGGGTCCGGTACAACCGGATCGACGACCAAGGTTTGCATATCACGGTCGCCGGACAGGAGCGTTTGCTGGCGGTCGACCATGTCGTCATCTGCGCTGGCCAGGAAAGCCTAGCAGACCTGATGGCTGGCGAGCCGACGCCGACGGGCCCGCGCTTCCACCTGATCGGCGGCGCGGCGCTGGCCGTCGAACTTGATGCCAAGCGCGCTATCAAGGACGGTGCAGAACTGGCCTCAAGCCTTTAATTGGAGTGGCTGGGTCGGGCCATGGGCAGAGGCGCCGACCGCTGGCGCCGGGCCTATTTTTTTTCGTCGGGTTTCTTGGGATCATTAACTTGCACGATCTTCGGTTCGGCCTTGGCTAGTTGCACCGGGAACCCTTTCAAATGGTTGAGTGCCTGCGTGAGTTGAAAATCATCTTTACTGCCGTATTCAAGTGGTTTGCGCCGTTTCTCTGCGGCCACAATGCGCAGCTCATCTTCCGCCTCGTCGCGGATGTTCTTAGCCGCTTCCTTGTCGCGGTCGTTGCTTAAATGTTTTTCCAAGTCAGCCTCGCGCGTGCGCAGGCTGTTGAGGCCGTCGCCGTCTGCATTCTCATCAACCAACAGGTCGGGCACGATACCCTTAGCCTGGATCGAGCGTCCCTTCGGCGTGTAATAGCGCGCAGTCGTTAGCTTGACGGCCGTGTCGGCCGTCAGCTGGCGGATGGTCTGCACTGAGCCTTTGCCAAACGTTTGGCTGCCGAGGATGATGGCGCGCTTGTAGTCTTGCAAGGCGCCGGCTACGATTTCCGAGGCCGACGCCGAACCAGTATTGACCAGTACGACCATTGGCACCTTCTTCACCTCGGTTGGCAGTTTCGCCAGCGCATCGCCTTCACTGCGCAGGGCGTAATATTCGGCGCGGCCATAAAAAATCTGTTTCGACTCTGGTAACTGGCCGTTGGTCGTGACGATAGCCACATCCTTGGGCAAGAATGCGGCCGACACGCCGATCGCTCCTTGCAACATGCCGCCCGGATCGTTGCGCAAATCCAGCACAAGGCCCTTGAGGTGCGGGTCCTGTTTGTATAGTTCAGTGATTTTGGCGGCCAGGTCATCCACCGTCGGCTCCTGGAACTGCGCCACGCGAAGCCAGGCGTAACCGGGCTCGACCATCTTCGCTTTCACGCTTTTCTGATGGATTTCCTCGCGCGTAATGACAAACACCAAGGGCTTTGGCGCGTCCTTGCGCGCGATGGTCAAACTGACCTTGGTACCCGGCTCGCCACGCATTTTCTTGATTGATTCGTCCAGGCTCAGTCCTTTGACGGGCGTGCCGTCCAGCCGTGTGATCAGGTCGCCGGCCTTGATCCCGGCGCGATAGGCGGGCGAATCCTCGATCGGCGAGACGATCTTGATGTAGCCATCCTCGCTGAGCCCGATTTCAATGCCGAGGCCGACAAACTTGCCTTGCGAATCTTCGCGCAGTTCGGCATAGGCAACTTTATCGAGGTAGGCCGAATGGGGATCGAGCGAAGCCACCATGCCAGAAATGGCGTCGGTCAGCAGCTTTTTGTCTTCGATCGGCTCCACGTAGTCCGATTTGATTAGGCCGAACACATCGGCTAGTTGGCGCAGTTCCTCCAACGGAAGGGCCGGGTCGACTTGCTTTTGCGCCATCGCCGAAAATTGCAATGAGGCGGCGACGCCGGCGATGACGCCTAAGCTTATCAGACCAGTATTTTTTAGTTTGCCCATGTTTCACCTGTTGATGCCAACTTTACGCGCCGGCCCGGGATCAGGGGGCGCACTTTGAGTAAAGTATAGCCGCGATTCTCGGCCCGCGTATGTGCGTTTCGTTTTTGCCGACGCGACCTTACTGTAGCGGAAGAACGGGTTGCGCAACGTTGCTAATTTGTATGCGATATGTCGGCGCTATTGCCGATCGTAAGAAATTGTAACTTTCCCGATCAGTCAAATCCAATAGAGGTTT
>PKWL01000134.1 GCA_003133225.1 Janthinobacterium sp.
GGACAACCCTTAACGATAGCTGTCATTCAAGGTCTCCGCGTGACCGAGTGTTGGTGCCGATGCAAAATTGACCCACCGGGGGGGCTGCCGATTCCAACTGACCCAGCTCAAACCGTCCAGAGCCGTCCGAAGCCGTAATAACATGCGGGACTGCCGGTTTTCTATGTGGGTCATCGAAAATCGGCAGCCTGGGTCTAAAAAACATCAGGCGACAACACATACGTCCTGTATGGCACACCAACCATGCATCAATTGATATAAATCAATTGATAAAAATTGATTTATGGAAATATACGCATAACAAGCAAATTACATCCAGTAATTGTGCCCGCGCCAGATTTTTTTGGAGCCTCCTGCAACCACAATGAGCGAATGGACAAAAAAATAGAATTACCCGTGCGCCCGAGTTCATCAAGGGCGTCCTGACCACCATCGACAAGGTGATGTCCGGCTCAAAAATAGGATTTATTGGCGGCCTGCGTTCAGCTTGGCTGGCGTAGCCATGCGCCTCAAAAAAAAGCAATTTTGTAATTATTTCCTATGACGGTCGTCAGAATGAGACGGTATTCTAGTTCATTAAAAGCTACGCAAGCAGGAAGGTATCAGTAAGTATCATGAAGATTACAGACCTAAGAATCGGAGTTCGACTCGGACTATTGGCGGCCTTTCTTTTGGCTGCGTTGTTGATCGTTGGCCTACATGGTTGGCATATGCTTAGCGATAGCAATGACCGCGCCATTGCTGCAATGCAAAGAGCCCACGTATTTGAAACATCCGTCGATACTGCCCGAACTGCCCAAGTGGAATTCAAAAAACAGGTACAGGAATGGAAAGATTTATTGCTTAGAGGTAATGATTCTATAGCATTCAATAAATACCTCCAAGCCTTCAGAAAGCAAAGCGAAGCGACCCAGGCAAATTTGCAGAAACTCAAGGGCTTACTGGCGACACTTGGTCTTGACACCGCGCAAGTGGACGATACGCTGAAAACGCATGAGGCACTGCAAGAAAAATATCTGGAAGCGCTGAAACAATACGATATTGCCAATCAGAATAGCGCACACGTGGTCGACGCCTTGGTGAAAGGCATGGATCGGCCACCCACCAAAAAAATCGACGGCATCGTTGCATACGTTCTGCAGCAATCAAATCAGTCGATGGCGAAAATTGCAACCGATACCGCCTTAAGTTACAGAACCGCCAACATTTTGTTATTGGGCATCGGCCTCTTAGCGATCGTGTTGGGAAGCTCGATTACTTACTGGCTATCGCGCAGCATCACCCATCCACTGCAGCTGGCAGTCAAAATCGCACAAACCGTAGCATCGGGCAACCTCAACTCGCGCATGGTGGTCACAGGGAAAGATGAAACCGGGCAATTGCTGCAGGCACTCAAAGAGATGAACGTCAGTCTGGTCAATATCGTCGGCGACGTGCGCATCGGCGCCGAGACCATCGCCACCGCCTCGAGCCAGATATCGGCCGGCAATCTGGACTTGTCCTCGCGCACGGAGCAGCAAGCGAGCTCATTGGAAGAGACTGCATCCTCGATGGAGGAATTGACCAGTACCGTGAAACAGAATGCCGACAATGCGCGTCAAGCCAATCAGCTGGCTGTGGCCGCATCCGATGTCGCGAAAAAGGGCGGCGCAGTGGTCGCGCAAGTGGTCGATACGATGGCCTCGATCAACGCGTCGTCCAAAAAGATCGTTGACATCATCGGCGTCATCGACGGCATCGCATTCCAGACCAATATTTTGGCGTTAAATGCGGCCGTGGAAGCGGCCCGCGCCGGCCAAGAGGGGCGCGGTTTCGCCGTTGTGGCCAGCGAAGTGCGCAGCCTGGCGCAGCGTTCGGCGGCGGCCGCCAAAGAAATCAAGGCCTTGATTGGCGACTCAGTGGAAAAAGTCGACGCCGGCGCCAAGCTGGTCGATCAAGCGGGCGCCACCATGGACGAGATCGTGGAAAGCGTCAAGCGAGTGACCGACATCATGGGTGAAATCACGGCCGCCAGCGCCGAGCAGACCTCGGGCATCGAACAGATCAATGAGGCCATTGCGCAGATGGATCAAGTCACCCAGCAAAATGCCGCGCTGGTGGAAGAGGCTGCCGCGGCAGCAAAGTCTCTGCAGGATCAGGCCAGCAATCTGGCACAGGTTGTTAGCGTATTCAGAATCGGGGATGGCGCCAGCCCTATGGCGGTGACCAAGCGTAGCGCAGCGACGCATCAAATTCCAATGGTGCCCAAGCTTGCTAGAAAAACACGCACATTGCATGTTGCATCAGCTAATTCAACGCGCAGCTCTGCTTCTTCTGCAAGGCGATTAGTGGCTGTGCCTGCAGCCGCCGTTGGCGCCAAATGGGAAGAGTTTTAGACTCGGGATTGCAAGTGACCTCCGGCAGTGGCCGGAGGTGCGGCCACGCCTGAACTAATTAACTGAGGAACCGTAGCAAGTGCACAAAGACAAAGTTAGACCGAAGATTAGGAAAAACGAGCGTTTGTTGCAGCACGAATGGCTGCATTGATGCTAAGGATCGACCGGGCTGCTTTTTGGTTGGATTCTGCCGACTGAACAACGTACAGTAATTGTCCGTTACCACTGCGTTGCAGAGGTTTAACGAGCCCATCTTGACCGGCTGGATTGGGTCGTCTGCCACCGGTCGCCTGCAAAATATGAATGACGGCTTTCGCTGCACTGCTGACGTTCACGGCGCATGCCGTGCCCTTCTACTCACACTTTAAAATCAGCAAATCGTCTGTCAAGTCATGCTTTAAAAAAGAGCTGACTGGGCAGGCTGAACTTTATGAACGAACCTGCAAGGCGGAAACGCGCTGCAGCCGATGAACATTAAGCCGACCTTGATGCCAGTTTTAATAGTTCGAAGCACTAGGGCACCAGCACATTTTGGGCTTTTATCTCCTTCGCCACCCTGTTTGATTTTTGGAATGTCGGCAACAGGACGGGTGGACTTTGTTTTTTTTGCCACGATATCGTTCACATGCCGTGTGTGTTCTCGGTTTGTCTTCGGTGACGGTTTTAGACGCCCGGACTGGATCTGGCCAACGATCTGTGCCACCTTCCCAGCCGATAGGACCGGATTAATTTTCGATTTAATGAACCGAATGTAGCCGCCTGCCTGGGTGACATTTTCCGGCATACGGGTCTTGAAAACACTATCGCCAATGAAGACGATCAGCGAGTGGATTGCGTCATTTCCCAAACCCAGAACGTCGCCAAGCGTGCGCGCATGCTTAAAATTTTGGTGCAACGGGTTTTGGAAGTGGCTGCTACTGCGAGGAAATTTCTGCGTCCACATTTTTTGATGGGTACCACCAAAAATCCAGCCCGCGTAATTTTTCGTTTCAATGACGAACACTCCAAATTTCGAGACAACAATGTGATCGATTTGCGTTGTACCATCCTCGGTCGGCAGCGTCACATTCTTGATCAGGTGGTACTCAGATCCGTCCAGCATCAGTTTTGCTGAAAAATTGACGAGAATTTCGCCCAGAAAGCCCTTGCCGGACGGAGTTTTTAGGTAGAGTGCGCCGATAAAAAATGGGATAGCCCACCAGTACGCGGTGAGCAATGTTCCAAGGATATGCACGTTGTCTTCCCTCAATTTAAAAAATTGCCCAGAATCAATAGCTCGGCCAATCATAGCGAGATCAAAACGTCGCGACCACACATATCGCTAAGCGCGATGATTTCTATTTTAGATTGCACGGGAATGGACGCACCGATTGGCTCCAACGTACAAAATTGCCGCCCACTGCCGTCACATCAAAATCCGTTCGACCTCGTCAAGCGCCACGTCGTCGCTGCGCCGGTCGTAAAGTTGGGTCGGCGTCGGCGACGCATGTCCTGCCATCCTCTGCGCAATTTCGAGTTGTCCGCCGTTTTTCAGGTAAGGGTGATGCCTGTGGCGCAAAATGTATGGCAGTTGATCGGGCGCTTAATGCCGGCCACGCGTTCTCCGGTTGTCCATGGTCCACATGTTACTTTCCATAAGCGTCCGCTCGGATAGCCGGGAAGTAGCTGACCTGCCGGCCAGCGAGCGGAACAGCCCGCCATTTTTGTCTCTGACCAGACAGACCTGCGGCGGCGATGTACGCATCCAGATAATGTTTCAACTGGTGGTGGCAGGGCAAATCAATGATCTGTCCGCCCTTCTCCCGCAGGCGCAGCCAGGTGAGCTGGCCGCGCGTCTGATAGTCGCCCACCTTCAATGCGAGCGCGGCCGAGATGCGCGCAAAGGTGTAGGTCATCGTCGCGATCAAGGCGCGGTCGCGCAGGGCCTTGATGGTGGAGATATAAATCGCGTCGAGAATCGCGCGCTTCCTCTGCCAGGAGCACCGTCAGCCCGCGCCGCGCCACTTGCCTTGGCGCCTTGACGGATGTTGCCGGATTCGTCGGCAACACTTGGCGCATGGCCAGGAAATCGCACAGTTGCCGGATCGCCGCCAAACCTTGCTTCACGGTGGCCGGACGCAGGCCATCCTCGGACATCTGTTCTATGTAGGCCGCCACGTGCCAGGCTTGGAGGCAGCGTACGTCGGCGATGCCGGCGGATCCATCCAGGCGCTGAAATGGGCGACCGCATTCGAATACGCGAGACGCGGGTGCGAGTTGCGCAGCGCGGCGAAAAAGTCGATGAAAGCGGCGACGCCGACGGGGCCGGTGGCGTCGATGGCGACGATGGTGGCCGGCACCTGGTGCATGGGCGGCGCGGCCGGCTTGAATATGACACGGTTGCCCGGCGTCATTGAATGAGAAAATGAATGAGTGCGCATCATACCGGCCAGAAAAGAGCGGCGTTGCGCCAAGTCTACGGCATCAAAACCATTGCTGTCGGCCAGATGAACTGCCGGACGCAACCAGCGGTTTGGGTCAACGAGCTGTTGCTACCCGAGCAAGATCATCTTAGCGTAAAATCCAGTATCGGGCCGATACTTGGGTTCAAGGATTTAGATCAAGCGGCCGTAACGATAGCTACTGTCGCACTGCTCACCGGATTCACAAGTGCCAATTTGGATTCGGGCATTTGCGCGTTCAAGAGCAAAGCACGTCGGCAATAATGCGGATGTGCTGGCAGCATGATGTTTTCCGGATGAAATTAGTTCGCCAAAAATCAGAGATTCGCATCAGAGCCCTAATGGTGTGGACTCCTGTTGAACCCGTGAGCGCACGAAAAAGTAGTTTTAATGCAATATCTGCGTGACGGCATTCCGGGGCGCGTCAACCACAATTACAGCCACACAATCCAATGAGATAGACTTGAAAATAGAAAATAGAGATTTCATGGACGGGCTCCTTCTCGAGCCATCCGTTACCGAAGCATTTGGTGCGGTGCGCAGATGGTTGACCTGCTGCCAATGTTACTTGTTGGCACTGGCCCTCGCTACTACAGGCTGCGGCTATACTTTCAATTCCGATGGCATCATCTGATCGCATGAAAAAATCGACTGTAGTGGCTACGCAAGTGCTTCGGCTTCCAAGGCAAAAGGCGACAGTATCTTCGATGCCGGACAGGCAAACACGCCGGAAATTGGAGACCCGCGCCAAGCTGGTCAGTGCCGCTTACGAATTGACGTCGATGAAAGGCTTGGATAACTGCTCGATCAAGGAAATAACCGCGCGGGCTGACGTCGGCTTCGGTTCCTTCTACAACTACTTCGCATCTAGGCAGAAGTTGCTTGATGCGATAGTTGCCGAACAGATAACGCCGTTTGCTGACGCATTGGACAGACTAGATGAAACTCTGAGCGACCCAGCCGAAATTATTTCGACCTCCATCCGGCACGTCCTGCATCGTGCGCAAGAAGATAGCACATGGGGCTGGTTTCTCGTGAGGCTAGGGCTGCCAAATCTTGTCGCAGGCTTCGGCCCGCGGCTAGATCGTGACGTCGCACGAGGCTTGGACTCCGGCCGATTTGTAATTCAAGACCGGCAGTTAACCCTCCTCACACTCACGGGCGGCGCAATCGCCGTGATGGTCAGCCAGTTGACATCGAAGATCGATAAGCACGCGCCTGAGCGATACGCCACTTTTGCGTTATGTCTGCTCGGCGTTCCAGCGCAAGAAGCGGCAAAGATTGGACGTAAGCGATTGCTACCGATCATGACTGCCGAAGTTTCAGGACGGTAGGCGCCGCCTGCAAGACCTCGCAATTGTCGAAGTACGAATAATCGGCCAAATCAGCGTCGCCGTTTCCACCAGCGCCTGGGCGGCAAAGATTTCGGCCAGGCCATAGGTGTCAGGCGCATGGGTTTTCGTTACAACTTACGGTCAGACATTCATTTGAAAAATCTGCCGATTGTTTCCAGCCCGGTTGGCGCCGGAAATCTTCGCAATCGGGCAACGGCGCACGATACGTCGTTGCTTGAACCATTCACGTACCTGTTCCTTGCTCGGCGAATCGATTTTGTCCATTGCGGCCACCATGTTCAAACGTTAGATTGCTTTCGCTTCATTGCTGAGCTTATCGACCAGCATGGCCACATCTTTCACCACGATGGCCGGCCAGGCGCATAGCTGGCTCGACAACTTTCAAGGTTTTCAGGCGCGCCCAGTTATTGCCCAGCTCTTCCGGCTTGACGATGTTGAGCGGTTTTTTCTTCGCCTTCATGTGTTGGGCAGCGTCACATAACGCGGCTCGTTTAAGCGCAGGTCGGTGATAACGATGGCCGGGCAGGGTCAGCACCAGCATTTCCAGGCCGCCGTCCACTTCCGCGTGACCGTCACCTTGCCGTCTTCGAGCACTACTTTCGAGGCGAAGGTTTTCTGCGGCCAGCCCAACAGGGCCGCCAGCATCTAGCCGGTCTGGTTGCTGTCGTCGTCGATCGCCTGCTGTTGCGTAGCATTTCCTGGGGAGGCGCACGGCTTCTTCCAGCGCAGTCTCGTCAAGACAGGGACGTTGGCCGTATCGACGCCTGTGCCGTCACTCTTGACGCGCACTTTGACGCACCTTGACGTCATAGCCGACCACGTGTTTGACGGGTACCAGGACTTTCATAGCTGCGCCTTTTAAAAAATGGTAAAAATGAGGGCCGCGCATGTGGCGTAGATGAGGCTGGTGGATCGCTGCCTACATACGTTCGAAAATCCCCGCAGCACCCATTCCGGCGCCCACGCACATGGTGACCATGCCGTATTTCAACTTGTTGCGGCGCATGGCATGGATCGTCGTCGCGGCGCGGATGGCGCCGGTGGCGCCCAGCGGATGGCCGAGCGCGATCGCGCCGCCCATTGGGTTGACCTTGGCCGGGTCCAGAGCCAAATCTTTGATCACGGCCAGCGCTTGCGCGGCAAACGCTTCGTTCAGTTCAATCCAGTCTAGCTGATCTTGGGTGATGCCGGCAGCCGCGCACGCCGCAGGGATCGCCAATTTCGGACCAATTCCCATGATTTCCGGCGCGACGCCGCGCACGGCGAAAGAGCAAAACTTCGCCAACGGGACCAGGTTATGCTGGCGCAGAATTTTCTCGCTGACGACTACGAGCACGCCGGCGCCGTCCGACATTTGCGAGCTGTTGCCGGCGGTGACGGAGCCCTTGACGGCGAATGCCGGCCTCAGTTTCGCCAGCGACTCGAGGGTCGAATCGGCGCGCGCCCCTTCGTCGGTGTCGACGCTGCGGGTCTTGATGTCGATCTGACCCGTTGCCAGGTTGGGCGTGCGCGTGACGATCTCTACCGGCGTCGTTTCATCCTTGAAGAAGCCGGCCTCCTGGGCGGCGATGGCGCGGCGGTGCGATTCAACGGCGAACTTATCTTGCGCTTCGCGCGAGATGCTCCACTGGGTCGCGACTTTTTCCGCCGTCAGGCCCATGCCGTAGGCCATGCCGATATTCTCGTCGGTAAACATGCTCATGTTCACCGACGGGTGGTGGCCCATCATCGGCACCATCGACATCGATTCGATGCCGCCGGCGATCAACACATCGCATTCACCAACGCGGATGCGGTCAGCCGCCATCGCAATCGCGGTGATGCCCGATGCGCAGTAACGGTTAACGGTCACCCCGCCCACGCTAGTTGGCAGTCCCGCCAGCAGCACCGCGTTGCGCGCGACGTTGAAACCCTGCTCGGCCTCAGGGAACGCGCAGCCGATGATGGCGTCGGCAATCAGGGCCGGATCCAGACCGGGCACTTGCGCTACGACGGAGCGCAGCACCTGCACCAGCAGGTCGTCCGGGCGGGTGTTCTTGAACATGCCGCGCGGCGCTTTGCCGATCGGGCTGCGGGTTGCGGAAACGATGTACGCTTCTTGAACTTGTTTGCTCATGTGGTTTTTCCAAAAATATTTGTTCGAGGTTTCTGCCGAAGTCGGTATCGCTGCGTTAGTTGCGTACCGGTTTGCCCGTTTGCATCATGCCGGTAATCCGCTCCTGCGTCTTTGGATGGTTCAGCAATTCGAGGAACGCCTTACGTTCCATGTCCAGGAACCACTGCTCGCTGACCATGCTGCCCTGATCCACGTTCCCGCCCGACACGATCTCCGCGATCATCTCACCCAATTTGCAGTCATATGCGGAGATGAACCCGCCATCACGCATATTGACCAATTGCGCCTTGATGGTGCCTAGGCCATAACGGCCCACCACCGGAACCGCTGTTGGCAACGGTGGGCGAAAGCCGGCTTCGAACATCGCGCGCGCCTCCACTTTGGCCACGTACAGCAGTTCGTGGGGATTCATCACGATCACATCAAGCGCCGACAGGTATCCCATCTTTCTCGCTTCCGGCGCCGACTTCGACACACTGGCCAGCGCCACATTGCCAAAGCCCAGTTTCAAAAATTGCAGGATGTCGTTGCCGTTGGCTTCCTTGGCCGCACGCAACGCCGTTTCTTTCAAGCCACCGCCAGCAGGAATCAGGCCGACACCCACCTCAACCAGACCCATATGCGTCTCGAACGCCGCCACGCGCCTGGAGGCGTGCAGGGCCAGTTCGCAGCCGCCGCCGAGCGCCAGCCCGGCCACCGCGGCCACCACCGGCACGTTCGAATATTTGATCGACATGAATGTATCTTGCAGCAGCTTGACTCCCGGCTCCATCGCCTTGGCGCCGCCCTCCATGAACAGCGGCAGCGCCGCCTTCAGGTCCGCGCCCGCCGAGAAAGCGCCGTTATCGGCCGCGTCCGTGTTCCAGATCACCAGCCCCTTAAAGTTCTTTTCCGCTTCGGCCAAGGCCATTTGCAGGCCCTTGATGACGCCTTCGCCGATCACGTGCATCTTGGTCTTGAGCGAGATCACCAGTACCTCGTCGCCCGAATGCCAGAGGCGCACCGACTCGTCCTCGAACACGGTGCTGCCGGCGCTCTTACCATCAGCGGCGCCGCAACCGAACACCGGCGCGCGAAATTGCTGGCGCTGGTACACCGGCAGACTCGAGCGCGGCACGAAGCTGTCCGACAGGGCCGAGTACGAACCTTCGGGGGTGTGCACGCCGCCTTTTTCGGCGACCTTGCCCTCGAAGACCCAGGCCGGCAGCGGCGCCTTGCACAGCGCGCTGCCGGCGGCGATGTCTTCATTGATCCAGGTGGCGATCTGCGCCCAGCCGGCCGTCTGCCATGTTTCGAACGGGCCAACGTTCCAGCCGAAGCCCCAGCGCATCGCGAAGTCGATGTCGCGCGCGTTGTCGGCGACGCCATCGAGATGGACGGCGATGTAGTGGAAGGCGTCGCGGAAGATCGCCCACAGGAACTGCGCCTGTGGGTGGGCCGATTCGCGCAAGGCCTTCATCTTTTTGGCGGGATCCTTTTCCTTCAGGATGCGGACGACGATATCCGCAGCCTTGCCGCCGCCGGCGACGTATTCACCGCTGGCGAAATCGAGGCGCAAGATGTCCTTGCCGACTTTCTTGTAGAAGCCCGCGCCGCTCTTTTGGCCGAGCGCGCCGGCTTCGACCAGCTTGGCCAGTATAGCCGGGGTCCGGTAGACGCCGAAAAACGGATCGTCGGCCAGATTGTCCTGCATGGTCTTGACCACATGGCCCATCGTGTCCAGGCCGACCACGTCCGCAGTGCGGAAGGTGCCTGACTTGGCGCGGCCGAGCTTGGCGCCCGTCAGGTCGTCGACGACGTCGGCCGTCAGGCCAAATTTTTCCGCTTCGTGGATAATGGCCAGCATGCCGAAGACGCCGACGCGGTTGGCGATGAAATTTGGCGTGTCCTTGGCGCGCACGACGCCCTTGCCCAGGGTGGCGGTCAGGAACACTTCCAGCTGGTCGAGGATTTCCGGCCGGGTCGCCATGATCGGGTTCAGCTCGACTAGGTGCATGTAACGGGGCGGATTGAAGAAGTGGACGCCGCAAAAGCGCGCCTTGAGTTCCTCGTCGAAGCCGTCGGCCAGGCGGTTGATCGACAGGCCCGATGTGTTGGACGCGAAAATCGCGTTCGGCGCGATGTGCGACGCGACCTTCTGGTACAGGTCGTGCTTCCAGTCCATGCGCTCGGCGATGGCTTCGATGATCACGTCGCAACCGGCCAGCAGGTCCAGGTTGTCTTCGTAGTTCGCCACTTCGATCAGGCCCGCGTCGTCCTTGTTGCCAAGCGGCGTGGGGCTGAGCTTTTTCAGATTCTCAATGGCGCGCAAAGCGACGCCGTTCTTGGCACCGTCCTTGGCCGGCAGGTCGAACAACACAACCGGCACCTTTGCGTTGACGCAATGCGCGGCGATCTGCGCGCCCATCACGCCAGCGCCGAGAACGGCTACTTTTTTGACAATGAAATGACTCATGATATTCCTTTAAATTCGAGTTCCAACGGAGGACAGGCTTGACCTTAGGGCTGTTTCCGACCGCGGGAACATAACGGTTACGATCGCAATTCGTCACAGCAGCTGCGGCGAGGAGCTAAATCTTCTTTAAAATGGTCAACGACAAGATTTTGAACACTGTGGTGCCTTTAGAATCTCAACAAGAGCACCTCTTGATTCGCCCCATCCCTAAACGGCGCAATCGCTCTTTGGGCGCAGATGGTGCGGGGTTCAAGAAATTAGTCAACAAATCAACGACCACTAAAAATCTGCCCAAAGTTTAAGGTGGCGGTGACTTGCAAGCGGCGCCGCACAGCAATTTTGGGCCGAGTACCACATCAATTTGCATGGCAGGTTACCCCTTTAAAAAATGTTTTTAAGGGCCAATCGTCGCGCTCAACCGGGCTACGGAACACCACGTCAGTGTCGACGCCAACTAGCTTAAATACGCTAACGACTTGCGCCAATCCGCCGGCCTGATCCTGCATCGACTGGGCCGCTGCTGCGGCTTCCTCCACCAGCGATGCGTTCTGCTGCGTGGCATCATCCATCTGGATGATTGCCTGGTTGATATGCTCGATGCCAGAGGTTTGCTCCTGGCTTGCCGCCGTGATCTCGCTGATGATGTCGGTCACCCGCTTGACACTTTCAACAACCTCGCTCATGGTAGCTCCGGCCTGGTCAACCAGCCTGGAGCCGACGCCTACTTTCGCGACGGAATCGCTAATTAGTGCTTTGATTTCCTTGGCTGCTCCGGCACTACGCTGCGCAAGATTGCGTACTTCAGCGGCGACCACCGCGAAACCGCGACCTTGCTCGCCTGCGCGAGCCGCTTCCACTGCGGCATTCAACGCCAGAATATTGGTTTGGAACGCTATGCCGTCGATCACACTAATAATGTCGACTATCTTTTTCGACGATTCATTAATTGAACGCATCGTATCGACCACTTGCAAAACAACGGCCCCGCCTTTTGCAGCGACATCTGAGGCAGACACCGCCAGTTGATTGGCTTGGCGCGCATTGTCGGCATTCTGTTTGACCGTGCTGGTCAACTCTTCCATGGAAGACGCTGTCTCCTCCAGCGAACTGGCCTGCTGCTCGGTACGCGATGACAACTCCATGTTGCCGCTGGCGATCTGGCTTGATGCGGTAGCGATAGTATCGGTGCCGGCGCGTACTTCCCGAACGATGCCCAGTAGGCTTTCATTCATATGCTTGAGTGCCTGCATTAATTTTCCCGTCTCGTCGCGCGACTTGATCTCAATGTCACCCGTGAGATCTCCTTTGGCGACCCGTTCAGCGACCTGGACCGCTTCGTTTAGCGGTTTGGTTATGCTACGAGTTACATAAATTCCAATAGTAATGCCCAGCACACATGCAATGGAGGCAAGCACCATCATTAGAATCAACGCCTTTCTCGTTATTGCAGTCACCTCCTTACCAGCCATCCCTGCGATATTTTCTTGATACAAAATCAGTCCATCGACAGTTTCCATATAAGTATCGCTCAGCATCTTTATTTGAGTGAACATGGCGCTGGCTTGATCAGTGTGTCCACCCTTTACAAGTTGAATGAATCGGTCCTGTTCGGAAAGGAGCGGCATGCGTGCATCGACTAAAGTCTGAATTTTCAATTTCTCCGCATCGGAATTAGTCATCCGCTTGATGAGCTGTTCGATATTTGCTGTTGTGAAATGTGTTGCTTCTTCGGCCATGCTCAGCTCTGCCTGCGCAATCGTCGGGTCTAGCAGGAGATTGCGAATATTTCCCATGACTTCATTAGAGTCGGACTTAACGGTATTGGCCAGTATGGTCAAAGGGTAACGCTCATTAACCATGGCTTCGATACTGGTATTGCACTGGAATAGACGAACCACACCGATACCGGTGATGGCTATCATTAACACGATGATGATGCTAAATCCAACACCTAAGCGATGCCCGATTTTGAAGTTTAATAACCTCATTTGAAGAGCTCCCAGTTCTATTAAATTATATTTCCTCCGAAAAGACAGGAGGTTTATTGTGGTGCGGGCATTGATATCGAATCGGTGCACGCGTTCCCGTTCCAGATGTTAATGGGAACGTCGTTAGCGCCGTTACCGACCGTCATTACCATAGGCAAGCTCAACCGGGCCGCGCTGTGTCTCGCATCGGCCATGATGCTGTGTCTCGCATCGACCATGAAAAACGGATCTTGAGTAGAGATCGCGGATGGGTGCGAACTTCGGCTGCCGACCGGCCCGCTCGACAGCAAGCTTCGACTCGACATTAATAAACTTTTAGAGTTTAATTTTACGAATTGAACCACCTCTCCAAAACCTTCAACGATGTGAGCTTGCGGCGTGATCAGGCAAAATTTAAACAGTAACGGGAAACAACCTGTTCCCCTGCCGACCAAAAGCCAAGGCTGAGTTCACTGTTGGATGACAGACGTCGACTGCCGGATCCACCACGTCACTCGCTTCCCGCCAAGCTGGAATTTGCTCCCTGTTTGGCAAAAGCTCATTGCCCTCCTGACGATGCTGCAGCCAGTTGCAAGCTTTTTGCTCGGCTTCACCATTTTATGATGTCAAAACCTGACGTCCGACATCCATGGAATGCTAGCCGCCCGTCGATGCCATGAAACGCACAATCTTTTCCGGCCTCTCGTTGAACTCATGACGATACGGCTTTCTCGCAATTGCACTGCGAATTTGCGCGTCGAGTTGATTGTCACTTATCCCCTGCCGTAACGATGTCCGCAAATCTGCGCTCGCATCCTCGCCAAGGCAAAGCAACAGGCGCCCATCAGCGGCCAGCCGAACGCGATTGCAGGTAGCACAGAAATGGCGAGACATTGCCGTAATAAAACCCATGCTGAATCTTCCGTCACTCGACACTAAATACCTGGCCGGACCGCCGCCCTTGGCAATTCCGGCTACAAGATTAAATTTCTCCTGGATGCGCGTAATGGTCGGCTGGATACTGACGAATCCTACCCCGCGTCCGCTAGCGCCTATTGGCATGGCCTCGATCAGTCTTAGGATAAGTCCGCTGTCCCGGCAATAGCTCACCATGGCGTCGATCTCGGCGGCCGATGTATCTGGCAATACCACCATGTTGATCTTGATTGGAGCAAATTTCGCCAAGCGCGCCGCTTTGATGCCAGCTAGCACTTCCGCCAATGCATCGCGGCCGGTTAATGCCTCAAAGCGGTGGCGATCGAGCGTGTCGAGGCTGATATTGATCCGGCTCACCCCGGCAGCCTTTAGCGCTGCAGCAAGACCGGCAAGCTGGGTGCCATTTGTGGAAAGGGACAAATCCTCAAGGCCGGCGAGTTGCGCCAGCCGCCCGGCCAACTCTGTAATGCCGCGCCGCGTCAGTGGCTCGCCTCCGGTCAAGCGTATCCTTTTGACGCCCAGGCGCACGAAAGCGGCGACGATACGCTCGATCTCCCCGAAATCCAGCCATTCTTCGCGCGCCTCGAAACCATTGAATCCTGTCGGCAGGCAATAACGACAGCGCAAATCGCAACGATCCGTGACCGAAACCCGGAGATATTCGATGTTGCGCCCGAATCGGTCCAGCAAACTGCCTGTCATGTTCATTCCTTGTAAAAGCCACCAAGTCGATGCAATCAAACAACCACAGGCAGCTGCGCCGCCAGCGGGCATAGTCCGCGCGCCAAATCAATCGAACACGTCCCGTTCGCCTTGTCTTACATAGTTGGTCGCATTAACGACGTTTTTGCCGCTGTGCACTGCCGAATGTTTGACGAGGTGCCCAAACATCTGGATCCGGAAACCGCCATCGAGATTAACCATGATGATGGCAACCATCTGGCCAAGCCAGGGCGCTTTCCTTTCATACTTGCAGCATCTAGAGGTGGACCGGCTTTCCGATTGCACCCCTCGCCGCCTCCATCACGGCCTCCGCGAATGTCGGATGCGCATGGATCGTCTGCGCCAAGTCGTCCACCAGCAACTCGCTGCTGCGCGCCAGTAGCAGTTCGTGGATTATTTCAGTGGCGTTGCAACCGACAATATGCGCGCCAAGAATTTCGCCGGTGTCCACGTCGCTCAGTATCTTGACGAGTCCTTCCGTCTTGCCGACTGCGACACTCTTGCCTGCGGCGCGAAAAGGGAAGACGCTTTTCTTGAATCGGATGCTTTTTGCCGCCGCGCAATCTTCACGCAGCCCGAAACCTGCCACTTGCGGCTCGCAATAAATTGCGGACGGCACCATATCTTCTGCGACACGTTTTTGCAGCGACGGATGACCAGCGATGAACTCAACCGCAATTTCCCCCTCTCTCGATGCAACGTGCGCCAACGCGGGGGAGGCGACGATATCGCCAATGGCAAAAATTCCAGCGACGCTAGTCTGCCCATAATCACCCGTCAGGACGTAACCTCGGGCGTCAAGTTTCACCCCCACCTCTTCTAGACCCAGCCCGGTGGTGTTAGGCGTTCGGCCAAAGGCAGCAAGCACTTTTTCGGCGTCGATTCCATCTTCCTTGCCGCCCGTTTCGACGCGAACCATCTGTCCATCGGCATTCTTTTGCCATGAGAGCGCGCGCGTGTCGGTTCTGATCTCGATACCGGATTGGCGCAGTGAGGCATCGAGCACTCGCGCCACCTCAAAATCTTCGGACGGAAGAATATGTCCTGCCATTTCGATGAGCGTGACACGCACGCCGAATGCATTCATGACGTAGGCGAATTCGCAGCCAATGGCGCCCGCACCCAAGACCACCAGCGAGCGCGGCAGCTTCGTTAGCGCGAGTATCCCCGACGAAGACAGGATGTCGCGCTCATCCGGTTCAAATCCGGGGAGCGCGAGCGGGCGCGATCCGGTGGCGAGCACGATGTTTTTTGCTTGCAATGTGAGGTTGTTGCCGTCGCCGCCGCTCAGGGCGACTTTGCCCGGTGCGGCAATGCGGGCGGTGGCCTTGAATACGGCGACCTTGTTCTTGCGCAGCAAGCCGCTGACGCCATCGGCAAGAGTCTTGGCGGCAAGCCGCGACTTCGCATGAACGGCACCATAGTTGAAGCCGCTTCGATCAATCCGGACTCCGAAAGCTTCCATGTGTTGCAATGATCGAAATTCGCTCGCATGATGAATCAGGCTCTTGGAGGGGATGCAACCCCAGTTCAGACACACCCCGCCGGGCACGTCCTTCTCAACGACAGCTACAGCTAGCCCAAGCTGGGCAGCGCGAATGGCCGCCACGTAGCCCCCGGGGCCGGCGCCGATCATCACTACGTCATATACTTTATTCATGTCTCGCCTCACAGTAGCATCAGCTCGGGATGCGCGAGCAAATCGATTAGCTTCTGTATGAAGCGGCCAATCGGCGCGCCGTCGACCGCGCGATGGTCGAAACTCAGCCCGCACGGCAAGATGCTGCGCACGACCACTTGGCCATCGATGACAACCGGTTTTTCGAGCATCGAACCAGGCTGAAAATTAACGACCTGCGGCAAATTCAACAGCGGTGTCGATACGCACCAGACCCCGGGAGTAAACCCGCCGGTGCTCGAGACCGTAATGGTTCCGTCGGCCATGTCGCCGGCCGTCAATTCGCCGTTTCGCGCGCGGTTGACGAGCGTCTTGATTTCGCGATCGATTTCTAGGATTCCTTTGGCATCGGCGTTGCGCAGTACCGGGACGACCAGTCCAGAATCATATTCACCCTTGCCAGGAAGCGCGACCGCAATGCCGACGTTGACGTTGTCCCAGACTGTAATGGCATTGCCGTCCAGTGTCGCATTACAGATCGGCACATGACGGCAGGCGATCGCCAAGGCGCGGATCTGAAAAGCGAGCAGCGAGACCCGGCTGCCCAGTTCCTCTTCTCGCGCCAGCATCGTCTGGCGGGAGGCCAGCAGTTTGGTGATATCGATTTCAAAAAAAGCATAGGTGTGGGCAGCCGTCGTCTTGGAGGCCACCATACGTTCGGCGATTACTTTGCGCATGCCAGTCATGGGAATGCGCGCCTTTTCGCGCATCGCGCCCACGGCGGCAGTAGCATCCTTGGGCGCAGGTGGAGCGGCACTTGAACGCGAAGCAAGCGCGGCCAGGACATCGCGGCGCACAATTCGGCCGCCCGGACCGGTGCCAGCTAGCGACGCGAGATCAATTTCGTTTTGGCGGGCGATGGCCTTGGCCAGCCCCGAAGCGCGCATGCGCCCGGGCTGGCTATCCGGTTCTCGGCCGGCAACAGATATGGCTGCGCCAACCTTGGTCTGGACTAGCAGCGTCCCGGCCGCTGGCGCTGGCGCCGAACCGGCGAGCAACGACCGGTATTCCTCCTCGGTTTCCGCGATCTGCCCCATCGGCGTTTCCACCGGCAAGACGTCGCCGACCTTGGCCGTTAGATGGACATAGCCGCGATAGGGGGCCGGAAGATCGGTCACGACCTTCTCGGTTTCGATCGACACCAAAGTCTGATCTCTTTGCACCAGGGCACCTTCGGCGACGGCCCATTCAATGATGGTTCCCTCCGACATCCCCATCGCTAGCTGCGGTAATAATAGGTCTCGTATCATGGCTTACCCTTTAACGACAGACATCGCGAATTGCCGCTTCGATACGTTCCGGAGTTGGCATGGTGTAGACATCGATATAACCCCCTGGAATCGGCATATTGGGATGGCAGACGCGCTTCACCGGCGCGTCCAACAGGTCGTAGCCTTTCTCCATGACCTGCGCCGAGACTTCGGCCGCAAATCCGGCGCGCTCCCAGTCTTCATCAACGATCACCAGGCGGGAAGTCTTTTCAATCGAGCGCAGCAGCGTCTCGCAATCGAAGGGTTCAAAACTGCGCGGGTCCACCACTTCGATGCTGATTTCATCTTTAAGCTGCTCCGCCACCTTGAGGGCGTTATGCACTTGCATCCCGCTGGCCAGCACCGTCACGTCGGTCCCTTGCCGCTTCACGTCCGCCACCCCTAGCGGGACAATGTAGTCCTCGCTGGGCACCATGCCCTTCATCATCATGGTGTTGATATGCCATAGGAAGAAGACCGGATTATTATCGCGGATCGCCGCTTTCATCAGCCCTTTGGCATCGTAAGGTGTCGATGGCATGCACACTTTGATTCCGGGATGATGGATCAATGCACCATACGGCAGCGTCGCGTGTTCATTGGCCACGCGACGGCCGACTCCGCAGGCTCCCATCATGACCATCGGCAGCGGCAACTGGCTGCCGTGCATGAAATGGTATTGCGATGCTTGAAGAAACACTTCCGATCCCGCAAAATAGGAAAAACCGGCGTACATGAAGTCGACGATGGGGCGCAGACCTTCTTGCGCCGACCCCATGGCGCAACCGACGATGCCTGGCTCTGCCAGTGGTGTATCGACGACGCGCTTGGCGCCGAATTGGTCATATAAGCCTTTGGTATGAGGGAATGTGCCAGCCTGGATGCAGATGCCCAGCGCATACACGCTTTCGTCGCGCTCCATTTCCTCAACGATGGCTTCTCGGATGGCCTCGGTCAGGCTGATTTCTCGTTCATTTGTCATGGTTATTAGTCTCGGTTCGATTAGGCGGCATAGACCGCCGACAACAGCGATTCGACCGAAGGCAGCGCCTTTGGACTGGCATCGCTGAAAGCCTCCATTTCGTCGGCTTCGCGCTCGGCGTCCTGCTTGATCCGGTCGATGTCGTCCTGGGTGAGTACATTCTTTTTCATCAGTACCGTGGCGGCCATCAGCAGCGGATCCTTTTCCGCCTTCCATTGGTCCATTAAGGCCTGATCGCGTGGAGTTGGCCCTTCGTTGTTGAGACCTCCGACGTTGTGTTCCTGAGAGCGAAAGGTCATGCATTCAACGAAGATCGGCCCCTTGCCGGCGCGCACATGCTCAATTGCCGTCAAGGCCGTCTCGGCGCAAGCGAAGAGATCCTGTCCGTCGACGACGACCGCCGGAATTTTGTAGCCCGCGGCAAGCTGCGATACATGTTCACCCGGAAATAGGGACGACATCTTGGTGTGCTGGGCAATGCCGTTGTTTTCGCACCAGAAGATAACCGGAAGCTGCCAATTGGAGCACATCAACATGGCCTCATGCGCTCGCCCTTCGCCATAGGACCCGTCGCCTGAACAATTCATGACGATTTGCCCCGCGTTCTTGTACTTGGCGGCAAAGCCGTAGCCAACGCTCATTGGAAAATTCGCTCCAATGTTTCCGGAAAGGCCGAAGATGTGGTCGGCGGGAAAAGACAAGTGGAAACTTGAGCGCCCCTTGCAGCATCCAGCCTCGCGTCCCATATGCTCGGCCACATAACGCTTGACATCGACCCCCTTGCTGAGGCAATGCGCCAATGCATGCGCGCGGTAGTGCGGCCACATAATGTCTTCCTTGCACAGAAAGGAACCGGCGGCGACCCCGGGCGCCAGCGCAACGCCGCCTTCATGGTAGAAGCCCACCATCCGGCCAGCGCGAATGACTCGCATCATCATCCTGTCAAGGGCCGTCGCCCGGGCCAGATTAGTGAAAAGCAGTACTTGTTGATCCTTGGTTAAAGGCATGATAGTTTTCCTTTGCAATTATTTATCAGGTCAATGCCGAAAATTCGCGCTTCCTGACGTATACGGCCTTCTCGTCCTGAAAGAACTGGATGCCCGTTGCACCTGCCTCTGGAAGTCCAAAACCGGATTGTTTAACCCCGCCAAAACTATGTTGGGGTTCCTTGTATGCGCTGTGCACATTAATGTGCGTCAATCCCACCTCGCTGTGTTCGGCAAAATGCAACGCCTGGTCGAGATCACGGGTATAGATAGACGACGAAAGACCGTAGGGCACCGCATTGGCCAGACCCAGAGCCGCTTCATAACTGGGCACTAGGTAGACTGCCAATACGGGGCCGAAAATCTCGGCGGTCGATATATCGAGGGCGGTCGGTGGGTTATAGACGATGCTCGGTTCGATGAAGCAGCCATGCTCTAAAACATCGGCGCAGGCACGTTCGCCGCCGGCAACAAATCGTGCCCCTTGATCCTTAGCGCGCGCGATGTGCGCCAGAATCGAATCGAGTTGGGCCTTTCCAGCGACAGGCCCCATCGTCGCGCCCGGTTGGAGTCCAGGTCCCAAACGCAACGCGCCGGTATGCTGCAATAGGGCTGACATCAGAGCATCGGCGACTTTTTCTTCGACGATCAGCCGGCTGGTGGCGGTACACCACTGTCCGGCGCACGAAAATGCCGCCACGGCAGCATCGTGCGCCGCCAATTCAAGGTCGCAGTCAGCCAGCACCACCATCGGATTCTTGCCACCCATTTCGAGCTGGGTTCGGGTGAAGTTCTTGCTAGCAAGTCCCGCAATGTGCCTCCCGACCTCGGTCGAACCGGTAAAGGTCACGGCACGGACCAAAGGATGAGCTACCAAGGCCTTCGACAATTCTCCGCCGGAACCGGTAACGAATTGGACGACACCGGCGGGAATCCCCGCTTCGATCAGTATCTGAATTACCGCTTCGCCAACGGCCGGAGTCTGGCTGGCCGGCTTAAGTATTGCAGTATTACCGGCTAACAATGCTGGGGCAAGCTTGCGCCATGGAACGTTAAATGGAAAGTTCCATGGCACGATAACGGAAACGACGCCGACTGGTTCGCGCCGCGAGAAACCGAGCATTCCGCCACGATAACAATCGCCGATCCGGCCGAACTGCCGTTCCCCTTCGCCTATCTGGTACTCGAGTTCCAGAACTGCCGCGTCGATTTCGGTAAATGATTCTAGTAACAGCTTGCCATTCTCTAGGGTGATCAGTCGGGCGATTTCCGCACGCCTGGCTTGGATGATCTGCACCGCCCGCCGCAAGATACGCACGCGTTCAGCTAGGGGTTGCCGCCGCCAGCGCCCAAATGCTTCGTGGGCGCCACGCACGGCACGCTCCACGTCGTCACACGTCGACAGTGGATATTGGTGGCAGACTTCGCGCAAATCGGCTGGATTTTCAACGCCAAAACAGCGACCTGACTCACTGTTGCACCACTTGCCGTCGATATAGTTTTGATGTTGCAAGCGATAGTATCCAGGAATCAAGTGCTCGCGATCCACATTCATTTCATTCTCCTTCTTTTAGAAACCGCAGGGTGTTACAGACCATGAGTACTTCGCATGGCCTAAGTGAATCGGCCTTGGCGGCAGTCCGGTACCACACCGTTCAATCGAACGCGTTCTTTTTGCCTTGTTTTACATAGTTGGTCGCATTAACGACGTTTTTGCCGCTATGCACTGCCGAATGTTTGACGAGGTGCCCAAACATCTGGATCCCGAAACCGCCATCGAGATCGTCGCTAATTCTTTGCCGCCACGGCCGTCTGATGATCTGCGTGGTCAAGCGCCGCGTGATCCGGGGTTGCGTCATGATATGGTCGGCGATCTTGTAGGCGCGTTCGATGAGTTTGCCCTTGGCGAGGACCTCGTTGACCATGCCGTATTCCAGCGCCGTCTTGGCGTCGAAGGCCTCGCCCGTCAGCAAAGCGTAGGCGGCGCGTTTGACCCCAAGCAATTCTTCGAAACAACTGTGAATGCCGTCGCCGGGAACCGAGCCGATGTTGTAGTGCGGATCGAAGATAGTGGCATCTTCAGCCATCAAGGTTAGGTCGCACATCAGGCAAATTTCGCTATGAAAAGCAGAACCATTAAGAATGCCGATGGTCGGAATTTCCATATCGTTGATCAGCGAGCTGACATTGATGCGTCCATCCTTGTAGGCATACTCATACGCCCAATGCGGCAAATCGTCTTGTTCCAATTTGAACCCATCAGGATCCACCTTCATCATGAAGTCTTCGCCGGAACCGGTTAAGATCATCAGTTCGTTTTCCGGGTCGGCGCCAATCGCCTTGAACAACAGCCCCAGGGCGCGGTGATTTTGCACGCTCAACTGGACGGAGCCGTCCAGTGTGTGCGCTTGCACCAGGATGACGCCATCGGCCCGGCGCTCCAGCTTGTAGTGGTTCTTGAAGCGTTCTTTGTATTCCTCGAACTTGGGCGTAACAACGAAGTCTTGTAATGACATGAAAATTCCTTTCTACGTCTAGTTTTCTACTATTACTTCAAACTGTTCCGGGCTACCCGGTCTGCAGCGCCTTTGCCATTCCGAGCGCGGCCGCCACTATGCTAAAGAGCAAAGTCAGATCCCCTATCACCATGAGCGGCCTGTTCGAGCGCAACCCACCGAGCGTCCACGTAACGGCCGACAGCATTAAAGCGATCGCCAAAACGTTCCTGGCCGCTTCCGAATAGTTCATCTTCGCCATCGCCAAGCCGATACATATCACCACCACCGAGAACAAGAAGGCGTGCGCGTGCACGGTCTTGTTCCACATGTAGCCGACATTAACTTGGTGATACTCAGCCAGGTTGCCCTTAGCGGCGATCTGCTCGAGCCTTTCCAAGGTCGTGTGGTGAAGCTTGGCCAGAAAAATTCCGATGATCGCGGCCACAACCATCCAAAAAAAACCGAATATAACCAATATATTTGCCATGGCCGGTATCCCTTATGAGAGTCCCGCTTCTTTGCGGGTAATTTCGTAAATGGCACTCCAGTCGGTCTCTTCCATGCCTGCGGCAATGCCCGCTTTGAGCTTGCGTTCGGCGATCTTGCCGATGTCTAGGGTGACGCCCACAGACTCTGCCGTGGACTGCATCAGCGTCACATCTTTGAGCCCGGCTTTCATGACAAAGCCGCCGCGGCCGGCGAAGTCGCGGCTGCGCAGCTTCTCGGCGTACATCTTCAGGGCTGGATGGGCGAACAGCGACTGTTGGTAAAAGTCGCGCATGGGTTCGAGCGGCACGCCGCATTTCTCCGCCAGCGCATAAGTCTCGCTCATCATCTCGATGGCGGAGATGACGTTGTAGTTAATGCACAGCTTCAGGCTGTTGGCTATGCTTGGCTTCTCCGAGATGGCGGTCACCGCTTTCGAATAAGCACGACAAACAGGGATGGCGATATCCACAGCCTTAGGGTCGCCCGCCAGGAAGGATGTGAGTTGAGCGCTGGCGGCGGCATCGGGGCGGCCGACCACGGGTCCGGAAACATAGTAACTGCCATGTTTGCTGTGCAGCTGGGCCAGTTCGTCGGCGCAACGCGGCGAAATCGTCGTCACGCAAACATGTACCGCGCCACGCTTCATACCGGCCAGAAAGCCGTCGGCGCCTTGCAAGTTATCCAGAATGGATTTGTCATCCATGAGGCTGGTGATGACTACATCGGCGTCCGCCACCGCCTGTTTGGCCGATGCGGCAGCCTTGGCGCCGTTAGCTACCAGCGCCTCCATCTTTGCCGAAGTACGGTTCCATACCGTCAAATCGAAGCCGTCCTTGAGTATGCATTGCGCGATACCGGAACCCATATTGCCCAAACCAATAAATGCGACTTTCATTACAAAAATTCCTTAAGTGAGGTGGTTGCCGCCAGCACCGGTGGCGGTGCCGACGACGATTTTGCGAATGCTGCTACTTCTCCAGGCGAATGCTGCCCAGATAGTTGCTCTCCTCAACGATGGCTGTCACCAGCGCCGAGCCATGCTGTGGGTGGGAGATCTGCACCTTATAGGAGCCACTCTTTGGCTCAATCCGATCGACCTTAAAATCGCCAAAGAAATCAGTCTTGGCGTCTCCTATCGGCTTGTCGTTCTTTAGCACCACAACCTTGGCGTCCCCCACACATTCGACGACCCCGTTGATCTCCGCCGTCACGCTGCCACCAATGAAGCATTTGTTCCAGAGATGAAGATTCTTGTAATACACCCGAGGCCGCGTACCCAAGGCTGGTTTTAGCACCTCCAACTTTTGCTCCGCGGCGATGGTGCGCATCTGCGCATCCTCGACTTTCAAAGCCCGCATACAACCGGTAGAACAGGCTTGGGTGGCACGCGGTTCCTTCCAGCCGTTATCGAGCAGGTGCGCATCGAAGATCCACTTCTGGGGAAGCTGCAACTCCTCATTCCATGAGATGGCGCCGTAGGGGCAGGCGCCGACGATGTCACGTCGCCCCTTCGCTTTCACCGGGTCGATGATGACGATGCCGTCAGCGCGCTTGAAGACGGAACCGTCTCCAGCGGCGTCCACGCATGGCGCGTTATCGCATTGATTGCAGGTCACCGGCAGGTAGGCAACGTCGACCATAGGTGTAACGCCACGCACCCTCCTGCCGATTTTGATCCAATCATGACCGCGCGCCGGCATCGGCGCCGCGTAGGTGGGAAAGTCGTTGCCGATATGTTCGTCCTTGGTGGCAAGCGCGCAGTTATTGCAGTTCTCGCAATTTTCAACATCAATAATCAGATTCCATTTTTCCATCACATGCCTCTAAATTCTCGGTTTTTGGTCTGAGATCCACCTACTGCACAGACAGGCGAACTGCGGCAACATCACGCATGAAACTTGGCGTCCGCCGCGAGCGTGGAAGTCCATGGTTCGATTTCCACCAGACAGGAATTCGAACCCATGCCCTCCGTTCCCTGCACTTGCTGTCGTGGAGGCGTGAGCAGGTTGACACAGCCGCCCCGGTCGGCCCAACCCATCGGATCGGGGACGGGATCGAAGACTGCACACGACTCGAACGCGTGAATCACGCCTGGCATCATCAACGGTGAGATGTCAGCGACGCAAATTACGGCGCCGCGGTCGTTGAAGATACGAATCAAGTCATGCTGCAAGATGCTGCGCTTGGCTGCATTCTCCGGGTGAATCCGCATCACCCAGTAAGAGTAGCCGTCGATCAGAACGCGGTGATCCTCGATGTCGTTGATGGTGCTGCCCTTGCCGTCCGAATAGGTGTGAAAGCTGTAGCGCGAGTGCGCCGAAATCATCTGAAGCGGATACTTCGCTACCAGATCCTTGGTCTGCAGGCCTTCCCACGAAGGAATATAGCGATTCAAGGCCGGACGCTCCGGGTTATTCGGATCGCCGCGCAAAATCGACGAGGGGATGAACTCGATCTTGCCGGACTGGGTCGCCAACCCTTTACCAAATTGCCCTGAATACTGCGAAGGCAACGGATGCGGCTCGGGCACGTCCTTCAAGTGGTCCTTGGCATACCAGTTCATGCTGACCGGCTCACGCGTTTCTTCCGGCTCGCCTGGCACCACGTAGTAGCCCTTCTTTAAGAACGCTTTCCAGGAAATTTCTTTGGAAATATCCGCCGAATGGAACACCCGCTTGGCCCAGTCCAGCTCGCTGCAGCCTTCGGTAAACAGCGCACCTAGGCCCAGGCGGCTCAAGACATCGGCGAAGATCTGGTAATCGGACTTGGACTCCCCCAGCGGCTCGATGCATTTGTGCTGCATGACGATCGTGCGATGGTTAAGTTGGCCGGTTCCATGATGTATATAACCCTGGCATCCGGCAGTCTCGCCGATATCCCAGCGCTCTAGCGCCGTGCAGGCCGGCAAGATGACGTCGGCGAACGGCGTGTCGCCCTCCATGTAAATCGCCTGGGAAACCAGACACTCGATGGAATCATGACGATAGGCGTCGATGTAACGCTTGGAATTGGCCACCGTGCCGAACGAGGCGCCACCATAGTGCCAGATCATATGCACCTTGGAATAGCCGGGCATTGGGTACTCAAAGGGCGCAAATTGCGCTTCCATCGACACACCGTCCCACATGTATCCCTTGGCATAGCCTTCGGTGATCGCTTCCGGCAGGCGCTGGCGCGGAATCATCTGCTTGACCGGATTCATGGTCAGCACATGCGGCATGCGCGTGTAATTGTTGATGGCCGATGCGGTGAAGTTGAGTTCGCCAGATATCCCACCTTCGGCGTAGCCGGGAAAGTAGTGGTAGTTGTCGACGGGGGTGCCGAACTGCATATTGCCGAAGTTGATACCCGGCTTGCCCCAACCTTGCATCGCCATCATCATGATCATACTGCGCGCCCATTGCGTGCCGGTGGCATTGCGGCAGGCACCGCCGAGTCCTGTACCCAAGCCGCCGACGGCGAGGTAGGTCTTTTTCTTGCCCCACGCCCGCGCCAGTGCGCGCACCACGTGCGCAGGCACGCCGGTTTCGTCGGCCTGCCATTCCGGAGTCTTAGGAATGCCGTCGTCGGTGCCGCGCAGGTAGGCGGCCCACTGGTCAAAACCAGTGGTGCGATTAGCTACATACTCCTTGTCGTACAATCCCTCAGCTAACCAAACATTCATAATTGCGTGCGCCAATGCGGGATCGGTGGCCGCCTTGATCGGAATCCAGCGTCCGCCGAACAGCTGCGCGGTACTATTGCAATGCGGGTCGATGTGCACAAATTCGATGCCGACTTCCTTGGCCCAGAAGCGCCGCTGGGTACCTTCAAAACCCGCATAGCCGCCGCTGGTGGATTCCGGATCGCTGGACCAGAAAACCATCATCTCGGCTTCCTTGAGCGCGTCTTCCACCGTGCCGTAATGTGAAGGCAAACCTAGGCGCAAGGCATTACCGAAATGGTGCGTGGCGCCCCAGTACCAGCCCTCCCAACTATCCGGATTGTGATGTATTCGTGTAAAACCAATTAAATTTCCAAAGCGCAACATGGAGCTGAGGTAATACCCCACGTTTCCCCATTGGTGATGGGAATGATGCTGGATGGTCATTGATCCGGGACCATGTTCGGTCTTTTGTCGCTGGATCTCGCCGCTGACGATATCGAGCGCCTCATCCCAGCTGATGCGTTCATAGCCGGAGATGCCGCGATTCTGCGGATTACGCTCGCCCTTGGGATCGAAATCGACCCGCTTCATCGGATAGAGAATTCGATCCGATGAATATACTTGCGACTTCAGGGTCAAGGTATGCGGACAGACAGTCGCGCGGCGCCATGGAGTAAAGCGCTTGCCACGCGCATTGATCGACCAACTGGGCGCGTCCGATTCATCGAGGTCGATCGGCGTGCAACGCAGGATGCGGCCGTCCTTGACATATACAAACAGCGGTCCGCCGTTGGTATTGGTCGTGTAACGCTGGGAACCGTCCGGCATGCGCGTTCCCATTTCCAGCTTCGACGTCTCGATCTTGTTCATCAATTGCATGAACCAGACGCAGAGCGCATCCGGCCCCATCACCATCACCCGCATGTTCTTAGCGGCATGCACAATTTCGCCATAGTCAGCCGGCGGCTTGAGAAAGATGAGTGCGGTTCGCAGATCGCGGAACTGCAAGGTCACATCCGGCTGAGGGTGCAAACCGGAGCTAGAGGACACCTTGCCATTGGTGAAGGTGTAGCTGCGACCGATGCTGCCGTCTTTCAGGCGAATTTGTACGGCAAGGTTGTGGCGCCGCATCTCTTTGCGAAATTCCGGATACTTCTTGGCGGTAAGCCGCAAAACGTGCGGTATGGCAAACAAGATAGTCTTCAGGATCGTTTTCTTCACTTTGCTTCTCCTATTTCTCTGTCAGATTTCCCAACAATTCACTTCTAAGCAGCGCCCAATGCGAAATACCTGCGCCTGCCTCAACTGAGCCACATTGCAGCGTTGCCCACTCTCTCCGACGGATCGAATGCGGCGCCTCCCGTCTGGTACTTCGTCTTCGTTGTGGTTTCTTGCACGAGGAGAAATGTGGCCAGTGCGGGCAGCAAGATCAAGGCACCGAGCATGTTCCAGACGAACATGAAGGCCAGCAGGATTCCCATATCCGCCTGGAACTTGATCGGCGAGAAGGCCCAGGTGGCAACGGCGATGCCCAAGGTGATGCCGGTCAGCACCACCACTTTGCCGGTGAACAACAAAGCCTGGTAATAGGCTTGCGACAGACTCATGCCGCTGCGCAGACGCGCCAGGGTCACGGTCATCACGTACAACGCATAGTCGACGCCGATGCCAACCCCAAGTGCAATGACGGGCAAGGTCGCGACCTTGACGCCAATGCCGAGAACAACCATCAAAGCTTCGCAAAGGATGGAAGTCAGCATCAATGGCAGAACAGCGCACAGCACCGCACGCCAGGAGCGGAAGGTCACGAAGGCCAGGAGAATGACGGCCACATAGACCAAAATGAGCATCAGTACGTTGGCGCGCTTGACTACGATGTTGGTGGCCGCCTCAAAACCGGCGTTGCCCGCAGCAGAGAGAAATTGCACATCCGTTGTATTGTTGGCGGCAGCAAATTGTTCGACCGCATGCACCACGTTGTCCAGGGTATCTGCCTTATGGTCCTTGAGGTAGGCAAAGACCGTGAGCAGATCACAATTTTGATTGAACAGCTCGCGCGGCGCGCGGGTGGCGATCGCGTTCAGCATCCCTTGGGTGCGCGGCAAGTCGTACCACTTCAGACTGCCCTCGTTCATGCCGGCAGCGGCCCGCTTGGCGAGGGAGGCAAAAGACATGGTGGTCTCGACGCCAGAAACCTCGCCCAATTTGGATTCGAGCGCGTCGACCTGGGCCAAGGTTTTGTATTGCACGCATTGAAACTGCGGCGTTTTTACCATCACGACGTAGATGTCGCTGCTCGCCGCGTAGTTGGCCACCATGAAGGCGTTGTCGCGGTTGTAGCGCGAATCGGAGCGCAACTCCGGTGCGCCTGGGTCGAGATCTCCGATCTTCAAGTTCATGCTGATGACGAAGCCGCCGACGCCTAGCAAGACGGCCAAGGCGATCGCCAGCGCGGCGTATCGGCGCCGGGTGAACAAATCGAGAAAGGCCCAGAAGAAATGCTTTTTGTGCCCGCCATCCTTCATCTCAGCGAGCTCCGTCTTCATGCTGCGGCGTGCCGCCTTGGGGCTCACGCCCGTAAAGGAGAGCAAGATGGGCAGGAGAACGAGGTTAGTGAAGATCAGCACGGCGACGCCCATGCTGGCGGTGATGGCGAGGTCCTGAATCACCGGGATATCGATGATCATCAACACGGCAAAGCCAACGGCATCGGCAAGCAGCGCTGTCGTCCCCGCCAGAAAAAGGCGACGGAAAGTGTAACGCGCTGCCACCAGACGGTGCGTGCCGCGGCCGATGTCTTGCATGATGCCGTTCATTTTCTGGGCACCGTGGCTCATGCCGATCGCAAAGACCAGGAAAGGAACGAGCACCGAGTAAGGGTCAAGCTCGTAGCCTAGAGTGGGCAGCAGGCCGAGCAACCAGATGACCGCCACCAGCGAACAAGCGACGACGAGCAGCGTGCTCCTGAGGCAGCGCGTATTCCAATACAGCACCGCAGCGCAGATGGCGATGGCGACGGCAAAAAAGATGAGCACCTGCAATAGGCCGTCGATCAAATCGCCAACCACCTTGGCAAAGCCGGTGATGTGGATCTTAATCTTGTCCGATTCGTATTTCAGGCGCAGCTGCTCCAGACGCTGCGAAAATTCACGATAGTTGATGCGTTTGCCGTTTTCCGTCTCATATAGGGGCAACAGAATGATGGAAGACTTAAAGTTGCTAGCGACGAGTTGGCCGATTTCGCCGGAACGTTCGATATTGGCACGCACTTTGTCAAGACTCGCGGCCGACCCGTTGTAGTCGTCAGGAATGACCGGTCCGCCATCAAGGCCCTCTTCCGTGACACCAGCCCAGCGTACCGATGGCATCCACAGCGACTTCACATAGGAGCGATCGACACCGGGAATTAGGAATAGTTCGTCGTTAAGTTTGCGCAAGGTCTCCAGGTATTGGGCGTCGACGATCGTGCCGTCGCGAACCTCGACGGCTATTCGCACGCTATTGCCCAATCCCGCCAACTCACCCTTGTTCTTCTGGTAATTGACGACGAATGGATGCTTGCTGGGAATCATCTTCTCAAAGCTGGCATTGAGCTTTAGCCCCAGCGCCTGGTAGCCGAGAATGAGCGTAATCAGGGCGCAGATCGCCATGAAGGCGAAGCGATGGTTGAAAATGAGGCGCTCACCTAAGGTCCCCGATTGCTGGTCGAAGTTCCTGATGTCGTCGATGACGGGATGCTCTGCGAGTGGGCTGCCGTGTGTCATTTCGTTTGCCCGCTTTGGTCAACGCTGACGCGCGTCAATCCGCGCACGCCTGATACCACAAGGGCGCCATCGGCAGCTTGGGTAATGCCGGTCAAGGGTGACGGCTTGGCCACCGGCACCTGCTTGAAGCTGATGCCGCCATCACGGCTGACCAGGATACGGCCGGCCGCATCCACTAAAGCCAAAGAGCCATCTTTGAGTCGGGTACCGGCGGTCAACGTGTTGGCGGCTCCGGTTTCAGTCTTATGCCAGTCTTCGCCATCCACCTTCCAATAGGCGTTGCCGCGCAGGCCGAAAACATTGAGGCGCTCTTTGTCACCCAACAGAACGCCGAAAAAAGTTCCGGCATAGGGGGTGTCGACTTCTTCAAACGTGGCGATGCCGTCGCGAGAATGGAACAGGGCACCCTGTTCGCCGGCGATATAGACATCTTTTCCGATCGTGCTAATGCTGTACAAGTGTTTGCCTTTTGGATTGTGAATATTTTGGCGAAGGGACGACCATGACTTGCCACCGTCCGTGGTGGCCAGAACCAGACCGTACGCGCCAACCACCAGACCGATGCTCTCATCGAAGAAATGGACATCGAAAAAAGGCTTGTCCGGTCCATCGGTAACGAGGGCCTGGGCCTCCGCCAGCTGACGCCGGCTCTCATCGCTGCTGTCGCCCGATGTCTGTTTGGCGACGGCGCTGATGACTAACTGTGCGACCTGGCGACCCTCGAGCTGTTTTACCCAAGTTGCACCGGCATCGGCGCTATGCAATACAATGCCGCTGTGGCCCACCGCCCAACCCATGCGAGCGGTCGGAAAATTCAAATTTGTAATGGAAACGCTGACCGGTACTTGCGCCTGCATCCACGACTTGCCGCCATCGTCGGAGTAGAGGATGACACCGCGCTCACCCCCGGCAACCAGGCGGGAACCAGCACGCGTCACCGCCAGCATCACGGCATTCACCGCGCGACTGCTCATCACCGCCGCTCGGTCTAGAACATCAGGCTCGGCATTCGCCATGCTCGCGCATATCAGCTGGCTGGCAGCCGCCACGACTAAGAGGCGGGTTAGCAGCTTGGATCTAATCATGGCATCACCTTCTATTTGCTCGGCTCGCGAGCGGCCCGCCGGGGGGAGTCACGTCCCGCCCCGGCTAGTTAGGCTACTGGTAATAAAACTGCGGGGCGGTCCAGGCTTTTCACCAAACCTGGTGCCACTTTGGCTTAGCGCATACCGGCGCCGGCAAGCGCGTCGGCCGAAAAATAGCTGTCCGGACGGCGCGGCACGATCTTGTACTGTTCCTTCTGGTCGTTGTAGAGATTGTTGACGATCCAGGATCCCGCCTGCAGGTTGAACACCGTAAAGGTCGTCGACACCACGGCAGGGATTTCCGGTGCCACGAACGGCACGGCATGCTGGGTGCGCCAAAGTTTGCCCTCGGAGTCGTAGCCGTCGACCAGCAGCACTGACCAGCTGTCTTCATCAACGTAGAAGCGTTTCTTCGGCACGGCGTGACGTTTACCCGGGGCCAAGCTCGCCTCAACGACCCAGACCCGGTGGAGTTCCCATCGCATCTTGTCGGAGTTCAGGTGATGGGGCGACAGCACGTCGGCGGTCTTGGCAAGCAAGAAGCGATTGTTGTTGTAAGGCACGTACATTTCGCGCTTGCCCACCAACTTCCAATCGTAGCGCTCAAGCGAGCCAAGGAACATGAATACTTCGTCGAAGTAATTCATGCCGGAGGAGACAAAATCAGGCGTGTCGAAGGCGATGGTCGGCGCGCGGCGCACGCGGCGCTGACCAGAGAGATATTGCCATGCTTGGCGTTCCTTGCTACCTAGGTCGAGCGGGTCGCGCAGCAAGATCTGCTCGCCGGCCTTGAACGGCGGCTCGGTCTGAGTTTGGCGCATCAGCAAAAAATCGCTATCTTTGCCCTTCTCACCCGAACCGTCCTTGTAATAGTAAGGGAACTGGTGTTCGTCGGTGGCGGCGACCGCCATGGAGTGCTTGCCGTCAGCCGAACCTACCCAGACACGGAAAGGTAATTCCGCCGATACCCCGCGCCAGCGCAATAGGTGATTCCACATCACTTCGGAACCATCTTTGGGAATCGGGAAGGGAATTCCGCCGTAAGCGCCCTCCAGCGATAAGCCGTTGTGCGTGGTTTTGGCTCGGGTCGCATTCTTATACGTGTTGTCGTACACCCATTGTGGCGCAGCCGCCGTGCGGTGGGCCGGATACACATCAATGCGGAAACTGTCGGGATACTTCTTTAGCAGCGCCCGTTCGCCGTCAGACAGTTTATCGCCGAACTGCGCCTCGTTCTTTGCCGAAATTTGCAGGATCGGCTTTTCGTTGGGGAAAGGGTCCGCACGAGGATCGCCGTCCTTATAGCCCGCAGGTACCGCGGTAAGACCGCCGTCCCAGGATGGAATGGTGCGTTCCTTATTGCCTGCCTTCTCGCCTCCCAATGGAGTCAAAGTCGTTTTCAGCATCGCCGCATTGTCCGGCGTAACGCCGGCAAAGGCCGGCACGATGGACGTGAATGCCGCCACGACGGCAGCCGTAATTAGGGTGCTCTTGATCATGTAAATGTCTCCTTTTTTCAAAATGTAGACTGGATCGACACCGTCAGGAAGTCGCGGTCACGTAATGATTGGGCACCCGTTTGCATGAACAGCCCGGGGATGGCCGTATTCGTGTTCGGCGTCAAAAAGGCATTTCCTGAACCATAAAAATGCACGTAGTTGACTCCAACCTTGAACTGATTCTTGACATTGGCATTCACGCCAATATCAAGATCACCACCATGCTCGACGCCACCGTTAAACTTGAACACAGCCGACGAACGACCAGACGGGTTGTAGCCAAGGCCGATAGGTACTGAGAAGTCAACGCCGGAGACAACCTGGAAGTACTGGGGCTCGAAAATCATGCGGAAGGCCGTCGCATCACGCGTCACATTGGGGTCTATCGCCAATGGGTTCTGCTGTATGCTCAGCGTCCTGTTCCAAGCCAACTCGTTAAGGAAGACGGCGCCGTCCCAGATTGGACTACCACCAAAAAGAGTAACGCTGGAGATATTCAAATGCGCTGTGCGCCCAACAGCATAGAGAGGATTATCGCTACCATTTCCGGCCAGCGACATATCTATCGCCGGCCCCGACACTAGCGGAGCGTTGGTGCGCAAAGAGGCTTCACCCGAGACGTTGGACGCTCCAACCACCGTGCTAAAGCTGGCACCGACGGTCTTGACGCCGTCGGCATATACCAAGCGATACTCGCCCAGAACAGGCGACAGCATGATCTGCGGCAACTTGTCGTTGTACTGCGCAGCGTATAGGCCATACTCCACTGTGCCACCTTCAGGTTTGAAGCGTAGCTGCACCCCGGCTTGCCCGGAAGTTTTTCCATTGAGATCACCGACGTGCCGCATGCCCAGCGCTGACTCCGCGCCAGCGCCAACGAAGTCAACGTCGCTCAGGTAGGAGCCCGACGGCGGTAGACGGGTCGGTTCCCATCCGAATTGGTAGTAGGCGCCAACAGATACGTTCGGAGAGACTTGCGCCTGGGTGGAGATCTGATCGACCGGGCGAATGATTTCCTTGAACTGCGAACCGGGCACTTGCAGCAGCTTGATCAGATCGACCGGCGACTGCGCATTGGCTATGCCATTTGCGCCGAAGAAAAGAGTTTCGCCGTAGAGCACAGAATGCCTGCCCAGGCGGACGACCATCGGGGTCTCGGAATCGGCATCATTTTTGTAGGACACGAAAGCGTCGAGTATTTCGGCATAGTTCCCCATCAACTTGGCGGTCGCCGCGGTGAAGTGCCCGGCCGGCACGCTTAAGGAGTTGACCGTTGCCGGCGAAGTGTTAGCGTTGGGCCTTTCATACACGTCGTCATACCATGCGGCGCCACTTACGCGAAAACCAAAATTTTTGTAGGTACCGTCGAGTTCCGTAAGCCAATCGACGCGATCGGTCATCAAGCCGTCTTTCTTGAAGTTGCGGTCGCCATCGTCGAGCTGGGGCCCGGGCGGAGGATTACCCGGATCTCCATTCAGGATTTTTCCACTCGGATTCAACAGGCGCACGCCGGCGCTGTATTTCAAGGTGTTGTCCCAACGCAGCTTCACATCGGAGTTAGCAGTATCAAGCTCGAAGGCATGCACAGAGCCCACTAGGCCCATCACGGCGATGGCCCCAAAAACAGCCTGCCCAACGCACTTCATCTGCCCGGACGGCGTGGCGCCGCCGGCTTTCTCACAAGCAAGTATTTTCATCTTTGTCCCCATCAGTGAAATTTTAACTTCTTTTTTTTGACACTTTAATCAGTATTGAGACATGTGTCAACTAGTTTAAGGGCACCTCTAAAAATCTACACGGCGCTTTCTGGAACTCAAATGACATTTTTGTCATAACGAAGTTTTGTTCATTATGACGACATTGTCAAGATGAATATAGGATATATGAAAAATATATTTCTCTTGACTATTTCGAGCACATTTAGCAACCCAGAATAGGCTGGTGCATCGACGACCGTGTGGCGTAGCACTGCCTGTCACCTACATATGGCGTACACAAAGGCGAGCTGGCTGCACGCGCCGTTCTTAGCTCAAGCTACAATGCGGAGTAGTGCATATCGCTTCGATCCTCGCCAAGGTGTGCCGACACCCAGCCACACGGGTCGATCGCGACTGGGTCGGGCGACACTGAAGTGCGCCGCCGAACTGGGGCATCGACAGGCAGCCTTGATCACTAGAAGGGGCGAGCCGACCGGCAGGAAACACTGCTATCGCTTCTGGCGCCGCTGTCAAACAAGTTAATTTCTGACATTGACGACGAAATCACGATCGCCCGTCAAGCCGAGTCACAAGCGCATGCGCTTGCCCGCTACATTCGAACGCTCACTGCGTGGCTGAATCATGACGTCCTGGCGCTGGCCGGTCCGAGCTTGGCCATACTGGGATACGGCGAGATCTGTTCGACTTCGCAGTTGCCACATTGAGCCGGCGCGAGATCGGATCCGCGCCGCATCCGCTCGGTTCGCACGGCTTTGCAAAACCAGCGCGCGACGACCTGCTCGCATTCCGGCGTGCTCGACGAAAAATTGGACGGCATCGCGCAAGCCCACGCATTGCCAGATGATCTCGTGCGCCCAGCGTGCGTATTGCACCGCAGGCCGAGCACATCGCCGGCGTACTGGCACGGATGGACCCGGTTGCGTGCCAGCATGGGCAGCAGTTTCACGCAGTCTTTGACGCCATGGCGCAGGCCATGGCACAGACGCCCCAAAGCAGCGCCCTGGTGGAAAACCTGAAATCACGGCTTCGCAACTATTTCACGCTGCGCCGACAACTCGGGGGCTCGTATCTGGGCTTGCTTCAGTTTTTTCTGAACCGTCGCGGCTTCCTGCGCACCGGCGTCCTGAGCGCGTCGGCAAAAGTCCAGCCCAAGTGATGGTGCCAAGGCCATCCTACTCGCTCACGCTGCTGGGCTTTGGACCACTCCAGCCTCAACGAGCCTGACCAACGGGAGGCGGCCAGCCGCCCTCGACCTCAACCCATTTCAATGAAATTCCCTTTTTCAGGAGGAGGAATCCGCTCGCCCATGTCACCCAAAAAAGACCACTGTTGAACCACGGCTTTGGCGCTCAGAATTTCTGACCCACTTTTGCTCACTGAAAGCTAACCCATCGAATGCGCAGATTTCTGCCTTACTAAGCCCGGTTTAACACTCGAGTTGTCGGCCAGGGCGATTTGAGTCTGACCGAATGGTCAGATGCCGCCGAAGGACGGCACCCTGGCGTTTCGCGGTGGCATGCAGGAGCGTTTGCGGGGCCGTCCCTCGCAGCGACGATGCCAGCCGCCCAGCGGCCAATGCCCGTCGATTTTTACGTATTCATTGAACGTAAGTCTATGGCGGCAAGCGGCTTCGGCAAGTGAGTTGTCTCAATTCCATGTATCGCATCAAATCAAGAGAACCTGAGATGGGCGCCTCCCTGGTGGGAGCCCGCAACACAAGGTTCGGTGCGGAGTCCAAGGCGTCGCCAAGCGTTTTTTCTCCGTGTTGACGTGCTTTTGCGGAACTTTGGCATGCAAGCGTTTTTGGAAACCCAAGGGCGGGAACGACTGCGGGCAGATGGCGAAGATTTGGGGGGATGGGAGCCATGGCGAGATAAGACCTACTTTGTCTTGCGAGGCGCTTTCGATTGAGCTGCTGATGGGGGTAGTAATGGCGTTGCCGGCGCCATGGGTGTGGCGCTGCGCAAGGATGGTCCCTCAATGCGGATGGTGATGCAGTGGTGCTGGAGTCGATCAAGCAGCGCATCGACCAGAGGCTTATTGTTAAACAATTCGTACCACTGGGGATAGTCTAAATTCGTGGTGATGATTGTACTCACCCTCGCCGCATTGGCGGGGGCCAACTGATGCGCAATCGTCGGCGCGCACGCGTGTCGACCCGTGCTAGTGGGCCGCGAGTAATTTACTGGGGGAACTATCGCCAAGGGCGCCGACGTGGTCTTACTCTTCGCTACACCTACGTTTTACAGCCTTGGCCTTGGCGCCAAGCCACAGGCGCGCGCGTCCAGCAACGTCTGGTTCTCGCCATGCATCCTGAGCGCACCTTTGCCCACTATGATCGCGCATGGTGACCACCCCCGATGGCCGTGAACTGGGCAGGCGGCGCGAAACTCGAGCCGCGCCTTCGATTCAAACCGTCGCACAACATTTCTTGTATTTCTTCCCCGATCCACAAGGACATGGTTCATTGCGGCCAACCTTGTGCGACACCGCAGGCTGCTTAACCGCGATGCGCTCCCCCACGCTTTTCATCGTCTGGTAGCGTTGCGACAGACGCGCAATATGATCGGTGTGGCGCTGCCGGTACGCGTCCCACAACTGCCCCAGCAGCGCATGGCCCTTCTTGCCCGGATCCATATCGACCTTGCCGGACAACTGGACGATCACATCCCCGGGCGATTCGATCCCATCCGGCGCCGCGAAGTGGATGGGTCAATTTCCATGAGCGCCAAAGACCACGCCCCAAAATAGATAAAAATCGCCATTAAATTGCATTATTTATGACACAGACCACTAGCAGCAGCGCCCTCCTCCGGACGGCAGAAAACTACTTGAAGGTCATGATAAAATAGATTATTGGATGGCCTATATATTATTATGACCAATAAAAATTTGACTAATATGCAAGAAGACGGCGATATAGCCCGTAGCCAGTCGTCGATGTCTTTTCAACGTATACGCAGCGACATACTCCACGGGCGGCACCCGCCCGGCGAACGCCTCAAGATCTCTGAACTGGCGGCGTCACTCAATGTCAGTCCTGGCGCAATCCGCGAAGCGTTGTCGCGGCTTAGTTCTGAACAGTTAGTTATTTCACGCGATCAGCGCGGCTTCGTTGTTGCGCCTCTGTCATTGGATGATCTGGAGGATTTGAGCGACCTCCGCTGTGAAATCGAAGAAATCGCCTTACGACGTTCTGTCGCACGCGGCGACGTCGATTGGGAAGCCGGCATTCTTGCGGCCGGACATCGTCTACAAAGCACGCCGCTGCTTTCGGGCGACGCTTTCCCTTCTTTAGCGCCAGAATGGCTCGCCCGGCATGCTGCATTCCATGCGGCACTTGTCAGCAACTGTGGCTGCAAAAGGATGCTTGAACTACATGCGAGCTTGTATGAGCAGTTTGAACGCTACCGCGGCTTGTCCGTCAATAATGTCGAGCGAGCCAAGACCGTCCCCAAAGAACATCAGGAGCTCGTCGAGGCCGCCTTAGCGCGCGATGCCAATAAACTGGTAGCGCTGATGCTTTCCCATCTGCGCAAAACCACTAAATTCATAATTGCTAAAGCGCTGGCGGCGCAAAGCGAAGAGCAGGGACAGAAAGCTCCAGAGAAAACTGGCCGGGCGGCAAACGGATAGAATTTTCGACGTGGTTCAACCAAGGTAACAGGTGTAGCGCGGATTAGTGCGGTTAAGCGATACTGTTGTCCCTCAATTTGAACCGTGGCCATGTATGAATCCATCCGCCTATCCGGCAGCCCAGCTGCTCGAAGTTGAACGAAAGAACCTGGCCATTCTGGCGTTGGCTGGGCCGGCTACAATCAGCGAACTGGCCTCTCAGCGTGGTGTGAGCCGCACACGCGAGTTCCAGAAAATCCTGCCGTCCGCGGATAATCAGGACCCACGCTCCTCGCAGCATTGCGGGCTCGGGCCAGTACACGCGCATCGTGCCGCTGAAATATTCCGCGCTCACGAGGGCAGCCTCAACTCTTTGGTAACCAGCTGAAAATCAACCTTTCGGCGGAAGATTTCACCGCTCTCATCACCCTTTTTGGCCCAAGCGGAATATTTTGTTGCTTGTCTTCCAGAACACCAGTTCGCGCTCAGCCGGGCTCGGAAGCACGTCCTCGACAATCTTGACATGCTCTTTGATCCCGTATGGCACCGGACCGAAGTCGGAGCCGAATACCACTCGGTCCACACCGCACATCTCAACCGCGGCTCGCAGTCCAATGGGGTTGAACCCCATGCAGTCGACCAGGATGTTGGTCTTGAAATAGTCGGATGGCGGCCGCTTGTTCGTGTAAGGCCTACCGGCCGGCGGGTTGGGAATACCTTTGTAGTTGAGGTGCCAATTGAATTCGAGGCGTCCAAGGATCGACGCGAGTTCACCGCCCATGTGGACAATCAGCACTTGCAACTTCGGGTGGCGATCGAACACGCCGGAGGCGATCATCCGGGCACCGTTGACAGTCGAATCGAAGGGACGGCCGACCGCCTCGTTGAGGCGGTATTGCATGAGCGACTCGTGCCCGATCGACAGCATCGGTGGATGGATGTGCACCACGATGTCATTCGCTGCCGCAAACTCCCACAGCCATTCCGCCTTGGGGCTGTCGAGGAAAGTACGTTCCGAGCCGTCGCCGTAGCTGGACGAAACCGCAATCGCCTTGGCGCCGCCCTGGCGGATCATCTCCTCGACGATCGGCCGACAGCTCTCGTCGAGCGCGTGTGCGTTGGCCGTCAGTGCGAATTCGCCGGGAAAGCGATCCCTGATCTCCATGTATTCGTCGTTCAAGAACTTGAGGGCATCGCCCGTGCTAACTTGAAGCAGACCCCGCGCAATCCACTCCACCTCGCCGCCATTGGTGACAAGGCTGAGAGTGACGCCACCCTCGCGCTGCTTGGTCATGGCGTAGTCCAGATCGAAACACTCACGATAGCCGATCAAGTCCTGAGCGTTGGTCTGCGGGAATCCTTGTTTCGGGTCGAACAGGCCTCGCTCTGCCATCTTGGCTTGCAATTTGATTCCCATCGGGTGCCGGTGGGTATCGACGATGGCCCGGTGTTTTTTTCCGTTCGGTGCTAGCCGCGAATTGTGGTCGGACTTGACGGGGGTCTCGCTGGGCGACGCCGCGCCGAGCAATGGGATCGCGGCCATCAGGCCAAGGGCGGCGCGACGATCAATTTTCTTAGCGTGAGCGGCGGGCTCCGACTTTTGCTCAGCCGTCACATCCTGCTGGAGTTGTAAATCAGTTTTCATGGTGCACTTTCAATGAAGTTAAGGAACATAGTTCGGGGTGCGTTGTGCTCTTGCCGTGATTTTCCAACGGCCTCGACACCATGGGGTGCCTAAGAGTAGGTGTTAGCATGTCTCCGTTATTTCGTTACGAGAAATGATAAACTACAATTTTGTTAAACGAATGATATGGAATTCACTCTTCGGTTAGCCTCAAGTTAACACCTAATGTTGCTGTGAATCAGGCTTTCAACAAATGGTATGGCGGCAGTCTAACGTCAGAACCCGACGTTGTTCCGTCCTTTCAATTTCAATATTTCGCGTGCCTCCTCCGGTGTCGCGATCTCCAGGGACAAGCCTTCGAGAATGGTACGCAAACGCCGCACCTGCTCGGCACTCGATTTCGCCAGCTTGCCTTTGCTTTCCCAGAGCGAATCCTCAAGGCCCACGCGGCAATGCCCGCCGATCGCGGACGACAAGGTGTTGACGTGCATCTGGTGCGCGCCAGCACCAAGCACCGACCACACATAGTTATTTCCAAACAGTCGGTCGGCGGTCCGCTTCATATGCAGCACGTCTTCAGGATGCGCGCCGATGCCGCCGAGAAGACCAAAGACTGATTGGATAAACAAGGGGGGCTTGACGACTTCCTGTTCGAAGAAATAGGCGGCAGTGTAGAGGTGTCCAATGTCGTAGCACTCGATCTCAAACCGCGTATCGTTGTCGCGACAAGATGTCAGGATGTGATCGATATCCTTGAACGTGTTCTTGAACACCCGATCATAACTACCTTCAAGATAAGGCTTTTCCCAGTCGTGCTTGAATTCCTTATGGCGCTTGAGCATCGGAAACATCCCGAAATTCATCGAGCCCATGTTGAGAGAGGCGATTTCTGGCTTCAGCTGCAAAGCCGGTTGCAAGCGCTCCTCTATGCTCATGGTTGCCGCTCCACCTGTCGTCAGATTGATCACCACGTCGCTGGCGGCTTTAATCTGTGGCAGGAACTGGCGGAACAGCTCTGGATCCTGTGAGGGACGTCCGTCGACCGGGTTGCGCGCATGCAGATGCACAATAGCGGCACCTGCTTCGGCGGCTTCAATTGACTGCTCTGCAATCTGGGCCGGCGTCACCGGCAAATATGGTGACATGGACGGCGTATGGATTGAGCCGGTGATGGCGCAGCTAATGATGACCTTGTTTTTCATATTTTCTCCTCGTATGTTACAGATGAATATTCATAGATTACGCCCGCAAACGATCGGCTCATCCAGCAAAAGCATGTTTTCCGGCTGGTCTTGCAGAGCCGTCTGCAGGTCCGAGGCGATGACCTTCGGCTTAAGAAGAAAATGCGCCAGCGCAGGAAGCAGGATGAGTGCGCCCAGCATATTTCCAACGAACATAAAAGCAAGCAGCTACCCCATATCAACCTGGAATTTGATGGGCGAGAAGACCCATGTTGCCACGGCGATACCGAGAGTGATGCCGGTCAGGACAACCACCTTGCCCGTGAACAGCAGCGCCCGGTAGTAGGCGACGGATAGCGATTCCCCTGCCCTCAGGTTGGCGAGCACCACGGTCAATATGTACAAGGCGTAGTCAACGCCAATACCCTCCCCAAGCGCAATGACCGGTAGCGTGGCCTGCAACCTGCTTTGCCTGACGCCACGTTTTGCCATTATTGTCAGAAAGCAAGATAGTGCCCCGCTCTCCGACAGCGGCCAGACGCTCACCCGCCCGGGCAACGGCGGTGAGCATGGCATCCACTGCGCGCACACTGATTTGTGCGGGCCTGTCGAGCGGATCGACCACCCGATTGCTCGCCATGGCGGCATGGGCGCTGGTGGCGCCCATGCCCACGCACCCAAGAAACAGAAGAAAGAGACGATGCGTACCGTGCATGACAATTCCTTATTTGACGCCGCGAGCGGCCATAGCCTCAGGCGTAAAGTTGCTTGCCGGCCAGCGTGGCACCTGTCCGTATTGCGTAGGCTGCCCATTGACGATGGTGGCCGAGTACGATCCCTTGAGCAAATCCTGGATACTGAACGGAGAAGTGATGACGCCCGGGTACTCGAATACCAAAGTAGGCAACGTCATTCCCGAGTGCCAGAGCTGGCCTTGCGCATCCCAGCCGTCATAGAGCACTGCGTCCCACGTATCTTCATCGAGGTAGAATTTCTTCTTTGGAATCACATGGCGCTTTCCGGGAGCGAGGTTTGCCTCCACCACCCAAACACGATGTAGTTCCCAGCGAACGTCGTCGGGATTGAAGTGATTTGGCCCGAGCACCGCTTCCGGCGTTTTTTGGACGAACTTGTTCTCGTTGTAAGGGATGAGCATTTCCTTTTTACCGAGCAGTTTCCACTGATACTTGTCTAGAGCGCCGACAAAGAGAAAAACCTCATCGAAGAAATCGACACCCGAATTAACGGCGTTTGGCGTATCGTAGGCAATACTCGGTGCACGGCGCACCCGGCGCTGTCCCACCAAGTATTGCCATGCCTGGCGGCCCTTCCCTTCATAGTCGACCGGCTCGCGTACCAAGATTGTCTCGCCAGCTTTGAAAGTGGGCGCGGTGGTGACTTGATACAAGTGCCAGAAATCTCCTTTAAACGTCTCTGGTGAATCCTCCTTGAAGGAGTACGGGAAGTTCATTTCATTCCGGATCATCGACGCCAATACCGGCTTGCCTCCCGATATCACATAACTGCCGGCCATGTGAAGAACCGACTCGCCCTGCCAGCGCAGCTGATGGTTCCACATCGCTTCCGCGCCGTTTTTTGGAATCGGGAACGGGGTGCCACCATACGCGCCTTCGATCGAATAGCCGTTAGCGCGGGACTTTGCACGCGTCGCATTCTTGAACGTGTTGTCATAAACGTACTGCGGGGCCGCTGCTGTCCGATGCGTCGGATAGACGTCGATACGGTAGCTTGGATACTTCTTTAGGAGCGCCTGCTGGCCGTCAGTGAGCTTGTCGACGTATTGCGCCATATTCTTTGCTGTGATCGAGTACAGTGGCTTCTCGTTTGCAAACGGGTCAGAGCGCACATCCCCTGATTTATAACCGGCCGGCACCTTCGTGTAGCCGCCGGTCCAGGCCGGGATCGTGCCTTCCTTGTTGCCGGATTTCTCCGCACCAAGCGGCGTCAGCTCAGACTTGAGCTTTGATGCTTCTTCCGCCGACACAGCCGCATGGGCCAATCCCACATGCCATACGCAGGTTGCAATCAGGCCGGCAATCGCCGGACGTAAAAACTGTCGCTTATTCATTACGATGTCTCCTTTTATTAGAACGAACGTTGCACTGTCATGGAAAGGAAGTCCCGATCCGCCAGGCTTTGCTTGAAAGAAAATTGCCCTAATGAATTCAGCACAGTTCCTTCGCTTCCGAAAAAATTGGTATATGTCATGCCGAAGCGCCACACTTGCTGATAGGTGCCTTTGATACCGACACTGAGGTCTCCGCCGTTTTTGCCACCCGGATTAAACTGAGAAACCACCGACGAATTTCCATGCGGGCTGTATCCAACGCCGACAGGAGCGCTGAGATCCAATCCTGGCGCGACCTGAAACCATGCCGGCTCAAAAAGGAAGCGTAGGGCCCAGGCATCACGTGATGAATTCGCCGCAACCGCATTGGGGTTCTTATCCACGCTGGTTCTTCGGTTCCAGGCGATCTCTCCTAGAAAATTCGCGGTATTCCACACACTTGAGCGCGGCAGAATATAGATCGTAGAAAGATTGGCATGCGCAGAGTTACCAACCGCATAGGCCGGATTACTATTATTGTTTCCAGAAGTCGCAGTGGTCGTGACGCCAAAAATCGTGGGATCGCTGACCAACGGCGTGTTGCGCCTTACCGAAACCTCGCCGGAAACGTTGGCATCCCCGACCTGGGTACTAAAGCTGGAGCCATAGGCCTTGACGCATAGGTTTACCCACATCTTGA
>PKWL01000126.1 GCA_003133225.1 Janthinobacterium sp.
GCGAGTTTTGCAAGAGGCTCATATAATAATGCATAATCAAGAAAAACCAGTCTATCAATATCCAATGCGCGATCCGAAAAACACGTCAGTATGAAACTGGTACGCGTCGCCAACTCTATTCTGTTATTAAATATCGAGGTAGTGGGAAAATTTTCAGTCATCATTCTTCCAGACAAAAGTCTTATCGTTCACAATGTGATGCGCTAGTCCCTTTTTGTCCTGAATTTTCATGTAGAACTTCAGGGGATGAGAATCGTAGGAAGTCTGTGCAGTTACCTCTGAAACCTTCAAGTACCTTGTATAGCCCTCCGGATAGCCGAGATTTACCGTAGCAGAGATTGCTTCATAACATTCCGCTTTAAGCTCTTGAAAACTACTTTTCGGGAGCCAGTCCCGCGAAAACAAGTCGAGCGATGCAGCGCAAAAATAGTTGTTTCGAGCGCTATTAAAATCCGCATATAACTTTTGGTGTGTTGACAAAGAGACCAAGTCCACAGGAATTTTCTTGTATTCCGAAAAAGCATCCAAAAGAGCTTGTACGTACGTCTGCTCGACATTCCAATCGACATCGGTCGGAGCGGTACCGGGCAAGGGACGTTTTCTTTAATAAAGCCCGAATCGGATGTCGTGATAAGGGGTTTCTCTATGTAGCTCGATTATCCGTATCGGGGGTATGTCGTCGAAGATTGTAAAATCAACTTTATTATCAATATAACTTAGCAATTCCGAACTAAGCTTGACTTCGGTAGTGGAAGTTATTTTTGTCTGTATTGCCTTCTCCCATCGAGCCAATACTTCTTTTTTTAAACTAGCTCCAGTTTTATCGTTTATTACCTTTATCAGTTGCGTACTACTGCCCTTAGGTGAAACAAAATAATATTCAGATGGCAGGGAATATTCGCCTAGAAAGCTGTAATAGATGAGTTTTCCCACCTCTAAAACTACGTCAGCCACGCTCAACTTGTCGGAATAATATTTGCATTGATAGTTATCCCAACCATTCGCTGTGTAGCCGATTACATCGCGTCCCATGTCTCCGCCGCCGCCGCATTGGACAACTTTGGCGTACTTACTCTTGATGCATGAGACGAATTCCAGTGTGAATTCTTCCCAGGTGTCCTCGTCAAGCGTGTTCAATCGCACTAAGGGGGTAATAGGTGTACCCGTCGCGACCGCTAACGCTGTAAGCATTTGGCCCGGCGGTTGAGGTTCCGGAATATTTTTGTCTGGGCCAAGCACCAGGATTTTGGGTTTCATGATTTCGATTTTCTAGAGTCGCCCAACGTAATCCGGAATTGATTTCTGGACAGTCCAAGAATTATAGTTGAAGACGTAACAAAAGTACTGGTGGGATTAATTAACAGAAATTTCGGGTATCGAGCTCACGGATATGTAAGCAGCGCACGGATCGTCGTCCGATCAGTAAAAGTGTGCTTTCCCTATCGCTAGGCAAGGTCGATTGCTCGTAACATTGATTTCGCCCAAGCGTGCAGGTCAACTATGACGAGTATGCGGACCTCAGAAAATATTTTTCGGGCAAAAAATCGTCGCGTTTGCCGAATCCGCGGACAACGCCATTTCATGACGTCATAGGTGATGCATCGACCAAAGTACACTGCTTTGGAAACCAAAATAACCTCTTTTGATTCAATGACTTACGACACAACCGGGGATTGACAATTCGGTATTTAATACATACGCTGGGGGTCATGTAAATCGCAAATTTCGGTAACCATGAGCCCCTTTTCACATTTCCTTCACGAGCTGCGCCTGCAGCATCAAATTCGCCAGTCCGAGTTGGCCGATTTGCTGGGATACGAGCAGAGCTATATTTCTGCGCTTGAAGTTGGCATCAAAGGCCGCCCAACGGATGAGTTCATCAAGAAGCTTGCCACTACGCTTGCGCTGCCGCCAAGCGTGCAGTTGGAACTGCAGGAAATCGTTGCTGCGTCGGATCGAAAGCTGACGCTGCCGACAGACAGTCCGCAGTCGGTGTACTGGATGCTAAAGCGACTCAGAGATCAGCTCGACAATCTGCATCCGTTGCAAGTGAAATTAATCCAGGATGCGCTGGCGATGCGTGGGTCACTTGTGGACCCGCTGCCGGAACCGGTTCGCCGCATTAAGCGTCGGCGCCGAGAGGAGACCACAATGTAAAAACGGGACAACCCTTTCGGCTTGCCCCGTTGGACCAGAGTATCAAGCGATACCCCAGACGGACATCTTCAGTATCGCTAAAGCTCCCGCCAACGTCAAGCCTCAAACCCAAGCACGTCCGTGTTGCGCCGCACTCAATTGCTGCGGCGCGGGCATTCGTACGCCCAAAAACGGATATTTCTAACCCTTGAGACGGTATTGGAGGAGGCTTCACGCCTGCCTCCGGCCGAGGGAGACGTAGACATGCCCAATCATCTGTGGCACGGCAACTGGCGTGGCCGAGCGCCGGACGGAGACATTCACCAACGAGCACGAACAATTGTGCGCCCAACCGGCGGCATAGTTCGCGGCAAATTCCCAAGCAGGAAAAATGGTCGCATGGTTCACCACGAGGGCCTGCTCGAACTCGACGCGATCTATCTGTTCGAAGCGTCCCCGCTGATTGTTCGATTCAGGGAGCAGCCGATAACAACCCAATATCCAGACGGGAAGCGCCTTCGTCGCTACACACCTGACTTCGAGCTGGTCTTGACCACGGGAGAGATAGTCCTGGTCGAGATTAAACCAGCCCGTAGATTGGCATCAACAGATATCCGGCGCACATTCAATTGTATCGAAGAGCACATGCAGCGCTCGTCAGTTCGATTCGCGATTCTTACCGACCTGGTGCTCCGACAAGAGCCCAGGCTAACAAACCTGAAGTGGATATACCACTGTGCCGCCCGCGTACCCCCTACGCAAACGGCCTTAGACACTTTGCTCTCGCGGCACGCCCATAAATTTCCGACGTCTATCGCTACAGCAAGCGCGCTATTCGCTGCTGCAGGTATTGATCCATACAGCGCGCTTCTTGCCGGTCGATTGCAGTGCAAGCTGGATTCTGCGGTCGAATCGAACACGACACTAACTTTGCCTACGGAGGAACATCATGACTGGTTTCGGATTTCGGAAGAATATGGTTTTTAGCTGGTCTGGCGCGAACTTTCGAATCGACCGAATACATGAAAATGGCGACGTACTACTGGAGCGTACCGAGGATGGGGTAATGTCCGTCCGAACGCGAGAGGACCTCCTCTCGGATTATCGCGAAGGAAAAATAGCCGCTGTCGCCCATGTGGAGATTGGCGCAGCTCCAGCCATCAGGTCGTTCTCGCGACCGCTATGCGAGCTATCTACGACTGTCCAACATGAAGCGGCACGTCGTAGGCACTATCTGCAAAAGGTTTGCAGCGCTGGCAATGTGGTCTTTACCAAGACCCGCTTGTGGCCTTTGATCCTCCTCGCGGCCGCTGAAATCAATGACGCACAACCACCTAGCACGACCACCGTCTATCGCTGGCATCGCCGCTATTGCAGAGACAAAGATTCGCGCGCATTGATTCCCCCCACCGATTTAAGAGGGCCGCGCGCGATCAGGCAAGTCGAAAAAATCTTGCAGCTTGCGTCTGACGCCATAGATGAAGCATGCAAAGCCTCGCCGATGGCTAGTGGACAAAGCATCTATACCCGGCTTCTCACGAAGATCGATGCGGAAAACCGCTTCCTCGCTGAAAAGAGACAGCTAAAAGCACCATCACTTCGTACGGTCTATCGAATGCTGCTGCGAATCGATGCTTTTGATCGGACCGTGCTGAGGGAGGGCAAGATCGAGGCTGAGAAGAAATTCGCCATCGTCAAGGCTGGCGTAAAAACCTCGCAGATCCTGGAGCGAGTCGAAATCGACCATACTCCTTTGGACCTCTTCCTTATTGACGAGAGGAGCAAACTGCCTCTCGGTCGCCCGACTCTGACTGTCGTCATCGACCACTACAGCCGAATGCTCTTGGGATTTCACCTTAGCTTCGGCAACCCTTCCACAGCGGCCGTTATGGGCGCGCTTCGACAGGCCATTTTACCCAAAGCCGCATTGCACAACGTGATCCCGGAATTGACTCCTACACGCGATTGGATATGCTATGGCCGGCCGGATGTAATGGTCGTCGATAACGGTATGGAATTTCATGGAAAAGACCTTGATAGCGTGGCGTATGATCTAGGAATCAGAATTCAGTTCTGTCCGAAACATCAACCCCGCTTCAAAGGCGTTGTCGAGCGCTATCTTGGCACCTGCAATCGATTCTTCGCGCACCAGCTTCCTGGTACAAGTTTATCGCGTTGGCACCTGCGCGGTGACTATGATCCTCTGAAGCACGCAGTACTTACTCTCTCTGAATTTCATCAGCTCTTTCAAAAATGGGTCCTTGACGTATACGCCCAGACAGTGCATCGCGGCACCCGTGAGACACCATGGGCACGTTGGCACCAGGGCTTGCAACGTCGAGAGCCAGAACTCCCGGAAAGCGCCGACGCACTAGACAAACGCATCGGCCTAGTAGAAGAGAGAACTCTCCGCGCCGACGGCATTTTGCTACATGGGATTCAATACAGCGGGGATTCGCTTGGTCCGATGCTGCGCACGTTTGGTCCAGGTACGAAGGTGCGCGTGCTCTTCAATTCCGAAGACCTCGGTGGAATCAAAGTTTGGGCGCCGAATAGCCCAGATCCCGTTCCCGTACTAGCCCTCGATCAAACCTATGCACGTGGCCTGACTTCATTGCAAAACAAACTTATTCGCGCTGCAGTTCGTGAAAAAGGCGCATCGCAGCAAGATGCGGGAGCACTTGGCGCTGCGAAGCAAAGCATCGTCAGCGCTGTGGAGACCTTGATGGATAGCCGGAAGCAAAAGGATCGGCGCCGCGCAGCAGAAATCGTAGGTTCAAGTACAAGCAAGTCAGCAGGTGCGGAGGCGTCAACGATGTTTCAAGGCATGCGGTGTGATGGGAATGAACCGTCGAGCCCAGTCAATTCACCACCACGCAAATTTGCAAAAATCGACGCGCCGCCTCCGAGCTATTCGTTCTTCCGGCCAAAGAACAAGCTAACTGAGGAGCCTGGGAAATGAGCCTGCAATTCTATGACGTTGTTAAACAACTGCAGGATGAGTGCATTAAGTTTCCGGCTTTCGACACAGCATACGAACAGATTGAGACAAATCTGAAATTGTTTCGAGCGACAGGTGTCGCACAAAACTTACTGATCCTCGGAGAAAGTGGCGCTGGGAAGACGAGCCTGGCAGAGCTATTCGCCAACGAATATCCAATGGTGGAACTTCCAGAGCGCAATCTGATCCCTGTGCTTAAGGTCGAGGTGCCTGCGGCTGCGACAATAGCCGGTACGGTCGAAGCCGTCCTCGCCCAGCTTGGCGACCTACAACCAGAGCGAGGAACGGTTTCCGTAAAAACAGCTCGCGCGGTCAAGATAGCGCGTTCTTGCGGCGTCGAAATGCTCATTTTCGACGAGGCCCAGCATATTCAAGATCGCGGCAGGGCGCACTCGCAATATTTCGTCGGCGATTGGCTCAAGTCATTTATGGATGCCCTCGGCGCTCCAGTCACTTTGCTGGGCCTGCCAAGAACACAGATCCTTCTGCAAGTTAACGAGCAACTGCGAAGGCGGTTCACACATCGCCTTTCGCTAACAACGCAACAGGATGCGGACACGAACGAAGCAGACAGCTTGCGGTTATTTACATCGCTGGCCAGCGCGCTTCCCTTACCGCTCGACCCACGCCCATATCAATGGGGTGAACTGGCGCGAAGGCTGCACTTCGCGACCGACGGGCGCGTCGCATACGTGAAGAAGATTCTGGTAAGCGCATATTCGCAGGCGGTTCTTGAATCGAGTGACAGCATTGGGATTAACGATCTATCCCGCGCATTCACCATAACTATTTGGCCGTCTGGGATTGGGGGGCTCAATCCGTTCCACCCGTCGTTCCCATTTCGTCCGTTGGATCGCGCAGGCGAGCCATTCCAGACCGGTGAAATGAGCGGCAGCACGGCGGCAAGGAGGAAGCATTGAAAACCTTGCCTGTCCGGCCGCTGCCAGTGTCGACCGAACCGCTTGTTGACTACCTGGAGCGCCTTGCGAACGCGAACGGCTATAACCTTCGGGAGTTCGTGTCATCGCTGAATAGCGCTGATGGCCTTACGCCAGTGGCGCTTACAAGCGTATTGAACGGGTGCGCGCTACCGAAGTTCTCGGGACCAGCAGTTCAATGGGCTCCCATCGAGGTCGACACGTTTGGCCTGCAGGCAGTCGATTTCACTCATATTCATCGGCGCTGGTGCCCGTCCTGCATTGTTCAGGCTGGATGGATGCGACCAATATGGCGGCTCAAAGTAGCGACGATCTGCGTAATTCATCGAACAAGGCTGATGCAGGCCTGTTCCGATTGCTGCTCGTCCCCCAGCCTGCAGGAGATACTACACGGCGCTTGCAAGTGTGGCCGCCGCTTTGCTGAGGCATCGATCCAGGCCACGCGAACTGAACTGCAAATCGCGAGCGCTTTAAGCGATTCGTTGAACGGCGTCGCCACGTTAAATTTGGGGGAGGCGGATGTCAAGCTCGTCACGCCTCAACTGGTACGCCTGATCCGCTATATCGGTCAGTTCATCAAGGGTCCGCTATTACGCCGGCCAGGAAAAATTCGCGAGTTGGAAGATATATCGGTAGCGGCAGGATTGGTGGCCGGAACAGCCAAACTGCTGGCCGATTGGCCATCAGCATTCTGGACCTGTCTTGAAAGCTTCGTAGACGTGGCGCCCGCCGACGCAAGCGTCCGACGAGTGTTCGGTACTCTGTACCACGTCCTATATCAGGACCTACGCGACCCGTCTTTTCAATTTTTGCGCGACGCATTCGAGCTATTCCTTCTAGAACACTGGCGCGGCGAGCTCTGTGGTCGCCACCGCTTGTTCAATCTTCAAACGATTCAGGATCATCGTCATCAAGGTCTGGCTCGCGTAGCGCGCGCCTCGGGCATGGGCAGCAAGACGCTCAGGCGAATGGTTCATCAAGATCGATTTCCTGCGAACCATTTCGATCCCTCATCGAAGCGGCAACTAATAACTATCAATAGAGAAGCCCTAGCGCGCATTCTGCCCGATCAGGCTGCCTATATGGACCTGCGCAGCACCGCTCGTTTGTTTGGACTAAAACGTAGTCGTCTGCGCCAACTAATTGCACATGGTGCGATCTTGGCAGATGCGAAGCCGGATTTTGCTAGAAGCAACCACTGGCATTTGCAACGAAGTGAGGTTCTTGGGCTGCTTGCAGAGCTCCGTCAAAGCTCCGTGAGTATCCCCGCTGACGAGAGCGTCGTGACGCTCAACCATGCGCTTCGCTATTGGCGCATTTCAGCGACAGAGTTAGGCGCCTTGATAAGAACTGCCAAGCAGCAAGGCATCCATTACCATTTGCCTTCCATGGATCGCCTTAGCGAGATGCAATTTCGCGAACTCGACTTACGGGCCTGGCTCCGCAATACGCGCGACGCTACGACCGCGTGGGTGTCCATTTCGCGGGCAGCAGAACTGCTTGGTTTGAAAGAGCAGGTAGTCTACGAACTGGTAGCCAGAAATTTTCTTGTGGCTGAAGTCATAGCAAAGAGTGGACATGCAATCCGTAGGGTTGCGCTGCCAAGTCTTCAACAATTTGAACATACGTTTATCGCGGTGACTGCGCTAGCGAAGCAAAAGAATACCTCATCCCGGGCCCTCCTTCGACAGATTGCGATCCGTCCCGTCACTGGACCGGATATCGACGGCGCGCGGCAGTATTTTTTCCGACGCGCCGATCTTGCAGCAGAAGCGCACGCAACTACCAGGGAGTGATGTGTCCAGGCGTGTGTGAAAACACGTGTCATGTACTCGGTCCATATTGCATTCTGGATCAGTCGATATCTTGCGTGTCCGTAAAAAAATTGGCAACAATGCAAGTGGCCGCGCCAGAACCCCAAGTTTTGCGCGTATCCAAAGCGCGCCACGACTTTGAAGGCCGCGGCCAGCATCAGCGTGCAATCACCCTACATAGAACTCTGAGCGGGCGTCCGCACAGCTGGAAACAGAATAAATCGTTGATTGAGTTCTGCGAAATATTGCCCAAAGGCATTTGTTATACAATGCTGACTAAGGGTTGCGTGGACGCATGATAGCGATGGAGGATGAAGCGATCACTCCTGGGCATTGACGAATGCCCGCTATCGCTGCTTTTGTTTCCCTCGCGCAAGTTTGCGTTGAACGTCGCCTTCGGGTCGAAAGCTATAGGTAGCGAGCGAGACTCGAACTGCTTTTCCAAATCGGGGCTTCCAACGCCAAAGCTGTTTCTTTCCACATTCGAGACCGTGTCCGAGATTTTTTTAAAAATACGGTGTCAATATTAATTATTAAAAAGAACATGCGATGCTTCATTCGTTCCGATCTCTCATCCAAAACAGCACGCATCTTGGTCCCGAATCCATTCCTTCCTGGCGCAGGGCTGGATTCACGTTATTCGTATTCTTTACTGTCCTCATATGGATTGCCGCAGCGGGCACATTCGTAGCCACAGCTTTGGTGATTTTCGCCCGCGCCGCAATGTACTCCCAAAATACTGGCGCCTGGAGCGATATGAAGTTGGTCTTTCCGGTAGCGGCTCTCTTTGCCGGCGCATCCGTGATCGCGCGTGGCTTCGTTCCTACCTTTTTAGCTTTATGGCTGAAGCTGGAAGATATCCTAGGACGAGCTATCGTATTTTTCCATTCCGGTACCCATACTTTCTCCGGACAGTGGGGCCATTACATCCGTCAAGCATTGGCCATTATTTCGATCACGACCGTTCTATTAGGCGAACTTGTCTGTCTAAAGTGGGCGTTTGCACTTTTCGATCATCTGTCATTGAACAAGAATGCATCGTTTATCTATTTGATGGGAAACCAGTACACCTTTCTATTCTCCTTAGACCTCACGCTTGCCTGCGTCGTTATCATTCTCCTCGTACGGTACACTGTTTCTGCTAAATGGCAAGCCATCTATGTTAAGCCGCAGTTTACCGAGGGCATATTGCCAATTGCACCTAATTTGAAGTCGAACGTCAGTATCCTTCACGCATCGGATTTCCACATTACTGCGACCGACGATCAGCCTCTGACAGAAGGAGGCCGCACATTCAGCGCAGCAGTGTTGACGTCGATAATGGCTGCGATTGCACAAGACGCCTGTGAATGCAACGCAGTGCTCTTGACTGGCGACATTACCGATACCGGCTCGGCGGCAGAGTGGGAACGATTCCTGGACTGTTGTCCACCCGAAGTCCTTCGAAAGCTCATCCTGGTCCCTGGCAATCATGACTTGAACTTACAAGACCACAGGCTCGCGCTCAAAGCTGAGCAATACAATTCGGCCGGCAGACAAGCGCGCAAGATGAGAATGATCGGCGCAATGGCTGAGGTCATGCAGGATCGAGCGTATGTGTTAGACCCCTCGGATCGACTGTTCCCGCTCAATCGATATATAGAGCGCCACCAAAAAACGTTTCAGCCCGGCGCTGATTCCACTGGCAAGCTTTCTCTCAGCGTGGATGCGCTATGGCAGACACTTTTTCCTATGGTAGTTCTGGTCGACCGGGAACCAAACGGCAAGCGGCTCGGGGTGCTCGTGCTCGACAGCGTCAAGCCCGGTTCATTGGGACTGACAAATGCAATCGGCACAGTACCTCCGGAAGTGATCAACAGAGCCTCAGCACTCATGAACAAGATGGCGGACCGTTGCGATTGCTTTGTCGTCGCCTTACATCATCATGTAGCAATGCCCACAGGAGGAAGCCTGTTCCAGCGCGTTCAAAACTCGGGACTAGTACTTGAAAACGCCAGCCTGCTAATCGACATGTTGGCCAAGCGTGGCGACCCGACTGTGGTCTTTCATGGGCACCGCCACAAGGTCTATACTGGAACCGCCGCGCATACTGACGTAGCCATTGTTGCCAGTCCTTCAGCTTCCATCGGAAAGCACGGCGAAGCAGGTCAAGGCAGTTGGCGTATTGTAGACCTCGTTTGCAGCGAAGATGGATGCTGGCTTCCAAATGCACCTCGCACCAAATCCGTGCAAGACAGCCGCATCGCCTCCGCTCTTAGTGAACGCACGGTGAGCGGCGAGAGTGCGGTACTAATGGATTGATGCGGCGTATCGAGGTTAATTTCTTGTTCCTGAATCTGGAAATTGGATCCTGGACCTTCGGCTCAGCCAAGTGATAGTTTGGTTCGACTGCTACACTGGGAATTCACTGACCTTTGGTCACGGTTTCGGCCATGGTGGGATTTACCCCCAACATTCCGAAACATTTGTCGCTTCGCATAGGAAGCGGTGAGCGACGACGCCGCGCGTGTCTGAAGGCTGCCGTGGGTGATTAGCGTCCGTTTGATGCGTATGCGGCAGTGGGACCGTCATCGCGCTTGACGCGGGCGTGATACCGCAGGCGTTCAAACGTATCGTGATCGCAAGTTTAAACATACTTCGGGAGCGCGCGAGTACGTTCTGGTGCCCCCGAGTCGGTTCTGTTCCCGCGTCCGTGACAATCGGCGGTTTTTCGATTTGGTAGAATGCTATGTTGAGCCACAGACCGTTTTTTGGGAAAAAGTATCTCCAGATACTCTTGGCGAAAAGCAGCTCAGGATTAAGAATCACGCGACCCAAAGTGGGAAGGCTAACACGGATTTGCGTCGAAAAAGGGAGGAGTTGAGATGAAAAAAGATAAGCGATTGACTGACATTCGTCCACCCATTCCGGATCTAGATGCGCGTGACGCACTTGTAGGACTATCTGGTTTGTCAGCTCCGCTGGAAGAATCAATATTTGGCACGGCCGGGATTCTCTATGAGTTTTTTCACTCTAATGGCTACATGGTGCGGCGCAATGAAAAAATCTCTCAGGCACTCTCTGACCACCAAGGTTGGGTGTATGCGTTTTATGACAAACAGGACGTTCCGCTCTACATCGGGGAGACGAAACGAAAATTTGTGAAACGATTTGATGAGCACAGCACAAAGCGCTGGTGGCCCTACTGGGATCGGGTGAAAGTGTTGCCGTGCCCCGACCGAGCTATGCGGAAGGTTCTCGAGTCGCTGGTAGGTCTTCATGGTGGCTATCTAGAAAACAAGTCGCAACCATTACTGGGGGAAAACGCGTTCGATGATGTTGTTCTTTGCTTGATGCAGCTTGGTAACGACGAAGACGCTTTGCCGACGTTCCCGAACAACATGGTTCGCAACCAAGCAAATTCGCTTTTGGACCTGCTCGGTCCCGAACTATAGGAACCAACGTAAAGGTACGGGTTCGGCGACATCGGCTCCTGTCAAATGGCGCAGAAAGACCGATTGGAAGAAGTACGAGACGATATAGAACTGCCCGCAACGGGCCTCACAGGCGCAATCGGCGCAGCGCCGGGGGTACGACAACAACGCACAATTGCACGTCGCCAGTCATGTCGGACTCTAGCGTCCGGCATGGGCGTCACTGGTAATGCGAAAAAAATAGGCCGATTTAAGAAATCGAATCGAGCGGCAAGCCAGCAGTCATCAGCGTGCAATCACCCTACTAGCTGGCACCTCGCCGATCTCTTACAGAGAGTCAGTTTCGCCGTTGAGAAAACGACTGGCAAGGCGTTCGCCCTCCTTCTGAGCATGCTGAATTCTTAAGCGCTCGGCCGCACGTGCGAAGTCAACGACTTTCCCGCTCGCCAGCTCGCCGCCAGGCGGTATCGGTCCAGCGGTATCGCCGAAATTTCTAGCGCGAACTTGGCGGACGTAGTCACCGATGAACGCCAGCAGTACTTCTGACGGTGAGAGATGTACTTTCAACGCAGCATTAGTGAATTGCGCGAGCAGTCGCGACCCAACGCGAAACGATAGAATGTCTTTTGGCATAGCCTGCTTCAAATCGTTCACCTCAAAACGAAATGATACTCAAATTCCGATAGTTAGTTAAATTCCAGATAGCAAGCCCGTCTGTGCCCCGCTGGGAAAGCCACGCAAAATTTGATTCGATTGAGAGTTCTTCATCACGAATGATAAGCTATATTTTGGACCTCTGACGAAGGTGTCCCTCTTGATGTCAGGCTGCCTACGAACTGCTCAGACCAAATAGAACCGAGGTGACAATTTCTGACTCGTAATACGACGCGCGCTGGGATGTGCGGATGTGCTGCGAATGTTCAGAGACTTATGCATCAGACGTGTGTGAAAACATGTGCCATGTAGCCGGGCCAGAGCGCATTCTTAACCGTGGATTTTTTGCAGGTCGACCAAAAATTCTGGCAACAATGTAAGTCGATGCACCAAGCTCCGCGTCGGCACTTCAGCGAGGCATGCTAACCTTCGGCAGTGCCGTAAAGTCCAATCCCGAATTGTCGCCTTCAAGAAAAGCCACCGATAGAAATGCAGACTGAAGAATACTTTCGTTCGATCTCTACCGAACTCGATTCACTGAAGAATCGAGTTCGCCATCTAATTCATGACCAACACTGGCAAACCGATGGAGAATGGAAGGAGTCTGTGCTCCGAACAATCATTCAACGCTCTGCTCCGCTGAACATGACTGTCGGACGCGGATTCATCGTAGACCGAGATCGGTCCAGCACACAGATTGATATCCTAATCTACGACAATTCCTACCCCGTTTTGTATAAGGATGGGGACTTGGTCTTCATCAGCCCATCCGCATGCCGTGCGGTTATTGAAGTCAAGACCTCTGTGACTCGGCCTTCATTTCTGAGAGCCGTTGAAAAACTTGGCGACGTTGCCGAACTGGCCAGGGGAACCGGCGTCAGCCGCCGCCAGGTGTTTACCGGCCTATTCGTGTACGAGGAGATACGCTGGAACGGGATACTCGCACAATTGTCTGACGGAGCAGACGGCCGCCATCAACGGATAGTTGATCACGTATCAGCTGGTCCGTCGCAGTTCGTCAAATTTTGGACCTGCGACCCTGCTACCGGCAGACCACCATATCAACAATGGCACGAATACGGTCTGTATCAAATGGCGCAAGGATACTTCGCGCACAATCTCATAACTCATCTTGCGCCAAATGATGAGGTGCGCCGTGAAAGTGTATGGTTTCCGGAGCAGGGCAAGGAGGTGCGCTTGGTAGGCCATTTGGAATTTGACGGGCGACTGCCCGTGCCTGCGCCACACTCCCTTGCGCGGCGACCTCGCTGAGCACCAGAGCGGTTTGGAAACTCAACGCGTATTCCTGATGAGTTCAATCCAGGTAGCAGGTTGACCCGAATCCTGCTCCGACTGAGAGTTTTTCATCACAGGACCCATGCGCGCTGATGGCATTCAGTAGCTGGCCTTCGTCAGCGTGCTCGCTCCCCAGCAATAGCAGTTGCCATCGCCTGGAGCCTTAGCATAGGTCGAATTTTTTCATTCTTTGTGGCACAAATTCCGAAATTTTTCATTAAATGTGGCACATCGGCGAGTTTGCCATGCCACAATTATTGAAAAATTCGTGCCAAATCAATGGTCGAGTTTGCACTAAATTTGTCACACGACAAAGTTCATTTGCAGGATCTCAGACTAATCGGGAAAAAAGGAAAAAATCCCAAATAACTGAAAGTCTGCAAAAGGCTGGCGCTTTAAACGCCAGCCTTTTTTCTTGCCCGAAAAGATCAATGCGGTTTTCCGTGAATCTCAGTTTTTGCCTCCACCCAAAAGGGACATGAGCTCGTCGCCACCCGGCGGTACCGTATTGGAGGCCTCGCACAGCATGATGGTCGCGTCTCCCGTCTCCCGACTTTGCAATGAATGGCTGATGCCGACGTCGCGTTTGTAGAAGGCTTTCGATGCCGGCACGCTGCGGTATCCCATTGAGGCGCGGCGGCGGGCATCGGTGTCGATGGTGACGGGGGCCGGCACGGCATCCGTCAGGCCCAGATCGTTGGCGGCGGTCATACCGTCAATTGATCGCTGCGGGCGAGTTGAGCAAAGTACCGGCCACGGTTGCGAAGCGCCACAGCGGATTTTTGGTGGAATCGCGCTGGTAGTCAACTCAGCAAAGCAAAACAGCGGTCTAATTTTGTCCGAGGTTTTTTTGGATGCGTATCACGTCGCCTGTCGCATCGCTGATGCCATGGGCGAGCATGCGGACTTCACCTGCGATCACTGCGAAACCGCGGCCGACATCGCCCGCCCGCGCCGCTTCCACTGCAGCATTAAGCGCGATCAGATTGGTCTGGCGAGCGATTTGCTGAATATTGCCGACGATTTCGGCAATATCTTTCAAACTCGATTCCAATTTCGATTGATAATCCGCCCTCGCTCTTTCAGCGCCCACCGAATTTTTCACCCCATCAATGTTGCTCAGCGCCCCCACCGCATGCAATGCGGTTCCATCCAGAGCGCGCTTGGTCTGTCCTTTTGCGCGGAACCAATGGTACGAATCATCCTTGCAGCGCAATCGATACTCGATATCATAAGGCGTCATGCCCGACTTATCTAAAAGGTGTGCGACGAAGGCCGACATGGTGGCATTTTGGTCGTCCGGGTGCAAGCGCGATGCCCAACTTTTGAGTACATTTGGAAACTCGGATTCCGTTTCAAAACCGAGTAAACGGCGAAATTGGGGCGACCACCAGAATTCATTGTCCGGGTGAACCGGGTCGCCGGCACGCACCGCCAGATCCCAAATACCATCATTAAGCAATTCGCGGGACAACTCAAAGCGCGTAATGGTGATGTTGAGCTCCTCTTCGCGTTGTTTTTCGCCTTCAATCGATGCTAACCCTCCCGCTGCGTGCAATGCATTGCCATTCGCATCACGCTGCGTTTCACCGCGGGCACGAAACCAGCGGTAAACACCGTCTTTGCATTTTAGGCGGTATTTAACGTCATACGACGTGTGGCCGCTGCGGTCTGCCAAATGAGCGCCAAAGGCCGCAAGAGTTCGCTCCTTATCCTCAGCGTGCAGCAAATTGGACCAGCTCCCCAGGACATTGGGGAAGTCACGTTCATCCCGGTAGCCCACCAACTTTCTGAGTTGATCAGACCAAAAAAAAGGGGTATTCACGCCAGTTGTGTCACCAGGATCGATCTCCACGTCCCATAGCCCCTCACCGGATGCCTTGCGTACCAGATCAAAACGCATTTGCTTGCGAATCAGTTCGTCTTCCAATTGTTGAATGCGCCCATCGCGTTCGAGCAATTTTTCATTCGCCTCAGCCAATTGTGAACCAATGCCATTGGCACCCACGTCCATGCGCTTAAAGAGCCCAAACATATTTGATTTTCCATTCGATTGACCAACATCATGTCCATCTAATCCGCAATTTTTTACGTAACCGTTGCGCGCTTAGTGCTCTAATTTTGAATATAGATCCTGTTCTGCAAGGTGATCATTGGCGAAACGACTCCTGCCTTGCCCTCCAGTTCAATGTCGGCTCGGGCCCAGAACGACAGTCACGATCCACGGCGCTACGAAACGCGAAGGCGAGCGGCGACATCGAGCACCAGGCCACCCGGAAGCCTGCGACGAACTCCCGCATCGGCAGGGCGAGGCGCGTCTGGCGAACGATCCCGGGTGCAAGAAAATCGCCGCCCGCGCGTCATGGCGTACCCAACGATGGCGATGCAAGACGCTTATCCGTGTTAAGCGGCGCCCCAAACCCGTGCGCTGTCGTCGAACACGTTGACGCAGCCCTAGCACCCACCTGAGCCGCGTTTTGCTCAATACGCTGGCGGGCGCCGCACAGCGGCGTGAAGCGGGCGGCGCGCCAGAAATGGCCTTGAAACCTAGAAAGGCGGGGTTGATATGAACCAGCGCATCAATCACGAAAGCAACTCACAAGACACTGGGTCACGGCAAAAATCGCAGTTCGAAGCTTGGACAAGCCATTTCCCAACCTCCGTTGGCGCCACCCCTTTTTTCTCCATATACGACGTTGGCTAACCAGGTTTAAAACGAGTGCTGCATGCCGACGCCGAAAGACAAGGTGGAGGAGCCTAGAGTTTGTTCCGATGCCGCGTACACGCCGGGCGCGATGCCACCGATGACGGCGCTGTTTCCCGCATTGGCGTCCGCCTTCACGTTGACAACTTGCGCGTAGACTTGAGTCCGTTTGGACAAAGAGTAGGTGTCTAACAGGGCGATCTCCCGCGTCTTGCCGCCCACCGGCACCGCGCCGCCTGTGCCGTTGTCTTTCGCGTCATAAAAAGAAATGTTCAGCTTATTTGCTTCGGTAATCTTCCAGTCTAGCCCGATGC
>PKWL01000118.1 GCA_003133225.1 Janthinobacterium sp.
TTGACACCGGGGCCCACCTTAGCTTACTGAGCCTGGCTCGCAGCTACGACTCGATTTCCACCCTGGAACTGCTTCAAAATCAGGCAAAAATGACTTGGCTGATGCACATCGCTCACCATGCCATGTCAGCTATTTTGACGCCAAAATTGATTCCCGAAGCCGACGTGTGCCTAACAGCGCGCGAAAGAGAAATCCTCTGCTGGACCGCGGAAGGAAAAACATCCGCCGAAATCGGTCTCATCTTGTCAATTTCGATTGGCACGGTCAATTTTCATGTCAATAATTTCATAAAAAAATTCGGCTCCACCAATAAAACACAGGCGGTCGCTAAGGCGGCGATGGTGGGCATTCTTGGCTGACCTGGCCGGCCCGATTGGCTTGGCGCCTGCGGCGCGTCGGTGCCGGTGGCGCCTCGTTCCCGCGTTTTATCGCAGCTAGCGCGCAGCGGCAAGTCCATCCTCAATCATGGCCACGTTTTCCAGGAAATTCACGACAATCCACTCAAATGGTGAGTGCAACATCAATCAGTCTGAGGGCTCGCATTAAGTCTGAGAGCTCGCGTTAAAGCATACTCGTCGTCAGGGCACGTCATTTGCTTGGCCATCGGCGCCCGTAAGCGCTTGTCAACCTGGCGCGCCGCCAATTCGTTATACGGCCAACGTGCTCGTACGTCACCTGATCTAGCCGGCCCAAGCCTTCAAAAAAAATTCATGAGCCTTCTTCATATCGTTTCCACACTAGCGCTTGTTACGGGCGGCGCTCATGTTGCAAAAGTCACGGATTGGCGCGACTCATGAAAAAGGGCGGGCCCGGGCCGCAAATCATTGCCACAACGTCGCGCAGCTACCGAAGCGGCGAAAAAACATTAATGGGCCGATTCGGCTTGCCAGAATGGGTCCCAGCAGGTCGGCGCATTATTTTGAAGCACGAACTAGCAGCTTCGGTAACCAAGGATTTGCAACAGTTCGATCTATGACCACTCTGTTTCCACCCTGGCCGCTGCTTTCTGCTTTCTTGCTTTCAAGCTTAGTGCTGGCCGTGACGCCTGGTCCGGGCGTGTTCTACATTGTGACGCGCAGCCTGGTCCAAGGCCGCCGTTCGGGCCTGGTGTCAGTAGCTGGCGTCGCTCTGGGCAACCTGGGCAACGCCATGGGCGCGTCTATTGGCCTTGCCGCACTGTTTGCAATTTCCTCGGTCGCGTTTATGCTCGTCAAGTACGCTGGCGCCCTCTACCTTGTATATCTCGGTGTACAAATGCTGCGCGCCCCACAGGAACGGATCCCGGCCGCCGCGCCCGCGCCGGCATCGCTTGCTCGCCTCTTTCGCGACGGCTTTCTAGTTGCACTGCTCAATCCGAAGACCACTCTCTTTTTTGGCGCGTTCCTGCCGCAGTTCTTGAGTGCGGGAACACCGCCGGTAGGTCAAACCATGGTGCTCGGCTCGCTTTTCGTTATCATTGCCGCGATCACCGATAGCGCCTATGCCGTAGCAGCTGGCGCGCTCGCTTCAATCGCAAATGCCCGTGGCGTGCGCCGCGTCGGTCGTTGTCTGGGCGGTGCTGCGTTCATCGGGCTCGGCGTTTTCACGGTGCTAGCTGGGTCTCGGGGTACCCAATAGGGCGACAACGCCGCCACTTGGAACACGCTTCGCTTCCCAATACCCTGCCAACCGGCTTAAAAATAGCCATCAACTCATCGATCGAAACGCCAATGACCAACCCAACCGCCGCGCATCGTCCCGCCTTAATCGACGCCATCCAGAGCCACAATGCGGGTCGTGATGGGGAGCGCTTAGCGATGAAATATGCCAAGATGGCGCAAAATGCCTTTCTCTTCCTGCGCGGCACCTGCCATCTATTCTATGACGCCTTGCCGGATACGCCCCTGTTTCGCGAGGCCCCCCTGGCATGGTGTTGCGGCGATCTGCATTTTGAGAACTTGGGCACCTATAAAGGCGATAATCGGCTGGTTTATTTCGATATCAATGACTACGACGAGGCCGCCTTGGCGCCGTCATCGTGGGACATGATTCGCCTGCTAACTAGCATTCAGTGCGGAACCGACGCTCTTAATGCGACGCGCGCCGAAGCTTTGGCCGCCAGCCAAAGCTGCCTCGACGCTTACCGCAGCGCTCTCGCCATCGGCAAGCCCCTCTGGGTCGAGAGGGAAACCTCCAGCGGACTCGTAAATGTGCTATTGACGGCCTTGCAGAAACGCGACCGCGCGGCCTTCCTCGACAAGCGCACGGTCTGCAAAGGCCAAACACGCACTCTGAAATTGGATGGCATAAGAGCGTTGCCAGCCTTCGAGCCCCAAAAAAAAATGATCGCCGAGTTCATGACTCGTTATGCGGCGACACAAAAAAACCCGGAGTTTTATCGCTTACTTGACGTCGGCCGTCGCATCGCGGGAACGGGGAGCCTGGGAGTGGAACGTTTTGTGGTGTTAATCGAGGGCAAAGGCTCCCCTGACGGCAACTATCTGCTCGACATCAAGGAGGCTAAACCATCGGCCATGGCCCCCCACCTCGCCCGTCTCGGCATCAAGCAGCCGGCCTGGTCGAGCGAAGCGAGCAGAGTAGTCACCATCCAGAAACGCATGCAAGCTGTAGACCACGCTTTTCTCGAGGCGGTGACGCTCGCCGGGCTAGCTTGCATCTTAAAGGAACTGCAACCGTCGGAAGATCGCGTGGCCATTGGCTCATGGGGCAAGAAACTAGACCGGCTCCGAGATGTCGTGGCGACCATGGGCCGCAACCTGGCCTGGGATCAGCTGCGCGCGTCCGGACGATCCGGGTCGGCCAGCGCCGATGAGCTTATTGCCTTCGCGCAACGTGGCGACTGGGCGGCGCAGATGATGGACACAGCGACGCAAATGACCCTTACAACTGAGCAGCAATGGAAAACGTTTGCAGGATGGCTGAGCACGCGTCAATCCGTCTAGGCGCCATCGCCCGTCGTTACAAGAGGGTACTTGATGGGGCTGCGCGCCACTTGTGCCAACGACAGCATCGGCCAGGCGCAAAAAGCGCAAATTTAGCGCCTGGTCGGCCCGCAGTATTGAAAGTAGCGGGTAGCGTTCAGATCGGGCAACTCATGATCTTCCCGATTTGCTGCCACGCTCAGTCGATTTGCTGGTCTCACGGCAGTCGCTCGGAATCGCCGTTCCGCCCCAAGCGAATACCATTCCCAAAGAAAATGGCGGAAGATGTCAGCGCTGAAGGCGCACTATGGCACAATGATCTTAGGCAAACAATTTACCAATCTGATTAGGCAAAACATGAAACTCGAAACCATGGCCGTTCACGCCGGCTACTCCCCCGACCCCACCACCAAATCTGCAGCCGTACCAATCTATCAAACAGTAGCGTATGCCTTCGACAACGCGCAACACGGCGCCGATCTGTTCGACCTGAAAGTGGCGGGTAATATCTACACCCGCATTATGAACCCGACTCAGGACGTGCTGGAAAAGCGCGTTGCTGCGATGGAGGGCGGTGTCGCCGCACTGGCGGTTGCATCTGGCATGGCTGCAATCACCTGTGCGATCCAGACCATTACGGAATCCGGCGACAACTTCATCTCCGCCAGCCAATTATATGGCGGTACGTACAACCTATTTGCCCATACGCTGCCACAAATGGGAATCGAAGTGCGCTTTGCCGATGCGCGCCATCCTGAGAATTTTGCCGCACTGATTGACGCGCGCACCAAAGCGATCTTCTGTGAGTCGATTGGCAACCCACTCGGCAACGTCACGGATTTTGCAAAGCTGGCCGACATCGCACACGCCCATGGTATCCCGCTCATCGTGGACAATACCGTGCCCAGTCCCTACTTGTGCCGCCCCATCGAGCACGGTGCCGACATCGTTGTGCATTCCTTGACCAAGTACCTCGGTGGCCACGGCAACAGCGTGGGCGGCGCGATTGTTGATAGTGGAAAATTCCCGTGGGAGCAGCACAAAGTGCGCTTCAAGCGCTTGAACGAACCGGACGTTTCCTACCATGGTGTCGTGTATACGGAGGCACTGGGAGCGGCCGCTTATATCGGTCGTGCGCGCGTGGTACCTTTGCGAAATATGGGGGCAGCGATCTCTCCAATGAATGCATTTTTGATTCTGCAAGGAATCGAGACGCTGGCATTGCGGATGGACCGGATCTGCGCCAATACCATGGCCATCGCCCAGCATCTAAAAAAGCATCCCAAAGTGGCGTGGGTAAACTACGCCGGCCTCGAGGATCATCCGGATCATGCACTGGTCCGTAAGTATATGAATGGGAAGGCTTCGGGCATTCTATCCTTCGGTTTAAAGACCGCCGCCGGGGAAGCGCCGCGAGTAGCAGGTGCCCGCGTGCTCGACGCCTTGCAATTATTCACGCGACTGGTCAATATCGGTGATGCAAAATCGCTTGCGACACATCCGGCGTCGACCACGCACCGTCAATTAAACCCGGAGGAAATGATCAAGGCTGGCGTATCCGAAGACATGCTGCGTCTTTCAGTCGGCATTGAACATATTGATGACCTTCTGAGCGACCTGGACCTAGCATTGGCCGCGGCCTAGAGATTGGCGCGGTTGGCTAGATTCAAGCGAGGTGGGCATGCCCACCTCGCTTTGGCCTGCGACGTGTCGCGCAAGACGTTGCAACGGTAACCCCGGCCCAATTCGAATGCCAAGTGATTGAAAAACGATAACGGTCGGGTCAGGGGGCGTTAAGAAAACGGGCCAGCAACGGCAAGGCGTGCTCCACTAGCGCCTCGAGTTTGATTACCATGAGGTGATCGGCGCGCGTTTTTCCCAAATTGATAGCAGCAATGGGTTTGCCTAACGCCGCAGCCGTCTTGCACAGCCGATAGCCCGAGTACACCATCAGTGATGATCCCACCACCAGCAATGCGTCGGCGTCCGCCAATTTTTTTTCAGCGTCCTCAGTACGCCAGCGCGGCACAACGTCGCCAAAAAAAACAACATCAGGTTGAAGCATGCCCGCGCAATGCGCACAATAAGGAAGCTGAAAATCGATGAGGGAAGCCGCTCCGAGATGTGCGTCGCCATCGGGAGCAGTAACGGTCATTCGTCCGGCCAGATTGGGATTGGCCTGCGTTAGTACGAACTGAATGGATCCGCGCGGGAAATGCGCGCCGCATTCTAAGCAGACGACGGCGCCGATGTTTCCATGCAGTTCCAAGATGTTGACACTCCCCGCACGCTGATGCAAACCATCAACATTCTGGGTGACGATCGCGGCAATATTCCCCCTTGCCTCCATTTCGGCAATGGCGCGATGGCCTGCATTCGGCTGCGCCTGGGCGACGGCAGGCCACCCCGCCATGCTGCGCGACCAGTACCATTTGCGAACCGCATCGGAGCGCCGGAAGTCAGGCCCTTGCATTGGCGCCTTGCCGCGCCGCACCCCTTCCCTATCCCGATAATCGGGAATGCCAGACGCCGTGCTCATTCCCGCGCCTGTCAGCAACAGCAAATTGGGAAAGCGCTCAAGAAAGCTGGCCAGTTTGCGCACACCGTCTAATCCGGAAATAATACCGGCAGTCATTTTTTCCCCGTTTAAATCAGAATGCAAACCTGTGATTAGGGCACGGTCAGTTCAAATCAGATGATGGGTCGTATCACCAATTCCCGAAAGCCCGTGACGGCATCATTTTCGCGAGCAAAGTGATACTCCGGTAGCAGCATCAGAAGCACCTCGACCGTCGTGCGCACGAGGCACCCTGCCCTCGCATGCCCGCCTAGCACCTTGCCTTGCGCATCAGCCACAGCAATGTGAAGGTGGGCACCATCTGGAGAGACCGATCCGGCAAGGCTCAGTATCTCCAAGTCGCCGCGCAGTTCGGTAGACTGACTCGCCCCGGCGAGCCTCAATTGCGCAACGCTCAAGCTGCCAATGCCTTGAATGACATAGGCCGCGCTCACGCCATGTGCGGACAGTACAGATTCTACAGCCGCATGCAAGTCTTGTCCGGGTGTCAGGCGCAGAGGAAGTGCGTGCATGGTGCAGGTCAATCTAAAAGGAAAAAAGAATCGCCAACCCCGCCTAGCTCCCGCGGATAGGGGTAGCATCACCGTTTCGCGCGCGTGGCCCAAATCGCCTAATAACGTTGAACTGCACCCAGCACCTGATTGCCCCTCGAATACATGCATTGCGTATAGGCATTGTTGTATTGGCCTTGGATCGACTGCTGGGCACGCGCCGACGAATTTGCTCCGACAGAAGTTCCAGCGATCGCCCCGACTGCGCCCAACTGGCCTGCACCTTGGTGATTACCAACGGCAGCACCAAGTCCGGCCCCCAACAAAGTTCCCAAGGCGGCCGAGCCGAATGCCTTCTGATTCGCCGCATCAGCTTGACCGGCAACCTGTGATTGCGCGTATTGCTTACACATTTCCTGGTCCTGCTGGAATACTTGGAATGGTTTGGTGGGACTAGGCATCACTTGGACCGTCGGCCCCATTGGACTTGTGGCACACGCTGTGAGCAGAAAAGGCGACACCATGGCAATGATCAGCAGTTGGCGAGTTCTCATGAAAATTTCTCTCTGTGAATGTTTAGAAGGGATGAATAAGTCAAATTGAACAAAGCTCGGGACTTTCGGCAGGCGAATCTTTTAGAGACCGTGCGAAATTTGGGCCCCAAGGCTAGCCCCAAGTTGCACGCGGCTGCACGAGAAACTCGCCAAGTAAAATTAAGACATGGTAAAAAATGGCGACGACGATTCACAAAAATGGGCACCATCGATGCCATGGATAAAAGGAATAGGCCCTCTCGCTTATGGCGAGCCCGACCCCTCCTTTTTGCCGGTCTTTCAACGTGGCGGTGGCGGCGGCGCGACTTCGCGGAAACTCGTAGCGCAGCTTGTCACCTGAGGATAGTAACCAGAAGGGTTATCGCAATAGTACAGAAATTGCGGAGCCGCGGCGACTGGCATTGGCCGAGTTTGTATTACCGGCATGGCGACATAGGGCCTTATGGGAACGGCCTCAACTGGTTCCAAATAATAAACTTCCGATACCGCGAGCGGATAGGGATAAGTCGGGGCGCCATAAAGATACCATTGCCCGCCAGCGAACCACCACCAGCCGCAGCGCCCCCCGAAACAAGAGTTGTTCCAGCGTCCGCCACGCCAACTGGCAAGTTCTTCATGGTTGAACCGTCGCACATTACGTCCGTTAAATTCGTGGTGTTCTCTCACCATTTCGCGCCGTGGCCCATCGCGAGAAGCGCCTCCGGGACGCCCCTCAGCATGACGTCCGTCATGCGAGTTTTCGCCGCCCAGGGCCGGCGTGTTCTCGTGGTTAGCGCGCGAATGTTCGTTCTCACCTTCAGCATGTACCGTGCTGACCAGCGCAAGAAAAGCAAGACCAAATACACAGAGCTGTAATTGTCGTCCACGTTGTTGGGGCATTTTTATCTCTCCATACACTAATCAGGCAATCGAGTAATTTTCTGATTATGTTTTATATCATAATAAGAAATGTTAATCAGGCTCGGCAACAATTCCACATCAAGCGGACAAGTCCATGCCAAATTGAGATTGCGCCTTCAAAAAAATAACATATTAAGTGATTTAATGGAGGCATTTACACCAACCTTAGAAAATCGAACTCAGAGTCTAGCATTCTACGCGTTAATTAGGGTACCAATCGCCAACTTATGAGCAAAAGCGCGCGCTCAACCGTCAAGTCCGGCAGCGATCTTTTTGGTCAGTCGACCGGCTTCGCATTTAGCCCGCCGGAATTAACGACGTTATCGAATAAATCTCCATTTGGCGCCATTTCTTCAGCAAAAGCAGAGGTTCGACAGACACTAAGCACCGAGACATCAAAAAAATGTTTTTTGTTGCTTATGTGACATGACGCATAACCGGTGAAGGAACCTGATGCTGACACTAGATCAAGTATAGCCGGAGCAATATCAGTGTTTTACGGCAATTACAATTGCTTACCTGTGTATACATTTCAGAAATGCGAACAGCCACCGACAGGTCTTGTATGATGGAATTTTACTTTGGCTAAGTGCAACATTGCGTTTTAGTCACGTGGCGGCGTCCGCTTCCGGTGCCATTCGGCGTTCTTGGCGGGCGCCACGCGCCGCAGACATCGTCTTGGATTCGATCCCACTTGGCCGCTCTCATTCATGCCCGCTAGCGAGCATGAGAATTCACCGGCCATACTCAACTAATTCATTAATCACCATTTCAACGTCATCCATGCCGCGCACAACGTTCTCGATGGCGATGGATTGCTCAGAAGTATGCACGCAACCCTTGAGCCAGACCCACCGTCTTTGGCCTTCAACCCAGATGCTGGTATCTGAAAAGCGGCCATCGACAACGATCGCTTTTTTAACGCGCGCAATAATCTCATGGTCGTACAGGTAGGCGTTGGGAAGACGGCAGCGACCGGACTGATAGCAGCTTGTTCCACGTTCAGCTCTGTCATGCGCCTGGGCCCGCATTTCGGAAAGAGTGATTCTGGGTCCCACTTGTCTTGGGCATTGGTCGAGCCCATCTGTAACTTGGAGGAAGGGGTCGTTGAAGTAATTGCGCCGCTCGTCTGCCGCATGACCTAAGCCACATAAACAGAACAGCGCTAGCGCCAGCCAAGTTAGGTGCGCTCGAAGCGGCAAGTGTAACTGCAATAGTCGTTCAAACTTACCGGCGCTGCATCGTGGCATGGCGTTGAAGTTTGAAAAAATGGTGGATGGATAACGAACGCGAGCATGGTCGATTTTCTTGGCCACAGCGGTAAATTCAGCCACGATTTCGTGTTCCAACGCCCGCGCTACATGGTTCGGCATGCGTGTACCCTGTCAAATGGAGTTCTCGCTGGGCTGAAAGCGGCCGCGGACCACGCTCGGCAATGACAAGGTATCTGGCGCGTCAACGGCCCGCTCCACTTTTGAAGCCAAGCTGAAGAGAAATTCTGCCTTCGCCCCGGGTAGGCAGCTACTCGCGCACCGGGGTGGGGCAACTGCACCTGGATGGGGCGCATTGCACTGTCATGGAACTGACCCAGCAATGAAAATTTTTGTCCTAGGCTTCTTCCCCAAGCAAAAAATAAATGAACGAGGCGATCCAGGATCAGAACTCGGCGTCAAGTTCATCGATCGCTTCCGGCTCAAGCTTCGCTGCCTCCACCCATTCCGTTACCTGCGGTAGCGCCATGACGCTCTGACAGTAAGCCGCGCAGACGGCATCTAGCTTCACATCGTAAGTCAAGAAACGCGTGACGGCAGGCGCGTACATCGCATCGGCCATGCATGGCTTCGCGCCGAAGAGATAGGGACCGCCATGCGTGGTAAGACATTCGTGCCAAATGACGACAATGCGTTCGATATCGGCCTGCGCGCGCGCCCAAACCTTGAAATTTTCAAAATGCCCCTTGAGGTTCATCGGCAAGGCTGAACGCAAGGCGGAAAAGCCCGAGTGCATCTCGCCGCAGATGGCGCGGCAGTGCGCACGGGCGATGCGATCGACGGGCAAGAGAACGGCGTCGGGCTTAACTTCGTTCAGATATTCGCCAATCGCAAGTGTGTCCCACACTTTCACGCCATCGTGTGTAAGGCAGGGCACCAGGATCGACGGCGCCAGCAATAGAATTTCCGCGCGCATCGCCGGCTCATCGGACGAGATGACCTGTTCGTCAAAAGGGAGCGCGGAAAGTTTAGCCATCAACCAGCCGCGCATCGACCACGACGAGTAATTCTTGCTGCCGATGGAGAGAGTAGCTCGAGTCATATTGCGTGTTTCCTTTGCCTGTTTGGGGCGTGACTTACGTGGAAAACTCAACAAAATGCCTAGCAAGCCGCGTGCCAGAATGGTGGCCCGCAACTTGCTAAAGCCTTGTACATCGCCCAATAACGGGAGACGGGAGGATCCATGAAGTATCAAGCCTACCAAGCGCATTCTGACCTGATGGCGGGGATGCGTTTATTCGCCCGGGCTACCGTCACCGCATTGTCTCATCCCTGGTTGCTTGAGCAAGCTAGCTTTCGCAAACTTGCCGCAGCCTATTCCGTGTTTTCAAGCACCGAGGTCACGCATACGCGGCGACATTTTGGCATTAGCAGCATCGGCGCGGTCGAAGGTGACAAGACGCAAGAGGTGGGGGTGTACGAAGAGGTCGCGCATATCCTGCCGTTCGGCACGTTATTGCATTTCAAGAAGCAAGGAGTCAGCGGCCAGCCGCGGGTGCTGATCGTCGCACCCATGTCCGGCCATTTCGCCACTCTGCTGCGCGAGACCGCGCGCACCATGCTCGTTGATCACGACGTGTTCATTACCGACTGGCACAATGCGCGCGATGTGCCGCTGGCGGCGGGGCGTTTTGGGCTCGACGAATACGTGCAATATCTGATCACCTTCCTTGACGTTATGGGCCCGGGTGCGCACATGGTGGCAATCTGCCAGCCCTGTGCGGCAGCCTTGGTCGCCACTGTCGTCATGGCCGAGGATGGCCACCGGGCACAGCCGCGCAGTCTAACGTTAATGGCCGGACCAATCGATACTCGCATCAATCCAACCAAAGTAAACGAACTTGCCACCAGCAAGCCCATCACCTGGTTCGAGCATAACCTCATCAGCACCGTACCGTTGCGCCACCCGGGCGCCCTGCGCCGCGTCTATCCAGGCTTCCTGCAACTCGCCGCTTTCATGAGCATGAATCTTGAACGGCACATGCATTCCTTCAAGGGGCTATATAAGCACCTGGTCCAAGGAGATCTGGCAAACGCCAACAGCACACGTGCGTTCTATGAAGAGTATTTCACGGTCGTCGATTTAACCGCCGAGTTTTATCTGGAGACGATTCGCTACATCTTTCAAGAATACGCCTTACCGATGGGCAAAATGAAATGGTATGGGCGCCCCGTTAATCCCGCCCTCATCCGGCATACGGCCCTGCTCACGATTGAAGGCGAGCATGATGATATCTGCGCCATCGGGCAGACCATGGCAGCGCAGGATCTGTGCAGCCAAATTCCCAGTTACATGAAGCTGCACTACATGCAAACCGGTGTCGGACATTACGGCGTGTTCAGTGGACGGCGCTGGAACCAAGAGGTCTATCCCATCGTAAGGGATATGATTCACGTCAGCCAGGCAAGCTAAAGCAGAGCTAGAAAGGTGTTTTGCATGTCAGCGATGGGGGGCCCGGCCGCGCGCATCAAAAAGGGGCCCGTTGCGAGCGTCGCAGGCGCTTGTTTATTGCGAGCGCGAGCGCCCGATGCGCGCCAGTGACCGATGAATTGACTGCTTCCCAACTTGCAAGCAGCCAATTTCAGAAACGTTAACCCGCGCATCTGAACCGGGAATAAACGCGCGTAATCGGATCAGCCCACTTTCGGCAGGTGCGCCAGCGCCGCCTGGATTGCTTCCTCGGGGTAAATGCAATCCTCCAACTTGCCGCTGAAATAGCTGTCATAGGCGCTCATATCGAAATGGCCGTGCCCCGACAGGTTAATGAACAGGGTTTTTGCTTCGCCGCTTGCCTTGCAACGCAAGGCTTCGTCGATACATGCGGCGATGGCATGGCTCGCTTCCGGCGCCGGGATAATGCCTTCTGCGCGCGCAAAGCGTACGCCGGCTTCGAAGGTGGCAAGCTGCGGCACCGCAACCGCTTCCAACAGTTTTTCGTGATAGAGCTGCGATACCAGCGCCGAATCGCCGTGATAGCGCAAGCCGCCGGCGTGAATGCTAGGTGGCATGAAATCGTGGCCCAGTGTATACATCAGCGTCATTGGTGTGAGCATGGCAGTGTCGCCATAGTCATAGGCATAGTGACCGCGCGTGAGGGTCGGGCAGGATGTCGGTTCGACGGCGACTAAGCGCACGTTCTTGCCTGCGGCTTTGTCGGCGAAGAATGGAAATGCGACGCCGCCGAAGTTGGAGCCGCCGCCGCAGGGCGCAAAAATCATATCGGGATAATCGCCGGCGATCGCGAATTGTTTTTGCGCTTCGAGGCCGATTACGGTCTGATGCAGCAGCACATGGTTAAGCACAGAGCCGAGTGCATAATTGGTGTCGGCGCGCGATGCGGCATCTTCCACTGCTTCTGAAATGGCCAGCCCCAACGAGCCGGGATTGTCGGGATTTTCCGCAAGTGCGGCGCGGCCGACCTTGGTCTGTTCGGACGGACTGGCAAACACTTCCGCGCCCCAGGTCTGCATCATTGAACGGCGATACGGCTTCTGGTGATAACTCACCTTGACCATGTAGACGCGCACGTCGATTCCGAACATCTGTCCTGCCAATGCCATCGAACTGCCCCACTGGCCGGCGCCGGTTTCGGTGGCGATACGCTTGATGCCCGCTTCGGCGTTGTAGTAAGCTTGGGCGACTGCCGTATTGGCCTTGTGCGAACCGGCGGGAGAGATGCCTTCAAATTTATAATAGATTTTAGCGGGCGTGCCGAGTGCCGCTTCTAGGCGGTGGGCGCGAAACAAGGGAGTCGGTCGCCACAGCTGGTAAATCTCGCGCACTTTTTCCGGAATCGGGATCCATCGTTGCGTCGCCATCTCCTGCTCGATTAGGCTAGTCGGAAAAATCGCCGCCAGCGCATCAGGTCCGATCGGCTTTCCATCCGGCCCCAGCGGCGGCGCAGGCGGATTTGGCATATCGGCAACCACGTTGTACCAATGGGTCGGAATCTCCGATTCGTCGAGCAGTATCTTCGTTTTTTGCATGGTTTAATCCTGTTCAATTGGCGGAAAAGGTAACAGATCATATCCCGATATCGGCTGAAGACAAGAACTATCCGATTTTTTTCGACAAGGGATCAGCATGCCGCTTCACCATGGTCGGTCAGGATGCTTGGCGACAACTGCCACCATCCCAAAAAATCAGCACACTGAAAATAAAAGGCGTGACAAGCGGGAGTGCAGCTAGCCTCGGCCGCCCCGGCGGCGGGCAGCTGCTGCGCACGGTCGTCCAGTATGGTTGAGCTCCCAGAAACAAGATGATCAGCACGGTATTGCCGGGTATGGATTTATACTGAGGACAATTGACTTGGTTTCAATAAAGAAATGAAAATCTCTCGATCTGAGCGCCTACTAGAATTGCTGCAATCGCTACGGCGTTACCGTCTGCCTGTGAGTGGCAGAAAGCTGGCACAGGAAATGGGGATCAGCATTCGCACTCTTTACCGGGACATTGCGTCTCTACAGGCGCGAGGTGCCATGATCGAAGGAGAACCAGGCGTGGGCTATGTTCTGCGACCAGGCTTCATGCTGCCTCCGCTTATGTTTTCCAACGTCGAGATTGAAGCACTTGTGTTGGGTTCCCGCTGGGTCAGCAAGCGAGCCGACAAGCAGCTCGCTGCGGCCGCCTCGCATGCGCTCGCCAAAATCGCAGCGATCCTGCCTGATGGCCTGCGCAATGAGTTAGATACAAATGCGCTATTTGTCGGCCCCCGTGATACGACGACTCTAGAGGACATCGACTTAGGATTGGTAAGAACGGCCATCCGTACCGAACACAAGGTGGCCATCACCTATTCTGATCAGAACGGCGTCGAGTCGAGCCGCACCATATGGCCATTTGCCATTGGTTTTTTCGAAAGTTCCCGCGTACTCGTTTCATGGTGTGAGCTGCGAAGTAACTTTCGTCATTTTCGCACAGACCGGATCATCGCCGTCACATGGCTAGATTTGCGGTTTCCTCGCAGTAAGCAAGCCTTGATCAAGGAGTGGCGAAAAACACAGGGCGCATCCGCGGCATGAAGCATGCTGCCAGAAACTGGCAGCACGCTCTTCTATCATTGATCTATTGCCCCCAAAGGAGATCAATCGTGCCAAACCTCAATCTTATTTTGTTGTATGTCGACGATCCCGTTAAAAGCACCCCGTTCTACACGGAATTACTCGATCGCGATCCCATCGCTTCGTTCCCGACCTATGTCGCCTTCGCACTGGGTGACGGCTTTACCCTGGGTCTTTGGGCGAATCACAGGATAAGTCCCGCCCCGCCCAAAACCGGCAATCGAACGGAAATCGCTTTCATGGTTGACGATGAGGCGGCCGTCCAAGCCCTTTATCAACAATGGAGCAAACGCGGAGTGAAAATCGAACAAGATCCGAATCTGGATGTTTTTGGTCTCACCTTCGTCGCCCTTGATCCAGATCGGCATCGCATTCGCGTGTGCCAAGCTGATAAGTAAGCTAGACGACAACGCCTGCGATCGTGGAACATGGGCCAGCGACGGCAGCGACGAACTCTGAAGCCACGTCGCTGTTATGGCATTTCCGGAATTCATCGGCGGTGCATCACGCCCACGCCCCCATCCGAAAAACGGATTTAATGTAAACGCGACAGCCTGAACGGACGGGCGGCCGCGTCCGGAGGGGCATTTGCGGGTGATCTTTTTGCCAACTATTTTCCGACCCGGCGACCGCACTTCGTGCGCATGCCGGTTGCACCCGTACGCGCCCCCAGTTTGCAAGGTCTTTTTCCCTTCATGACGTGGCCAAGTGAATATTGCAGCCATGCCTGCGGAACACGCCGTCACCCCGTGGCATGGGGGCATGGGTGCATGCGATCGCTCATTCACTCGATAATTGCGCCAAAATAATGACACTTTTCGCCAGCTGCGCCCGGTATGACTGGCGATGGTTTCCCATAACGCCATTTTTAAGTTTATCCAGGTGACGCTCGTGCTGCAAATTTGACCTGCTCGTCTCTTGCCTTAGCAAGGCTAATCAAAACTGATGCTTTACTTCGCTAGGGCAAATTCATCTATTGGGGAAACGCGATGGGCACTCACTTTCCAGTGCGGCACAAAAATTGATCCATGTCAAATTAGAATAATTAGTTTATGGAAACATGCGGAATGCGTTAGCGATTATGTTGCAGCGCACTTAGAGACATCCCAGGACGCCTGAAGGTACAGCCTTACAAAACCTACTCGGAACTTACCGCATATGACATCTCGCTACCTACAATCGATGAGTATCGCCAAGAAGCTCACCTTGCTAACGATCAGTGCCATCATCGGCATCGTGATTCTAACGACGCTGTTTCTGCTCTCGGAACGACAGTTAATTCTCGAGGAGCGACAGGCCAATGTGCGGCAAGCTGTCGAAACCGCTTACGGCATTCTCGATCATTACCACGCCATCGCGAACAAGGGTGTGATGCCGCAGCAGGAAGCGCAGCAAAAGGCGCTCGAAACGATCCGAGGCTTGCGCTATGGTGGCACGGAATATTTCTGGGTCATGGATACGCATCCGACCATGCTGATGCATCCAATCAAGCCGAACCTCGACCATAAGGACCTCACCGACAACCAGGATCCGGACGGCAAGCGCTTGTTCGTCGAAATGACGAATACCGTCAAGGCAGGCAAGGCCGGCTTTGTGTTTTATATGTGGCCGAAACCCGGCAGTGACAAGCCGGTGCAGAAAGTATCGTATGTCAAGGGATTCGCGCCTTGGGGCTGGATCATCGGTTCGGGCGTATACATCGATACGGTCGCCACCACGTTCCGCAGTCGCTTGATCACTTTTTCACTCGGCGCATCGATACTGGCCGGGCTGCTGCTCGCTTTAGGTATGATGATTGCGCGCTCGATCACCCGGCCGATTGGTTTGGCGGTGACAGTCGCGCAAATGGTGGCGAACGGCGACCTGACCAGTCGGATCGAAGTGACGAGCAGCGAAGAAGCGGGCCAGTTGATGCAGGCGCTGCAGCAGATGAATCACAGCCTGATCAGGATCGTCGGGGACGTGCGCAGCGGCACGGATACAATTGCCACGGCATCGCGCCAGATTGCGGCCGGCAATCTTGACTTGTCGTCGCGCACGGAGCAACAAGCGAGCTCGCTCGAAGAGACCGCATCGTCGATGGAAGAGCTAACGAGCAAGGTTAAACAAAATGCGGACCATGCGCGCCAAGCCAATCAGCTGGCCATGTCAGCGTCCGATGTCGCATTCAAGGGCGGCGCCGTCGTGTCGCAGGTGGTCGACACCATGGCCTCAATCAACGCTTCGTCGAAAAAAATCGCCGACATCATCGGCGTCATCGACGGGATCTCGTTCCAGACCAATATCCTAGCCTTGAATGCGGCGGTGGAAGCGGCGCGCGCCGGCGACGAAGGGCGCGGGTTTGCCGTCGTGGCCAGCGAAGTACGCAACTTGGCACAACGTTCGGCGGCGGCGGCGAAGGAAATCAAGGTGCTGATCGGCGACTCGGTCGAAAAAGTTAATGCCGGCGCGAAGTTAGTGGATCAAGCCGGCGCCACCATGGACGACATCGTGGAGCGCGTCAAAAGAGTAACCGAAATCATGGGCGAGATCACAGCGGCCAGCGCCGAGCAGACTTCGGGCATCGAGCAAATCAACGAGGCAATCAGACAAATAGACCAAGTCACGCAGCAAAATGCGGCGCTCGTGGAGGAAGCGGCCGCTGCCGCCGAATCACTACAGGATCAAGCCGGCACCCTAGCTCAAGTGGTCAGCGTGTTCAAGCTCGATGGCGCCAGTGCAGCGCTGCCGCCACCGGCACTGGCACCAGTGACTAGAGTCGACAACAAATTACGCCCACCGTATGTTGCGCCTGCAAATTTAAACGGCAGCATGGTTGCGGCCAGACGATCGGCGGTCGCACCTGCGGCATGGGAAGAATTTTAGAACCGGCAGCGCGTGGCCCGGTCGCGGGCCGCTTTTCTTCATCACGGACTAGCCGGCATTGGTCGCGAACACTTGAAGGGTGCGCGGCTCGCTTCCTACTGCTCGCCACGGACCATGGGCGCGTGAGTCAGAGCGTAGGCGGCGGCCGCCCGCGCTGAACAAATTGCCGCCTCGGCTGGGGTAAAATGAAAAGCGGTTCCGCGTAACGCCACCTTTTTTCGGGCAAATAGTCCTATGTGACTGGGCAGGAAAGTGCTCGCAGCCGCGCCCACAGCAAGGTTCGCCCACCGCGCATATCAATTTGGAGCCGAACGTGACCAAGAAGTTTTTTTGGGAAAATCCCTACCAAACGCGACACGATACGACGATTGCCACGGTCCATGGCGAAGAAGTCACCGTCAATTCGACCATCTTTTACGCCTTCTCCGGCGGTCAAGAAAGTGACCGCGGGAGCATCGCCGGATACCCAGTTCTGGACGCTCGGAAGAACGAATTTGAGATCTTCTACACCCTGCCCGCGGGCCACGGTCTAGAACCCGGACAAGCCGTCCAAATGGAGATCGACTGGGCCAGGCGCTATCGCCTGATGCGCCTTCACTTTGCTGCCGAACTGGTGCTCGAGCTATTTTATCAATCGCTCGGTGCAATCGACAAGGTTGGCGCCCACATCGCCCAAGAAAAGGCCCGGATTGATTTTATTTGGCGCGAAAACATTTCACCGCTGCTGCCCAGAATCGCCGACGCTGCGAACAGCCTTATTGAGGCCAACCTTGAAATACGAAGTGCCTTTGCTGATGAACAAAACGAGCGACGATATTGGGAAATCACAGGGTTTTCTCGCGTGCCGTGCGGCGGCACGCACCTCAAGCGAACCGGTGAAGTCGGGCTGATTAAATTGAAGCGAAATAATATTGGTTGCGGCAAGGAGCGGGTCGAAATATTTTTGGATTCATGACGCTGCCTGCGGACTTTTTTATGCGCATTTTCTAAAAAAAACCAGTCGAGAAACTCCATTTTTTAAATTGGCCCCAAATCATATTTCTGATTGGCCATTCCTCCCATTCGCGACCGCGAGCGTGTTTATCTCGTGTTTTTATGCGCTTGCTTGACGTACTTAAGCTTCATCGGCCGACTGAATGGGCAAGAGGAAGAGTCAAAAATCTTTTGGCCGGGGTCGCTGCGCCGCCCTTCCCTATCGTGATCCAATCAAAAAAACGGGGGGCAGCCCGGTTAAATTTAAAATTTCATGGCCCGTTAAAAAGTGCGGGCGCGGCAAGAATTATTGGCTTGTTTTGGCAAATTTGGTTTGAGCGCTTAAGAAGTTAGCACGAAAAATTATTAAATTATCATTTTCCAGCTTAAAATGAGAAGCGATATGCGTGCTCGGAGCGCCGCGGCGCTTGTATTGGAAGGTCGAATGATGTTGAAGCGACGATTGGGCCTCCCTAAGGTTATTAACAGAAAGGTGACACTCGATGCGTGTATTTCAAATTGAAGGCGCTTGGGGCATGGAAAACCTCAAGCTGTCCCAGCGGCCTGAGCCCAAACCGGGACCAGGCCAAGTGTCGGTGCAAATGAGGGCGGCGTCGCTTAACTATCGTGACCTCGTCGTTCCCGAGCGCGGCTACGGAAGCTACACAGGCACCTTGCCGCTCATTCCACTTTCCGATGGCGTCGGTATCGTCAGTGAAATTGGCCAGGGGGTGCATCGGGTTGCCGTTGGTGACCGTGTTTGCCCTGTTTATTTCCAGAACTGGATCGGGGGTGAGCCCGATCTCGAACGTCTGACGCAGTCGTTGGGTGGTCCCATCGATGGGACCATGACCGATCTCATGTGCTTGTCGGAGCAAGGCGTGGTGAAGGTGCCCGCTCATCTGGCGGACATCGAAGCTGCCAGTTTGCCCTGCGCCGCCCTGACGGCCTGGAGTGCTTTGACGACGGCAAGCGCCACCAAACCAGGCGATCGGGTGCTGATTCAAGGTTGCGGGGGAGTTGCTTTGTTCGCGCTTCAATTCGCCAAGCTACTCGGGGCTCACGTCACGGTCATCACGTCTAGCGACGAACGCATGGCTAAGGTCCGCCAATTGGGTGCCGACGCCACGATCAATTACCGTGCCGTTCCCGAATGGGCCAAGGCAACCCGCGACATCACGCTGGGGCGCGGCTATGATCTCATTGTTGAACTTGGCGGCGAGCAGACACTGCCGCAATCCTTGCGCTGCATTCGCCCGGGAGGGACGATCGCCATGATTGGCATCCTGTCGGGCAGCGCCATGGCGACCTCATTGGGACTGATCATCACACGTCAAGTGAGGATGCAGGGCGTTACCGTAGGTCACCGCGACGGCTTCGAAGCGATGCTTCGGGCCATCGACCAACACAAGCTGACCCCCATCGTTGACCGAACTTTTGCCTTTGAAGAATTGAAGGAGGCAATGGTTTACCTTAAAAGCGGAGCTCAGTTTGGCAAGGTGTGCATCAGCCATTGATCAGCCCGAGTATCCAACAACCAGAATCGGTCGTTGGAGCGTTTTCAGGCCGGCAATGAACGGGAGGCCATCACCGGCGTCGGCGTCGAGGCATGGCGGGGCGGATACTGCGCGACCCATGTGGCGGACAGGCGTCGATCGGGCACGGGAGTTCTGCTTCTGTCTGCCCGTGCTGCCGCCCTTGAATCAGATCCACGTTCTCATCCATAGTACGGATTCACTATGGACGATGTAGCCTAATCTAGCAGTGCATGGGTCAAGGTTGGCGTCATGGATGGCTCTCGCAGCGACTTCGAGATCGTCAACCATACAGGGGGAGCTGTGAGTGGCTCAGGAAACTTCCCCATTGGAACTAGCATGCCGTTGCACGGTCCAGCAAACACCACCGATGAGCAGCAAGATGGCCACGATCTCCATCATAGTGGGTAGTCGTTGCAGATAGATAAATCCGTATAGCAGTGCAAATAAGGTCTCAAAAACAATGAGTTGCCCGCCAAGGGTCAAAGGCAAGCGCCGCGACGAGGCGTTCCACATCCAGTTCCCGAACCATGACGCGAACACGGCAGCTGTGAGATTGATGCCCCAGAACATCAGCCAGCGCTTTTCAGGCAACGCGACGGACATTTTGCTCCATGACAAGGCACTCGCTATTGACCAAATCAGAGCGCTGAGCACGCCCGTGGTCACGCCCCAAAGGGTCGACCAGTCGCCGCTATTGAAGCGGCAACTTTTAAGATGGCGCGCATTGTCGGTGGCGAACTTTGTCCAGCACAGCAAGGCACCAAAGGCGCAAGCGACCCCGAGGCCCACGGATGCGAAAGAAGTTTCCCTTGCACTGTCCAGAAAAAAAATATCGATATTGATGCACACGATACCCAAGACCACCATCAGCAAGGGCCATACGAGTCTGGACAGGGGCACTGCGCCAGCATCTTGTCGTCCGGCAAACGTGATGGTCACGGGCAGCACCCCTACAATGAGCGAGGCGGTAGCAATGCCTGCCAGTTGAACCGCGGACGCTAGCAGCACGTAGTAAATCAAATTGCCTGTAAGTGCGAGCTTAACGAGAGTGACGATGTCATTTTTCGTCAGCATTTTCAGCAGTCGCCTCGCATTGGGGACAGCGATCAAAAGCGATACGGCGCCGTACAGAAGGTAACGCCCGCAACTTAGCATCAGGGGACTAAATTCCGGTAGCAACTTTGGCACCAGAAACACGCCGCCCCAAGCCGCACCGGCCATGCCCGCATAGACTATTCCTCGCTTCATTTTTATCTTGCCTTTCAGCCTCCAGCAGAAGACGCAGGATAGCGGCTTCATGGCCTTAACACAAACGAAAAATAGGCAACCATGCATTCCTGTATGGAATGCCATGTATCATAGACGGTCGTATTAACAATCCCCCAACGATCGCCAGGAGGCTTTTTGAATTGCTATTTGAAGCATCTGCCTCCGCTCAACACCTTGATATTTTTCGAAGCCGTCGTCCGCAATGGCAGCTTCACCAAGGCGGCGACTGAACTATTCGTGACGCAAAGCGCAGTTAGCAAGCAGATTCGAGCTTTGGAAGACAGCCTCAACGTGACACTGTTCGAACGCCGATCGAGTGGAATTGTGCTCACCGCCGCGGGAGAAAATTTGTATGCCGAGACCAGTCTACTGCTTGAAAAACTACTGCGCACGGTTACTCGCCTTCGCGCCGTCCATGACATCAATACAATTACTGTTGCCTGCACCCATGCTGTCGCGCAATATTGGTTATTTCCCCGCCTCGTGGCCTTCAGCGAGCTCCACCCGGCCATCACAGTCAACATCCACGCCAGCAACGACATCGACGAGTCAAACGTCTGCGACCATGACTTTGGAATCTTGTACGGCTTAGGAAACTGGTCCTCTTTGTCTAGCGACATGCTGTTTCCGGAAGTCGTCCATGCCATCTGCAGCGCGCAGCTCGGTATTGAACCCATCACATCGGCGAAACAGCTCAGCCGGATGCCCCTAATCCAGCTCAACTCGTCTGCGTGGAACTGCATCAATTGGCACCACTGGTTCAAGCACTTCGGCCTAGACTATGCGCCGGCGGACGGTGCTCTTATGTTCAATCAAGTGACGCTCGCTTTTAACGCGGTTCAGGCAGGCATGGGAATTGGGCTGGGGTGGGACTTCATGGCGCGTGACTTGATCGAAAAAGGCGAGCTCGTGCTGCTGGGCGAGCTGTCCTTTGCTACCGGGTATTCGGACTTTTTAGTTCACGCCCGGGGTAAGAGCTTGTCGAACGCAGCTGAGACATTCCGGACCTGGCTAACGGAATCAGCCTTGGTCGCGCAACTCGATCGAGAACATGTTGCCTGACATGTCATGGAGCGACGATCTTTCGTTCCCGCATCTCCTTTATCTAAGCGTCCCCCCGCCTTCCGATTTCACATCGCCGCGATCCAGAAAATGAAAATGGACAGGGGTCGGGTTCTCAAGACTCAGAAGCCAAGATTTGCTCGGTCGAACTAAAGCAGCTTTAGTGACCTCAGTGGACTCGCACCGAGCGCGAATGCGCGCCCCAGAAGTAGTTCCTTTGCTGTAACATTAAACAAAATCACAAATTACCATCAAAGCGCCAAATCGAATGACCAAAATCATTGCGCTGATTCACGACGCTGATTCATGAATGCCAAATTGAAACCCTGCCTTGGGTGCGAGACGCGAAAATAGGCGACTAGTCCCGCCACCACGCCGGCGGCTACTCCTGTGTTCTGGCCTAGGGTGGCCAGCGCCGTGCGTTGAGGCGGCTTGAAGCCCTGGACGGTAAGAGCAAAGAACAGGAAAAGCGTGAATACATGGGCCGTAGGTAGCATGCAGACATACAACAGTATTGCAAAGCAGTTGTTGTCCAATGGACGGCTATTTGCGATGATGCAAGGAATTACAGCGACGCCTTAGCAGGTTTTTCAATAAATCGGTTTGTGGATGAGCTCTTTCGGCTTCATTTCCAAGGCGCCGCACCCGCTTACAAAAAAATTTCCAGGTCTGCCTTGGACGAAAAGAGTAGCTATGTTTGATACAACGGAAGACTTAGATAGCCTGGAGCTATTTACGCGTTTTGGCACGACCAGCCCCTTTTGGAGACTGGCAGCGGACAGCGACGCCTTGGAGATGTCGGGAGAAAAAGGGGTTACCGCTGTTGCTCTCGAACTCACGCC
>PKWL01000075.1 GCA_003133225.1 Janthinobacterium sp.
CCTGCGCGACTACGGCGCCGCCTTTTTTTGCGACATCGGATGCGGACGCTGCCAGCTGGTTGGCTTGGCGCGCATTGTCGGCGTTCTGTTTCACAGTGCCCGTTAATTCTTCCATCGAGGACGCCGTCTCTTCCAGCGAACTAGCTTGCTGCTCGGTGCGCGACGACAAATCAAGGTTGCCGGCCGCGATCTGGGCGGAGGCGGTGGCGATGGTATCGGTGCCCGTGCGCACATCGCCGACGATCCTGACCAAACTGCCGTTCATGTCTTTGAGCGCTTGCAATAATTGCCCCGTTTCGTCCGTCGCATTGATGTCGATGCGGCTGGTGAGGTCGCCCGCGGCGACGGTCTCAGCAATTTTTACCGCTTGTTGTATTGGCCCAGTGACCGAGCGCGTAACCCAATACGCAAAGGTGGCGCCCATCAAGAGGCCAACGGCTCCTAAAGAGAACATCAGCGTCAACGCACTGCGGTACACGGCGCGCGCCCGCTCGCCGCCTTCGGCCATCTGTTTTTCTTCAAACTCGACCATGTTCTTAAGTGCCGCCAAGTAGGCTGCCTGCGATTTATAATTTTGACCATACAGAGCCTTGGTCGCTGCCTCGTTATCATTTTTGAGGGCGAGGTCGGCGACTTCGTTGGTGTAGCTGACATAGGCGGCACGGGTGCTTAAAATGTCCTTCATGAGATCACGTTCTTGGCCGGAGGTAGCAGCCTTATCCAGCTGGCTGAGCAGGTCACTGCTCTGGCTTACATTTTTATCCAATCCCAATTTATTGGAAGCGATGGCGGCCGGATCCTTGTTGAGGATCAGGTTGCGTACGATGCGTGCAATATCCATGGACATGTAAGCAATATTCTGTACTTCTGCTGTCTTCGGATAGATATCGTTGATGGTGTTGTCGGCACTGGTATTTTGACCCGACAGGCGTGTAACGCCAATCAATGTGATCGCCGCCATCAAAAGCAAGACGGCACCAAAGCCGAGGCCAAGGCGAAGCCCTATTTTTAAATTTGACATATTCATTTGCATTCTCCGGAGTACATTCGTTGGATGAACCACTGCACTATGCAGACTAAGCAGCCAGTTTTTTGATGAATCCCACCTCCGTGCTAGACATCAGCTTGTTAATGTCGCCTAGGATCAGCACGCGCGCCTCCAGCGCGCCGACCACCCTGCCCAATGTGCGGCGGGCAAGGTTGGGCATGATCATAGCCGATTGGCAGTACAAAGGGGCCGAGATTGAACTGAATTCGCATATCGATGACGGGCACGATGACCCGTGCAGATTGACGACGCCTTGGGTGAATTCGGACGCATTGGAAATCCAGGCGACGGCTTCGTAGCCGCGAACTTTTGCACTGTTTGGATACGGGCGCTATATTTTTCGCTTCCCAAAGCAAGGCGAGAAATTCCTGTGATGAGGCTACTGCAGCGCTAGGTCGTGCTGCAGTTGAACTCGTTTCATACCTGCTGCCTGTCTTTTGCGCCATCAGAGGTTTGATCCCCATCCGGCGCCAAGATACAGCCTCTTAAAAATAAAGCGCCTGGACGTCCGTTGGCACGCTAGAAGAAAGTACTATCGTTCGCAACTTTTGCCAATCTCTCGTTACTTGCCTTCCGACCGTCCAGCGATATTTTCTTTTTGAAAGCTAAGGAGTGCCATTGCCCCAAGTATCTTCATACACGATATCGCTCAACGAACGACGTCGATCCCAGCCTTCAATTTCCAGCATGGGCGCCGGATAAAATGCATCGACATGGCCAACGCACAGCACCGCGATCGGCTGACTGCCGTCGGGCATCTGACACAGTGCGCGCATCTGCGCCGGGTCAAACATCGATACCCAGCCGACGCCGATGCCTTCGGCCCGCGCCGCCAGCCAAAAATTCTGAATCGCGCAGGAAGCCGAGGCGAGATCCATCTCCGGCATGGTGCGCCGTCCGAACACGTAGGATTCGCGCTGATCGGCCAGAGCGACTACCAGCACCTCGGCACAGGCCAGAATCCCCTCCACCTTGAGGCGCATGAACTCATCAGCGCGGATTCCGAGTGCTTGCGCCGTCAAGCCGCGTTCCTCATTAACATGCTGGTATATGCGCTGGCGAAGTTCAGGATTGACCACGCGAATGAAACGCCATGGCTGCATATAGCCAACACTGGGGCCCTGATGCGCCGCTTCGATAAAACGGGCTAACTGCTCAGCTTCGACGGGCCGTGATTGGAAATGGCGCATGTCGCGGCGCTCGCGGATGGCGCGATAGACGCCCCGCATCTCCTGCTCGGAAAATTGGTGGGGATTTTGCGCGATCGCCAGCGGGCTTGCCTTATGTCCCATCGACACCAACGCATCGAGCAGCGGCATGGCGGCGTCTGCGATCCGCTCTAGGCTATGGTCGCGCAACGCGGCTACATCGACTGTCGCTGCCCTCTCGAGTCCCGCCCATTGCAGCAGCGCCGTGCACGCTTGCGGGTGATCGAACAAGCCGTGCAGGTAGGTTCCCATAATTTGCCCGTCTGCCGAGCGCGCACCTTCAGGGCGCCCCTCGATATGAAAGGCGGGATGCTCCAAAGCCGGCCCCTGTGACGTTCCCAAATGAATTTCGTATCCACGCACCTCGGCGTCCGCAAAGGCACAGTTGCCGCTTACTTCGAGCAGCCGCTTTTCCGTCGTTAATAGGGTCGTCATGTCGAGCAAACCGAGTCCCTGTGAGACGCCGGCTTTGCCTTCGACCCCAGCTGCATCGTTGATGGTTTTTCCCAGCATTTGAAAGCCGCCGCAGATGCCGATCACTTTTCCGCCGTAGCGCAAGTGCTTTTGCAGCGCAGCGCTCCATCCGTGCGCACTCAGCCATTCGAGGTCGCTGCGCGTACTTTTGCTGCCCGGCAAAATAATAAGATCGGCGGCCGGGATTGTTTGCCCGGGCCCGATGAATTTCAGGTCGACATGGGGATGGACGCGCAGGGCATCGAAATCCGTATGGTTGCTAATTCTCGGGAAAACCGGCACGATGACGCGAAACTCGCCCGTCGCCGCTTGCGTCGGCTCGATCGCGTCTTCGGCGTCGAGAAACAAGCCGTGCAGATAGGGCAACACGGCCAGGACGGGTTTGCCGGTTTGCTCTTGCAGCCATTCCAGCCCCGGTTCAAGCAAGGTGATATCGCCGCGAAACCGGTTAATGACGAAGCCGATGATGCGCCCCCGTTCGCTATCGGAAAGGCAAGCCAGTGTCCCCACGATGTGCGCAAAGACGCCGCCGCGATCGATGTCGGCGACCAGGATCACCGGGCAATCGACAGCCTCCGCAAAGCCCATATTGGCAATATCCCGGTCGCGCAAATTGATCTCGGCCGGGCTGCCGGCACCTTCGACGATGATCGTCTCGTAGCGTTCGCTAAGGCGCCGATAAGAGTCCAATACCGCCTGCATCGCGATCGTCTTGTACTCGTGGTAATCGCGCGCATTCATCTCCGCTCTCACCTTGCCATGAATGATGATTTGCGCGCCGGTATCGCTTGAAGGTTTCAGCAGCACGGGATTCATGTCGCTGTGCGCGGCCACGCCGGCAGCTTGCGCCTGCAAGGCCTGCGCCCGCCCGATTTCGCCGCCATCTTCCGTCACGGCGCTGTTGAGCGCCATATTTTGCGGCTTGAACGGAACCACCTTGACGCCTTGCCTGGCCAGCAAGCGACACAGCGCCGCCACCACGGTCGTCTTCCCCGCGTCCGACGTCGTGCCTTGCACCATCAAGGTGTGGAAAGGAAAATTCATGCGCCCCGCCTTGCTTGCCAGTTTGCAATCAGGCCACTCATCTGGCGCAAACCTTCTTTAATGGCCGATGGGCCGGGCGAGAGGATATCAGCGGATTTGATTTCGAACACCATATTATTTTGCAGTGCGGGAATGCCGTTCCAACCGGGGCGGGCACGTAAGGATTCAGGTTGAAATTTCTTGCCGCACCAGGAGCCGACGATGATATCGGGCGCCCGGCGCACCACTTCTTGGGCATCGGCGATGATGCGCCGGGCCGCGCTTGCCTGTTGCGCCAGTTCGGGAAAAGCGTCGTCGCCGCCGGCGATGTCGATGATTTCCGAAGCCCAGCCAATGCCGCTCATCAAAGGATCGTTCCATTCCTCAAAATATATTTTGGGCCGACGCCGCCACTCTCTCGCCTTTGCGCGCGCGTCGTCGATGTGACCTTGTAACTCGGCGACCAATTGCTCGCCCGCATCCTGGCGCTGCACCAAGGCGGCCAGCACGCGCACCATGTGCAAGATCCCGGCCACGCTGCGCTGATTAAACAGATGCACTTCAATGCCGACATGCGCCAAATCGCGACAGATATCGGCCTGCAAGTTGCAAAAACCGATCACCAGGTCGGGCTTCACGGCGAGAATTTTTTCAAGTTTCGACGAGGAGAAACCGCTGATTTTTGGTTTCTCTTTGCGCGCTCTGGGCGGTCGTACCGTAAAGCCGGAAATGCCGGCTATGTATTCTTCTGCGCCCAAGGCGTACAGTGTTTCGACCGATTCGGTACAAAGGCAGGCGATGCGTTGATAGTGGCTCATGGCTGGGCTTTCCTAATGTCGGTTGTCACGGGCTTGCTCGAGCTTTTCACATAAAGCGGCCGTGCCGGCAATCATGCGCGGACCGGCCCGGTTGAGCAGATTGCCATCGAGTAAGAACAGGTTGCCGCGCTGTACCGCAGTCAGCAGCGGATAGCGCTTCCACAGGTTGACGCCGCCATCAGACGCACTGTTCTCGGCGGTACCGATGATGGCTTCCGGGTTTTCTTGCAGTACCGCTTCCACGCCAACACTGGGGGCCGTCACTGTCATCTTTGCAAAAATATTTTCGCCACCGCACAGACGGATCGCATCGCTCACGATATGTTTTCCGTTGAGCGTGTAGAGCGGTTTATCCCATACCTGATAGAACAGGCGCACCGGGGCCCGATGCGTGTATTGTTTGGCTAGAAACGCTAGCTGATGGCGCAATTCGGATGCGGCCTGCTGCGCCACAGCATCCGTGCCGAGCAATTGGCCGAGACGGATCAAGCTGTCCGGAATATCGCCTAACTTGTGCGGTTCGCTGTAAAACAGGGGGATACCCAATTTCCGCAATTGCTCTACTTGCCTGTCTGAACTGCCGTGCCGCCAGACGACGAGCAAATCGGGCTTCATGGCAAGCACACGTTCGATGTCGATCTCACGGTTATCACCCACCCGCGGAATGCGCTTGGCCGCTTCCGGATAATCGCTGTAGGCGACCGCTCCCACGATGCGGTCGCCGCCACCGGCAGCAAATAGCAATTCGGTCACATGCGGTGCCATCGAGATCACGCGTTGCGCCGGTTTTGACAGCGACACCGTCTTGCCGTCGTCATCTTGGACGCTGATGGCGGCGCCGGCATTGTCGGCCATCAAACAGACCAAACATCCAATGCATTTTACCAACGCCGCGCCATTCATTGTCTATCCCATTTGGCTAGAACTTGCTCAAGCGGCTGCCAACTGAGCTCATCCGTAGGCAAGCCCCGTCTGATGCCAAAGGCCGCCTGCCAGAACGCGCGCACTAAAATGGCGCGGCCGGCCACGGCTAGCAGCGCCACCTTCGAGGCTGCCAATCTGATCAGCATTCGCGGCCCTTGAGGGACAGCGGCAATCCTGCGGCGACGAGCACGACGCGTTCGCAACGGGCGGCCACTTCCTGATTCAGGCGTCCGGCCTCGTCGGCGAAGCGGCGTGAGACGGCGCCATAGGGCACGACGCCCATGCCAACCTCGTTCGATACCAGCACCAGCTCGCCTCGCACTTCCAACAGCGCCTGCAGAAATTGCGCGCGCTGCTGGTGAAAGACTTGCGGCAGCGCGATGACGCCGACATCGGGAAAATCGACCGCATCAGAGAACAGCAAATTCGACAGCCACAACGTCAAGCAATCGACCAGGACCACGTTGTGGGGGGCGCACCAAGCTAGCACAGCGTCCGCCAAGGCGAGCGGTTCTTCAACCGCGACCCAGTGCACCGGGCGCCGCTGTCGATGGTGCTCGATGCGGGCTTGCATTTCCAGATCGCCCGCTTGCGCGGTCGCGATATAAATTACGTCCTTGCCACAGGCGGCAGCGCGCCTTTCCGCGTAGGCACTCTTGCCGGAGCGGGCACCGCCCAGGACCAAGGTGCGCGTCATGCCGCCTCTCCCCGCTTCAACAGGGCCACGACCGCGTCCGGACAGGACGGAAAATACGCATGGAAGTACGAGGCTGTCAGCGAGCCCACCCGGTACACTGCTTCCCCGGCCTGCCCCGACGGATGCTTGGCGGTGTGGCCAATCGGCGTAACGTCCGTCTTCATTTTGGAATAATGAAAAGTATGTCCGCGCAATAGGCCGTGCTGCGTGGAAAAACCGTGCGGCCCCAATCCGGCCAGCCCAGCCTGCATCGATACGCAACCGGGCAACAGGCCGGCCATCGGCCAGCTGGCGCCTGCGTGATCGACCAGCGTCTCAGATAGCGCCATCATGCCACCGCATTCGGCCCAGATAGGCACGCCGGCGGCATGCGCATGGCGTATCGATTCGGCCCAGACGGCGGCCTGCGACAAGGCGCTTGCATGCAATTCCGGGTAACCGCCCGGCAGATAGACCCCGTCCGCGCCCGCCGGCACCGGCTCATCGGCTAATGGGGAGAAGAAGATGAGCCGGGCGCCTAGGCTGCGCAAACAGTCAAGATTGGCGGGGTACAAGAACATGAACGCGGCGTCGCGGGCGATGGCGATACAAGTGCCTGCTAGAATAGGCGCCAGCGCTGCAGTCGGCTCGGGCACGTCCAGGCGGACCGGGCACAAGCGATTCCAGACAGCCTCGTCAAGTACCAGTTGCTGCGCCAATTGATCGAGCATGGCATCGATCCCGGCCACTTCAGCGGGCTGGACCAGCCCAAGCTGTCGTTCTGGCAATGTGCGCTCCTGGCGCGGCAAACTGGCCAACAGCGGCACCTCGCGCAGCGATGCCGCAACCATGCCGGCGTGGCCCATGTTGCCGACGCGATTGGCGATAACGCCGGCCACATCGACCGGCCCATAGTCGCGTAAGCCCAGCACCAAGGCACCTGCCGTTTGCGCCATGGCCGACGCGTCGATCACGGCCAAAACGGGTAGGCCTAATGCGTGCGCCAAGTCGAACGACGAGGGCGTCCCATCGTACAAGCCCATCACGCCCTCGACCAAGATGACATCGGCCACGCCTGCCGCCAGGTTCAGTTGGCTGCGGCATTGTTCGAGCCCGACCATCCATAGGTCGAGCGTATACACGGCGCCCCCACTGGCCCGTTCCAGCAGCATAGGGTCGAGAAAGTCGGGACCCGCTTTGAAAACGCGCACGCGCAAACCTTGCAAGACCAGCTTGCGCGCCAAGGCGGCCGTCACTGTCGTCTTGCCTTGGCCGGAGCCTAGTGCCGATACCAGATAGATGCGGGCCTCGCTCGGCGCCAGGGCTACCATTCCACACCTGCCTGCGCGACAAATCCGTTGTTGAATGCATGTTTTATTGCCTGCATTTCGGTGACCGTATCGGCAATGTCAATCAGTTCAGGCAAGGCGCCACGGCCGGTGATCACAACATGCTGCATGGCCGCTCGTGCTTGCAGGCCGGCGATGACTTTTTGCACGTCCAGATATCGGCACTTCAGCGCAATATTGAGTTCATCGAGGAGCACTAAGCCGATGCTTGGGTCGGCCAGGAATTCTTGACTTTTTCCCCAGGCGGCCTCTGCCATGGCGATGTCGCGCTCGCGGTCTTGCGTTTCCCAAGTGTAGCCTTCGCCCATCGCATGAAAACTGACTTCATCGGGAAAGCGGCGCAAAAATGTCTCTTCGCCCGTCGCCATTGCCCCTTTGATGAATTGCACAACGCCGACCTTCATGCCATGTCCGAGCGAACGCACGACCATGCCGAAACCGCTGGAACTTTTTCCTTTCCCGTTGCCGGTGGCGATCACAATCTGACCGCCCGTCTGCCGCGCTTTGCCAATTTTGGCATCCATGATTTCTTTTTTCCGTTGCATGCGAAGGCGCGCGCGCTCGTTGATGTCGCCACCCTTGACTGCGCTACTGTTTTCTGCGCTCATGCCACTTGCTCGACAGGGATAAAAATGGTCCGTTTTCCATATTGTACGGTTTCGATCGGATGACCGAGAAACCGGCTCAGGATGGGCGCTTGCATCATGTCCGCCACTGAGCCCGCTTGCCATTGCCCATCCCCCATCAGCAGCAAGGCATGGCTAGCGACGCTATGCGCGAGATTCAAATCGTGCCCGACCATCACCACCGTTTTGCCGTGCTCACGGCACAAGCGGGCCAGTAAACCCATGACACTGACCTGATGCGCCAAATCGAGCGCATTGGCCGGTTCATCGAGCAGCAGCAAAGGAGTGTCTTGCGCGAGCAGCGCAGCGATGGCGACGCGCTGGCGCTCGCCGCCGGAGAGCGTGCGCACATCGCGCTCGGCCAAGCCGTCCACCTCCATCGCCTGCAGCGCGGCGTGAGCGGCAAGAACGTCATCGCCGCTCTCCCAATAGCGGCCAGCGTGATACGGGTGGCGTGCCGTCAGTACCGTTTCAATGACACGGTAGCCGAATGCGTCACTCCGCGCTTGCGGCAAAAAGGCCCGTTCGCGCGCCAACTTGGCCGGCGCCCAGTCGGCAAGGGCGCGCCCTTGCATCTCGACGCTGCCAGCGTCGGGCAAGCGCAAACCTGCCAGCGTGCGCAGCAGCGTGCTTTTGCCAGCGCCGTTACGGCCAATCACGCACCAGCATTGACCTGCCTTAATCTGCCAGTCCAAGCCATCTACGAGAACCCGCGCCCCGATGCGTAGCTGTAAATTTTTTGTACGCATCATGTCAGCGACGCCGAATTTGATGCAATTGAATCAGAAATACCGGTACACCGATCAGCGCGGTAATCACCCCCACCGGCAGTTGCTGCGGCGCTAGAACGCAACGCGCCACGGTATCGGCCAACACCAGGAAGGTTCCGCCCACCAAGGTCGCCGAGGGCAACAGCAAGCGGTGGTCCGAGCCCAGCGCAAAACGGCAGGCATGCGGCACGATCAGTCCGATAAAACCGATACTGCCGGCCGTACTGACCGCACTTGCCGTGAGCATTGCCGCGCACAGGAACAAGCCCTGCCTGAGTAGGCCGGCGCGAATGCCTAGCGTCGCTGCGACATCGGCATGCAAGGCCAGCACATTGATCGCGCGCGCCGCGCGCAATGCAAATGCCAAGGCCGCGGCCAAGACCAATACAGGCAGCCAGCGCAACTGGGCGCCCGACAAATCGCCGATGAGCCAAAACACCATGCCGCGCAAGCGGCTGTCCGGCGCAATCGACAACATCATCGTCACCATGGCGCCGCAACCGGAGGCGATGATGACGCCCGTTAGCAGCAGCAAGGAGGCATTGCCCCCCGTCGCACCGCCGCGTAAATCATGATAGGCCAACAGGAACAACAACAAGGCCACGGAAATGGCGCCGCCAAATGCCGCGATATCGGTCACCCATACGGCCGTAAAGAACAACATCGAGGCTAGGGCCCCCACGGCGGCCCCGCCCGATACGCCCAGCACGTAGGGATCGGCCAGAGGATTGCGCAACAAAGCTTGCATCATGACGCCAGCCAAGGCCAAGGCGCCGCCAGTGACAAATGCCGCCAACGCCCGAACCAGACGCAACTGCAGCAAGGTGGCAGGCAAGCTCTCTGGCGCACCGCGCATCATGTCGCCTAGACCGCTCACGAGATCGGCCGGCGCCAATGCAACCGACCCGATGGCGCAGGCCAAGAGGATACACAGCAACGCCAGGCTGGCGAGGCCGGCCAGAATCGACCACTCGCGCGCGTGAGCGCCCAGGCGAGACTTGAAAAAAACACCGGATGGCATAGTCACGAAGCCCGCTCCCATCGAGCTTATTTGAACCCGTAGCGCAGGCCGGCAAACAGATTCGAGCCGGGCGTCGCGTAGCCATACGCTAGTTGGTAGCTCTTGTTCAAGACGTTATTCCAGCGCGCAAACAAGCTCCAGTCGGTACTCACATCAAAACTGGCATGCAGGTTCAACAGGCCGTAACCGCCCAACACCACCGTGTTCGCGTTATCGTCAAAGCGCTTCCCGGAAAATACACTGTCCACGCCAGCCAGGACTTTTCCATCCCGGTAGTCGAGGCCGACACTTCCGTGCTGCTTGGCGCGGCGCACCAGGATGGCGTCGGTGGTTTCATCGCGCGGGTCTTGCAAGTCGAGCGATCCATGCAATCCGAAACTTCCCAAGCGCGTGCTCGCGCCGAGGGACACCCCGCTCAACAATGCACGGTCGACGTTCTTGGCGCAAAAGCAGCTTGAATCGGTCACAATCAGGTCAGTAATGTGGTTGTGGTAGTACACCGCACTCAAGCGCGACTTGCCGTCATCATAATATAAGCCGGTTTCCGCATTCTTGCCCTGCTCCGGTTTTATCGAAGTGTTCCCGTAGAATGGGAAGTACAACTCATTGAACGTGGGCGCCCGAAAACTCGTGCCGAAGCTGGCATTGATGCGCAAGGCGCTGGTAAGGTGGTAGCCGTACGCCACGCTGCCGGTAGTCTGGGAGCCGAACTGATTGCTGTCGTCGTCGCGAATGCTGGCCATGGCGAGCTGATTACCGCTCTTCCATTGATAGGAAGCGGCGACGGAATTGGTATCGCGCTCCCCGCCCAGGCCGGTGGTGTCGGTGACGACTTTTTCTTCGCGCCGCTCCACGATCAGTTGCAGCACATTGCCCCCCAGCGCAAAATCATTTTGCCAAGTGACACTCGTTTGCGTCGTGTCGAAGGTATTGCTTGGCGTCTCCCCAAAGGCCGCCCAATTCGGGCCATTGGTATTCCATAACTTGTCTTCCGATTGCGCTAATTGCAGCAAACTGGTCCAGCCCGGCGTGAATTGATCGCGCGCATACACGGTGTAATTGTTCAGATTTTCAATATCGCGGTCGTCAAAAGCGGGGCCGCCATCGAATTGCGCATTATTGCGGCTATGCAAAAAGCTGAGGCCCAAAACATGCCCTTTGGCCACATCCATGCTCAATTGGCCGCTCACGCTATCCTTGTCGTAGCCGTCCTTGTCGGGATTATAGATGCCAAACGGCACATTGGGCGTGGTGGCCGAAAAACCGCTTGATTCGTCGCGCGTGGCGTCCAACGCATAGTGGATTTTGATGTCGCCATCACTGGCGCCCGCCACACTCGCATCGAGCGTGCGGGTATTGTAGGAGCCGTAGCCAAGCATGACGCTTGGATGCGCCGCACCGTCGCCCTTCTTGGTAAAGATTTGCACCACGCCGCCCATCGCATCGGCGCCATACAGACTGCTCAAGGGACCGTACACGATTTCAATGTGATCGATCTGCGACAGCGGAATGTTTTCCCAGGTGGCGCCACCGAGCGTGGAAGAACCGATGCGCACGCCGTCGATCAGAACAATACTTTGTTGGCTGGTGGCGCCACGGATAAATACCGACGAAACTGTGCCCGGACCGCCGTTGGCCGTGATCTCGATGCCGCGCTTTTGCTGCAGCAAATCGACCAGGCTGGTCTGGCCGGATTGCAAAATTTCGTCGGCGCTGATGACGATGTTATCACTCAACACATCGCGTGGTGCTTGCGGAATGCGCGACGCCGTGACGATGACGGTCTGGGCCGCTGCGATATCGCTAGCTTGCGCCCAACAAGGCAATGGAGCGGTGCCGACGGCCAATGTGATGGCCAGCGGTTGAATGAGGGAGCGGGTAAATGCGGCGCGAGATTGTGCCGCGCGGGTGCGATAAAATGCGTGGGAAGTCATGATTTTTTCAATTGAAGACAGCAATGCAAGCAGCCGACGTCCCCGTGGGCTGGATTGAAAAGAAATGCCAGGATTGAAACAATGAGGGCCTAAGAGCTTGCCCGCGTCAAGTCACCGCGTCAACGCCCTTCGCATCCCGAACTTCCCCGTCCGCAGCATTTCCACCTGTCTTGGCCGGTATCCGGGCTAGCAAGTCAAACCGTCTCACCTTCCCATGCATACGCACAGTGGTATTGAGAGACGGCTAGTCACCCTCAAGTGACGCTTGTTTACCGTTGCGGGGGCAGCACACATTCGCTTAATGAAAAGCGCCGTGTTTCCCGTTTAACTGCGCACATGATCATGGGCGCGGGCACCAAAACGGGGCAATTATAAGCCAAAATATAACTCGCAACAACTTCTGCGGCTAGGCCGTCTCATCAACAATCCAAAATGACCACGTCACCATAGGCGACGTTGTGGCGCGTTTGAGCCACGTACTGCGCCATTTCTAAAGGCGAGCCACCACGCTGAGCCGCCAACAACAGCCGGATGGTGCCGGCATGGCAAACGACGATGCAATCGTCTTGCATTAATAGTAAATCATCGTACACGGCACGCACGCGCTGCGCCATGCTCGCCACGCTCTCCCCGCCGCCGGGCCGATACCCAACCACATCGTTGGCCCAGGCATCAATTTCGGCGCGCGGAATATCGTTCCACCTGCGCAATTCCCAAGTCCCAAAATGCATTTCGGCCAAACGGGCGTCAAAAGTGAGCGCTACGCCCCCCAGCGCATTCACCATGCAGCGCGCCAGTTCGGCGCAACGCTGCAACGGACTTGAAAACAGGCGCACGCCATTCGGTAGGAGAGGCAGAAGCGATCGCAAGACGCGGGCCTGCTCCTGCGCCGTGACAGCCACATCTGTGCTGCCGTAACAGACGTCGCTCGCAACTTGCGGGCGCGCATGACGGATGAGATAGAGGCGCATGGGGAGAGACTGCCTTCACTGTAAAATGCCGGCGCGCGTGCACGCTAAAACGGCGAGATAACATGCCACTTCCGCCACCTGTTGCAGCGCCCCCAAACAATCGCCCGTATACCCTCCAATTCGCCTCAAAAAGAGCTTTTTTAGCCATAGCGTCGCCAGCGCGGCAGCGGTCAGACCGGCTACGATGGCGTACCAGGACAGCCAACCTGCCAGGCCCAACACGAATATCGGTGCCAAGGCAGTCCCCGTTGCAATACCTAACTCAGCCGTCGATATGCTTTGCGCAAGCGGTTTGGCTTTGCCTTCGGCCCTGACGTAAGCGAGGCACCAAATCAGGAAGGTCGAGGCGAGCCGGGATAAGGGATGCGCCATCAATAAGGCGGATATGGCCGCTTGCGCCGGCAAATAGACGAGCGCTGCGCATTTCAATCCCAGCATCAAGGCAATGCCGATGGCGCCATAGGCTCCGATTCGCGAATCCCGCATAATCTCGAGGACTCGCTCAGGCGCGGCTGCGCCACCGAAGCCGTCACAGACATCGGCGAATCCGTCTTCATGGAATGCGCCGGTCAAGTAAATGCCGGCAATGGTCGATAACAGCACGGCCACCGTTTGCGGCCAAAGCCAAGAGGCGCAGGCATAGACCGCGCTCGTGATGGCGCCCACCACAACCCCGACCAAGGCGAAATAGCGCGCCCCATGTTGCAACCAGTCGGGTTCAAACCCCACCCAGCGCGGGATCGGCAAGCGCGTAAAAAATTGCAAGGCAATGAAAAATAGGCGCAGTTGGTGAACACACACCGTGCGCAGTTGCGCAAATAAAATGGCGACGCTGCCCATCAATAGCCTTCCATGTTATGTCGCATGGCGAAAAAAACAGTCGTCAGTTGGCCGGCCCAAAAAAACTGCGACAAGAAAAAAAGCCGTTCAATCGTGCCCACCGACGACGCCAGCATGGGGCCTATTCCACCTTTTCGCTGACTTGGGCCGATTCAAAGGTCGCCATGTCACACAGAAAATTCACAGCCGATTGCAGCAAGGGATAGGCCAGCGCACAGCCGCTACCCTCACCTAGCCGCAAGCCGAGCTGCAGTAACGGTTGCGCGCCGAGATGGCGCAACAGCGCCCGGTGCCCGCTTTCATCCGAACAATGGGAAAACACGCAATAGTCGAGGATGGCGGGCTGCAGCTTGGCGGCCACCAACAAGGCGCTGCTGACGATGAAGCCGTCGATCAACAAAACCATGCGCTGCTGCGCTGCCTGCAGCATCGCGCCCGTCATCATGGCGATCTCAAAACCACCAAAGGTTGCCAAAACGTCGAGGGGGGCGGCAACTGCGCTGTGGCGCACCATCGCGCGCTCCAGCACGCGCTGCTTATGCAAGACGCCATCGGGTGCCAAGCCGGTGCCGGCGCCGACGCAATCGGCGAGCGCCACGCCAGTCAACTTATGCATGAGCGCAGCTGCGGCCGTCGTGTTTCCGATGCCCATTTCGCCGAATCCGACCACATTGCCTTTTAACCCGGCAACTAAGGCCATGCCGTGCGCCATCGCACGCGCGCATTCGTCGGCCGTCATGGCTGCGCCCTGTGCAAAGTTGCGCGTTCCGGGGCCGACTTTTCTGTCGATCAAGCCGTTGCGCGGACCAAAATCATGATGCACGCCAGCATCGATGACTTGCAAAGCGCAGCCATTTTGGCGCGCGAATACGTTGATGGCCGCGCCTTGAGCGAGGAAATTTTCCACCATCTGCCAAGTCACGCTTTGCGGGTAGGCCGAAACATTTTCCGCGACGATGCCATGGTCGCCTGCAAACACCAAGATCTCAGGCTGGGCCAAAGCGGGGCGCGTCGTCTTCTGAACAAGGCCAATTTGCTTGGCCAGCCCCTCAAGCATGCCGAGACTTCCCCGCGGCTTGGTCTTGTTGTCAATGGCCGCGTCCAAGCGTGATGAAAGAGCCAAATCTTGGGTGAACTCAATTGGGGCAATATGCATTTTTTTACCACGCCATTAGGGCGTGGCCTTATGTTGTTACATGGTTGAATTAACAAAGATGCGTTGTCGTGACTGGCGCGCCATCGCACGCGGTGACCCCAGGGCGGCATGGGAGGTGGCGTCAAAACGTCTCGCCCGCTTCCGCCAGTACTCGGTCACTGCAATATTAGATCGAGCGTGGTTTCCACTCCTTCGTCCCATCCGTCCCAAAGAAAATCGTTGGCCTTGCCGTCAGCGATGAGTCTGAACGCGTAGCGCACTTGTTCCTCGTAAAAGCCGCAAAATGCGCCGATCCGATTCATGTCGCCGTTCATCTCGTGCGCTTCGGCAGGGCACGGCGAACCGCAGAAATGGCGGATCGAACAGCCCGAGCACGGCGCGAACTGATCAACGTTGCGGCCCGTCACCTTCGCAAAAGCGGGGCTGGCAAGGGCACTTGCAACCGAATCATGGAACAGATTGCCCCCGTTGAACGCGTCTAGCCCAATGAATTCGCTGCACGGGAACAGCCCGCCGTCGGCAGCGAGGGCGAAAAATGCACGGCCGCCGCCGCAAGGGGAGATATCGCACATGAGTCGGCGCGCGGTGGGCGCCACGATGGCCAGCAAAATATTGGCAAAGTTGGCGACCACCAATTTACGCCCCGTCTCCTGGTACAGCGCATGGCTGCGCTCGATGGCGGCAATGAAGTGCTGCGCAAGGGCATCGTCCTGCGGGCGCACCGTGCGCGCTCCAGGCAAAGTGCAACGCACCGCGTTGAGCATGCAAGTGGGCACGCCGCGGGCATGGAATAGCTCGACCAACGGCACCAGCTGGTCAAGGTTTTTCTCGGTGCAGGTCGCAATCACACTCCACGCATCGTAGCCGCGCAAGCGATCCATCGCCGTCAGCACCTTATTGTGGACGCTCTTGCCATTCCAGGTGCGACGCGTCGCGTCTGTGATCTCGGCTGCCGGGCCATCGAGCGACAAACCGATGCTAACACCATGGTCGGTGAGAAACTTGATAGCAACCTCGTCAAGCAGCGTCGCATTGGTCTGCACGCCAAATACGTAGTCATCGCCAAATGCTTCGATGGCCGCGAACAGCGCCACCTTGTTCATCAAGGGTTCGGCGCCGTGGAAAATGATGCGCGGCTTGCGCCCGGCCGGCATGACCGTAGCGAAATAGGCCTTGAGGCGGTCGAGTGCCTCGAGCAGCTGCTCGGTAGGCATATCCTTCCCCTTGCGCCGCATCGTTGCGGGAATATAGCAGTAGGTGCAGTTGAGATTACAGCGTTCGGTTGGATTCACGTACACGGCCGATGGCTTGAGCTCAAAGCGCAAGTCGTGCAACTCGCGCCCGAAATCAGCCGAGCGCTCGTGGAAGGTGTCGAGCAACGTTCCGCTCGCCAAGACCTGTGCCAGCCGATCCTTGGCCACCAGGGCCCAGAAGGCCGTGGCCGGATCGAGTAGCGCGATATAGCTTGCATGACCGATCTCCAGCGGCACCAGCGGCGCTCTTATGTTGGACGGAACCGACCCCATTTTGACGGACGAGCCTGTCATTTCGCCGTCTTCCGATCCACCAAAATGTAGTGCGACAAACCGACACCATCGGCGTCGCAACGCTTGCGCAGCGCGATCACGGCAGGTTGTTGCGGTTTGACTGGTTTGGCCGGGGCTTGGTTTTGCGAGCGGTTGCTTGTCATTTGACAGTTCCTTTTTAGTTCCGAAAAAGAAAAAAGGGTTTCACCGCGACGCAGCCAAGCGTGACGGTGAAACCCTTACCATAGGCTTCTATGAATTAACGTCAGCAGGTCTTCTGGCTCTCGGATCGTCCGGTGTTGCCGCGCCTTCCCGCCAGAATGCATTCCGGCAGTGGCTGACCATGGTGATCTATGGCCGTACGGCATCCGTCCCCGATTACAGCGGCGGGCCCGCCACGGAATTGAACCGTGTTCCTGGATGCTGATGTCGGCGGGAATTTTATGCCGCACGGCGCCCTCGTGTCAACTCTTCCTTGGTGTCGAGCCGCTGCACTTTTTTGAGAGTTGTTCACTTCGCCCTAGTTCATGAGAAAGTCTGCTGAGCTCGTTAATTTACGCAGGTGGACGGCTTCCTGCGTGTGGGCTGGCGTTGGCATCGACCCGGCTTTGACCGCACCCGATTCGGGGGTTAATTTTTCACGCAAATTTTCATTAAAGTCAAGCACTTACCTATGCGAAAGTTAGCCGGCACACGTTGTGCCTGGAAAACATTCTGCTGCGGCTCGCGCCGAGTTGAAATGAGGGCGAAAGTAATGGCGGAGTCTAATGGCGGAGTCGGTTTTTCTCGAGGGAAGCGAACCTGACGACTGTTTAATCGAATGAAACAGATTGCTATTACTGAATATTGGAGGATACTCGTTGCCGCGCCTTGCCTTTCCGTTCGTACTGCTGTAGGCGCCTCAGCCACTACGCGAAGGATAAGCGATGAAGAAATTAACGCAACCAAACCCTCATTCGTCAGCGCCGGATCGATTCAACTTTGGTGGTTTGGATGCTGCCCAAAAAAATATCGTAAATCATGGTCTTGATGTGCAAGCGGAATTTAACACCGTGTGCGCAGTTGAATACCTGAAATCTTATGATATTGACGCCGAGGTGATTGAGCGAGTACTGCTGAAGGACTTGCAAAACTAGA
>PKWL01000158.1 GCA_003133225.1 Janthinobacterium sp.
TGGTGCATGGCGCCGTGGCCGAAATCGCCGGCCCGTCCGGGCTGCGCCACAGTCCCTTAGCCGACATGTATGGCGACGACGGCATCGCTTACTTGACGCTGGCGCCGCACGAGATGTTAGTCGCGCTGCGCGTGCCGGCGCCCGCGGGCCTGCGTTCGGGCTACCAGAAAATGCGCGTGCGCGGCGCGCTCGACTTCCCCTTAGCCGGGGTCGCGGTCGCGTTGCGCTGTGAAAATGAACAATTGCGCGAACTGCACGTGGCCGCCACCGGCGCCAATTCGCGCCCGCTCCTCATCGACGGCCTCGATGCCTTGTGCGGCATCGCGCTCGAGGATGCGCTGTTGCAGCTCGACAAGCTGCTACGCAAGCAGGTGGGGCCGATGGAAACCACCCTCACGCCGGCCGCCTACCGCCGCCGCGTGCTGCCGGTCTTGGCGCGGCGCGTGATTGGCCGTCTCCTGAAGGGGCCGTAGCATGGACAGCGTCGACTTGCAAGTGTTGAAGACGGGGGCAAAACATCGGGGCATGGCCTTGGACGCTTCAACCATACTTTGGGGTAACGAATCATGCTCGGTCAGCCGCCACGCCTGGGTCGTGCCCGACCTGAAAAAGTGTAGGCCGGCCCCAGATCGCGTCGTCCCCAAGCTCTTGTACTAAGCTGCGCCCATATTGCAAATGCTGGTGCGTGACAAGCAGCAAGCTTTGCCGGCCCTTCCCAGACGGCAAATTAAAAAAAATTTTGGTGATGGTATGGCACGGTATGGCACCTAGTGATAGATCTGAGAGCATGAAAGAATCGGAAGACTGCCGCGCACAGCCGGGAAACCATGAATTGTACTGGGAGGATTTCCACGCCGGCCGGCGTTTTGAATGCGGTCAGCGCCAGGTGTCGAAGGCGGAAATTATCGAATTCGCAACGTCGTACGACCCACAGCCATTCCATCTCGACGAGGCGTTTTGTGCCGGAACGATTTATGGAGGACTCATTGCGAGTGGAGCCCATGTATGGGCGGTCTGCATGGGCTTGGTGGCGCGTTCCCTGTTCAACCGTTCGGCCAACATGGGATCGCCCGGACTCGACCATCTGGGCTGGCACTGCCCGTTACGGCCGGACGATGTAGTTAGCGCCGTGGTCGACGTTGTCAGCGCCGAACCATCGTCCCGGGCCACGTTCGGAAAACTCAAGCTCCGATTCGAGCTTAGCAACCAGCACCAGGAAAAAGTGATGACTGCAGTCGCCAATGTATTAATGGGCCGCAAAGGCTAAGTGACATGCCCCGGTCCTTGCTCACCATCGATTCGAGCGCTTCCAGACGCACCCACATCGACAGAATCAGGACATCCTTCTCAGCGTAAGTGAGGGCGGAAAAGTCGGGTGGGAGCGGTTTCTGTGCCATGAAGAGAAAGATGAACTGGTTGAACAGAGTTAATAATTATTTTATTGAAACTATTTACGCTGAATCGTCACTCATCAAATTAGTTTTATAGAAAACAGTTTGTTGAAAAACTTTTCTGCTATAGTTAATCCTTGAGCCCGGCGCGTTAAGAAAAACGACGCGATTCATCATGAGGGCACTCGGCAATCCGGTTCAAAACCTTGGGACACTATGAACATAGTGCCGCTATTTGCACAGGTTCCATAGACAACGAGCAGCATCGTGGATCAAGCGGTGCAATGGGAGTTAGTACAATGCAACTTCATTCAAAATCCAAACCAGACGTCGCCGCGGAAAATTCCGGCGCAATGGAAATATTCCGGCAAGCCGCATTGGAGAAGCGCGACGCGCTAAGTGACCCGGAGCTGCATCGCCTGCTTAACGATTTGCAGATTCCGTTTGAGCCGGACCCCGCGAAGGCCGCGCAAGCAAGCGCAGTGCAATTTCGTGTCAGCCTGAACGACACCAGAGAGTTCGGCATGGTGATTAGCGCCGGAGTGGGCGCAGCCGATGCGCAGTTGGGTGCAAACAATTTCAGGAAAGATCGCGCTGTGGTCCACGTCGCGACCGAACTGGCGGACGCCGACGACTTTTTGGCCCTGTTCAGGCGCACGCTTGCCTATCAACAATTATCCCGCGCTGCCACCCGCGGCGCGCTGCCAGCGCCGGATGCACAGCTTAAGGCCTGCTTCGGTCAATTGCTTGAGTTGGCAAACAGTAATGCACCGAGTCATGTCGAAGCGCCCTATGCGCTGCGAAGTCTGGATCTGGAATTCGCGCAAGTCAAGGATCAATTGACCGTGCAACGTGCGCATTGCGCGTTCGGCCTGCCACTTACGGCGCGCCTTGGCCGCCCAATCCACAAGATTGACAAATTGATCCATCCGGCGACGATCGGCATCATCGGCGTCTCCGCCAGCAACATGAATTTCGGCCGAATTATCTTGCGCAACCTGATGGGCAGCGGATTTAGCAAGGAGAAGATGACCATCATTCGTGCCGGCGAAACCGAGATCGATGGTGTCAAATGCATCGAAAGCTTGAAGGCACTGGAGCACAAGCTCGACTTGTTGATCGTTGCGGTAGCCGCCGATGCCGTCTACGCCCTGGTCGATGAAATCATCGAAACCGACGCGGTGGAATCGGTCATGCTGATTCCCGGCGGCCTGGGGGAGACGCATAAGAGCAAGGGGCCGGCGGCCGCGATGGCCGACCGAATCAACGCCGCGCACGCCAAGCAAGGCGGCGGCCCTATTTTTCTCGGAGCCAATTGCCTCGGAGTGGTATCTCATCCGGGTTCGTATGACTCCTGGTTCATTCCGCTGGAACGGCTGCCGAAGCCGCAGAAAAAGCCGCAACGCAATTCGGTCATGCTAAGCCAGAGCGGCGCATTCATGATCACCCGCCTCAGCCAGAACCCGTGGCTCGATCCGCGCTACATGCTGGCCTTGGGCAACCAGACCGACCTCACTCACGGCGACATGCTCGCTTTCTTTGCCGGCCGACCGGAAATTGAAACCATCGGAATCTATATCGAAGGATTCAAGGACCGGGACGGCCTCGACTTCGCCAAAGCCGTACGCACAGCGGTCAGGAACGGCAAGCAGGTCGTGCTCTACAAATCAGGCAAGACCGGGCCGGCGATGGAGGCCGCGATGGGCCATACCGCCTCCATCGCCGGCGATCCGACTCTGTTCGACTCGGTGTTGCGCCACGCCGGCGCGATTGTTGCCGAAGACTTGAGCACTTTCGACGATTTGTTTTACATCGCCGGCGCCCTCCACAGCAAGAAAATTGGCGGCAAACGCCTTGGTGCAATAAGCGGGGCCGGGTTTGAGGCGGTTGGCATGGCTGACTCGATCGAGTCGGAAACCTTTGCGATGGAGATGGGCACACTGGAAACGGGAACCATCCGGCGCGTGGAAGAAATACTGGTTGCCAAGCGGCTCGACGCGCTAGTGGAAGTTAGAAACCCGATTGACATCAATCCCGGCGCGGACGACGAGACGCATTTACAAATCACCGAGGCCTTCCTGCAGGATCCCAATATCGATGCGGTAGTCATCGGACTCGATCCAACCGCGCCATCAGTGCGCTCGCTCGAGCAGAGCATATTGCGGCCCGGGTTCGATATCACGGACCCGAAGAGCACCGTGCACCTGATGCCGCCGCTGGTCAATCGCAACGACAAACCGGTCATCGGAATTGTGGATGGCGGCCGGCTGTATGACGCGATGTGCGCGCGCCTGATGGATCAAGGTGTCTGCGTTTTCCGCAATAGTGCCCGCGGCACGCGCGCGCTCGTGCGCTACGCCGAGGCAAGGCTCTACGCGGACGCCATCAGGAGCGGCAAATGATCGGACGCGAATTGCATGTTAGCGACACTGTGTTTCGAACCTTAATATCCCGGGGCGATTGCATCAGTCTGACGACCATGGTGCACCGAAAATAGTATCAACGACACGCACGTGTCGCAACCCGATGCGCTGTCCCGCCACGCCGATTCGTGACGGCGTCAGCCGTCAGTCTTTAGCCGTCAGCCTTGAAGCGAGACCAAAATGACCAGCGTTACAGTTAATGACAAGTCGATCAACCTGATCGATGCGGCCCACCCGGACGTGGCGCTTTACCGCAAGGTTTCGGTGCGCATCATTCCTTTTCTGTTCATCTGTTACGTTGTGTCTTTTTTGGACCGCATCAACATCGGCTTCGCGCAGCTGCAAATGAAGCTGGATCTTGGCTTTAGTGATGCGATGTATGGTATGGGCGCGGCCGTGTTTTATATTGGCTACGTCCTGTGCGAGGTGCCCAGCAACCTGTTGCTGGAAAAATTTGGCGCGCGTAAAACTTTTACGCGCATCATGCTGCTGTGGGGTTTGGCATCAGTTGGGATGATGTGGGTATCGACCCCCAGCCATTTTTACGTCATGCGTTTCATGCTGGGTGTATTCGAGGCTGGTTTTTTCCCCGGCATCGTACTTTATCTGACCTACTGGTATCCTTCCGTTCGCCGGGCCTCGGTGATGTCCGTTTTCTTCGCCGGGGTCGCGGTGGCAGGTGTCCTGGGCGGTCTGATCTCCGGCTGGATCATGCGCGACATGGCCGGGGTGCTCGGCATGCGCGGCTGGCAATGGATGTTCGTCATCGAAGGTTCGCCGGCAATCCTGCTGGCGCTCGTTGCCTACCTTTATCTGGATGATCGGCCCGATCAGGCAAAGTGGCTGGAAAACGATGAAAAACAACGCCTCGCCGCGAATCTGGCCCATGATCCTCGACACGCGCAAAACGATACGCGCCATTCATTTTCAGCTGCACTGGCTAACCCGCGGGTCTACCTGTTCGCCTTCATTTACTTTTCTCTGACCTGCGCATCGCTGACGTTGAACTTCTGGATGCCCATCATAATTCGCGACTTCGGCATAAAGGACATAGTCCTGATAAGTTTGTATTCGGCGATCCCTAATGCAGTTGGCGCGGTCGGCGTCATTTTGATCGCGCGCCATTCCGACCAAAAGGCCGAGCGTCGCAAGCATTTCGCTCTGTGTACGATAGGCGGTGCACTCGCGCTGTCGTTGCTTACCCTACACCCCGGAAGTCTTATAACGACGCTCACGATTTTGTCGGTCGCCGCCGTTCTTGTCTTTTCCGCATTGCCTATTTTCTGGGCGGTACCGACCACCTATCTGTCAGGAAAGGCTTCGGCAGCAGGGATCGCCATGATAAGCAGCATCGGGATTACCAGCGGAATCGTCAGTCCCTGGGTCATTGGCCAGATAAAAACACGCACGGGAAATATGGACAATGCGCTGTACATACTTAGTTTGTTGCTGGTAATGAGTGCAATAGCTCTCATCGTCGGCGTACGAGAAAAGAGCAAGACTCTTTCCCGTTAATCGCCCTGAGGCTTGTTCGCTAAGGACAGCCGATATAATGGGCCGCAGGGGTTAATTGACGGGCGGCCGCGCCCGGTCATCTATTTCTGCGGCCGCTAGCATGACGGAAAGAGTAAAAATTTTTGAAAAATTCGTCATGTTAAGGTCGGTTTGACTCATCCATTTGCGCTGTTGGTGCGGCCGCCGCCTATTGTGGTTCCTTGTAAATTGGGCGATCAAGATCGAATTTCAGCCGCTCTAAGGCTATTCTGCAATGCCCTTGGAATTGCACAGACCCCCGGTAATTTCGATGGTCGTGCCGTTGAGCGCGCCGTTCTCGACGCAGTGCCCAATCATGGCCGCAATCTCATCGGGCTCGACTAGTCGGCCAATGTGCACGTCCGCTAGGATTGCTTTCAGCGCATCCTGATTCATTCCGGTGAGCATGGGGGTCGCGGTATATCCAGGTGCGATTCCCACGCAACGGATATGATGGATGCCACGCATGAGGAACTCACCAATGATGATTTTGGACATCAGGGCAACGGCGACCTTGGTCGAGGAATAATTGAGTTGGCCAATATGACCTGCCTTGTTGACTGAGGAGATTGGCACTAACAGCCCTTCCCAGCCACCATTGACCATCGCTTCGGCGGCATCCCTTAGCGTCAGGAACGTGCCGGTCAGATTGACATCGATTACCGGTTGCCATTTGTCGAGACCCATCTTGCGGGAGACCTTGCCCGTTTCCTTGTCCAGAGTTAACATCGTTGCATCGCGAATGATGCCGGCCGCGGATACGGCGATGTTGAGCTTGCCAAAGGCGTTCAGGGTTGCTTTGATGAATTTTGCAGTATCGGCTTCGCTGGTGACGTTAGCCAGGATGCCGATGACTTCGCCGCCCGTCTGCTCGATGTCCTTGACGACGCGGTCGATGTTTGCCTGCACGGCATCGACGATCGCGACTTTGGCGCCCCGCTTGGCGAAGAACTTCGCGACGGCCTCGCCGATTCCACTACCACCCCCCGTGACGAGGGCTACGCTGCCTTTGATCTCCATCATATATTCCTTTGAGTGAATGTGTAACTTGCTTGGCTAGGCGAAAGACGTGCTTTCCTCGTTTTAATAAAGGCAATTTTGGTGCCGCTTCCGGTAATTTTAAGGTCGCCTATCGTGTTCAAATGCGCGAGCTCCGGGTCCAACAATCCGCGCCCGTCTGCGATCTCCACCTCAAGTGCCAATGGTGTAGTAGGGCTTGGTGTCGGTCATTTGGCCGATAATGAAAGCTTCATTCATACCCATTCCTTTTCAGAAAGTGTGTTGCAAGTTCTTGACACGGATTGCACTGGTCCACGGCAATCCGCTAACGCTCCAAAACGTATTTTCCGGGTGCGGCATCGAGCGGCGGGTAGCCCGTATCTGGCGAACCAGGCGAAGGAGGAAACATTTGGCCGCTGGCCCGGCTGTCGAGCCACTCGATCCACACCGGCCACCACGACCCTTCTGCTGTTGGCGTGGCCGCCAGCCAGGAATCCGGATCGACGTGCTCCGCTTGGCGGCCATCGGCCGCGTAGCGGAAATGGCGCCCGGCATGGCCGGGTTCACTGACGATACCGGCATTGTGACCGCCGCTGGTAAGAACAAATGCCACCTCGGTGTCGGTGGCGAGCTTGATCTTGTATACGGAGCGCCACGGCGCGACATGATCCTTCTCCGTCGCCACCACAAACACGGGCACCCGGATATCGCCCAGCGCGATGGGACGCCCATCAACTTGGTAGCGCCCTTCAAATAAATCGTTGTTGAGGAACAGGCGGCGCAAATACTCGCTGTGCATGCGATATGGCATGCGCGTCGCATCGGCATTCCACGCCATCAGATCGTTCATTGGTGTGCGCTGACCCATCAGGTACTGTTGCACGATCTGCGACCAGATCAAATCGTTCGAGCGCAGTAATTGGAAGGCGCCAGCCATCTGTTTGGTATCGAGATAGCCCTTGTCCCACATCGCATCTTCCAGGTAGCTGACCTGGCTATGATCGATAAATAGCATCAGCTCGCCGGCTTCTGTGAAGTCCGTTTGCGCTGCCAGCAGTGTGACCGAATGAATCACCGGGTCAGCCTCGCGTGCGAGGTAGGCTGCGGCTATCGACAACAGCGTGCCGCCGAGGCAGTAGCCGACGGTGTCGACCTTGCATCCTGGAACAACCGTTTGCACCGCCTTGAGCGCGTCCAGCACGCCCAGGTGCAGGTAGTCTTCCATGCCCAGATCACGGTCGTCGGGGCCCGGGTTGTGCCATGAGATCATGAATACGGTATGACCACGGTCGAGCAGGTAGCGCACCAGGGAATTTTCGGGCGACAAGTCAAGAATATAATACTTCATGATCCAGGCCGGCACGACCAGTACCGGCTCGGCGTTGACCTGTGCCGTAGTGGGAAAATACTGGATCAGCTCGATGAGCCGGTTGCGAAAAATCACCTTGCCGGGGGTAGCTGCCACCTTGTCGCCCGCTCGGAATTGGTCCAGCTCAACTGGCTGATTGCCACCGGCAGTGCTGTTCCAGTCTTCCTGAAAATTGCGCAGACCGCGCAGCAGGTTTTGGCCGTGTTCCTTCATCGTCGCATCAAGTACCAGTGGGTTGGTGGCTATGAAATTGACCGGTGACACCACATCGAGCAGTTGCCGGGCAACGAACGAGACAACTTGCTCATGATGCGCCGACACTCCGACAATACCCGTGGTAGCGTTGTGCCACCACTGTTGCTGCAACAAAAAAGCTTGCGAATACAGGTTAAACGGCCACTGTTGCCAGGCGGCGTCGCGAAAACGCTGGTCCTGCTCCAAGGGTTCAATGCATGGCCATGCTGCGCCCCTTGAACTAGCTTGCGCCAGGTAATTTGCCAATCGAGCCCCTTTGCGGACGCTTTTCTCGGCCAATCGTCCCAATTTTCCTGGCGATACGGACAAGTGCACGGCCCAATCAAAATAGGCAAGCGCGAGGCTGGCCGGCGATATGCCAAGCGTGGCACGCGCCATGTTTGCATGTATTGCTCGGTCAAGGGAACTGGGGGCCTCGACTTCAACGGCAAGGCCGCATGTGGTCGGGAAAGCAGGAATCAATTTATTGGTCCAATTTGCAGGACCATCTACCGAGCCGCCGGCCAAGTCTTGCCATTGTTTCAGCCATTGCTTCGCTGCGTCCGGCCAAAAAGACAATTGACCTTCATCTGAGGGAGGTGAAATTGTTGTCATATTATTCATTACGAGCCGCCTTTCCAGGAGAGAATCAACGGGTTCGCCCGTTGAGTGATAGGGGTCTCCCCGTTGGGGACACCCACGATGACTGGCGCGACGACATCGAACTCCACCGGGATGCCGAGCTCGGTCTTTATTTGCGGACTATTCAAGCCGCCGACGGCCGAGCCGATGACGCAAGTGCCCAGTCCCATGGCATAGGCTGCCAGCATCAGGTTTTCTGCAGCAAGCCAGCAGTCAGCCGCCACGAAGCGCCCCGTTGATTTTGCGCAGATGACGATGAGTGTATCTGCGTCATAGAACATATCGAAATTGGGGTCGTGAAAATTTGCGAACGATTCCTCGCTTTGATCTGCCTGACCGGGCGCATGCTGCGCGGTGAATGGCGGTCGCGCCAATTCGGAAAGTTGTTTCAACAACGCTCTACCCTGGACCACCACGAATGCCCATTGCTCTTCATGGATGGCAGTCGGGGCGCGGGTTGCCGCAACAAGTAGTCCGTTGATCGTTTCACGGTCGAGCCGGTCCGACGCATACGAACGGACTGATTTCCGTTTGGCGATTGCCTCCATCACGCCCATTGTTGCATCTCGATTCGTCATCAGCTACTCCCTATTTATCGGGAAATTGCGTCCCATTGCCTTGTTGGATAACTGCGCATCAGCCTATCGTCGCGTAATCACCTGTTGGGTATGCTGCGCGATGATCAAATCCTCGTCGGTCGGGATGACCCATGCGGATACCTTACTGCCGGCCGGTGAAAGGCATGGCCCATCGCCCGTATTGGCTCGGGCATCAAGTTCAATGCCCAACCAGCTAGCATCGATACAGACGCGACGTCGTATTTCCGCTGCGTGTTCGCCAATGCCGGCCGTGAAAACTAAGCCATCAAGGCCACCAAGAGCTGCGGCCAGAGAACCCAGCTCGCGACTGATTCGATAGACGAACAGGTCAACGGCTTCTGCTGCATGCGGATCAGCGCTAGCCAAAAGAGTTTGCATATCATCACTGAAGCCGGATATCCCGAACAGGCCACAGTCGTGATACAACAGCTTAGTGACGGCATCGGCGCTCAAGCCTTTTTCTTGCATCAAATAGAGGATAACGCCGGGATCCAGACTGCCGCAGCGGCGACTCATCGGCAATCCATCGAGCGCCGTAAACCCCATGCTTGTGGCAACGCTTTTGCCATTTTGCATAGCACACATGCTTGCCCCAGATCCCAAATGGGCAACGACGATGCGTGCGCGCGACAGTTCCAGCCCCATCACCTGGGGCAGCACGCTGGCGATATATTCATAGGACAAACCGTGGAAACCATAACGCCGTATGCCCTCATCCGTGAGCGAGCGCGGCAATGCAAAATTTGTGACGACCGGCGCTTGCGCATGATGAAACGACGTATCAAAGCAGGCCACCTGCGATAGTCCAGGATGAAGTTTTTCTATGGCTTCGATGGCTGCGATATGGTGTGGTTGATGCAATGGGGCGAGCGCTATTAAGCGCCGCAGTGCATCGATGACCTTGCCATCAATTAGTACCGGAACGGCGTAGAGCGCGCCGCCATGAACGACGCGATGGCCTGCTGCAACCAGTTCATGCTCCAAAAAATGCCGGGAAATCCAGTTCAGAAGAACATCCAGTGCCTCTTCGTGGTTACTTCCTTGCCGCAAGGTTTGGTCAGCTAGCGCATTACCTTTGCCATCGGCTGCCCCAAAGTGAGCACTTTGTCCAATCCTTGACAGCTGGCCCTCACACAACAAATCTGCCTTACTGGGCACACCATGCGAGTGAAATAGCGAGAATTTGATACTCGAAGAACCCGCGTTCAGTATGAGGATGGCGTCCTTCATCACACTGCCTTGACCCGATGGCGTGCCAACAGCAATCCTATAGCGCAAGAACCCAGCCGCGCTAGCGTCTTGTCGGCGCGGCTAGTTAGTATGATCGGCACGCGTGCGCCGAGTACGATGCCGGCCATTTCCGCATCTGCCAAGTACTCAAGTTGTTTCGCCAACATATTTCCCGCTTCAATGTCGGGGACCACGAAGATGTTGGCGGCACCGGCAACGGGCGAGACGATGCCTTTGGTGGCGGCGGCTTCTACGGAAACTGCGTTATCGAAAGCCAAGGGCCCATCTAGGATGGCGCCGGTAATCTGGCCGCGCTCCGCCATTTTGCACAATGCCGCAGCGTCAAGCGTGGACTTGATGCTCGAGGTGACGGTTTCGACAGCCGACAACAGCGCTACCCGCGGCTGTGGAATGCCGAGCGCATGGGCGAGGTCAATGGCGTTTTGCACGATGTCGCGCTTGTCTTCCAGCGTCGGATAGATGTTTAGCGCAGCATCGGTGATAAACAGTGGCCGCGGGTAACCAGGTGCATCAATGGCAAATACATGGCTCATGCGGCGCGAGGTGCGCAAGCCGGTCTCCGGCGCCACCACCGCACGCATCAGCTCATCGGTGTGGAGTGCGCCTTTCATCAGTGCTTCCACCTGGCCGGAACGTGCCATCGCCACGGCCAGAATGGCGGCCGCTTCGCTGTGTTCGGTAGCCACAATTTCATAGGGCGAGAGGTCGATGTCGGCTTGCTGGGCGACGAGACGAATTTTTGCTTCGGGGCCCACCAAAACAGGAATAATCAGGCCCAGTCGCGCCGCTTCGATGGCGCCGACGAGTGACACGGCATCAACTGGATGAACGACCGCCGTAAGGAGCGGCTGCAAGCCGCGTGTCATGGCGATCAGATGTTGATAGCGGCGGCCTTTTTCAATGGGGCCGAGCTCGGGCAAGAGCACGCGTGGTCGCGAGACTTTCTCGATCGGCGCAATGACTTCGGCGCGGCCGGTAATGACCGGCTCGCCACGCTGGTTGGTAATGGCGCACTCTAGCAACACGTGCTGGTTCGTGACCATCTTGTCAACGACTTTGACGACTACAGTGACGGTGTCGCCCAACCCGACAGGCGCGAGGAACTTTAGCGATTGATCAAAATAAATGGTTCCAAGACCCGGCAGTTGCGTGCCAAGCAAGGTTGAAATCAAGGCTCCGCCCCACATGCCGTGCGCAATGATCTTGTGAAACCTAGCGTCCTCGGCGCATTCGGCGTCGACATGTGCAGGGCTCACGTCGCCTGACATGGTGGCGAACAGCGAAATGTCCTTGTGGCTAAGGGTGCGCGTCAGCCGCGCTGAGGAGCCAATCTTGATCTCGTCGAACGTCAGGTTCTCAATGCGATCCATAAATGCCTCTTTTTGTTAGATGTCCGTGCGCGAGCGCGCTGACGGGACCCATTAGATGGTCGTCAACCATCTTTTCCCCTTCGTAGAAAGTGACGGTCAATAGGCCGCCTCCGGTGCTCCTTTTTGACTCGCTAGCGACCTACTTCCTCCAAGATCCGTTGGCCATTTTCCGATTGGTCTTCACCACCTATTTCGATAAAGTAGGCGTGGGCACCACCCCCGCTCCACCAAATAAAACCGAGCCACCACATGCCTAACCTCTGAAAATATCGAACGGCTCGATCTTGAGCACCTTGCGAACCCCGAGATAGCTGGAGATTCCGGCAATCAACACCACCATGCCGAACGCCAATTCAAGGTTCCAGAATGTGATCATCGCAGCGTAACCGGGCAGCCTGTAGCGGGCAATCGTAATCACCAGCGTCACCAGACCAATGCCCAGGCCGTACCCGGTCAGCGAGGTAAAGGTCGCCATGAATAGGATCATGTAAATGAGCTCGCGCCCTTTTGCGCCGATCGCCTTGAGCGCGCCGAATTTGTCCAGGTTTTCCAGGATGAAGGTGTAGAAGGTTTGACCGGAAATCGATAATCCGACGATAAAGCTGATCACGGTCATCAACAAGATATTGGTGCCGATGCCGGTCTGGTACGTGTAATAAGCTGCCGTACGTTGGTTGAATTCATCCTTGGTCAGAGCTAGGTAGCCAAGCTTGTCCACTTGCTGCTTGATGCCTGCGATGGCGGCATCGTTCTTTGCCTGCACCAGCACATACGAGATGGTGAAGCGCGTGGTTGGGATGTATTCGATCGCACGATGGTAGGTGGTATAGAGCGTTGGTACACCGTTCAATCCGTTCGATGCGACCCCGGCAATGCCGACAATCACGCCGCGGTGATCATTGAGTTCGAACGTGGTACCAATCTTAGGCTTCTCCAGCTTCGAAAATTCCGCGTCGTTGACAACGAGGAATGCGTTGTCTGCATAGATGTCCTGAATATTGCCCTTTTGCAGCTCTGGACGACCAAACAGGCTGGTATCGTCCAGACCGACGACATTGACAGACTGAAAGGTACCGTTGCCCAGCTTGAGCTGCGCGCCGCCAATGAACAACGGCACCGCGTAACTGACGCCGTCCATACTGCGTACCGCGTCTAGCAGATAGTCAGGCATGGGAATCGACGTGGTGGGCGTATTGACGGCCGGGTCCATGATCCACATCGTGGCACCGATGTTGGTCACAGTCGAATAGGCGCGGTTCAGTATGCCGGCGAACATCGCTGTCATCTGCACCATCAGGAACACGGCGAACGTGATCCCAATCAACAGCGCTGAGAACTTGGCCTTGTCATTGACCAGCAGCTTGAAGCCGATCCGCAGGATGCCAGAGTACTTCATGGCGCATGTCCTTGCCCACCCGGACTTTGCTCAAGCCACCAGCCGCCGCCCAGTGCCACGAACAGCGCGACCGTATCCTGGTGGCGCTGCGCGACGGCCTGCAGATAGGCAATGCTCGCTTGGTGAAATTGTACATCGGCCGTCAACACATCCACGTACGCGGCCATGCCGGCGCGGTAATTGGCCTGCAACATGTGGAGCGCCTCCAGGGCGGCGCTCTGCGCTTCGGCCTGCGCCTGCAGCGCCTCGGCATCATGCTCGAGCGACTTCAGGGCATCGGCGACCTGGGCAAACGCATTTAGCACGGTTTGTCGATACGTTGCCTGTGACGCCTGATAGGCGTCGATCGCCGCCTTGCGGGCGTACCAAAGGCTGCCGCCCCGAAACAGGGGAACCGAGAGCGAGGGGCCGATGCTCCAGAACCTGCCGCTTTCCGCCGATAGATTACCGAGGCTGGTGCCGGCGGCGCCGTAGGTGCCGCTCAAGCTGAAGCTCGGGAACATGGCGGCCGTGGCGACGCCGATGGTGGCGCTGGCAACATGCAGTTGCGCCTCTGCTTGCAAAATGTCCGGGCGCTGTCGCACCAAATCGGACGGCAAGCTAACTGGCAAGTCCGTCGGCAGGGACAGTCCAGCTAGGTCAATGTCAGGGAGGGCGGCCATGGATGGCAGCTTGCCTTCAAGCGTCGCTAGCAAATGCTCGGACTGGTCGATCTTTTGCCTCAGCGCCGCCAGTGCCGCCAAGTTGGCGGCGATAAGGCTGCGTTGGCTCAAGACGCTTGCATACGCAGACGTACCGGCGTTGACCTGTGCCTGGGTTGCGCCAAGTTGCTGATTTTCCATCTCAATTAATTGCCCGGTCGCGCGAATCTGGGCGGCATAGGCCGCGCGCGCAATGCTCGTGTTGACGACATTGGCGGACAAAGTTAGGTAGGCCGCCTTGCTCGCGTAACGCTGGCTATCGGTCTGCGCCCGTAAACCTTCCACGGTGCGGCGTTCACCGCCGAACACGTCGAGCGTGTAGCCGATGCTGCCACTTAGCGTAACTAGATTGAAGAGCGTGCCTGTCGTTTGCAAGCCTTGCTGTAATGGCAAGCTGCGCTCGCGCACGCCGGCTAGTCCAGCATCGATTTGCGGAAAGAACACGCCATATCCGGCGCGCAGATTGTCCTGGCTTTGACGCAACGTCGCCTCGGACGCCTCGAGGGTTGGGTTATTGGTGATGGCCTGTTGGACCATGGCGTCCAATTGCGGGGATTGAAACAGACGCCACCAATCGGCCGGGATCGGGGCTCCGGATGTGAATCGTTGCGTATGGCCATCCGCCGCGACCGTTGTGCCCGCCTGCGGTTCGCTCGTGTAGCGATCCGCAACGGGTGGCGCGGGACGCACAAAATCCGGGCCCACCGCACAAGCGCACAGTGTCCCGGTCGCGATCATGCAAAAGCACGCGCTTCGCCAAATGGGCGTCCCAGCGAGCGGAAACATTATTTCTGCCCTATGTAGACATCCACCTGTTGGCCTGGATAGACCATGGTGAGGTTTTTCTTCTGAAACCGGAAGATGACGGGCAGCACCCGCAGATCCACTTTCTCCTGGCGTTGATTGGATAGTTCGATCTTGGGCGACACATAAGGTTGCACCCGCACGAACTCCAGCGCAACCTTGATGTCGCTGCCGCGAATCGACATCTGCGCGTTAATATGCGCCGGGCTCGGCAAGTGTGCCACCAGGATTTCGTCAACATAACAGCGCACTGCCAGATATTTTTGGGACCCGCCCATGACGACTAATGGATCGACCCCCTGGGTGTAGGTGTCATAGGTTCCTAGCGACGACACATAGCTACCGGCCGTGGCATTGACGCTCAGCACGACGCCGTCGGCCTGGGCTTTGATGGTGTATTTTTGCAGCAGCGCATGTGCAGCCTGGTACGCCTGTTTGGCCGCCTCATATTGTTTCCGTTGATTGATGATGTCGTAGCTCCATGCGCCCGCCTTGGTCAGGTCATATTGTTTGACCGCAACTTGAAGGCTGGTGACTGCCTGCTCGACCGCGTCCCTAGCCGTATCCACCACGTCCTGGCTAATCGATTTTTGGTCGAGGTCGTACGATGCGCGGCGCTTGTCGTACTGGTCCCGCGCCGCCTTCAGGTTGGACGCGGCCTGTCCTACCTGCGCTTTGGCAACTGCCAGCGTTTCCTGTCTCGGCTGCGCCTTGAGTTCATGCAACAGCTCGAGCGCCGCTTCGGCCTGCAAACGCAACTGCTCAGTGGTGGCTTTTTGCACCGATTCGTCGATAGTCAACAGCGACATGCCGGCCGTTACCTTCTGGCCCTCATGCACGAAGACTTGAGTGATCGGGCCGGACACTTCAGGAAAAATATTAATGTTCTCTCCCGCCTGCTGTTCGCTCTCGATAATGCCGTTGGAATAGATGGCGCTCTGGTACGGGCTGCTGACCGGGGCAAACACGGGTGGCTGGGCTTTTTTTTCGATACCAAAGACGTAAGCGCTAACAAGTCCGGCCAGGATCCCTATTATCGAGAGCGCAAAGATGATCTTGTTTCTCATTCGGTCCCCTTATCTAGTCCAGTGATGCGCCCATCTTCCATATGGATGATCCGGTCCGCATATTCGTTAATCCGTGCATCATGGGTGACGATCACGATGCAGCGGTTTTCATTTAGCACTTTTTCCTTCACGAAGGAGAGGATCATCTTGCCCGTGTCGCCATCGAGCGAAGCGGTCGGTTCATCAAAAATCAGGATTTGGGGACCGCTGACGATCGCGCGCGCTATCGCCACGCGCTGCTGCTCTCCGCCCGACAGTTTCACCGGCAGAATTTCGCCCCGGTCTTTCAGACCGACGATCTCAAGATATTTCTTTGCCTCGGTGATTGACTCATCCCAATCGCGCTGTTTCAGAATCAAGGGAATCGCGACATTCTCGGCGCTAGTTAACCTTGGAAACAAATGGTAGTCCTGAAATACGAAGCCAATTGTATTCAGACGAAACTCTGCCAACTGGTCGTTGGTCAGCGTCCAGATATCGGCACCACTGACGGTTACCGTGCCGGCGTTGGGGCGAAGAATGCCTGAAACCATGCTCAGCAGCGTAGTCTTGCCGCTGCCGGAGGGGCCAACGATGAACAAGATCTCTCCAAAGTGAGCAACCAGCTCGACGCCATTCACGGCCGTCATCTTGGTAGCGCCCTCGCCAAACCATTTGGTTAGGCCGACGGCGACGATCGCCTCCTTTTTCCTTATTTTTTTGTTATCGACGCCCATATATTCCACCAGATGTGCCGTTCCAGTTCTATTGATTATTTAAAAATTACTAAAGTGCCTATCGCGATTTTGTTTTGACAAGTTGTGGTGACGACATTGGCTTCACGGCAATCGGTCGCGAACGCACCTACGGTGGCCGTGTTTGCATTGGCACGTTCCCGACCGAGTTCAATTTTGAATTAGAACTTCTCAAGTTTTTGCCGCCACCAATGGCTGCAATATGTTTTCGGAACCATCCGTATGAACACTTCTCAACGGCGGGTGGACAAGTTCGCTTATGAACGGACTGCACCATTTTGCTGGAAGGCGCGCGTTCCTGATATACCCAAATCCCCATATATTGACTACCTGTTTTACGGTACGTGACTTCCTGGAACTTGGAGCGCGATTGGGTGAAAACGGATCCCCATTTGGCTGGCGGTCGCCATGCAGGCGCGCATGTGGGGATGCGACAGGAAAGGTCGCGCCGGCGCGGCTGGTCAACCGATTTTGGCAAGGTGATGCGCAAAATGCGCCCGGCCGGAACACCAACGGGCCCTTGCTGCTGCCCACTCGTTTATGCGGATCGCGGACCTGGTTGGAATCGTACTAGAACCGTAACCGGACGGACAGCACTTGTAGACTTTCCAAGTTGAGTGCTGCGCCTATTCTTGTAGCGTTGCCCTGCGCATGTACAAAACGCCGGTGGCACTTAGGAGTTATATTGGCAATGTCGGGCTGGGGCAGATCATTTCCCAAAAACAGGTGAAGGAACAAGCGATGTCCAGATTCACCAAACGCATGGGGTCCTTGATTTTCGCCAGCCGTTGGCTACAGGCACCCTTGTATCTTGGACTGATCGTCGCACAAGGCGTGTATGTGTATCAATTCATGCTCGCCCTAGTCCACCTGGTGACCGAGATCGGCCGTCTTAGCGAGACCGACATCATGCTCTTGGTGCTCGGACTCATTGATGTGGTGATGATTGCGAATCTATTGATCATGGTCATCATCGGCGGCTACGAGACGTTCGTATCTCATCTTGATCTGGAGCGCCATCCCGACCAGCCGGAATGGCTTTCACACGTGAATGCCAGTGTGCTCAAGGTCAAATTGGCCATGGCACTGATCGGCATCTCGTCCATCGCATTGCTAGAAACATTCATCAATGCGGAGCACCTGGAAGACCGCGTCATCATGTGGCGAATTGCTCTTCATGCGACATTTCTCGTTTCGGCGCTGGCGCTCGCATTTACCGATAAGGTCATGGTCAGCACTTTGGCTCACAATACGAAACACGAAACATTAATCGGAACGGACGACACCTGATCAAAATTTTAACAGGGCCGCGCTGGCGCCAACACACAAAATCTGGTGCGCCGTGACCTGAGCCAGACTCGCAGCAAGCCAAAAACTGTACAGCCGCGGGCTGTTTTGCACATCGGCGCGTAGATGCTCCATGTCCATCCATTTCCAGTCTTCGGCCTCGTCCAAATTGGGCCGCGGCTGGGCGTCGCAAAACCCAAAAAAGACATGGTCGTATTCATGCTCGATCAAGCCATTTGGCAGCGGCGCGCGATACACAAAGCCGAACATTTCCGACAGCTCGCAGTCGATCCCCATTTCCTCCTGCAGGCGGCGGCGGGCAGCCCCAGCAGTATCCTCGTTTGGCCGCGGATGGCTGCAACAGGTGTTGCTCCACAGGCCGCCCGAGTGATACTTCGCCCGCGCCCGCTTTTGCAAAAGCAAGCGATGGTTCGAGTCGAAGACGAAAACCGAAAGGGCGCGGTGCAACGTACCGAGCCTGTGGGCCGCGATTTTTCCTGATGTGCCTTGCGCCTCGTCACTCTCATCGACCAAGATCACTTGCTCATCTTCCGCATCGTGCTTCGCCATCGAACCCTCGCTCATTTATCGGCATGGGAGACACATAAAAGTAGCCCACAGCCCGTTGTTATGCTAACGCACGGGGAGCGGCCGCAGCATCGCTCGCGACCATGTGTTCATGCAACGCCCCAAGCCGGGCCCGTTGCAGTTTCCCCGTGGCCGTGCGCGGCAACGCATCGACCCAGTGCACCCAACGCGGGCGTTTGTGGCCGAGCAGGGCGGCTATGCCGGCCGCGACCTTGTCGCGCGCCGCTTGCTCATAAGTTGGCGTTGCCACCAGCAAAACGGCAATCGCCGTCAGACCATCGGCATTCTTAACGCCGACTGCTGCGACTTCCTGCACGCTGTCGCCACAGGCCAAACTGAGTTCCTGTTCGACCCATTGGGTGCTGACCCACTGACCGGCAATTTTCAGCATATCGTCATTGCGACCGGTAAATTCGAGACCGGCAGCGTGGCGCACAAACATGTCGCCGGGCGAAAACCAGGCGCCGTGAAAGCCTTCAGCCTGTTCCGTCGGCCGCTGCCAATAGCCGCGCGCCAACGCCGGATGCCGGACCCATATGCGCTGCGGTTGCTGCGCCGGCAAATCATCGTAGCGCAGCTGTGTTAGCGGGGTCGGTTTGAAGCGGCCCGAAGCGTCATCACAATAGAGCATCAGGCACAAGGTTTCCGACGTACCGTAGCCGGAAACAGGCCGATGTCCGCTCGCCTTATGCCAGGCATTCGAGATCGGCGCCGGCAGCGTTTCACCGGCCGAGACGTAATGGCGGATGGCGCTGCCTGCCAGCGCCGCCGCCACACCCGTTTGCAGCATCTTGTGATACAAGGTCGGCACGCAAAACATGATCGTTGGCCGATGTTTTTCCACGATCTGCGCCACCCGCTCGGCGCTCGGCCAGTCTGAGTCCAAAATGACGGTGGCGCCTAGGCGCAGACCGGCAAATAGGCTGTTCGCCAGCGCATAGGCAAAAAACAGTTTGGAGGTGGCGTAGAGCCGGTCATCCGCTCCGGCGCCGAGAATTTCGCGGGCGAAGGCGGCGCACGGCGCCGTCACGCTGTGCGTATGGATGACCCCTTTGGCCGTCCCGGTCGTGCCCGAAGTGCCAATCCACAACGCCATGTCTTGCGCCGTGCGCAGCAAGGGTGCCACTTGCGTCGCTGCGGCGCAGGCAGCATCCCAGTCGTCGCCGGCGGCCACTTGCAGTCTGTGCGGAAGGGGGCAGGCGGCGACCTGGGGCGACAGGGGCGCCGTCGTCCAGACGAAATGCACGTCCGATTCGATTAAAACGGGCGCCAGATCGGTCATGCCGAGGCGCGGGTTGACGGCAATCGCTACGCCGCCGGCCCAGATGACGCCAAGATAGGCTTGCACGAATTCGATGCTGTCGGGCGCAAAAATGACAACCCGATCGTCGGGCGCGAGCCCCAAGCGCTGCCACGCTCCGGCGCAGCGCGCCACCGTCCGCCGCAATTCGCCGTAGCTGATGCGGCGCTCGCCGCATTCGAGCGCAATCCGGTTTTCAGAACCGACCTCGAGCAAACAGGCGGCGGCGTTCATCAACATACTCATGACTTCGTCCTCCAGGCATTTCTACACTGTGTTTTCAATCACCGGCGCTGCCTTCTGGTAAAAAATTCAACGCCCAAGCAGCATCTATTTAAACGCCGGCATGGATTTTCCCAAGCAACGGCGGAAAGCGAACTGGAGCGTCGTCGCCCGTTTGCAAGAATGCCCGCTCGCAGCCGTCCAGCACGAGACAGGTCAAGATGCCACTTAGGTAAGCGCCGGTGTCGATCCCAATCCTGTTGTGCATCACTTGCGGCGCGGGCGCGAGCGAGTGCCCATGCACGACCGTCGCGCCATGCTGCTGGTCCGATTCTAAAAAACGCTGGCGGATCCACATCTGATCGTGAGCGTTTTGCGCGGCCAGAGCCAGCCCGGGCTCGACTCCGGCATGGACGAAGTAATAACCACCCTCGCGGCGACTGATCAAAAGGCTGCGCAAGAAGGCCAGATGGGGCGCCGGCAGCGCGGCGGCAAAGCGCAGGCGCAGCCCTTCCATACTCTGCTCATCGCGCGCCGAGCGATCGATCACATCGACCCCATAGTGTTCTAACGCATCGAGGCCACCGTGATCGAACCAGAGGCGACCGGCGCCCAGATCGCCATCCAGATAACGCAACGCCATGTCTTCGTGATTGCCCTTGAGTGTCACGATTTCACACCCTTCGCAACGCCACTCAAGAACCCGGTCTAGCACCTGGCGCGCGTCGATGCCGCGGCTGAGGTAATCGCCCAGGTAGACAATGACCTTGCGCCGCGCCCGCCGCATCCCGGCATCGATCGCGATCCCGCGCTGGATCAATTGCAAAAGGTCGCAGCGGCCATGAATGTCGCCGATCACGTACAGCGCGGTGTCGGGCGGTGTGGCGCCGGGCGCAGCGGCGCCGCCGGCGGGCGGGCGGCAGGCGCTCCAGTGCAAGCGCCCAACATTCACGTTGCCACGCGCAGCGGCTCTTTACGCGCCTCCTTGCGCTCGTGCCCGCTCCAGCGCTGGAACAGATCGTGCTCGACTTTGACTTGATCGAGCGCCTTGCCTATGCTCTGGTGGATGAGGTCCATGATCGACTCCGGTTTGTGATAAAAAGCAGGCATCGGCGGCAGGATCACCCCGCCGCAATCAGCCACGCGCACCATCAACTCGAGGTGGCCCTTGTGCAGCGGCGTTTCGCGCACCATCAATACCAGGGGGCGCCGCTCTTTCAAGGTCACGTCGGCCGCGCGCACCACCAAGTTATAGGTGAATGAATTGGCGATGGCCGACAGCGTCTTGATGGTGCAAGGTGCGACGATCATGCCACAGGTTCGAAACGAGCCGCTGGCAACGGCGGCGCCCACGTCTTTGTTGTTATAGACCACGCTGGCCAGGGCCTTGACGTCGTCGATGCTGTAATCGGTTTCGATCGCCAGATTCATGCCGGCCGCTTCGCTCAAGATCAGGTGCGTCTCCTGCCCCAAATCCTTGAGCACGCGCAGCATTTCCACGCCGTAGATCACGCCGGTTGCGCCGGTAATTGCTACCACTAATGGCAGGCCCATGTTGTTCTCCCCTTTTAGTCGATGCGTCGATGTCGATCAGTTGCGGCCGCGCTTGCCCTACGCCGCCTGCTGTATGGTGTCTTGCTCTAGGACCGGGAAGCCGGCTGCCTCGAGCGCGGAGATCACCTCATCCACCACCGCCACGCGGAAGCGCAAGATGACCATTTTCTCGGCGTCGGCCGCATCCTCTTCAGAATCGCTGCGCCCAACCGGATAGATTGCCTGCAGCACGGCGCCGGCCGACTCCGCCACGGCGGCGATCCGACCCAGGACGCCGGGACCGAGCCGCAGCGGCGCGAGCGTCACGCCGCCGCGCCGTTCCCACGCCCCCAGGCAGTGCGCGGCGAGCTGAAAAATCTCGTTGGCCGAAATGATGCCCACCACCCGCTCGCCCTCCATGACGGGGAACTGGGCCACACCCAGGGCGCGTCCTTTGGCCAGGCAATCGACCATGCTGTCGTCGCTGCGCATGACGGCCGGATTGCGGACCATGACGTCGCGCACTTTGAGACGGTTGACGAAAAAGTTGAACTCGTCCGTGCTTTGGGTGCGCAGCACGAAGTGGCCCATGCGCAGCATGTTGGCGCGCGTGACCAGGCCGCGCAGGCGGCCTTGGTCCACCACCGGCAGCGCATGCAGGTTATTATCGCTAAGCATCCGTTTGGCTTCCGAAACTAACGTGTCGCTCGGAATCGTTATCGGATTAGCTTGCATCCAGTTGTGCACGTTCATTGCCTACTCTCCTGTTTCGATGATAGTTACGCCGCAGCCAGCGCTTGCGGCACGCCCTTGTACAACCGCACGAACTCGTCAACAGCGACGCGTGCAAATTCCGGCGTGTACAAGTGGAGATCGACTTCCTTCACGTGCGTCGGATCGACCAGCCTGTCCTTCAGACGGGCGACAAAAGCGGCGTCCGCCGCCGGGTCGTAAATGATGCGCCCAAGCTGATCTTGCGACGACCAGCCTTTTAGTGGAATTAAGAAGGTCCAAGGCCCTTTGGCCCGGTTCAGGCGCTCGGCAATCACATCCGCGGCTTGGCACAATTCGGCGGCGCTGGTGCGGACTTGGACGCGCAGCGAATCTTGCACGTACTGGGGCCGATCCTTCGTCTTTTCCAGCATGTCGGGTCGGCCGCCATAGGAGAGAATGTCGAGACCGCAAGGCGCTAAAACCACGGGAATTCCCGCCTCCGCGGCCGCGTTGAGGCGGTCCGGACCGGGGTCACGGTTTCCTTTGAACAGGTTTTCGATAATGCCGCCGGTGCAGAAATCGAGCACCCCGTGGAAGGCGCCGCTACGGATCATATCCTCCATCGCCTTGTCGCCTTTTCCTTGCGCGTGACAGACGATGGGGGTGAAACCTGCTTCCTCGAGCATGCCGAGCGCGGCCTGCACCGCCATTTCCGCAAAGCCGAATGAAGAGACGGCCACGCATGGCTTGTCAAATTGGATGTCCGTACCCAATGTCATCTCCACCATGCCGCAGATGGCCCCGACCGCGTTCGTAATCTGCGCTTTCAGGAGCGGATTCATCTTTACAACGTCGAGTACCGTATGGTGCATTGTGATGTCATGGGTGCCGACATATTTGTCAACATAGGCTGGGTGCGACGCCATAGGCGAGGCCATGAGTTTTGGCATGCCGAAAGGCAATATCTTCATCACGCTGGTGCCAACTAGTGACGAGGTGCCGCCGCCAACGCCAAAGACGCCTTGCACCTTTCCTTCTTTTAGCATGTCGGCGACGATCAAACTAGCGCCCTTGATCTGGTTTTGCATCGCCTTGTCGCGATCTGAACGGTAACATTCACGCACGTCCTGAATGGTCATGCCGCCGCGCATTGCCACCTGCTCGCAGGTGATATCGCCGGGGAATGGGGGCGCTTCCTCCATACTGAAATCGAGGAAATAAGCCTTGTGGCCACGTCCCTCAATCAGATGCTTGACAAAGATGATATCCTCTCCGCGTGTATCTAAGTTGCAGATGATAACAATCCCATTTTGCTTAGCCATCGTTTGCTCCTCCGTCTTTGCCTGCGGCAGGCGGCCCCCCCATTTGGGAGCGCGGCCCGCCGCCGTCTGTTACTTGCCGCTTTTACGCGTCACCACTTCCGGGCGCGTCAAGCGATCGATCATGCCGGCCACGGGACTGGTGCCTGCAAACCCGTACTCGCTCCAGCGATCGGATACTTTTTTTAGTACCGCCCGATCCATGAAAATCTCGTTCGGCTTGTCCTCCCATTCATAAGGCGTACAGGCGTCCAAGATGATGCGACTGGTGATATCGCGCGCATCAATTGGCAACCCAGGGTCGAGCGGCGTGGAGCGGCCGCGGTCGATGATCTGAGCCGAGCGCTTAGGGTCGAAGCGGGTCGACAACGCCCACCAGATGCGATCCCAGTCGTCCGCTTCGATATCATGATCGACTACGATCACGCCCTTCAATCCATAATGGCCGGTGGTGGTCGCGATGACTGCATTGCCGACATGGTTAGAGTGGCCAGGATACATCTGCTTTACCGACACCACGGCCCAAAACCGGCCGCATGCTTCCGGTGGAATGTAGACGCTCTGGATGCCAGGCACCTTCATGGTTTCCAGGTCATGCCATAGCGTAGCCGTGCGATTGAGCGATTGAATCATGTGAATGTCGTTGATCGGCTTGCCAACGGTGGTGGCCCACATGATCGGCTTGTTGCGATGCAAGATACGCGCCACGCGCAGGACTGGCTTCGGATAGTCCTTGCCCTTGTTGCCGGAGTAGTAACCCGTGTATTCACCGAAGGGGCCTTCGTCCATCAACTCATTGGGATCGATCCAGCCTTCGCAGATGATCTCGGCATTGGCCGGCAGCGTCAAACCGGTCAGATCGGATTTGAACACGGGCACCGGGCGCCCGCGCAGGGAGCCGGCCACATCGTATTCATCAACCTCGGAGCTAACCAAGGTCGAACTGGCCAGAAAAAGTACGGGGTCGGTCCCCACCACGTAGGCGGCGGGCATGAGTTCGCCGCGGGCTTGGTACTTCTTCATGTGCATGTCGCCATGCTTGCCCTTGATGATTTGCGAGCCAAGGATATTTTTGCCCAGCACTTGTGAACGATAGGTGCCAAGGTTGGTCCAGCCGGTGTCCGGATCCTGGGTCACGAGGAAGCCGGAGGTGACAAAAAAGCGACCGCCATCGTCCGGGTAAAACCATGGCGACGGGAACATTTCAACATCCACGTCGTCGCCGGTGATGACATTTTCCATGACGGGCGGGTTGTCGACGAATTCTGGTTTGACCATCTGCTTGGTCGTTAGCTCCATCCATTTTTTGGATAACTGGCTCATCGACAGCGACGGATCTTGCTCAAGCGCAATGGCCAAGCGCTGCGATGTGGTGAAGGCACTGGTAAAAACGGGGATGTCATACCCCTTGACGTTGTCGTACATCAGCGCCGGGCCCTTCTGCTCTTCATTTACTTTCGACACGTGACTGAGCTCGAATTTCCAGTCCACCTCGGTCTTTACATGGTGGATCTGGCCATGGGCTTCTAGGGCGGCGATGTAGCCGCGCAGATCGTCGATCGGTTTTAGTTTGGTCGGTGCATCCATGATGTCTCCGTAAAATATCAAGCGTTGTGTAAGAGTGTCTTTTAGAGCATTTTTCTATTGCAATCGTTTTCCCTGAAGCATGCTTGCCACGATGTAATCCATCGCGCTCAAGCCCCCATTGGCCGGAGCTGGCGGCGGCTTTTCGCTCCAGACGGTCTCCGGCCGCGCCTGCAGGATGAAGATGTTGCCGCCGACCGGCAGGTCCTTATCCACCGCCCACTCAATGTCCATCGGGCGCCCATAGTGCTTTTCGATCTGCTTGCCCATCCAGGCCAGTTCTGTAATCTCATCGTCGAGCAGCGATTGCACACGCTGGCGCTCAAGGGGAATTTCCGTTGCCTGCGATTGCTGCGTCTTCAAGTCCACCGTGTAACACATCTCTTTTTTCGAAATGGTCCGTTCAAGGATGTCCAGGGTGACCTTGTTGACGAGAAAGTTATCCGGCGTGACCTCGCCCGATACGACCGATTCGCCGAAACCGAAATTCGAATCGATGACGATCACGGAGCGGTCGCCATTGGCCGGATGAATGGTAAACATCACGCCGGCCGTATACGAGTTGGCCATCTTCTGCACGCCAACGCTGATCGCCATCTGATCCTCGTCGAAGTCCATTCTGGCGCGGTAAGCGATGGCCCGCCCCGTATACAGGCTCGAGATGCAGCGGCGCATGTGATGCAGCACCTCATCGGCGCCGCGGATCCATAGATAGGTATCTTGCTGGCCAGCGAAGCTGGCGCCCGCCAAGTCCTCAGCGGTAGCGCTCGAACGTACCGCCACCGGCACGGCCGGCATGCAGCAGCGCACGGAAAGGTGACGGTAGCTCTCGGCAACCAGGTCCTCCAACTGCGTCGAAAACGGCTGCGCCTCGATTAGCTGGCGGATCGCAGCGCTGGTTCGTTCTAGTGCATCCATATCGGACGCATCAAGACCGAGCAGCAGAGACTGGATCTCATAGTCGAGCCCGGCCATGAAGTGCCGATAGCCCTCGGTGGTAAGCGCAAAACCGGGTGGCACGCGCACCCCGGCGTTGATCAGTTCGCCAAGGGAAGAACATTTGCCCCCGACCAGCGCCACCGAATCCTTCATGCAGTCTTCGAACCAGCAAACCAGGGGCAAGCCCCCGCTGGCCCCGATGGCGCCCCGGCCTCTCCGATCTACCCCTACTGCCGCATTATGCCTGTCCATGCCGTCTCCTTTCCTGTACCCGTTAACGAACGATCGTCACGACGCCTGACGAACCATCGACGCGCAAGATCATGCCGCTCTTGATGACCTTGGTCGCATGCCCGGTGCCGACGATTGCCGGCATGCCATATTCGCGGCAGACAATCGCCGCATGGCTCATGATGCCGCCCACATCGGTCACGCAAGCCTTGATCTTGGCGAACGCCGGCGCCCAGGATGGCGAAGTGGTCGGTGCGACCAGGATTTCCCCTTCGCGCAATTGGCGGATCTCGTCCGCGCTGTGGCAAACCCGTGCGATGCCCTCGACGATGCCGGGACTGCCGGCGAACCCTTTCAGCTCGGTGATATTGTCAGGGTCCGTGATCTCTTGCACGGCAGACCAGTCGGCCAAGGAATTGTTGGTCACCCCCCACAAGACGATGGTAAATGGCTCTTGAATGACTTCCGGAGCGGTGCCGATCGCCGGCGGCGCGCTCCATTCCTTGAATTTCTGCATGACGCCCTTGCGCCATTCAATTTCCGGCGGCCACACCTTAGTGCCGCGCGGCTTGACGCCGGTCGCCCACGCCGTCACCATATCCCACAGCGCTTGCTTGATTTCGTCACGCCGCAGCAACCAGATGTCCTCCACCTCATTGATCATGCCGTGCTCTTGCATCAATGCCCCCACTTCGCGCATCTTGTTCCAGAACACGGAATGGAACCAGTGCTCGACATAGAACAGATGGTTCTCCACATACGGGAACACGGTCCTGGCTGTGGCCAGCAAATCATCGAAGGTCTTGCGGTCTTCGTCGGTCTTGATCAAGTCGCGGTACTCGGCAGTGATGCGGTCGCGTTCGGCCCGCACCTTTTCCAACGGACGCTCGATGTTGACACCCTCCTTGAGCTTGCCAATATAGGTGGCGATCCCCGACAGCGGAATATTGAGGTCATCATTCCAGCTACGGTCCTTGTGCGACCAACCGGTACCGGACGAAATATTAAACCAGGGATAGCGCACTTCCTCCAGCGCGGCAAGCCATAGCTGGCCCTTGGGCAGCGCCTTGAGCGCGGGCTCGATGTCGGTCCAGTCCGCTTCGCCGCTGATGACATGATCAACTTCCAGTTCAATCGCCTTCTTCGCCAGCTTCTTCAATTCGTCATCGGAGCGATACATGATCACGTCGATCCCAGAGATCATCTGGGTCACGCGCTGCAGTGGGATGCTGGGAAATTGCTTCTGCACGAAATCGAGGAAAAACACATAGGCGGCATAGCCAAGATTTAAAAATTCGAAGTGATATTGCCAGCACTTGATGCCAAGATTGATCAGGTCATCATAGGCCTTGATCAAGTGATAGCCTTCGGACTCGCCGCTCGCCTCCAACACCACTTTGATGTCCTCCAATTCTGGCAGGCGGGGAATTTTCAGGTCCTCTAGTTCCTTGATGGTCGCTGCCATCTTGAGCTTCCACTTGGCCTCCAGCGCATCCCAGTTTCCGTAGTAAAAGCCGGCGCGCTCCATGAAGTTAGGAACCCGGCGCCCGACCTCTTCTGGGTCCTTAACGGGCACTGGCGAGATATAGACGTAGCCGTTGATGATGCGATGGTCGACGCCGCGCACGGGCGGCACCTGAAAGATGCGGTTGTTAAACTGCGACAGAGCGAGATACCAGGCTTCATCCCAAATGGTGTCGAACGGGTAGATCGGTTCCGGATAATGCAGGCCATCGTAGAACCAGAACGTTTGTTCCTCATATTGCTTGCGCTCTGGGTCGTCGGTAACAAACTGGTACTGGTACGGATACATCCGTTCCCAACCTTCGGTGCCTGGAATTGTTTTCAGATCGTGCGGATTTGGAAATTTCACTGTGTCCCCTCTGCTCATTTGTGGATGGCTGTTGGATACCCTCGGCGTGCTTTGCGCAAAGGTGTATGCCAGGAACCTATGCAACCGCCGTGCCAGCATCTTTTTTGGCGCAGCAATTTAAGCTAACCGTGTATCGAAAAAGAGTGACAGATGCCCGTTGCGTGGGATCAACAGCGCGTGAAATCGGCACCAACAGCGAGCTCGGCTGCTTTAAATTGGCGCTTGATCATTTAGTGATTTATCCGTGTGGCGGGAGCGTTTGGTTTGACCAATTGATGAAATGGCGCGCGCAAAAACACGGCGCCGACGCGACGGATGGCAATTTACGCCAGTGACGAAGGCTGGCCCATCTGGTGCCGGCACGCAGTATTGGCGTAGGGCATGTTTTACTCCCGTCGCGCGCTCGACAACATGAAAAGACCGCACAAGACTTTGCATAATGGCGCTACACTCTCTTCATAACGCTGGCGCCTGAGACTTGTATTTCGCGAACACGTCTTGTAAGACCAACGATTTCTAATGACTACCCTAAAGGGAGACAGCGAACATGGCCAAGCTGCGCAGCATCGTGAAAACTAGCGACGACGCGCCGAGCGACAACCTGCGCGCGCAGGTCCATTTCTGTGCCGAAACCGGCCAGATTTGGCTGCACGAGCACCGCATGCTACTCATTCATGCGGAAGCGCAAGCTTTGCTGCGCAAGGAGTTGATCGACACTCTCGGCATGGCCCGTGCGCGGGGATTGCTAACGCGCATGGGCTACGAGTCTGGCGTACGCGATGCCGAACTGGCCCGCACGGGCGCCAAAGGCATGAGCGATCTGGACGCTTTCATGACCGGTCCGCGGCTACACACGCTAGAAGGCATCGTCAAAGTGAGCCGGGTCAAGCTCGAACTCGAGCGCACGTCCGGCAAATTTTACGGTGAATTCATCTGGGAAAACTCGTGGGAAGGCCAATGGCACAGGCATTACTACGGCATCCATTCGGAACCCGTTTGCTGGACCCAGATCGGCTATTCTTGTGGCTACACTTCGGCCTTCATGGGGCGCCCCATTTTGTACAAGGAAGTCGAATGCGCTGGCATGGGCGATAACCACTGCCGAATCATTGGCAAACCAATTGACGAATGGGATGACGCGAGTGAGTACGCGCATATCTTCGATCGAGAATCGATTGCAGAACAATTGATCGACCTGCAAACCCAGGTCGTGCAGTTGCGTTCCTCGATCAGTGAAAAGGAAAAGCGGCCGGCCGATGTGATCGGCAATTCACCTGCCTTTCGCGCCGCCTACGACTTGCTAACGCAAGCGGCGAACAGTCAGATCACGGTTCTGCTGTTGGGCGAAACCGGGGTCGGCAAGGAAGTCTTCGCGCGCATCTTGCACGAGCGGGGTGCGCGTTGCGGCGCCTCTTTTGTCGCCATCAACTGCGCGGCCATCCCGCACGACCTGGTCGAGTCGGAACTGTTCGGGGTTGAAAAAGGCGCGTATACAGGCGCTCTCGCCTCCCGCCCCGGCCGTTTTGAACGGGCCAATGGCGGCACCTTGTTTCTTGACGAAATCGGTGACTTACCGCTGGCAGCGCAGGCCAAGCTGCTGCGCGTCTTGCAAGAAGGCGAGATCGAGCGACTGGGCGACCAGAGGACGCGCAAGATCAATGTGCGCCTGGTCGCGGCCACCAACATCGACTTGCGCATTCTGGTCCAGGAAGGAAAATTCCGCTCCGATCTGTATTACCGGCTAAATGCCTTCCAGATCCACATCCCGCCTCTACGGGAACGCAAGGAAGATGTTTCGCCTTTGGCCCGGCGCTTTCTCGAAAAATATTCGGCGATCAACGGCAAGCGGTTGCGCGGCTTTACCGACAAGGCCAAACGCGCCCTGCTTGGCTACGCCTGGCCGGGCAATATTCGGGAACTGCAAAACACGATCGAACGCGGCGTCATTCTCGCGCCCAGCGGCACCCGCATCGAAGTGGACCACTTGTTTTCTGCGTGTGGCGAGCAGGCGCCCCTTGAATTCGGCCTTGACCCCCACGGCGACCTCAATATCAACCGTCCGGACACGGGAAAGGATCTATGCGAGGCGGTCTTCAATGGCTCCATGACGCTAGACCAAGTCGAAGCCATGCTAGTCGATACGGCCGTCGACAAGGCGCGCGGCAACCTGTCCGCGGCCGCCAGGATGCTGGGACTGACGCGCCCTCAGCTCGCCTACCGCCTGCGCCGCCTGCACGAAGGCGAAGCGGCGAAGATCGAAGCGCCGCCTTTGCCAGTCGAGGACGCATGAAAGAAGCGCTGTGCGTGCGCGTGCACGACTATTTGCGAGAGCACCATGTCGCCACTTTGGCCACCAGCGGCAGCGCGGGTATCTGGGCGGCCGCGGTATTTTATGTGAGTGACGGCCACACACTCTATTTTCTGTCGGCGCCAAGCAGCCGACACTGCCAGAACATGGCAAGCGACGCGCGCGTGGCCGTCACAGTCCAGAAAGACTACGCCGACTGGCCGGACATCAAGGGGGTGCAGATCGAAGGTGTCGGCAGCGAGATCGCAGGCGCAGAGGAGGATCATGCGCGCCAGCTGTACGGACAAAAATTTTCGCTAGTAGGCAAGCTGGCCCTAGCACCGGCCGCCATCGTCAAGGCCATGGCCAAGGTGCGTTGGTACAAGGTGGTTCCGCAGCGCCTCTATTTCATCGACAATTCGTCCGCATTCGGGCAGCGCGATGAACTACCAATATGATGGCACCGGCGCCGTCTGCGCGCGCTCGCAGTCCGGTCCTTCCTCATCCCGGGCCAAACCGTACAATGGCGAAAGAGTGCGCCGGCTCTAGTTGCCAGCCATCCCATTTTCCGCCGCATAACGCAGTGCGACATCGAGCGCACTCATGAACTGCTCGACATTGATCGGCTTCGTCAAATAACGGAAGAACCCGGCCTCCAAGCCCTTCTCGATATCGCGCGGAATCGCGTTTGCGGACAGTGCCATGACGGGAATATGGGCCGTGCTCGCATCTTCGCGCAAAATTTTCAACGCGGCGTCGCCATTGATGCCGGGCAAATTAATATCCATTAAAATGACGTCCGGCAGGTGCTCGCGCGCCATTTGGACGCCCAGAAGACCATCGCAGGCCATGATCAATTTCAAATGGGGGCGGCGCGCAATCAATTGCTCGACCAGTGCCAAATTTGCAGGATTGTCCTCGACATAGAGCAGCGTGCGTTGCGACGACTCGGGCGCCAGCTTAGGATACGGTTCGTCCGCGCCGCCCAAGCCGATGCTGTCTAACATCGGCTGCGGCGCCGTCGATGTCGCCAATTCGATCCAAAACACGCTGCCAACGCCGACACTGCTTTCGACCCCGATGCTGCCATCCATCAATTCGACCAAGCGCTTGGTGACGACCAATCCGATGCCGGTCCCTTCTTCCGCACTGGTCTCTTGCCCCAAGCGGTTGAACGGCTCGAATAGTTGCGCCACCTGGTCCGGCGCCAGGCCGGCTCCCGTATCCTCGACGCTAACGCGCACCCGATGTTCACCGCTCATGACGCAGTCGACGATCACTTCGCCGCCGGCCCGGTTATATTTGATTGCATTCGACAGCAAGTTGGTCATCACTTGCTTAACCCGGGTCCGGTCGGCATGGACATAAACATCCTCATCCAAACGGGGAAAGGTCATCGTGATCATGCGTTTTTGAGCCTGCGGCAAGATCATGGCTTGACAATCTCGCAGCACGTCAGCTAGCGACATCGATTCTTTCGACATGGTCACTTTGCCCGATTCGATCATCGCCAGATCGAGGATTTCGTTAATCAGGCGCAGCAGATACCAACCGGCTTGCAAAATCTGGTCGATCGACGCTTTCTGCGTCGCTGACGGCGCTGGCATGTCAGATGCCATCAACTGGGCGAATCCGAGCACCGCATTTAGTGGCGTGCGCAGTTCATGACTCATGCTCGATAAAAATTCCGATTTCGCAAGATTGGCCTTTTCTGCGGCCGCTTTTGCACTTTCCAGTTCAACATTATTTTCTTGCAGCGTATACTCGAACTGCTTGCGATCGGTGACGTCACGGGCCGCCGCGAACACCCCTTGCAAATTGCGGTCGCGATCGTGAAAAGTCGACGCATTGTACGAAACGACCGTTTCCTTGCCTTCCCTGCCACGGGCGGTCAACTCGTAGTTGGTTACCTTGCCTTCGCGCAATACGCGCGTGATGGCCGCCTCGGCCCGCTCCGGATCGGTAAAATAGCTTTTGAACGGCGCCCCGATCAGCTCGTCGCGCGAGCAGCCCGTCAAGGCTTCCATCTGCTGGTTGACGTCGCTAATTATGCCGCGCGGATCGGTCGTCATAATGGCGTCGATATTCGATTCGATCAATGAGCGCGTGTAAAACTGTTGATCGCGCAGGCGTTGATCGAGCAGTTCCTGCTCGGCTTCGACCTGCTTGCGATCCGTGACGTCACGGGCCGCCGCGAACACGCCTTTGAGCTTGCGGTCGCGATCATGGAAGGTGGACGCATTGTACGAGACCACCGTTTCCTTGCCATCCCTGGCGCGGGCGGTCAACTCGTAATTGGTCACCTTGCCTTCGCTCAGGGCGCGTGTGATGGCGGCCTCGGCGCGGGCCGGATCGGTAAAATAGTTTTTGAACGGGGCCCCGATCAGCTCATCGCGCGTGCACCCGGTCAGCGCTTCCATCTGTTGGTTGACGTCGCTGATGATGCCGCGCGGATCAGTCGCAATCAAGGCATCGATATTCGATTCGATCAGTGAGCGCGTATAGAACTGTTGATCGCGCAAACGTTGATCGAGCAGGGCCTGCTCCGCTTCGACTTGTTTGCGGGCGGTGTTGTCGGTGCCGATCAGCAGGTAGCCGATGACTTTGTCGTACACGTCACGCAAGGCAGTGACGGACACGATCGCTGGGAAGCGGCTACCGTCCTTGCGGATGTAGGTCAGCTCGTAAATATCCTCGATCCCGCGCGAGGCCTTAAATACCAGGGCTTCAAAGCCCGGTGTAATCGTGGTTCCAAGTTCGGCGCTCAGCACTTCGGCGCGTGATATCACTTCCTGCGGATCCGAAATACCGGCCGGCGTGATTCTGTCGACCACGTCCGCAGCCTTGTAGCCCAACATCCTTTCGGCGCCCACGTTAAAAATCTGAATCACCCCTTGCGCGTCCGTCGCAATACTCGAAAAGTAAGCGCTATTGAAAATCGCATTTTGCAGCGCCCCCGCCTTCAAGAGCGCCTCTTCGGCCAACTTACGCGCCGTATTGTCGGTACCGATCAGCAGATACCCGATGATGGCGTCCTGATCGTCGCGCAGCGCCGTCACCGACACCACTGCCGGGAAGCGGCTGCCATCCTTGCGGATATAGGTCAGCTCGTAAATGTCCTCGATGCCGCGCGAGGCCTTGAACACGAGGGCCTCGAAACCGGGCGTGATCGGCGTGTCAAGTTCGACGCTGAGCGCTTCCGCGCGCGCGATCACTTCCTGCGGATCGGAAATGTCGGCCGGCGTGATCTTGTTCATCACTTCGGCCGCCGTGTAGCCGAGCATGCGCTCGGCGCCGACGTTGAAGATCTGGATCACGCCCTTGGCGTCGGTGGCGATGCTGGAAAAATTGGCGCTGTTGAAAATGGCATTTTGCAAGGCGCCCGCCTTCAAGAGCGCCTCTTCCGCCAACTTGCGCGCCGTATTGTCAGTGCCGATCAACAGATAACCGATGATGGCGCCTTGATCGTCGCGCAGGGCGGTGACCGAGACGATGGCGGGGAAGCGGCTGCCGTCCTTGCGGATATAGGTCAGTTCGTAAATATCCTCGATGCCGCGCGAAGCCTTGAACACCAGAGCTTCAAAACCGGGCGTGATCGGAGTGTCGAGTTCGACGCTGAGCGCTTCGGCGCGCGCGATCACTTCCTGCGGATCGGAAATGTCGGCCGGAGTCATCTTGTTCATCACTTCGGCGGCGGTGTAGCCCAGCATGCGCTCGGCGCCGACGTTGAAGATCTGGATCACGCCCTTGGCGTCGGTGGCGATACTCGAGAAATTGGCGCTGTCGAAAATAGCCTTCTGCAACGCCCCCGCCTT
>PKWL01000098.1 GCA_003133225.1 Janthinobacterium sp.
CCGAATTCTGCGTACTCCCCATATAGAACAGATGTCAAAATACGGCCTGCGCCCGGCCACCGCGAAGCAAGGTTTGGCGGAGATCCAGCAACTGTGTGCGCGGCGGCGCGGATATGCTGTGAATTCGGCATGGTGAAAGTGTCAGGGCTTTTAGTTCTCCGCCGAAGCTTTTGGTGCGCAATTTATGTACATTGCCGCCGCGGGCCTGGCCGGCGATAAAAAGCGCTGGCTGTTCCGCTCGCTGGCCGGCAGGTCAGCTATGTCCGGGCTATCCGAGCGGCCTTTGATGGAAAGTAACATGTGGACCATGGTCAACCAGAGGACGCGCGTGGCTGGCATCGAGCGCCCGATCAACTGCCACACGTTTCGCGCCACAGGCATCACCGCTTATCTTAAAAATGGCGGCCAACTTGAACTCGCGCAGCGGATGGCCGGGCATGCCTCACCGACGACGACCCAGCTTTACGATCGGCGCACCGACGACGTGGCGCTTGACGAGGTCGAGCGGATTTTGATCTGGCCGCAAAGCTTACAATTTCACATGTTAATGCCGACAAGTGCCGGAATCAGTTAACCAAGAAACACTTGATGTTGGCGGCCGGGATGCAATTCAATGTTAGCGCCGACGTCGGATTGACCCAGAGGGTCGATTGTGCCTGACCCAAGCTATCCCGACCGAAACCGAACTGAACCTTCGTTTGCGAGAGGGCAACTGGGTCAGCGAGTTTCGGCAGCTTGAGTCAATCTTACGTCTGCACCAACAGGCATCAGAGAGTTTAAGGTGGGTCAGTTGGAACCGGAAGCCCGGCTCAATTTGGCATTGGCGCCCACACCATATGATTAAGTCCAGAATTTTTTCTCTTCTCTTAAGAGCGCACTGCGGCCAGATAGAAAAAAAGTACAGATTTAGCGCAGATAAACGTCGAACCGGCCAAGATCAATCTTCTTGACGATCGCGCAAATCGACAGCTCCAGACATAAATGCTTCAGGCTATTGATCGCTGTTAAACTTTCGATTACAATGATATGAGATTGATCACAAACGGACATTGGTCATAAAATGATTATCCGGAAAACGGTGGTTCGAGGTGTGATTGGTTGGGGGATTAACATGCAATGGCGAGCGATGTTGCGCCACTGATAAACGGGGGCAAGGCGTCAACTCCGACTTTGACTATGATAAATCATCAGTCTGGTGGCAATCTGAGCTAGGCGCGTACGCCAATAAATTGAGTCTGGGCGCGTTGGCGATCGAAATTCCTAGTACGGTAAGGGACCAGTCTCCCATATTCAAGTGACATTCAATATAGTCTATTTGGCTGCAACGCGACGCAGCACAGTCCGGGTAACATGAATGGCTTGCAGAATCGATTAACCTCAACACAGCAGGATAAGTGCCATAGACAAATTTCCGAATTCCATCGAATTTATTGCGCCTAATTCCCGCTTGCGCTTTGCAAGAAACTTGTTGGTGCTGGCGTTTATCGTCGCCATTTTACCGGCTCTGTCCTTCCTGATTGCCAAAGTGTCCCGGCAAGCAATAGCGGATCAGCGCCAGGCAGGGCAAGCACTCGAAGCCCCGCGCATGCGCTTTCTTGAGGGTTCTCCACAATTTAACCGCCCATTCAGACTGGCGCTCGACCGCAGCTTTCTGAATGTTCGCTCTTCGTCTTATTCGTCGCCCGCGCTGTCGTATCTGGACAAAAAAGGCCTGTCGACTGAAAAATTCGTTGGGGAGTATGAGAATTTATGGCGCCTTCTTGAGCACCTTCAACTTCAGCGTGACTTTGTGTTTGAAGAGTACGCCTTGCGCACATTTCTCACCGCAAGTTCTTCTGAAGTCCTTGAAGCTATGGGCGACAAGCATGGTACAGACGATTTTGATGATGTTGAGCGTTATAAATTTCTCAGCGAACATGGTCTTGCGTGGTATTTGCAGCATTACTACGTCGATCCGGCAACCGCATTGACGCAGGCCCATCAATATGGCAGGGCGCGGGAACTCATTTATGAAGCACTGATGCGGCTTCAGTTTCGTTCGATTCCATTGTCGCGATATCTATATATTCCAGAATATGACAGGGTGATGTTGTTGGCCGCCATTTACTCCAAACCGGATGCATTGATTGGTCGCGACGAGATTCTCGGATTGCTACTTAAGATTGTGGGCGACGGTTTTCCTGAGCCCGAACGGTTCGAGCTTGAGGCGCATTCATTTCCCTCAGAGTTGATACCACTGCAAAAGCACTTTCTTGGCATCTACGATTTCCGAAGTCGCAACTATGAGATGGCGGCCAAGAATTTCTTTGTCAGCGCACAAACTGGACGTGAGACATATTTGCGCGATCTTTCGTCATTCATGGTCGTACGATCACGTTTTTGGGCTATGCATGATAGTTTAATTAAACTCAAAACATTCTTGTCAGCGACCAAAGCCAATCACTTTGCCGCTATGTTGGAGGAAGTTGGTCAGCCTGTGCAGGCACGTAATCTCCGTGCCAATATCCGCGAATATATCGCACTTGCGAAGAGTGACTTCACAAGTATGGCCCGTCTGACGCGCAAATCTCCGAATCATTCACTCGCGAGAGACAGGGCAACCTTTACGATTCCGCCGCATACTCCCGGCCCAATCGAAGTGCCATCGATCAGCCCGGTGATGCCATTGTCGCCGTTGTTGAAGCATTAGTAGCGATACACCATAACGACTCCGAATATTGCCTTCTTAATTCCGTCGGTACCCGCAAGCTGGCTTTCGTAATACGTCACGACTAAAATGAACATAGATATCATCATTAAGCGCGCAGGATATGTTTCGGTGGGACTTACGTCCATGGCAACTTTGGTCTGCTTATTGGCACCAACCAATATCGGCCAAGCACGCACAGCTTTCTACCTGACGGCTTTGCGCCACGCGCTGCCGGAAAGCCTAATTTTTCTTACCCTAAGTCTATTGATATTGCTGCTGCCGCGGACGTTCGTAAATTATGGTTTGTCCGCATTGTCGATGTGGCGTTCAGCTTTTACCACTTTTGCATTTCAAGGGCGTTGGCGCAATGTTGCGACAATTGCCCCACTTCTGATCGTTTTTGTTGCAATGTGCGGCAGCATTTACTTTATGAAAGATTATGCTCGGGCGCGCTATTCTTACTGGATAAAGGACGGATTGCAGCAGGATTTCCAGACGGAGCAGTTGGGGCAAGCATTCCAATATGAGAGGGAGTACCAATATGACATTGCTGCTCGCAAATACGCGGATTTGGCGGAAATGTTTCCAGTTTCGAAAAATGCGACATTAATAAAGGAACGTTTGTCCCTAAACTTCGGCTTGGTGGCGTACGCTGAGCGAATATACGGTATGGGCAAAACGGAAGAAAGTCGGCATGGCATTTCGCGTCTGGCTCTTGATTTGTATCTTGAGTCCTTGAGGATAAATCCGCGTCACGTGGAAAGTCACAAAAGATTGGCCCAAATCCAGCAATATATTGAACATAGGATAAAAACCATCGTACCGCTCATGCAAACGTGTTATGAGCGTAATCCCGGCGTTGTATTTAGTCCTTTCGATACCAACGCCGATGTTTTGACATTCCTGGTAGATCTACCTGAGAAGGACAGACGAGACACTGAAATGATGCCTGACTTGTGCACGATTGCCTTGCGCTTTCCAAGCAATTCTTCGTTTCTCGACATGGTTAAACGCTCATGGCAACTAGATCGGCTTGCTTCCACGATGAACTTTTCTGCCAGCGTTCTAGGCGGTAAAACGATGGACGATTTGCTGGGCAAGGATGACGACAGTAAAATGAAATCGCTGGCATTGTTACTCCCTTTGATACGCCTTCCGTCGTCAGCTGGAATGGACGCGGGGCAGCGAGCGTCACTTTTGTCACTTCCGCCACTTCCGCCACTTCCGCTTCCGCCACCGATACTCCCCTTGCACTGATCCGCGGGCATACTCCCTATCGGTTCCGCTGCTAGGCACAACGCCGGCAGAGCTGGACTGTTCAAACGATCGGCGATATCTTTTGCGAGCGCTGCGGTTCCAAAAAAAAGAAGAACCTACTCCCGCCACTACACCCGTGACGACGGTGTTAAGCACATGCTTTTGCCAGTTTTTTCCAACGGCCACTTTATGCGTGGATGATCCATAAGTCGCGGACCGGGTGCGACAAGAACCACGGCTCCGGGTCGTTCGTTGAACTACTTTCCCGCCATCGCCAACTGCAGGAGTTTATCGGCATCCAACGCGTGAACATTATAAAAAAAGCAGTTGACAAGCGTATTCTAAGTCGGAACATGTGAAGGCCAGATATGAAACATTTTTTCTCCCAAGATGATGGGGACGTTCGAAAATTTCGAACAGGAATCTTAGGTTACGAAACGTTGCGTAATATTTAAAAACAGTCTCATTCACAAAACGGCTGTTGATCTCGATAGCTTAGAAGTCCTCCAGTCAATGTCGGACGTTTCTCATGTGAAAAAATTCTGATTGCCTTCAATTTAACAAGCGAGGAAAAGCTACGGCTATCCAATCACTTCTAAACGGCACTCGATCGTAGCGCTTCCGGTTGTCCGTCGTTCCGGCCGGACGTTTGAGGCGAGGGAGAAGCCGCTCATTTGAGACACGAATTTTCGGGTTCTACTGCCGCTTGCATGTTGCCATTGCGGCCGGTATAAATACAAATTTTCGGATTCGGTGGGTCTAAGGTTTATGGAGCACTTACGATAGGATTCTCTCGTTACATGTTTTATCGGTATCAATCGGCTATTGTAGCTGCCGGTGTCGAGGCGCTGATTGACGCCAGTTGCAGAGCCCAATCAAGGATTGCGTCGGAGAGTCTACCGAGAGCGCAGTGACTGCCTTCGCCCTGGAACAGCCGGCGTGCAGACAAATGCGTCCCAACGAGCTGCGAATGGCTGCCGTCTTTTTCGCCTTCTGGCCTACGGTGGGTCTGGTTACGCAGCGATTTGGAATCATTAAAGAAGTACCTCGATACTCGAGTGGCGGCACGTTGCATAAACAGGGTTCGCCCTGACTGTAGCGCAGAGTTGGACGATAGTCCCGCAGTTCACACGCCGCTGGATGGATGACGGCGGTCCCACAAATTGCCGCTTTGACTGGCCCCGATGTCAGGTATCATCCACAATGGCAAGTTTCATGTTCAAGGTCAAACCATTATATTCTGCTCATGCCGCCTGTGCGCTGGGCGTGGCGTGCTTGGCATCCCTCCACGACTGGAAGTGTTTCAAGGTCACAGCGGCGTTCTGTTGTCCTTCGGGCCATTCCTCGACGATAACGACGCACTCTCCAGTCGGGAGCGCATCGAGCTGATTGCGGCCGAATTCGATTTCTTGACGTCCCTTAAACCGTTGTTCAGGCAAAAGCGACGGCGTTGCAAGTAGGCGTGAATGGCGGCGACAAATCGAATATATGCAGGGGAATTCAAACGGGAACGATTTAATAAGGTCTTTAGCACCACCACGAAAGCTGGTTCTGCCCGTAGTCGCGCTGGCACGATGCCTTTGATTACAATGGAGATGTTCTACAATTTGAAGCGCCGGTTCAGCTTCAGCAACCAGCTGTAATCACCCCGTGAAATCCTACTCAACTGAACGACAGATGCCAATAAGCTCACCACTGCACACTCCCCGCGGCTCCCGCAGGGGCACATATCCAACTCGCTTTCCCGACGATGTGTTGGAGTCTCACTTCTGCCTCCTTGAAGAAACCTTTGATCGAAAGTGGCTAAACGAACAATCTGATGGCCACAGGTTACGCGACCTTTGGTGGCGGGATGACACCCTTGCTTCGATTGAGTTGGTAACGGTCGCCGACTCAATTCGCCTAATGAATGAAATCGATTCAAGCTGGGTTAAAGGGCTGGTAAAGGACATCAAACAAAATCCATCGAATTGCCATGGTTACATTTTTGAACTGGTTGGCACGGCAATGCTGGCACGAGGTGGCATGAAGGTACGGCCGATGCCGAAAAACTTTCCAGCTTATGACATTGCAGTATGTTTTCCAGATGGATTCGAACTGTTGGTATCTTTAAAAAATCACGACATCTCAAAATTTGAAATGGAGTTTCGTCAAAACTGTGATGAGATTCGCGCTATCGCGGCTGCAAAGCTGCGTGGGAATGTGCATTCATTCTGCATGAGCGCAATTTCTCGTACCTACATCAATCAAACGAGGATGACGGGACTGAAGAAGCTAATTGCACAGATCCCTACAATCCCCGAGGCCGGCATTCAACTCCCATACCCAGACGTGAGAGTCAATCTTTCGAGACCACTTAAAGGATTCGACGGTATGGCGCTCGATCCTCGGTATTATTCGGACACTCTCCAAATTCTATGTTCACAGCATCCGAATGAGCAAAGAAATTTCTATTCGAAAGTAATGGAGGCTGAAGAAAAATTTCACAAGATTTTCAAACCGGATCTCACGAAGCAGGCTCGCATTGTTATGATGCGATTGCATCCAACCGCGGATATTAATTTTCTTCAGGCCGCAGCACAACGTATGCTGGAGGAAAACCCCGATCTGCAGGTCGATGGCTTCTATTTTTATCAACCTGCGGTCGTGCATGACGACCAGAGCACGGTAATTTGCCACCACTTACAGCAGGCAATCAGCATGCGTTATCCATTAGGTCGGCTTATTCGAAGTGCTCCCCTTTTTGGAACCATATCCACGAAGCCAACGGAACTACGGCTGCGGGGTAAAGGAATCGACCAGCTACTGGAGGGCAGTCTCATGTACCAGCGCGCCGATCACTTCGTGGCGGCAAAGTTGGAGGCGGATGGCTCACTATTTGGAGAGATTAAGAACCCCGCAAGCGGCATACACGTACACCGCGTATTTGAACTCAATGGGCAGCGCATGGTATTTGGCGGGAAAGCGCCGGGCCACGATAAGCTCCGGGTTCTCTAACATTCTGAGGTCCGTCATGAAAAAGGCTACCTCCGATGGCTAGTTCAAGGATTTATTGTTTTATGCACTCCTAAAACGCATAGCCGCTGTCATGTTCGAGATGGCGCAGGATCGACCTTTTGATCGCGGGGAGAGCAGGGCAAACGGAAAAGATGGTACGGCCCACGGCGCTGGGCTGGCCTGAGACCACCACGACCAGCTACGGCGGCGTTTGGCCGGCCACAATGACCAATCTGCCCAATTATTGGTATCGTTGTTGGCGCCGATCATGCTGTGAAATACCGTGTACTTTGAACGGGCGACGCAAGCCTTGCGCGAAGTGGGCAAGTTGCCCGACGATAGCATGCTGCGATACCTTTCGCCGCTCGGCTTGGCCTGGGAAGGGGCGCCCACAGAATTCGGGAAAAATAGCACGCTAAGGATTTTCCCCTGGTTGCCCAGCTATTTTGTTAGCTTGCTGCGGGCCAAAAGTCGCGCCACCGTGGACGGATGGACATTGAATAGGCGCGCGGAATCGGCGGCCGTTTTCTGACCGGAATCGACCAGGTGAACAATTTCCTTTTGCTGCCGTGGCGTGAGCTTGGGGCGGCGACCACCGATGCGGCCTTCTCTGCGGGCGGCCAACAAGCCGCTGCGGGTGCGCGCTCGCGTAACATGGCGCGCTCGAACTCGGAGTTTTGCGATGAACTGCAAAACGCCGATAATGCAGAGTGCGGGATTATGCACAGTCGCACTGCCGAAACCCCGCTCCCGCCCCGGTTTCGGCAGTGCGGTGCTTTGCATTACGGCGGCGCAAATAGAGAGGCAATCAGCGCATCGGGGGCCTTGAATCGTCCTCTTCGCAGCCCCATTGGCAGCACTGCCTCCACCGCCTCCAGCTTTTCCGACGGATCAATCCGCAGATAGATTTCGGTTGTACGGATGTCTGCGTGGCCAAGCCAAAGCGCCACTCGTCGGATGTCATGGGTGGCCTGTAGCATGACGAGGGCACAACTGTGCCTTAGCTGGTGCGGAGATACGGAGCTCAGAGAAGAGCAGGTCTTGGCGGCGGCCCGTGTGTGCTTGTCGAGAATGTATTCAAAGCCGGCGCGGGTCATCGCCGCGCCATTGGCATTGACAAACAGTTCCGGAGCCAGGACCTGTCCCCGCACCGCGAGCCACGCGCGCAGGTCGGTAGCAGTCTCTTTCCAGAGCGGAAGGCAGCGTTCTTTCCGGCCCTTGCCAAGAATACGGATGGTCCGCGTTCCTTTCAGCGCCAGGTCTGTCAACAAAAGTCCCACCAGCTCAGAGACACGCAGCTCGCCGTAAACTTGACGTACAGTCACTCTTGTCCGGATAGTACGATGCCCACTCGTCACATACCCATTCAATTGCGCCGGGGCATCATGGCATTACTACGCCGGCCGTGCCCCCATGCATCAGGTGCCGGCGGCCGTTGCCGCCACTGGCCCCGCCGGCGCCGCCGCCTTCATTGAATTTTTTGTCGCAACGCTTGCGTAACCTGCACACGCGCCTCGCGTACGCAAAAGCGGTTGTCCGCGCCTGGATGGATACCGCCAGCGTCGCCGACGTACGCTCCCTGCAAGCCTGGCATGTCGCGCCCAATATATCTTCGAGTTTCTAACGAAACCGCACACGGACCATGAACCTGGGCAACAAAAAAGAACGGTTCACGGAGAGAACAGATGTCCAAAAATGGCCTGCGCCCGGCCACCGTAACGCAAAGTCTGACCGGCAACTGTGCATTTTTTGGCCGCGCGCCAAAACAAAGGCTATCCATCCTGTTGCACACTTCTCAAGAACCAAACCGAGTGGCGAAGTGGATTAATGCCAAAAATGCGGCGGTGCACTTGTGCTCCGCACTATTAAACTGATGTCAAAGTCGGCTAAATGTTTATTTGTTGCAGTGAGTCTTACCGTCTTACAGGTTCGTTCATAAAGTTCAGCCAGCCCAACCAGCTCTCTTTTGATGCATGACCTGACAGAAAATTTGGCGAACTTCAAGGTTTGAGTCGAAGGACACGGCCCGGACGAACGTCAGCAATGCAGCGACGCTGTGTCAAAATCCTTGGCGGACGAGAGCGCTGTTGAAATCGACCTTCCAGAATGTGCGCTACGATGTTTTTGCGAGGGCGGGAATGGTAACGCGACCATCGAAAATGTCGTCATAACGGGTTTTGACACAGCCTCCAGTGATAGTGGTCATTTCCCGGCATACAGCTCAAGGCAAGGAATTGCTGTGTTTTGAGTTGGTGCCGAGTTTCCTAGGAAATACACGGACTGAAAATTTGACAATGTCACGTATGAAGTTGATACTTTGAATTGTAGCTGCGCGCAAGAGTCCATGATGAAATCGAAGAAATGTGGTCGTCAAAAAAGCGGTGACCTGTGGCGACCTCGCCCATTCGATTTCTCCATTACGGCTCTAGGTCAGAAAAAGTTTTTAGAAACCATCAGGTCTGCGAGGCTTCTCGCGCCCATTAGTGTTACAACGCAATTTTAGGAGATGTACTTGCCGATTAGCCATATTTCGTTCTTGCAGTTAGGCGATGTACACTATCCAGATCTGCTCAAAGCTTCCCCTCTTGCGGACCACAAGGACCCAGGACTGTCGTCTGCTACAGTTGGCGCTGTTAGCTCAAGTCGCATCGCGGACATTACACGCGGCATAATTCGCATCCTAGGCGAGGAAAAAAATCTGGTCGCCGTTGTCTTGACAGGTGATCTTACGACACGAGGCAACGTGCCCGGATACAAAGACTGCTTAGCCTTCCTGCACGGAGCACTCCAACTTGCCGACACTGTTTACTGGAAGGATCGTAGACTTTTGGCAGTGCCAGGGAATCATGATATAAACCGAGCGGCAATAATCAATGGCCCGCCAATGTCGGAAAAATTCGAGCCATTGTTAAAAAACTGGGAGGAAATCTGCGGCAGTAATGAATTTCTAACCGTAAATGCTCCGAAGCCAACTGATTTGCCAACAGTCTTGCCTGGCTTTCCTGCTCCTTCGATCCGATTCTTGCCCTTAAACACCTGTTATTTGTGCGGCGAGCATCGCGCCTTCCCTGAGCAAATTCGCGATAAGGTAATCCAATTACTTGATGCACTGAAAGCAACTGTGCCTGCGGATGAGTTTGAAAAAATGATGAGTGAACAAATTGACTGCCCGGCCGTATCTCGCGAACATGTAATTGCGCTTGAAAAACATATTCGGGAGGGCGATATGGACAGTGTATCGGTCGTCATAGGGCACCATCCACTCTTTGCTCAGCCCATGACCAGGATAGACGGCTATAATGAAATGCTTAACGCCGGGTATGTACGTGAGACTATACTAGAGACAAGAAAGAATGTCATCTATCTACATGGCCATATTCACCAAGATCCACTGCTTATTGTTAATAGTCCTTTAAAGGGGTCACATCGGATAATACATGTTTCTGCGCCTGCATTGGAAGACGGTTTCAACTTAATTAAAATTTTTTTCTCTGATGAAACTAATCAGCCTTTAGGCTTGGAAATGATTCAGTATCGTTTTGGCGATCATTTTGGTTTGGTGAAGCACGCACCTATTAAGCTCCGTCTAATTGATCAGGCATCGCTATGGAACGAAATTGATCAGCCTTGGATAAAGTATGTTTTAGATAAATTATTTTCACCTAAATTTGTTTTGAGATTTAGCGATTTATTGAGGGCTGTTCCGGCTCCTTTGAAGCGAGGCATTGAACTTATTGATCAAACTGAATTTATAAAGGATGCACTTGTAATACTTGAGCTATTAGAAATCATTGATATTACAAACCGAGATGGCTCTGTTAAGACTTGGCAGTGTCATAGAAAGACAATATGATTAGTCGTTCGCCTTTTTCTGATATACGTTTTGAGTATGAGATTCGCCATCTGTATTATCTTCAAGAGGATCTCTATGCGACCCTGCAACGGACAAAGCCATGTTTCCTAATTGGATCACGTGGGACTGGCAAAACCACGTTACTGAAGTCACTTTCTTGGCGCGAACGACTAGGCAATGTAGGGTTGAAAAATCAGTTCGGTAGAAGAATATTTAGAGATTTTATCGGGGTGTATATAAAGCTGCCAGATGTTCAACTTGATGCTATTGCTTTTTGGTTGAAGTCGGCGGAAGAAATTCCTAAGCGAGCTATTTACTCGCGATATCTGGAACTAATTCAACTGCAGGAAATGTTTGATGCAGTGTCCGAGCTAGAGGCTGCTGGAGAGCTACAATACACGGCAACGGTAGAACAAGATATTGTAAAGAGTTTAATTCGTGATTTTGGTTCAGAACTATACATGCGTGAGCTTACAACTAGCCCCCCCGTATCGTTCGCAGATTTATCGAGAAGCGCTAGAACTCTAAGGCGTTTCATTGAAAAAGCATCGCAGCATAATGCTCCTCACCTCGATGTACTGGATGCAATTGGGTCGCCTTCGCAGCTTTGCGCTTTATCGAGAGACGTATCGAAAAAGCTTGCAGGTGTAATCAGTCCTGCGGGCGTTTCGTCTGAAATTTTTTTCAAAGTTTGTTTCGATGAAGCGGAAACTCTTGATACATTTGGTGTCCAAATACTTGCAACTTGGGTTAGGCTTTCAACAAGGCCGCTCTTTCACGTTATATCTTTTGTTAGTAAGCCAGAGTCGTTGTCTGAAACATTATTGCCGAATCTTACTGTTCAAAGTGCTGATGTTGAAGTTCTCGACCTCGACAGTATTAAGGACAAACAGTTTCGCTCGTTTGCTGAGGGGGTCACAACTCTTAGATTAAGGGAGTTTGCACGGAGGTCTGATAAAGGCACTTTTGAAGGCTTGCAGCCGTTTGATACGGAACGGATTTTCGGGAAATTGAATCTGAACTTTCTTTTAGAAGATGCATTGCGCGAGTCAGTATCCCCCTTTGCAAAAAGCTTATTGCATGAAGCTAGTATCAGGACTGGCGAGGGTAGGAAGCATGGCGAGCGATCAAGAAAAGGTGATGATTCAGCCCTTCCCATCTATGAGACTTACCTGGAGATGCGTACCCATCGCGCTGTCCCAGGTGGCGATATACCGAAATGGTCGAAGCGACGCGCTGCTAGCCAGCTCACGCGCAAGGCAATGGTAGGTGCTTACCTGTCAATAATGAACGATCTGCATACGATGCCTAAGTACGCCTATGCTGATATGATTTTACAGTTGAGTGACAGTTGTATCAGGGATTTTCTAAATAATCTTGAGTATATTTATCGCGATGCGAACTTAAGTTTATTACAATTTTTGGGGTCTACAAAGATCAAACCTAGTGTTCAGAGCGGCGGCTTGTTAGCCGCAAGTAAGGCGAAGGTTCGATCGCTGCCAACCTACGGTGTGAATCATCCTTCATGTACTGCAAAATTAGTGTCCGGCCTCGGAAAGCTGACGCAGTTGCTACAATCGCAGTCGAAAGACGGAATTCGCCACCTGAAGTCGACTGAACGAGGCATATTCCAGCTAGTAACCTCCTCAAATACCGAGTCGACCAGACATGCAGTGACTTTAATCGTGGACGCGGCAGAGGCGGGATTTCTTAAAATTTTGGAGAGTGATGAACTATTGATTCGATTCCGCGTTCACACTTCTCTGGCCCCCGCCTACGGTTTCTCGTATAGGGGGGCCTACTATCCCGTTTCCATTCAAACTATGGATGTTCTTGCTTTGGCAGACGCAGCGGATGATAGAGAGATTAACCGCTTAGCAGCACTTCTTTTTGATCGACTCGACGGTACATTAACTGATGATTTATTCTCGGAGGTGGAAAATTGATTCAATCTTCTTCAGAATTTTCAAATGGAATAATTACTGCCAGTTCTGCGTATAGCGGAAATCCTGATGAACTTTGGACAGGCATTTATGATTTTGCATTAATCGGCACAAGCTGGGATAAACGTTGTACCGCAGTTACTAAATGCAATAATCTGGAATTTAGGTCAAGCATTTTGCTTAAACCGCTCACGGATGAGCCATCTGAATTACTCAATGCACAACACTCGCAAGTAGTTGAGTTTTGTGAGGCGAATAGTGTTTCTTGTCATATTATGCAAGCGAATACTGGGAAGCTTCATGAAACCTTGGAAGCAATTCGAGCTATTTTTTGGGCGGAGATTGGGAGAGAGGACCGAAAAGAACCGGCTAAAGTATTTATCGACGTCTCCACGTGCCCCAGATATTTTAGTCTAGCTCTCTTAGGAGAGGCGTTTCGATCAGGCCTTGTCGGTGAAATTTGTTTAGGCTATTCCGAAGGAAAATATCCGGAAGCTGCGCCAAGCTACCAAGACCTCGAGGAGATTTCATTTACAGATGGGACATTGCAGGCGGTACCCATTCCGGGGTTTTACGGAGAATTCGAGCCTAGCAAGGGAAAGTTATTTCTCGTTTCCCTTGGATTTGAAGGGTGGAAAACTTTGAACTTGCTTATTAGAAAGGAACCAGAGCGAGTGGCGGCACTGTTGGCCAGTCCTGGTTGCGCGCCGGGGTACGAAGCGCGAGCTCGTTCTGCAAACTCGGCGCTAATTGAGCGATTTGGGATCGCCGATGAACAAATTATGAAAGCGACCGCTGGTGATGCAGTCGAAGCATGGCGTAGTTTGACAGAGGCAGCGGTTGAGGATTTTGATAAGGAAAATGTTTATTATTTGTGCGCTGGAAATAAGCCGCATTCTATAGCTTTGGCACTTCGAGCGATTTCTTTGGAGCTCCCAACCTTACTCTATAGCCGCCCGACGAAACATTTGCCAGTTAATGTAGATTTTAATGGAGTTTATTGGATGTACAATGTAAAGCCATTAGCTGGGACGGTTCTTGGATAGTGACAAAACCTTTTTTTAAATGGCCGGGCTCAAAGTCATGGTTAATTAATCGTCTTTCCGGAATTATTCCTGGCGATATTAAACGTATTATTGAGCCATTTTCTGGTAGCGCCGCATTTTTTCTAGGAAGTGATTGTAATTCTGCTGTTCTGGCCGACACCAATAGTCAAATTGCTCACTGTCTTACTGCGGTAAGAGACAATCCAAATCAAGTAATAAAATATCTTTCAAAACTTACGAATACTCGCGAGGATTACCTGCGCGTGAGGAATGAACGACCATCCGATATTATTGGCACGGCGGGTAGAATAATTTTTCTCACAAATACTTCGTGGGGGGGGCTTTATCGTGAAAATCGACAAGGAGAGTTCAACGTTCCATTTGGAGATAACGGAAGAATATTTTTCTGTGAAGATACTATTCTTGCTGCATCTAATAAGCTACGAGGCGCCGAAATATATCATAGTAATTTTGATATAACTATTGAGAAGGCTAACAGGCATGATTTAGTTTTCATTGATGCACCTTACGTTACAAAAACCACAGCAGAATTTTTCGACCGCTATCATTCGTCGCGATATTGCTGGAATGATCAGTTAGCGTTAGCACAGATTCTTAAAAACAGTAAGATGAAGAAAAAAAAGATGCTAATTACATGTGCAGCAGATGCTGATCTTTATGAATTGTTTGACGAGTGGAGTATTGTAGAATTTTCTAAAAGAAATTCGATGACCGCATACAAGAGTAATACCGGCAATCGGAAGGAGGCATTGTTGATAAGTCCTGCACTACATGATCTTGCCGAGGCGATGGAAGAGCAAAATTTGGGTGTTCATCTGGTCCGATCCATAAAATAGAGAGCCGCTATGGTTCGTTCATGGAGCAGCGGAAGTGTTGCCAAGTTTTCGGCTGGCGACTTCCGCGCCTACACGAGCATTCAAGGGCCGCCAAGCTAGCAATTAATTAAAGGAGTCGGCGCGAATGGCCGCCAACGCTGTGCCGCTGGCGGTCACGGCAAGCAGCCATTCGGCAGTATATGCCCTCATAGCAGTCATTTGCGGTCCAGCGACCGGTTGGGTACACGAAAAGAGCGAATAGTGTCAGACCAAGGCGTCCTTCACTTTCTCCAGCGATCCGCTCAACTACAGCGAATTAGCCCATGGTTTTATCATCCAATTAATATTAATAAAAATACAGTACGCGTTAGGATAATGGGATGGGTCGCAAGGCGTGCCTTCTGTACGGGCCTGAGCAAAGCCTACGTTTTTCGATTAGCGAGCGCGACCACTAATAACTCTTTTATTTTAAGCATGGCCGAGTTACCGACTCCTTCAGGTGGTTCTTTAACGCGAGAAAAGAAATTCTCCATCACATTAATGAAGAACTGCTTAGTGACGTCGCCATCTTTCATGCCTGCCTCAACGAGATCTTTAAGGGCTTGTGCGACCCCACCAAATCCAGTCGTCTTCAGGAAATAATCTTCATGAAACCCCGTATTCGCCATTTTAGATTGGACGCCAAGGATAGCTGAGAAACAATTTGATATTATTTTCCGGATAACCCAATCCTTATCATCCTTAAAAAATTGATAAAGTGGGCCACTCGTATCTTTTATTTGCCTAGCGACTTGATCAATGAAGGCTGCCTGCGACAAAGTCTCCGATTCATCAATTTTCTTTCCAAGGATTTTTATCCTTCGATAGAAAGGTGAATCATGGTCATCATTTAATGACCTAACGATCTCATGACACGTCTTTTCAATGCTTCGACCAGGATGGAGTGCGAACAAATCGTACATCAATGATTTCGAAACTTGCTTTTGGGTACTGTTAATTGTTGAAAAAATTGTCGCCTCAGAATATACATCAATATCAAAAACAAAAACCATTAATAAATTAAAACGCAACAATTCATGGGAAGATAGATTTTTCAGCCCAAGCAGTCGATGCTGGCCGTCCAATACATGTCCAAGAATTGAATCGCCAACTGGAATAAGTAATTGATTGGCATTTATTTTGATATTGTCTGAGTTAGCCGAGACAATGATCGGCGTTGGAAATACCGCATCTAGTCCGAGCGCATATTTCCCAATTTCTTTAATTCGTACCGGATTATCATCGCGCTGCATGCCGTCTTCTGGATTTTCACTGCGCCGGCGAATTTCCAAGCGCCCAACCACCGACGTTGCAGGAAGAGTGCACGCATAAAATACGCCACCGGGTTGCATGTAGCAAATAGAATTGACATCGGTATATTGGACTTTGGTATTCATACCTTCACCCCGTTGATTTTTTCGTTGTCTCTGGATTTTTCGGTTAAATCAGATACGTCCTGCGATATTTTTTTCATTTCTTGATCGGCAGTACCTTGTAATTCTTCGAAAATCCATAACAAGAACGCCATCAATAATGCAAAAAAATACAATATCCAATGAACTATTTTTTGCTTATTGTTTTCAAAACCATTCTTCGTTAATAATTGAGCGGTCAGGCCAATGCACAATAAACCAAGCAGCGCCGAAAGCAATATAAGAAAAGACTTCATGCCACGATTATTAATTTGTTGCGGGGAATTATATTCCCTGACCAGAAAGAAAGTTCCACCAGCTAAAATCGCGGTGGCGCATGTTAATAATTCAGCCTTGCCAGCACTCTCTTGGATTGTCACCAGTACGTCCTTGCCATTCCAAAATGCACTTGCGTATCCGATGAGCGGTCCAAGCTGTCCGATAAACACGATAATAAATAAATACCAGCAAATATTAAGAAAAATGCGTGAGTGGCTAGAAAAAATATTTCTAACGTTGCCTCTAAATTTATATAATAGCAGTAGAGCTACTACCAGAATGGTTAAAAATATAAAAGTAACCACCATATTCATATTTATTGATCCTCAGGGGGCTTTGTTTTCTAAGTCAAGATTATCTGCCTAACGGAAAAAGGCAGTTCGCAGATACCCGCATCGTTATACGGGCGGTATTCGTGTGTCAAAGGTCTAACCACGCGCGATGGCCGTGTCTTTTAAATGCCTCCATGAATGAGTGTAGTCAGTTAATTTTATGGCCCGGCGTTCATGTTCGGCGATGCCCCTTGACATGTAATTTTGATAGCAAACGCCGCAACGCTTTCAAGGTTGCAGCGCTTTGCATTTATGGACGAGATCGTTCAGAACGGCTCGTCGTTTTTGTTAATGAATGAAACGGCCGGACGATATTGTTGGCCATACAGGGTGCCTCATGAACGGTCACTATTCCTTCCGCAGTAAGCAATACACCTCGGATTTAGATGCGATTGCAGCCAACTTTATGTTGTAATAGGCGGTTTTTTCAAAATTTAAGGTCGGGGAGGAGTTTTTGACGGGTTTGCCTTAAAACCCCAAGCAGCGACGAATGCTTGAGTGGTAACTTCCGACGTTTGTGGCTTAGTGGAGCGATTTGGCGCCGCAACAGGCCACATTTGTCGAAGGACGGTAATGGAGAGGAGTAAATCAATCTGATCCAATCCTTAAAGTCGCCACCTGGCTGAAATGTCCTATGCGGCGCCTTGGACTAAATCTAGAGCATCCCGATATAAAAATGGGATCCAATAGCTAGGTGTATCTTTAGTTCCTCGTCGGTCAAAAAAACCAGCTTCGACAAGCTTTTCCGCTATTTCCGAAGATTTTTCTGCTGTGCATTTCCAAAGGACTGCCAACGAATCCCTACTTTGTTGAGTTTTTTCACGCTCCAATTTGTCAAGATAAGGTTTCAATAAGGGATACTCTGCACAAAGCGTTTGATCATATCGGGCTTTCGAAACAACAGGTAATGCGGAACGAATAGCGCCTCGCGAAAAGAGCTTGTCTCCTTCAGGCTCGGAATTTCCAAATTGATATAACTTCAGTTGCTCATCGCGGGCTGCCAATAAAAGGTGAATCAATTCTCTCGGGGCGGTACGCCGCGTTCCGTCAGCAGTACGCGAAAGCATCCAATCAAGGGTCGTTGGCTGCCGTTGACCAACATCAACTTGCGGAGGGAATACCCTGTCAAAAAACTCTCCTTGTAGTTGTGCAGTAGAAAGGATTTGTTCTTCGGACATGCAATAATGATTGCAAATTTCAGCATTAGATGCTAGGCGCTTAACAACCAAGTTTAAAAGTGATTGTTGGTCCCAGGAAATTGTAGTCGTTTTAGTGACATGGCTGGCCTCTCTAAATCCACCGTTTACGATTTTTCGCCATATGTCATCCCTGAGGAAAATCTTAACTTTTACTTGATTTAAGACTTGCATATCTAGATATGTTCTAAATAAAGCACGAAGAGCGTTGCCTTCTAATTGCTCAGAGTCTGCAAATGCAACATCTAATCTATCCAAAGCAAGCCAAACAGTGATCTTAAAGAATTTAAAGGCGGAATCAAGCTGAAAAAGCAAATCATCCAACGACAAAAATCCAAGCCCGCGTTGCTCTGTAGAGGGCTCTGATAAAGTTATCTTTCCGGTGATTTTTACACCCGTATTAGGGTCAGTAATGCCCCCTTCCAAAGAAGGAATATGCTTTCTCATATATTCCAATATCGAACGAAGGCGGGATAGCAGTCCAACGTTAGGTGCAAGCAATCCGTTTAAAGTCAACATATTTATCACTATATTGGCATGTTCATTTTTTGCTTTACTATGTTCCAGCTGCGTACGAAGGTAATTTGCCGAAATTGAAAGGAAATATAATTTCCAAAGAGAACGGAAATGTTCTTCTGATAAATTGGAGGATGTACTCGTTAAGTCGCGGAAAACAGGAGTACCTCGGGGATTTTCGGCCGGCAAAAACAAAGTTCTTGTATCAAGTCGTAATTTGTCTTTTTGTGCAACTAATAAAGAGTAGAGCGCACTTTTCCCGGCTCCTTTCGCGCCAAATATGATATCAACTTCCCCAGCTAAGATCCTACGCCACTGGTCTGTTTCTACAAAATAGCCGTGCAGTTCGTCTACCTCATCTTCTGCGATTCGGCTACCAAACACAGCATGCTGTAGGATATCTTTTCTGTTCATAATGAACTTTCTTCTAACATCAAAAAATCATATGGATAAGCTGTAAAGCTCGTAACTGAAAATCACTTCCGAATCTTGTTGTCCCGTTCAGCCGAACGCATTAGAGAAATTCGGATTCCCTTGCTTACATTCCCAGCGCCAAGTCTTTTCGCTGTTTGGATACTGGTGGGGTCAAGACGCACAGATACTTGTTTTGCATCATCGATCTTGCGTGGCGCTCCTACCGCCCTACCACGTTCGACGCCTAACCCCTGCAGTTCTTGGTAGCGTGGAGGAGAGAGTTCTTTCTCAATCGGTGCAGGAACTAGTTTTGTTTTCATGAATATCCCCATGCTTCGCGATGTCGGATGACCGCTCTACTTGCAACAAAAGTCGTCAATCTCACGCTAGAAAAGCGTATATCTGGAACTTGATATCGCAAAACGTAAGCTGCATTGATAAGTTCAATGCAAGGTGTCCCCAACTGTGGACACCCGGATCGAGGCAGAAGAAGCCTCTCTTACGGCAATTGAATATTTTGTAGCCGTGTTGACGACATCTCCAAACAGGTGCGACAGCCTTTATAACTAATTATGTCATACAAAATTTCAGGATCTAAGAAATATCGTGCGCTATCGATGTAATTTTCGTATAACCGACCAAAGTGTAACCTGGGCCCGCGGGGCTGCTTGGGACGTAGGCCGTCTCTGGAGCAGCAAATTCGGTCGCTGCTGTTCCTGAGGTGCGATACTTCGCGGCATGCCGCTTGGCGGCACCTGACTGACGACCTAAAGTAGTCGATCCAATATCTGACGACCTGATCAGCATTCGATCAACATTTTGGAAAAATGAGTGGAATACGGCGCGGTGGCAGCTTGTCGGTATTGTTGAATTGAACGCCGGACAGAATGCCCCTTCGGTGGACGGGACGCTCATCCGCTTCGGCCTCTCGATTTTCAAATCCAACCTGGCGCCATGCTGGCTCAGGAGAAGATTGAACAGTTAACCTGTCTTATGCGGTTTCTGCGTGAGGCTGTTGAGCATGAAAGTTATCAAATGATCCCAGTTATCGAAAGAGTAAATAATGTGGAAAGGCTTGGACATGTTCAAAGGCGCGACGGTGCCGCTGCGCGGACGACACGATAGCGAACATCGAGGCGGTCGGGCGCGGTGTGCCATCAATATATCGCCTGTTTTTGAGCGTCTGGACTGAGCATTATCAAAAACGGAAGCCCTACAATAACACTGGACATTATAATACTAATGTCATATTCAATGGTGTTAAAGCAGGTTTTTATACATAATACGTAATATTATTAAGGGTTGCAGTTCGCGAAAAATGATCACGGACATGCCCACAACCAGTGAAAAGCCGCTGATGACAGATATCGACCGTCGCGCGAGCAATTTACGCATACGCAAGATCTGCATCCTTCTGTTTTTCGGGTACGGAATGACGCCGACGGCCAAAAAACTCAATCAGTTGCGTGTAAAGGCAGTGCCGGCCGAGCGCTCAACAAGTTCTGGAGCGAACGTGGAAAATCCGGCTCAAAATCGCGTCCGAATCTAGGGTTTGAGATGCAGTGGAACTTTTATCGGAAGATCCTCATAAAAGTTCCACTGTGCCTCCCCCTTTTTCAAATGTCATCGGCAGTGACTCCGTAAAGGTGTGGCTTATCGAAAAAGTGCGGAACCGATCGCGACAGTCGCGTCGGCATTGTAAATATGACATTGCCGGACGCCCCAGGGAAACGCGAACTGGGGTTGTAAGCCCAAACCGNNTACGGTTTGGGCTTACAACCCCTGCTGGACGCGCCCCGAAACACCTCCCCGATTTACGCCCATCTTCAGCCGACCCCACCCACTCTTCCGTTCGCTTGCCTGTAGTAACTGTGGCGCGTAGCAGTCGCCGGTAAATACCAGACGAGCGTAAGGCACCGGCAACTATGTGATTTTGGCCGTCGTAGCATTTGTTGGTATTGGTGGCGGATTGCACCGGAGATCCTTTAGGCGATGCGTACAGCCATGCGGTCTGTTATTTTTTTGTCCGCTTACTGAGCCGTTTTTTGCCTGAACCAGCAGAAACGACACCCGCCGGCACATTGCACCAAGGCGCCCCCTCGCGTCCGGCCGGCGGCGCGTATGGTCTTTGTGGCTGGGGACGGTTAGTGCGCCACCTGACCCCTCACCGCGCGTCCGGGGATTGGTGGATTCGCCTCGCTTTGGCCGAGGGCGACACCCCGCGCCGTGTGGTGCCGAGGCCCGTCAGCAGACGCTGAGCAGCCTCTTCCAGGCACGAAACCATGAGTTGCGCGCTGGGTGTCAGGCCACGGTTCCGATTCCACAGCACGCCGGCCGGGCGGAGCAGTCGAGGCAAGCTCAACGGAAGCATATGAAGAGGCTGCGTGGTGTCGTTGGCGGGCGTGCTGGCCAATACGGCAATGAAATCCGAGACTTGCAACTGTGCGCGCGCGACGTGAATCGAGAGCGTCTCGATGTAGTTGTTGGTCAGCGGCACATCGTGCGCTTCGAGTACCCGCTCCAGGGGATCACGCAGTATCGAGCCGGGCGGCGGTAGTATCCAGGGGTAGGGGAGCAGGTCCGACCATTTTATGGTCTTCCTGCTGGCCAACGGATGGTTATGGCCCGTCATCAGCGCCACCGGCTCCTCGAGAAGCTCCTTCTCCTCAAAGCTGCCGTGCGTATCTGCTGGTGGCGGCAGGCGGCCAACTACCAAGTCGAGGCGGCCTTGCCAGAGTTCAGGCAACAGCGACGCCGTCGTACCTTCGATCACCATCACATTGGTATCCGGCGACCGCTGCTTCAGGATGCTCAGGGCCTGCGGCAGCAGCACGGAGGCCGAAGCAGGCAACATGCCGATGTAAACCTTGCCCTCGGTCCCCGAACTCAGGGCCTTCAAATCGTCGCGGGCCTGGTGCAGGATCGTCAACATCGCTCGCGCGTGGCGAATGAGGCAATCGCCATACGGGGTGGGCACCAAGCCGTGTGCAGTGCGCGAGAACAGCGTGAGCCCGAGTCCCCGTTCGAGTTCGGCCAGTGACTTCGACACGGCAGGTACGGTCACATGGGTGATGTCGGCCACTTGGGTCAGATTGCGGTATGTGTCGATCGTCGCGAGCAGGCGTAAGTGTCGCGCCTTCAGGTTGATCTGCAGGTACCAGTCGAACCCTAACACGTCGTTTACCTTTACCAATTTATTTTACCATCCTAGTTTATTTTACCATCTCGTTAAGCCTGCGGCAATTTTACTCAATCGACTGGAGGGCAACTCGCTGTCAAGATCCGGATGCGCCCACTAACGTCGGTCGGAGTACCTGCGTCGGCGCTAACAACAAGTGTTACGGTCTTGCCGCGATAGAATTTTTCGACCGACTGACCAAAAACTGGTCCAGCAACCGCCGTCGCGGCTGCAAGCGCGAAACCGGACAATGCCGATCTGCGTGTAATGCCCATATGCATTTCGTCTCCCGTTTGTGGTCTGCGCTGAAAGTTGCTGTTTCAACTTTTCCCGATTGTAGGGGCGATCTTAGTAGCTGTGCCCAATTTGATCAGCCAGTCGTGCTCGATGGTGTCGTAGAACTTGCTGATGTCAACGCTTCGCTTGCACCCTTGCGGGTGCACACGCATGACTCTTTCATTCACTACAACTCGCCGGTTTGACCGGCGCACGGAGACTGCCGATGACCCAGACGTTCAACCGCCGCCGCTTCTTGCGCAGCACCGGGCTTCTCGGGCTGAGCCTTGCTGCGGGCGGACTTGCCGCGCCGTATGTCGCGCGGGCCGCCGCCACCCAGCTTCGGGTCGTCAGCAACCCGGGGCTGGAGAACGCCACGCTGAACGCGCTAATGGACCAACAGGGCTATTTCAAGCAATTCGGAGCTGATGCGCTTATCGTCCAAGTCTCCGGCGCCACCGGCCCCTTCAATGCCATCGCCACCGGAGCCGCGGATGTCTGCATGGTATCTGGTTACAACATGGTGCTATCGCGAATCGAGCAAGGCGCCAAGGTCAAGATCGTCGGTGCAGGCATGAAGAAATCCGCGCTGACGGTCTTTGCAAAGCCGGATGGGATCAAGACGCTCGCCGATCTGAAGGGCAAGACGGTTGCGGTCGGCCCGACCCTGGGTCTGCTACATACGCTGATGCTGCAGCTTATGAAAGAAAAGGGCATCGACGCTTCGCAGGTGAATTTCGTCGACAAGGGAAGCAACGATCAGTGCTACGAGGCGGTTGTAAAGGGCGAGGCCGATGCCTGCTGCTCGAGCATCTCGCATCTGAACGACAAGGACGGGCTTGTGGTGATCAGCGAGGCCAACATGTGGCAGGCGCTGCCGAAAGACATCTTCCAGACCGCCTATGCCTCCGATTTCGCGGTCAGGGACAAGCACGAGGGGATGGTCGCGGTGATGGCCGCCTATGGGGCGCTCTACGACTACTTGATGTCGCCGGCAGCGCATGACGCCTTCTTCGAAGCGCGCAAGCGCGCCCAGAAGAAATTCGACAAGGCCTCGGCTCAGGCGATCTGGGATTTCAACCAGGTGCAGCGGCCCTATTCCAAGGATCTGTCGCTGACCGACGACGACATCGGTTATCAGCAGGACATGTTCATCGGCCTGGGCCGCCTGAAGCAGAAGCAACCCATCGCCGCAGTGGCCGACATGTCGGCGGCGAAAGCCGCGGCGAAGCTGCTCGGCTGAATCGGTCGCAGCGGGGAAGCCCTGCCTTCCCCGCCGAGGGTGCGTCGAGACGAAGATGCATTTCGTGAAGCGCCTCGGCCAACGTCTCTCGGCCCGAGACTTCGACCGCCACGTCGCCTGGCGGCCTCGTCGGCGGGACCTCAAGGCATCAAGACCCCCTTCATGATACAGGCGCTCCACTAGCGTGTGATGCAACCGGTGTCACGCAGCCGGTGATTTCGCACCAACGTCTCCAGCCAGATACTCGGCAACAATCCGCTGCCTGAACTGCTCGTCATACTTCAACATGAAAACACCTCAAAGGTTGGATCGGTGTCCAACTTTTGAGGTGCATTCACCTGGCCGCCCTTTATGGTTATTATAGTTGGTGTCCTGCTCGAATCGAGTCAGGAGATTCCCGAAGAGCGATGCGCCGTTGTCCAGTTTGGTGCGAAGGTCCAATCGCTCGTAAGGCTGCGTGTCCTTTTCCCCGAACCGCGCAGCCATGCGGAAGAGTCGAACGCCGTCCTTGTCCGATTTTACTGTCTGCGCGGATATTCCCGGAGCAGGCAGGGAATGCCGGACGGTGCGCGAGCCCTTGCACGGGATTCAGAATTTAACCTTGATACCTGCTATGATGGAGGTTTGCGCGCCACCAGGCGGGGGGTCGCCGACGGGCAACATCGTGCTCGCCGCAAGAGCGAGATGGCCGCTGTTCTGGATGTGATCTGCGGTCACATATAGTGATGTGTGCTTGGACAGCGAGTAGGTGAAGCGCAATACTTCTACCAATGCCTTGTTGGGAGATTGATCGTATTTGAGTTCCGCCAGCATGCCGTCGATGGAAATGTACGGGGTCACGGGCGCCGTGACCGACAGGAAATCCAGGTTGCTCCTCGGCGTAGCGATGCCTAGGTCTGTGCGCTTTATCAAACCTACGCCGATCTTAACATCACTTACCAGGACGTTGCCGCCCACGATGAGCCGGCTGTCCGTAAGCTTTGGTGAGGTGAGACCTCCGTATGTCGCCGAAGTGCCGCCATTGTTACGTTCATAGGCGCTGGCTACGCCCCAGGCGTTTCCGGTGTACTTTAGCAATACTGACGATTCTTTGCATTCTTGCCAGGAGGTAGGTTCGCCCGGGCAATTAGTGGCGACCACGCTAACTGGGGTAGCGGTGACTCCATCACGCGCGAAACTATAATTCACTCCGGCTTCGAGCCCACCGATGAGGTAAACGCGATAGCTGATGGCATTATCAGCGCGAGGATTGGCAATTCCGTTGTCCAGCGTGGTAAGACCTTGCGAACCGTCCCCGAATGGATTGATGGGTGAGAGGGCATAAGCCCGCATGGTGTATTGGCGGCCGAACGTCAGGCGACCAAATCTTCCATCAAGGCCGACGTATGCCTGCCGTCCAAACAAACGATCGCCTTGGCTCGAGACACCGTCACTTGCCAAAAAGCCGCCTTCCAAGTTCCATACGGCTTTCAGACCCCCGCCCAGATCCTCTATACCGCGAAATCCGAAGAAGGAAGCCGCCGTCCCCGCACCCACTTGGTAAGCGGGGGCGGCAGTTTTACCTGTGGCCACGTTGCTGAGGTGCTGCACCCCTTGATCTATCGAGCCGTATATAGTGATCGGGCCCGCGTCTTGTGTGGCCGTGCTCGCGCCTTGTGTGGACATGCTCGCGGCTTGTGTGGCCGTGCTCGCGGCTTCTTCCTGGGCCCAGGCCGGTGCAATACTTATCAGCGCTGCGCAAGCGCATATAGTGGTCCTGTAGTTCATAGTCGTCTCTGTCTCTTTATAGTTAAAGTGATCCGTGATCCGCCATCGTGCCGACGGTCGCCGTCCCGATGGTGGATCACGTTGTTTCTGTTTTTTTTGGCACGTACAGAGAGTGCCCCAGTGCGTCGCCGCAGGTCAATTGAGAAAAGCTACTTTTGGATTGAGTAAATGGTTAAGCCTCGCGTCGCGGATGGATATCAGGGCCTGACCAGTCCTCGAGGATCCAGCCCCAAGATCCAAGGGCTGCACCTGCGCTGACGACCGACACCCCCGGCGAACGCTTCCTGCGTCCGGTCTGCTACCAGGACATCCCGCAAGCGCTGCTGCCGCCTGCCTTGCGCGATGGCAATCCGCTGGGGCTATGGTGTGTGTGCGATGGGGAGTTAGGCCGGGCGTAAGGGGTGCGCCAATTAAGATAGCCATACATAAAGGTCCCGAGCAATCTCGTCAGACGTGGAACGGATACCCTGCCGTCACAGCTGCCGTGTATATGGCACTGTCACGTTAGCGTTCGCGTTCGCGACGCATTAGCGGACAGGACACGCAATTGCTCAGAAAGCGGACGAATTTTGGGTAGTTTCAGTGAAACGATACCAAGCGGCGAAGCGTGTGGCGAGCTGTTTTCGATAGAGCGAGGCGCAAAGCAGATATCGCTTGAGTGCGAAGTGCTGCTGGATAGGACCGAAGCTCGATAAGAAAGCCTGTGCACTCAGGATCGCAGAAGCCACGCATGCGTCGCTCGCGTTCTCGCGTCGGCTGATGACTGTTTTCGGCTCGGTTATTGACCCGCACGCATGCTTTGATGGGAGAACAGGGGGAAACGGGAAAAATAGTACGTGTGCGNNCGCACACGTACTATTTTTCCCGAATTCTGTGGTCATCCCAAAGACACTGACCGACCATTGACTGACCAATCTGTCGACTGCGTAAGAACGGTGAGCCCGCACGAACTCACTACAAGCGGCTTTGCATGCCATTACGGATAGATTGTGCACGACTTGGCATCATAGCCGCGGGGCGACGTCGGGCGGAAATAAGAGAGACGACGGACGGTCCACGTGCTTTATCTCCTCTCCTCTTCTCAGATGCCCCACGCGCGACGTTTAGTCAGTGCAAGGTTTCGCGTCTGGCGAGCGGCTTGAACAGGTGACTCCATGCGATGCTGACGAGGATCGTCGCGCATCCCCCGAACACGACCGAGCCGATGACGCCGAACGCCGTGGCAGTCACCCCGGATTCGAATTCACCGAGCTGATTGCTCGCGCCGATGAAGAGTGTGTTCACGGCAGCGACTCGTCCGCGCATGCGATCGGGCGTTTCCAGCTGGACAAGCGTCTGCCGCACTACCACGCTGATTGTGTCGGCACCGCCCGCGATCGCCAGCAGCACCAGTGATACCGGAAACGATCGGGAGAGCCCGAAAGCGACAATACAGATCCCGTAGACGGCGACAGCAATTAGCAGTTTCTTGCCGACGCCACTGCTGATCGCATGCCGGGACAGTATGAGGCCGACGCAAAGCGCGCCCACAGCCGGCGCGGACCGCAGCATCCCCAGTCCTTGCGGCCCGACATGTAGAATCTCTTTCGCGTAGATAGGCAGCAGCGCAGTGGCGCCGCCGAACAGGACAGCGAACAGATCGAGCGAGATGCCGCCGAGCAGCAGAGGGTTGCTCCAAACGAAGCGCAAGCCGGCGAGGATCGTCTCAGCCGTGACGGGCTCGCGCGGCGGCGGAACGTGATCGTAACGTACGAGTGCGTACATTATCGCGCTAACGCAGAAGAGCGCGGCGCAGGTAAAGTAGTTGGCGTTGACGCCAATTGCGAACAGCAAGCCGCCCAACGCCGGCCCGGCTATCACAGACACCTGCTGGACCATCGTGCTGATCGCCATCGACCGCGCCAGAAACGTCTGTGGAACGAGCATCGGCAGCAGCGCCTGCTGCCCCGACATCTGGAAAGGCCGAATGGCGCCGAGAATGAGCGAGAGCCCGAGCAGCACGTCGCGAGTCGCGATGTGCGTAAGGGTCAATAAGGCAAGCAGCGTGGCTATGGCGGCCTGGGCCGTGAGACAGACTGCGACGATCCGGCCGCGATGCATGCGATCAGCGCAATGGCCGGCGACGAACGTCGTGGCGAGCCCGGGAATGAACTGGCAGAGTCCGACGAGGCCGAGATCCCACGCGCTGGACGTCAGGCCATATATATGCCAGCTGATCGCCAGCATTAGCATCTGCTGGGCAGTGATGGAACCGACGCGAGCTATCAGGAAGCGCCTCAACGACGTATTGCGCAGCAAGGAGGTCATGCTGGCGCGCGTATCGAGCGACGGCGATGACGTATCGCGTACGTGCATCATGCCGGATTCCACTCTTGTGATTTGCGTGCGACGGTGGCGTCCCGCACCTCATCGGACGCCACTTCGTCGACGACCACATTGCGCAGCGTCCCGATGCGCGAAATCTCGACCTCGACGACATCACCGGGTTTCAGCCACAGAGGCGGGTGTCGGAACACGCCGACCCCGCCTGCCGTGCGTGACCGTCGACAAGCAGCGCGAGACCGAAGAACGAAGCGGTTGATACGTGCCTGAAGTCGCTTACGCGGGCGGATGCCAATGAACTTGCCGTTCAGATCGCGCGGCGACAACTGCCCGCCTTCCGCGTTATATACGTGTTGGTGGATATCGATAATTCTCGTTAGCATAAAAAGCGTTCTGATGAGATTTGAAAACGGCCTCCCCTATCGCGAGCGACGTATGCGTGGCTTCCGCGATCCTGAGCGCACATAGGCTTTCTTATCGAGATTCGGTCCCATCCAGCAACACTTCGCACTGAAGCGGCACTTTCTGCGCGCCTCGCTCCATCGCAAGCGTCTCGCGACTCGCTTCGTCGTCTGTAACAACTCACCGAAGTTACCGAAAATCCGTCGATTGGTTTCTAAACATCGCTGGACCTACCCCCGACCCGTCATTTTTTCAAAAAGTTGACAGTGTCCTCTGCTGCTGTTTGTGTCCGCAGTCATTGACTTTCGGCGCCCATTTTCGCTGCAGCAATACCACTGTACTAATAGCCCCCAGGATCAGGAAAACGAAAATCGCCAGCATGGGCAGCGTGTAGCTGCCCCCTAGATGTAGCAACCAGCCCGACAAGCTTGCCGAAATTCCACCCGCCAGACTAGTCGCCACCTGCTGCAAGCCCGTGTTCAAGCCAACCGCCTGCTTTGGAATCAGGGTAAGCTTGACCAGCGCGAGGTTGTTCGCCGTTGCCAGGCCCAGCAGCGAGAGCGAAACCACATTCCAAAACAAGGCCATTTGTGGCGAGCGCGCATAAGCGCCAAGCAAAACGGTTGTGCCTCCGATAAACCCGGCCACGATAAACGACTTGCGCACCACCACAGCATCGTGGCCGCGCGCAATCAGCCGGTCTGCCGCCAATCCGGCAAGCGCTGCCATAATAGCAACGCCTGCGAAGCTAAAGAAGGTATATAGCCCCGATTGTTCCAGCGAAAGGCCACGCTGTTCGACCAGATAAGCCGGCATCCAGGTCATGCAGTAGAACGCGAAATAGCTGTAGCAAAAATTGTTAATCAACCCGCCCCATACCACCGGGCTCGATAAAAGGTTGTTAAGCGGCACCGTGGCCGCCCGTTGCTTCGCCGCCGCAAGCTCGGTTTTGGACGGGAAATCATTTCTGAGCATCTGCAACCACGGCATCAGCCAAATTAGCCCGACCAGGCCGGTGGCAATGAACATCACCTTCCACGAACTTGTGGCGATTAGCCAGGCCGCAATCGGAGCGCCAAGCGCCGGCCCCATCTTGCCGCCGATTGAAAAAATCCCGAGGGCCGTGCCTATCTGGGTTTCCTCGAAGTTGTTGGCAAGGTAGCGATAGGTGGCGGGAACCACCACGGCTTCGGCGGCGCCAATCAGCAGGCGCACGAGGATCAGGGCGAAAAGCGTCGTGACCATGCCGGTTGCCGCTGCCGCCAAGCACCACAGTACAAAGCAGATCGAGTAAGGCCATTTGACGCCATAGCGATCGACGAGCCAGCCCATGGGCATCTGGAGCAGACCGTAGGACCAGAACACGGCAGAGCCAAGCCAGCCGCGGTCGACGTTCGTTAGCACAAATTCACGCACGAAATGATGGTCCGCGAGAGCAGTGGACATGCTCGTGCGGTCGACAAAAGAGATCATCAGCCCGAGCGCAAGCAGCACGAGAATGCCCCAGCGATTCTCGTGCTGTGCCCCTTTCAGTCGAGTTGTCTCGATCGATTAACCTCCGATAATGTCTCTTTTTGTTTGACGGAAACTTTTCTGCTTTTCTTTTGACCTGGCGACACCCTTGCCAAGATGGCTACTGGAAGTAGTCACGAGGAGCATCAGATTCCACACCGATGCTCCTGAGAGTATGTCATCACTTACCCAAGGCTGCCGGTCACATCGTCGAACAGCTCATCGACCGACAGACGATGCGGAATAATCTTCTGGTCGAATGCCCAGTCAATCGCCAACTGAAGCCCTTTGCGGTTCGCCTCCAGCCCGATGGGCGGAAAGATGGTGGGCACGCCGCCTTCAGTCAGCGCGCGGCTGTCGACGATCATGCGGTACAGTTCGCGCACGATGTCAGGGCGCTGTCTCGACAGGTCCTGGTGCACGACGAACATATGGTTGATCGGCACCACGTTTTCGCGCGCAAACCAGTCCTTGGCTGCGTTCTGCGCATCCGGCACCAGCGTGCGCACGCGCGGATCTTTCGGCATGTCTTCGCCCAGCAGGGCCGCCGTCAGTTCGCCGTCCAGCATCATCTGCGGAATCGACGAACCCTTGGGTAAGCGGGTGCAGTTGGGTGGATCCATGTACTCGGCCAGGTGGCCGTCGCCCAGGGTCATCCAGTTCACTTTGTCCAGATCGACTCCGTATTCGTGGCGCAAGATGCCGCGTATCCACAGCGCCGTGGTCTGCGTATAGGTGCGCACGCCGACTTGCTTGCCTTCGATATCCTTGGGATTGATGTGGCCGAAGTCGCTGTTGAAGCCGGCGCAATGATGCTGGAAACGGCCCGAAATCGGCGTCGGCAGCAAGACATAGGGCTTGCCATAGGCCTTAGCCTGCAGGAACGTGACGATGGCCAGCTCGCCCGCGTCGAAGGCGTTTTCACGCACCATGGCCTTGAAGCCGTTGTGCGCTGGCGTCGGGCCGCAAAAGTCCAGCTTGACGATGTCGGACGCCACACGGCCATCTCGCAACGCCTTAGTCAATGGATATTCGGACAGGTTGGTGCGCAGCACCGGCATGTCATTTACTAGGGTTGTCATGTTGATCTCCTTCTTGAATAAAATTACAGCCGGACCTCAATCAAGGTTGGGCCCTGCGCGCGCGTGGAATCGACCATGGCCTTGTGGAAGGCTTCGGCTGTGTCGACAGAGACCGAGGGCACGCCCATGCTGGTGGCCATGGCCCGCCAGTCGATGCGCGGCTTGTCGATATCTATCATCGCCAGCGCCTGCGGCCCCGGCGCGCCGACGCCCATGTTGGCGTACTCGGCCTTGAGGATGGCGTAGCTGTTGTTGGCAAAGATGATCGTCGTGACATTCAGGCCCTCGCGCGCCTGCGTCCACAGCGACTGGATCGTGTACATGGCGCTGCCGTCGCCGACCATGCAGAACACGCGCCGGTCCGGGCAGGCCAGCGCCGCTCCGGTGGCCACCGGCGTGCCATAGCCGATCGAGCCGCCCATGTTGTTGATCAGGTCGTGCGGTGCGGCGCCCACGGTCAGCCCCATCGTCTCGCGGCCAGTGGTCAGCGATTCATCGACGAGGATGCAGTTTTCCGGCAGCGCGGCGGCCAGTGCCTGGGCGATGCTGGCGGGAGTCAACGCGCCGCTCGGAGCGATGGCTTCCGCGCGCTGCTGCAGCACCGGCGCGATCTTCGCCGCACCCAGCGCCTGCACCAGCATCTCCAGGCCGGCGGTGCTGTCCTCGCCAATATCGACCAGGGTGTGCACGCTGGCGCCGGGCGACTTGAGCAGGCTGGGCTTGTCGGGATAGCTGAAGAAAGCGATCGGTTCGGTCGTCTCGACAGTGATGATGTGCTTGAAACTTTTCAGATACTCGACCGCCTGGCCGACCGCGTACGGGATCCGTTCCAGCGTAAAGCGCCCTGCTCCACGTTCGATGCGCGCGCTGAAGAATTGGGTGGCGACGCGGCAGCCGGTGGCCGCCTTGATCTTGCCCGCCAGCTCGAGCGAGCGGCCGCGTGTCGCTCCGCCAGCCAGGATAATCAGCGCGGGCTCGCCGGAACGCAGCACCTGTGCAACGTGGTCGATGGCCGAGGTGTTCGGGACCTTGGCCGTGGCCACGGTGCGCGGCAGCGCGACCGGCGCGCCGGCCTGCTGCCACGAAGCGTCGCCGGGCAAGATCAGCGTGGCGATCTGCCCCGGCCGTTCGCTGGCCTTGGCCACGGCGGTGGCCACATCCCAGGCCACGGCGCCGGCCGATTCGACGCGTCGCACCCAGTGGCTCAGCGGCCGCGCCAGTCCTTCGATATCGGACATCAGCGGCGGATCGTATCGCAAGTGCGCCGCCGAATGTTCGCCAACGATGTTGAGCATGCCCGACGACGCGCGCTTGGCGTTGTGGATATTAGCCAGGCCGTTCGCCAAGCCTGGCCCAAGATGCAGCAGGGTCGATGCCGGCGTGCCCTTCATGCGGTAATAGCCGTCCGCCGCGCCGGTGCAAACGCCTTCAAACAGGCACAGCACGCTGCGCATGCGCGGATTTTCCAGCGCCTTCAGGAAGTGCATCTCCGAGCTGCCGGGATTGGCGAAACAGATCTCAACGCCCTGGTCGGTCAGCGTCTGGACTAGGCTTTCGGCACCGTTCATCTCAGTACCCCTCCATCGCGCGCGCCATGCCGACAACCCCATAGCTGCGTGACGGAGCCGACATCAGGAAGCGGTATCCCTCTTCGAGCAGCCGCCTATGATTCTTGGCGGTGACATGCGGATTTCCGACAACAACATTATGTTTTTTACAAGTTTCGACGATCTGGCGCATGGCATCGAGCACAACCGGGTGCTCATACTCGCGCGGATAGCCCAGTTGTTGACTGAGATCTCCTTCGCCAATCAGGATGAAACCGATACCGGGCACATTCGAAAGAATGTCATCGAGGTTTTCAATCGCCTCGGTGCTTTCACACATCAGCCCGACCAGAATTTCCCCCTGCGGGGCCAGCGGCCAAACATCCGCCTTTTTGTAGTAATCGGCCATGCTCAATCCCCAGTACCGTGAGGCGTTGGCGGGGCCGTCACCACGTACGCCCTTGGGCTCATACAGAGGTGCATTTTTGGGCCGAGCATAGCGGCAGGACGCCACGGCGTTATAGGCCTGCTCCACCGTCGCCACATGCGGCCACAGCACGCCATAGGCACCGCGGTCAAGGACCTGCTTGGCGAAGGACTGGTTCATTTCCACCCCATTGGCAGGAATGCGGGCAATCGGTGTTACACGGGGCGCGACCGAGCCGGATTCGGCAATCTCCTTGCGGTTAAGCATATATTGCAACGCATCGCCCAGTGCCGATACGTCATAGGGGTTGTGCTCCATCTCGAAGACGAGGCCGTCATAGGGGGCATCGCTCATCTCGATGGCGCTCTGCTTGTCTAACTTGGAAAACGCGGCGAAGGCGGGTTTTCCGGATTCGAAAGCGCGAATAATGCTGTTAAGGCGGGTGTCGCTCATAGTATTTCTCTCTCGCTGTGTGTCAGGACCGAATCTCGTTTTAAAGCAGAACCGGATAAAGTTGTTTCGCCGTCTTGCCAAAAATCCATTCGCGGTCTTCATCGCTCAGGCATGCCAAGCCTGCCTGAGCGGCCGCGACGATTTCCGGGAGCGTCCCTGGCGACGTCGGAAAATTCGAGCCCCAGGCCATGCGCTGTGCGCCGAATGCTTCGGCCACGCGCGGGAAGAACGTTGCTGCGCTCGCTTTTTCCTTTTGCACATCGTCAAAAATGCGCGGCGTCAGCTTCAGGTAAATGTTCTCCAGCGGCGCTAGGTCGAGCAGGCTTTGCGCCTTGGCATACGGCACACCATCGGCAACGATGGGACGTCCCAGGTGATCAAGGATGATCTTCACCTTGGGAAAACTCTTTGCCAGCGCCGTCACTTGCGGCAGGCCTATCGGTCCGGTCTGAATGCACATCGTCAGGCCCAGCTCCGCGCACAGCTCCCACGCCGGATAGGAACGTGGATCTTCGAGTTCGCTGGGATCGAACTCCTTTGTGCTGCCGCCCGTAAACAAGCGTAGGCCCGACAGACCTTGCTCGACCAATTCGCGTATGCGCGCCGGCGCATCCGGCTGCAACACATCGACTGAGCAGACGGCCGCGAGGCGCCCTGGATACTTCGCGCAACTTTCGACTACATAACTGTTGTCGAAACCATAGGTTGTCGAGGAGTGGACCACGGCGGCCTTGTCAACGCCGGCGTTGTCCATCGCCGCAATCAGCGTCTCGACGGTAGTCGGACGCTCTTTGGACCATTCCGAGCGCTTGCCGAACAACGGGGCCGGCGGATAGCGGGTCTCATCATCGGAAATGATGTGGGGGTGGATATCAACGATAGTAGTCATGAGTGCCTCTTTCCTTTACTGTTATTGACCGCGCGCTTTTAGGCGCGCATCGAGGCGTGGGAAGACGCGGCGCGCATTTCCTTCGAAAATCTTCTGGCGATCCTCGTTGGTCAGCGAGGCAATGCCGTCAACGTAGCGTTTGGTGTCGTCGAAATACTGGCCGTTAGAAGGATCCTTGCCGCGCACCGCGCCGATCATTTCCGATCCAAACAGCACATTGTCGGCCGGGATGACTTTGGTCAGCAGCTCGACGCCAGGCTGGTGATAGACGCAGGTGTCGAAGAAAATGTTGTTCAGCAGGCCTTCCAGCGGACGGTCGCGCATTTCCAACGACATGCCGCGGTAGCGGCCCCAGTGGTAGGGGACCGCACCGCCGCCGTGCGGGATGATCAGGCGCAAGGTTGGGAAATCTTTGAACAGGTCGGACTGCAGAATTTGCATGAACACCGACGTGTCGGCGTTCAGGTAGTGGGCGCCGGTGCCGTGAAAGCAGGGATTGCACGACGCCGCTACATGGATCATCGCCGGCACGTCGAGCTCAACCAGGGCCTCATACAGCGGATACCACTCGCGGTCGGTCACCGGTGTGCCGGTCCAGTAGCCGCCCGTCGGGTCGGGGTTCAGGTTGCAGCCCACGAAGCCGAGTTCCTCGACACAGCGGCGCAGCTCGGGGACGCTGTTCCTGGGCGGCGCCAGGGGCGACTGCGGCAGCTGGCAGACCGGCGCGAAGTTGTCCGGGTACATTTGCGTCACACGGTGGACGAGGTCGTTCGAGATCTCGGCCCATTCCAGACTGGTGCGCTCGTTGCCAAGGTGGTGGCTCATCAAGCCGGCGATTGGCGAGAGCAAGGTCAGGTCGCCACCGCGCTCCTGCTGCAGCTTCAACTGGCCGTTGCCGATCCCTTCGCGAATTTCGTCGTCGGTCACATGCGCGCTAGCGCGCGACGGCGCGTTGGCCGGGTCGTTGGCGAACTCGACCTGCTTGGCACGCCAGTTGCGGAAGGAAGTGGGTACGGTCGTGAAATGGCCGTGGCAATCGATAATCATGTTGTCTCCGTTCGAGTCAGCGGGCCAGTGGGTCCACAAATAGTTCGCTCATGGACATGCGCCGCGGCGTCAGGCCCTGCTTAAAGGCGGTGGCTTCGAGCGCCTCAATGGTCTTGCGGTTCTCCTCGATGCCGTAGGGCAGCGGATCGTGTCCGACAATCTTGCGCAATTCAAGGTACTTTTTGTCGCTGGAACTGATGGCCTCTCCGGCATCAAGGCGCGCCAACCATTCCTTCTTGGCCTGTGCAAATGCGTCAAAGATCGATTTCGCGATCCACGGATACTCGGCCAGCACCGAGTCCTTGACGACGATGGTGCCGTGCATCGGGTAGATGCCGGTGCGCGCGTAACACTCGGCCTCCAGTTCGGCCGCATTCGGGAAGAGATCGGGATAGTCGGCCTCGACTTCCTTCCAGCCACCCGTCGGTGCGCCGGTACGGCCAATGCCCGCGTTGGCCGCAAAGCCTGCTGACAGTTCGCCTTTAGCCATCATGTCCGCCAGCGAGCTCTCTGCCGGAGCATGGACGACATTCGATGGCAGTTTGAGGTTGGTGACATGCTCCTCGTCATCCACGACCCAGGTCACCTTTGCTGAATCGAGCCCGAACTCGTCAATGAGGACTTGACGCAGCCACACACCGGTGGTGACCGAGTAGGCGCGCACCCCCACCTTCTTGCCCTCCAGGTCTTTGGGGGTTTTGATCCCGGCGTCCGGGCGCACCAAGAGCCCGCCGTGATGAAAGCGCCGCACAACAAAAATCGGCAAGCCGACGAATGGCGCGCCATAGGCACGGGCGATGATGTAGGTCGTTGGCGCCAGCTCGCAAACGTCGAATTCGACATCGCGCACCATCCGGCGGAACGCGCCAATTTGCGGGTGGACTGTGATGAATTCGGCATCCACGCCTTCGATAGGAATGGAACCGTTACGGATAGCCGACGTGTGGGGATGCTCAGCAATGGCGATCTTGAGCGGGATTTTTTTGGTCAACTTGGGTCTCCTTTTGGATAGGTACTTTGATCGACCTGCCGACCGTCGCAGCTTCATGCCGTGTACTGGCAAGTTGCATGGCAGTTCAGGTGATCTCGTGGACTACATGATCTTGCGATGCATGCCTTCCGTCTATTGAAATAAAGCGCAGTTCCGTTAACCAATTGGTAAATGCTTGGAGGCGGTCAAGCAGCATTCTTGACCGCAAGCGCTACGAGAAGAGCCGGTGAAATGGCACTGTCGCGGATTTTGGGTGGTTTCAGTGAAGCGATGCCAAGCGGCGAAGCGTGTGGTGAGCTGTTTTCGATAGAGCGAGGCGCAAAGCAGATGTCGCTTGAGTGCGAAGTGCTGCTGGATAGGACCGAAGCTCGATAAGAATGCCTGTGCGCTCAGGATCGCGAACCCACGCATGCGTCGCTCGTGTTCTCGCGTCGGCTGATGATTATTTTCGGCTCGGTTATTGACCCGCGCGCAGGCTTTGACGAAGACGCCTGGCGTGAACCAGTTCGGAAATTTCGGCTTTCGCCGGATAAGCTGCGCAGTTGGTCGATCACGATCTTGCGCGGCGCTTCAGCACACGTAGCAGGATATCGAGCTCGGCACCGTGCTGATCGACGGCGCGCCACAACAGGTAAGGCTCGCAGCGCAACGTCACAAATACGTCGTCAAGGCGCCATGTGGTGCCGGGCTTGCGACGGGTCGCTTTCACACGGTGTGCGAAGCGCGCACCAAACTTATCGCACCAGCGTCGGACCGTTTCGTAACTGACGATAACCCACGTTCGAACAACAGTTCTTCGATATCACGCAGGCTGAGTTGAAACCTGAAATGCCAGCGCACCGCGCGACTGATGACCGCCGCCGAAAACGGTGACCATGGTAAAGCGATTTTGTATTCTTCATCACGCGATCTTACTCGACCATCTCAGCAACGTGACAGTGCTCCCGTCAGAGCTGGAACTGGGCCACGGAATCGACCAACTGCGCTGCCTGCTGCTTGAGGCTCTCGGCCGCCGCGGCGCTCTCCTCGACGAGCGCGGCATTCTGCTGCGTCGTCTGATCCATCTGGCCTACAGCTTCACCCACCTGCTCGACGCCGGCGCTTTGCTCCGCACTGCCTCTGCTGATCTCGCCCACGATGACTGTCACGCGTTGGATGGAACCAACGATCTGGGTCATCGTCGTGCCCGCCTCGTCGACGAGCGTGGTACCGTGTTTGATCCGCTCGATGCTGTCGGAGATCAGCGCCTGGATCTCCCTGGCGGCCTGTGCGCTGCGATGGGCGAGGCTGCGGACTTCGGTAGCGACGACCGCGAAGCCCCGGCCCTGCTCACCCGCGCGGGCCGCTTCGACCGCCGCGTTGAGCGCGAGGATGTTGGTCTGGGCCGCGATGCCGTCGATGATGCCGCTGATGTCGGCAATCTTGCGCGAACTTTCGTTGATGCCCTTCATGGTCTTGACGACCTGAGCCACCAAGTTTCCACCCTGCAATGCCATCGAGGACGCGCCGGTGGCCAGCTCGCTGGCTTCCCGGGCGTTTTCGGCATTCTGCCTGACGTTGGCATTGAGTTGCCCCATGGAGGCGGCGGTTTCCTGCAATGCGCTCGCCTGTTCCTCTGTTCGTTGGCTGAGGTCGGCGTTGCCGGACGCGATCTGCGCCGAGCCGGTCGCGATGGAATCGCTGCTGTTGCGCACCTGCCCAACGATGCGGGCGAGCGAGACGGCCATCTCCTTCATGGCCGCCATCAGACTATCCGCGTCGCCCGGCTGCACGTGCAGGCCGACGTCGAGATTGCCCGTCGCTATCTGGCGCGCCGCCTCGCGTGCGTCGTCGGGCTCACCGCCGAGCTTGCGCGTAATCGAGCGCGAAAACATGACAGCGCCGGCAATACCCGCCAGCAGGGTGAGCACCATAGCGCCGAAGCTCGCAAGCACCGCGCGCTTCTGCTTCTCCTTTGCTCGGGCGATGGCAGTGGTAGTCTGCTCGACAAGCTTGCTGCCAGATTCGCGCAGCAGGATCGCCGGTTCCCGGTTGATGCCATCCATCGCTAGGTTCCCGACGGCAATATCGAATCCCGAGGCCTTGAACTGCTCGATCGCCTTGCGGTACGACTGCCCCATCTCCTTGTGGAGAACGTTGAATCGCTCTATCTTCGAGCGGGCGTCGCCGAGCGGCAACTCGACCGCGAGCTTCTCTGTGGCGGCCTGGGAAGCCTGCTCGTATTTCACGAAGGCGCCCCAGTACTTATCGAGTTGCTTGGGGTTCTTGCCACGCAGCACGATGTCCTTCGCGTTCTGCACCTGGTTCTTGAAAGCAACCAATGCATCGGCGACTTGGCGTGCCTGTGCACCATCCACTTCGACGAGCCGCTCGTACGTGTCTGCGGCCTCGTTCATTTGGAAAACGCCGAAGAGTCCGGCCGCGGATGCAACCAGCAACGCGACGCCCAACGCCAGGGGGAGTTGATGGACCAGTTTCATGTATCACCCTATCAAGTAGAGCCGGCGCTCGACACGCCAGCGAAAACGACACGTCGCACCAACGAGTCAGTGGCTATATTGGTACCGTGTCCTGTCTCCCTAAAATTTTCATTGGCGAGAAATTTCCGAAAATCGCAATCCAATCTCGAAGCGATTGCCAGGCTTGAAGCGACGACTCGATGTTGCGGCTTGCCAAAGGGCACTGTCACGTTGCTGAGATGGTCGAGTAAGATTGCGTGATGAGGAATACAAAAACGCTTTACCATGGTCACCCGCTTTCCGGCGGCGGTCATCAGTCATCAAGCGATGCATCGACGCAAAACTTCTGACGCAGAAACTCAAGTCACAAGAGCGCGAAGGCGTCGTCCATCGCCAACATTATCAACCTGTGGAATTCGTTCGGCAGACCTGTTTCCGTTAAAAATGCATAGCTGTGGCCGCTACCCGGAGAGCCTTACCCTTCCGAACAAAACCTATCCGTTCCACGTCTGACGAGAATGCTCGGGACCTTTATGCATGGCTATCTCAATTGGTGCTCCCCTTATGCCCGGCCTAACTCCCCATCACGCACACGCCATAGCCCCAGCGGATTGCCATCGCGCAAGGCAGGCGGCAGCAGCGCTTGCGGGATGTCCTGGTAGCAGACCGGACGCAGGAAGCGTTCGATCGCGGCGCTGCCCACCGAAGTCGAGCGGGCATCCGAAGTGGCTGGCGGCGGCCCGCCATGCACCATCGCATGCGTCACCTCGACGCCGGTGGGAAATCCATTTGCCAGTATCCTGCCAGCCTTGCGTTCAAGCACCGGCATCAACTCACCGGCGAGCGCATGGTCTGCCTCATCGAGTTGCAGCGTTGCCGTCAGTTGGCCTTCCATGTGTTCGAGCACGTTGCGCATCTCGCCAGCATCGCGGCACCGCACGATCACAGCAGCTGGTCCGAATACTTCGTCGGCCAGCACGGGGCGTTGCAGAAAGATCTGCGCCGATGTGCCAAATAGCGCTGCGCAAGCCGAATAGAGCAAGTCAGGATCGCTACGCCCGCGCGCCAGCAGCGTCACGCCGTCAACCCCGCTGTGGGCCGCCACGCCTTTCTGATAGGCGGCATGTATGCCCGGCGTGAGCATCGTTGTGGCACTGCGCTCGGTCAGCGCTAGCGCAGCCTGTACTTCAAAACGCGCCAGGCCTTCATCTTCCATGGCAATCAGTAGACCGGGGTTGGTGCAGAACTGCCCGGCACCCAGCGTAAGCGAATCGACAAAGGCGCGCGCAATGCTTTCGGCACGATGAGCCAGAGCCGCCGGCAGCAACAGCACCGGATTGATGGCGCTCATTTCTGCATACACGGGAATCGGCTGAGGGCGCTGCTGTGCCAATGCGACCAAAGCCAGGCCGCCGTGCCGGGAACCGGTAAAGCCCACCGCCGCGATAGCGGGATGGCTGACCAATGCCGCACCCAGCTCGGTACCCGCGCCAAACAGCAACGAAAACACGCCCTCGGGCAAGCCCTGCTGAGCAACCACGCGTTGAATTATTGCACCCACCATAGCCGAGGTGCCTGGGTGAGCCGGATGCGCCTTGACTACTACTGGACATCCCGCAGCCAGCGCACTGGCGGTATCGCCACCGGCCACAGAGAAGGCCAGCGGAAAGTTGCTGGCGCCGAATACCGCCACCGGGCCCAGCGCGATCTTGCCCATACGCAGGTCCGACTTGGGCAACGGCTGACGCTGCGGCTGCGCGCTGTCCAGCGTGGCATTGATCCATGCGCCTTTGCGCGTGACATCGGCAAACAAGCGCAGTTGTGCCACGGTGCGATTGCATTCGCCTTGCAGCCGCGCAGCCGGCAGGCCGCTTTCCACCATCGCCCGCTCGATCAATACCGGCCCCAGATCGAGCAGGCCTTGCGCGATCGCTTCGAGCAATGCCGCACGCTGCTCGAGTGGGCAGCAGCGAAACTCATCGAAAGCGCGCCGCGCCAGCTCACAGGCCTGATCCACTTGCGCTGCGCCAGCGCTACTGAAAGCTGGCGGCAAAGGTTCACCGGTGACTGCCGCGAGCGCGTGAAAGACCGGGCCAGCACCCGGCACGCGATCATGGCCAATTAGCGAAGCGCCTGATATATCCATGGTTTTTAACTCTTCAAAGTAGCGCGGGGCCCGCCAGCCGCATGCCCCGCTTAAGGTAAACAAGAAACAGTGGCAGCGCGGCGAGCTGACCGCCACTGCATGGAAAAACCCGCTCAGGCAACCGGGCGCGCCGATGGCGTGATCTGCCGCGCGTCGGTGCGCAGCTCGAGCAGCGCAGGCAAGCCCGATGCCTGGGCACGTGCGAATGCCGCGGCAAAATCGCCGCTATGTTCCACCACTTCGGCAAACGCGCCAAACGACTTGGCCAGCGCGACGAAATCCGGATTGCTAAGATCGGTGTTCGATACCCGCTCTCGGATATTCGCGCTCCTGGTGCATGCGTAAGTTCTGACATTAACTCCGAACAAACTCGCCGCTGAGTCCGTTCAGTCGGTTTCAGGTCGCATCGCCCGCAAACGCCACATTCATCGCGTCAGCCGTCGGGGTCATCCCAAGTGTTCACAGACTCTCAGGCCCCTTCCGCTTGTGTCCCTCGCGTCTCGATCACGCACCCGGATCCCCGCGCCACGGAATCCGGTTTCCAGGCGCGGCATGAACTATCAGCCCTTGGGCTGAAGCGCGTGCAGGCTCATAGCGAGCGAAACCGAGGTGAAATAGCCTACGACGATGAGCAGTTCGGCAATCACCGCGCGGCCCAGCTCGGTCTCGTAACGGGCAAAGCGCGCGTCCTCGATCACGCCCCCTGCGAGAATGTCACAGACCGCGTCGCAGATCACACCAAGGCGTCCGCTGCCCGGTTCGGGTCGCCGCTTTTCGAGGATTGCAGTGACCACCGTCTCGGGAACGCCGGCCTTCAGCGCATGCCGATTGTGGTTGGCGATGACATAGTCCGCATTCCAAAAGACCGCCGTCGACAAGATCGCCACCTCGCTCTCCACCTCGCTCAGCACCGGCGAGTGGTCGATATGGGTGCCGATGATCTCCATCCCTTCGGCCAGATGCGGGTTGTGCAGCCAGATGTTGAACGGTGTGGGAATGCGCCCCCGCCCTTCGCCCAGCCGCGCGATGACTTTGTTCTGTTCGTCGGTGACCTTCTCCGGGTCGATACGCTCGAGTCGAATTTCCATCTTTCTATCTCCTTCCAGTGAAACGATGCCAAAGCAGGATTCCGCATCGGCACTCCCGTACCAATCGGACTCCTGCCCCGAGGAATACAACTTTATGCTTCCTTGACGCGCGGAACGCGCTGCGCCCTGCCCGGTAAGCGAGAGGAGCCGGTCATGCGCCCGTCGCCGCCAGCGCCGGGAACCACTGACCGATGAAATTGCTCGGCCAGGGGACATGAATGATCTGGTCGAATACCCCATAGACGAACGCCGTCACGCAGACCGCGAGGATAAGGCTGAGCCGCCAAGACTCGCGCCCCTCGATGCGCATGAAGGCTACAATCATCAGCGGCACCGTCGGAATGATGCCGATCAACGCCATGCAGGCGAGAAATGCTAGGAACCAGCCAAAGAACCTCGCTGCCCGCGTCAATACCAACTTGATTGGCAGTGCGTTGTTGGGGTCGATCGTCGCATCCATGTGGACGCCGCCCCCGGTATTTGCGAAGAAGACCTTGTATGCGAGACTGATCGTGCCGGCGATGACGACGATGCTTGCGACCACCGTCGGCCCTATTTTGGCCAAAAAGAGCCACCCCTGTGCAGTCACCAGCATGTAGAGCGCTATGCCGATAAAGAATACGTAGGTGAGGTCTTCGAGCTTGAGTCTGACATCCCCGCTCGGCCGCAGCCGCGCAAATCCGCCCCTGCGCACCAGCTTGAACAGCGGGTTGAGTAAGATCATCGCCGCGAGCAAAAGAATGACCAGGACGATCGGCCGCATCATCCAATCCGTGCCATAGCGCATGAAGGAAATCGTCATGTAACGTTCTATTAGCTTGCCGAGCACCAAACCGAGGATCAGCGGTGGACGCGCCCATTTCAGGCGCTTCATGGTCCAGCCGATTAGGCCGGCAATCAGCAGAACGAACATGTCGCCCCAGCTGTTCGAGCCTTCAAAAGCGCCGATAAAGATGATGGGAATGATGACCGGAAGGATGAGCGTGTAGCGCAGCGTCGAGATCTTGGCGAATTGCCCGCTGAGCAGAAAACACAGACCAGCACCGAAGATATTGGCGAGAGCGATAGACCAAACCATGGAATAGGTCACATCGAGATGCTTGGTCAGCATGTCGGGCCCTGGGATAAACCCATGCACCATCATCGCGCCGAGCAGGATAGCTTGCATCGCGCCGCCGGGTACACCAAAAGCCAATAATGGCACCAGGCTGCCGCCCTCCCTCGCGTTATTTGCCGCTTCCGGGGCGATCACGCCGCGCACATCCCCCTTGGTAAAGGATTCCCTGGCGCCCTTCGAGGTATGCAGCGCATGGCCATAGGCAATCCAGTCCGTCACCGCCCCGGTAATCCCCGGGATCGCCCCGAGGAGCGCGCCCAGCGCGCTGCAACGAAGGACCAGGAACCAGTTTCGCAGAGTGTCAGTGACGCCCTGCCGCATCCCTTGGCGCGAACTGAACTTTATATTATCGGCTATCGCCGTGCGTTGGATAGCGAGGTCACACAGCTCGGGCAGCGCGAAGATGCCAAGTATTATCGGCACTATTGGGATACCGTCTTGCAGATAGAGGAGATTGCCTGTCCAGCGCATTTGCCCAGTCGCCGCATTGGTGCCAATCATGCCTACCAGAATGCCGAAACAGGCTACGGCGACCCCCTTCATTGGCGCGGTGCCAGATAGGGACGAAACCATCGAGATTCCGAAAATGGTCAGCCCTAGCATTTCAGGTGTGGCAATAGAGAGGACAAAAGGCCGCACCAAAGGCAATGAGACTGCAAGGATGAGCGCGCCGATCAACCCCCCAAGCAACGAGGACGTGTAGCACGCGCTCAGCGCGCGCGACGCCTCGCCACGTTTGGTCATCGGCAGACCGTCGAGCACCGTCGCCTGCGAAGCCGCGTGCCCTGGTACACCAAAGAGCACCGCCGGGATCACGTCCGAAGTCGTAATGACCGAAGCCATGCCGAGCAACATCGCAAAGGCCGCGTAGGGATCCATCGTGTAGGTGAATGGCACCAGTAGCGCGAAACCGGTGAGCCCACCGATCCCGGGCAACAACCCAATAGCCAGCCCAATCAGGACACCGAACCAAAGAAAGATAAGGCGATCAAATTGCAAAATCATCGACAGCGCATGGCCAGCTGCCAACAGAGTTGGGTCGTTAAAGAAATGCATGAGTCGTCCTAATTAGGGGTCAAGCTTAGCTGGCTCACGCAGTGAGCCAGTGAAGGTCGAAGGCGAGCGCACCGGATCGAGAGATGCGCCATCCCGAAAAACCGGCTTCAGTTCCAGAAGGGATTGCCGTTGCCGCAGTTTCTGGAGCAGTACGGAACCGAGGAGCGGCGTGAGCGGGCGGTGATTACCGCCTGCTGATCCGGCGCCCCAACGCCTTCTCTTCGACATCAAGATTCCCCATCGGCAAGAGCAGGATAAAGGATTTGCGCCGTACGGCCCCAAACCCAAGCGCGCTCCTCTTCGCTTAGACTTGTGAAGCAGGCGTGCCCTTGATCTATCAGCTTCTTCAAAGGCCCCCCCGAGGCCGGATAGTTCGATCCAAAGGCCAGATGATCTGCCCCGAATACCTGCACGAGATGCGGAAAAAACGCCTGTGCTCCTCCGGGCGCCGCTTGTGCAAGATCAAATGTCCGCGGCGTAATCTTCAAGTAGACGTTGCGATACTTCGCTAGTTCGAACAGCTCCGCACAGGCCGCATAGGGCGCTCCACCATCAAGAACGGGCCTTGTACAGTGATCGAGCGCGATCCTTACTGTAGGGAAACGTTCGGCCAGTTCGGTCACCATCGACAAACCGGCCTGCGTCGTCTGGACCACCATGGTCATGCCGATCTCTGCACAACGCTCCCAGATCGGGAAGGTCGCCGGATTGACCAACCAGCGCCCGTCATTCTGATGTGTCGCCCCGCCCGTGAAAAGGCGAATCCCGCCCATGCCATGGGATAGCCAGTAATCGAAGGTCTTCAGCGCATCGGGTGCCAGCAAATCGAAGGAATAGACACCGGTGAATCGCTTCGGCTGCTTCGCCACGCTGTCAGCCACATAAGCGTTATTGTGGCCGTAGGTAGTCGAGGAATGCACGATCGCAGCCTTGGCAACCCCGGCTTCATCCATCTCCTCGACCATCTGTTCGAATGTAACCGGACGCGTGGAAGACCAGTCTGAGCGATGTCCATGCTGGGGAGCGATGGGGTAGCGGGCAGTGTCCGTCGAAATGATATGGGGGTGAATGTCGATTATTTCTGGTTTCATGTTGATTGGACCTTTTGGAAATTTGGCGTTATTCAGGACTATAGATAAGTTTGCGTGCGCTCGCGAGCTGTGCCTCGGGCGTGGCGTACAACGTGTTGACAATCCGTTCCACCGCGTCCCCGTCGATTGGATTGATCGGATAGCCCTGACTTTTCATCGCTGCGATGAACTCGGGATCCGCGATCATCTTTGAGAAGGCTGCGCGCAGCGCATCGAGACGATCTTGAGGCACATCCTTCGGCACCGCGATGGGCCGTCCGGCCTGGAACGGCAATAGGAACAAGTTGAACAAAGCCTTGACCTCTGGTTTGGTGACATAGGCGCTCAGGTTCGGAACATTAGGGAGGGCCGGTGAGCGGTTCCACCCCAGTTCCAGTAGCACCTTCATCTTGCCCTCGGCGAGCATCCGCACCGGTTCGCCCTGCTGCAGCCCGTCAGTGGTCGAGGCCCAGCCATCGACTTCGCCGCGCTGCATCGCCAGATAAACCTCGCCGCGACCCGTATAGCCCGGAACAATGCTCATCTTGGTACCGAGATACTCGTTGAGCAACGCGGGCAGCGTCCGATCCTCGTTAGAGTAACCAGTCGCACCCATAAACAGTTTTTTTCGGAAGAGATCATCCGCCGTGGTCACACCAGAACGGGTCATCGCGACCAGGCAGTAGTCAACCGTATTGAGACTGCCAAGCCACTTTACTTCCCGCGGATCGAATCTGTTCTGCCGCGGATCAAGCAAAGGAATATAGAGGTTGTTGCGCTGCAGGAAGCCAATGACGGTGCCGTCATTAGGCTGTTTAGACTGGAGCGAGGCTGCTGCAACCATCCCGCCCGCCCCAATTATGTTCATCACCACCGCTTTGGGCTGGCCTGGCATGTACTTTACGAAGAACCGCGCGAACTGGCGCGCAATAACGTCGGTCGGAGTGCCTGCGTCGGCACTGACAACAAGTGTGATGGTCTTGCCGCGATAGAATTTTTCGGCCGACTGACCAGAAACTGGTCCAGCAACAGCCGTCGCGGCAATACTCATCAGCGCCGCGCAAACGCATATTGCGGTCCTGAAGTTCATAGTCATTCCTATCTTTTTATAGTGATTCGCGATCCGCCATCTCGGCAAAGCCAGAGACGGTCGCCGTCTCGATGGTGGATCACGTTGTCTCCGTTAACGCATCTAGGTTGCGCCAATGCGTCGTAGCAGGTCAATTGAAAAAAACGATTTTTGGATTGAGTAAATGGTTAAGCCTCGAGTCGCGGATGGGTATCAAGACCTGACCAGTCCGCGAGAATCAGCCCCAAGGCGTAAAAAAGCCGGCGGGCTTGCGTGGAAGGATGCTCGATTACGTACTTCGGGCACAAGGACAAGATATCACCCGGGGGAAAGACAGGCCTTCGTTGTTCGTGTAATTGGTGTGGAACACGGTAAGCCGGTATTTCTGACTTGCGGCAAGCGAACCCAAAGGGACGCTGTTGGAGGTGCGGGTACAGGGCAATCGAACAGAGGGCAGCCCGACCTGAACATCGTCTATAATTTAAGACAGCCAGGGAATGCAAACTGCAAGCCGAGCTAAAGTTTTCTACGCCGGTTAATCAATCTGGTCTGAATCGATTCAGATATTTATGCATATGGATGACCATGGCGCAACGCTTCGTCGCGCCCGCCACCCCGAACAAACCGGCCTAATCCGTGGGGCCGTATCTAGAAGTGCGCTTGTCGCGATGGCCGCCGGAACGGTCTTGAGCGCGTTGTTATTTGCCGGAGTTTATCGTCTGGAAACGGAACAAGACAATAGCGAATTTGCAAGGCGTGCCGAGCAGCGGGTCCGAATATTTAATCAAAGTATCGATGAAGCAATAGCTGGAGTGAGGAGCATCAACCAGCTATTTGCGATAAGCAGCACGCCAATTAGCCGCGAGCAGTTTCGCGAGATTACTCTGCCGCTGCTGGCGCAACATCCCTATATCCGCACCTTTGTATTCCATCGTTTTGTCACGTCCCCGCAGCGGCAGGCGTACGAAGCGGCGAAGCGTGAAATCTACCCTGGCTTCACCATTAAACAGGTTCAGGCAGGAAAGCTCGTTGCGGCAACCGGCGCGGGTCCCTGGCTGGTCATCGAATATATCGAGCCGCTTGAGCAAAACAGAGTGGCATTGGGCTACGACGTGCTGCCCGATCCTGTGCTGTCGCTTGCCGTGCGGCGCGCGATGGACACGGGATTGATTTCAGCAAGCGGACTGAGACCGAACCGACCGCAGGGTACCGCTGGAGAGGGATTTACGATTCGCCTCCCTGTATATAGGCGTGGCGCCCCCCTGCAAGACGTGGCTGAGCGACGGCGGGCATTTATTGGCACTACCGGGGCGGCATTCGACGCGTATCGGTTCGCACGGCAGGTTTTTGAGCGCGCCGGCTTGCTCGATACGCCCGGCATCCACATCAACGTTTACGCCGCGGCATCTGCCGATGAGGCGGCGCTGGTATTCCGGCACGGGGGGGCGCCGCCGCTGGCAGTAAACCCCGGTCGACTTTTTGCGCGGGTGCTTGGCCCGGCAGTGGCCACCCTTTCCTACACCGTCGATATCGCAGGCAGGCCGTGGCACCTCGTCGTCTCGCGTGATCCATCAGGCATCGATACGCATCCGAGCGCGATGCTGGTACTGGCTGCCGGTGTCCTTCTGACTTTGCTCAGCGCGGCCTATCTCAACGCCGAAGCTATCCGCTCGCGAATCATCGAACAGACCGTTGAAAAACGCACGGAAGAGTTACAGGCGAGGACGAGTGAACTTCAGCAGACCACATGTGAACTTCAGCAGCGGACGAGTGAACTTCAGCTGCGCAATCGTGCGATTGAGGCCAGTGCCAATGCGATTTTCATCACTAGTGCGCACGGCCCCGACTATCCAGTTGAGTATGTCAATCCTGCCTTCGAACGCATCACCGGCTACCCGTTTTCGGAAATCGTTGGCCGGTCGTTCCGGCTGTTGGCGGGCAACGGCGAGGAGCAGCCGGCGTTGATCGAACTGATGGCGGCAATGGCCGACCGCAGGGAGGCGCATGCGACCGTGCGCAGCTACCGCAAGGACGGGACGATGTACTGGAATGAAATCCATGTTGCTCCGGTACGCGAGGAACAGGGTGAGGTGCACCATTTTGTCCACGTCCATTATGATGTGACGGAAACGAGGCGCTATCAGGAACAACTCGAATATCGGGCCAACTTCGACCCGCTCACTGGGCTGGCAAACCGCAATCTGCTGAAAGACCGCTTGCAGCAAGCCATTTCGTTTGCCTCCTGCTTCCAAAGGTCGGTATGGGTCGCCTTTATCGACCTGGATCGCTTCAAGTTCGTCAATGACAGCGCTGGGCACAATTTCGGCGACATGCTGCTTCAAGTGGTGGCCGAGCGCCTGAAAGCCGGGGTACGCGCCGCCGATACGGTCGGGCGCATGGGCAGCGATGAGTTTGTGCTCGTGCTACCGCAATACCAGACCGGCCCCATGACAGCCGAAACCATCGAGAACGTCATGGCACACGTCGCTCAACCCATTCCGATTAGAGGAAAGGAATTTTTCGTGAGCTGCAGCATCGGTATTGCTGTCTTTCCCGACGACGGCATCAGTGAAGAGACTTTGCTGGTCCATGCCGACATCGCCATGTATAGGGCCAAGGAGATGGGACGCAATAATTATCAGTTTTTCGAACCGGCCCTGAACAGCAGGACGCAGGCGCGGCTGCGGATCGAAGGGGCGCTGCGCAATGCCCTGGCGCGTGGCGAGTTCCTGCTCAACTACCAACCGCAAGTAGACCTGAAGAGCGGCCGGATTGTGGGGGTGGAGGCGCTCGTCCGTTGGCAGCATCCCGAGTTAGGATTGGTCTTGCCCGCCGATTTTATTGCGCTGACGGAAGAGACCGGACTCATTATTCCCATCGGCGAGTGGGTATTGCGTACCGCCTGCGCGCAAAACCAGGCCTGGCAGGCCGCCGGTGTTGGCAAGTTGCGCGTTGCCGTCAACCTCTCCGGCATTCAGTTCGCTCAGGCTGATATCGTGCAGGTGGTCGCTGCAGTGTTGGACGACACTGGCCTCGATCCATCCTGCCTGGAAATCGAGCTGACGGAAAGTGTCGTCATGCACGATGTGGAAAGTACCATCACGACGTTGCATCAGCTCAAGGCCCTCGGCGTACAGCTCTCGGTCGACGACTTCGGCACCGGCTATTCGAGCCTTGCCTATTTGAAGCGTTTTCCGATTGATGTACTGAAGATCGATCAGTCATTTTTGCGCGATATCGCCACCAACTCGGACGATGCGTCGATCGTCGTCTGCATTATCGCACTGGCCCATAATTTGCGGCTGCACGTGATAGCCGAAGGGGTCGAGACGCCGGAACAGCTATTCTACCTGCGCTATCATGAATGCGATGAGATCCAGGGTTACTACTTTAGCCGGCCGATGGCGGCAGCCGAGATCGAGCGTGCTCTTGTCGAGGGGAAACATCTACGCCCGGCGCCAAGACCGGCTTGAAGCGGGCATATAGATTTTGTACACCTTTATTGTGTTCGTGCTACGAAGGAGATTTTTCTTCCAGCACGAATGGACTCCAATCAAGGACTGAAGCCCATTTTGGAGCAATTTGACCACCCTTAGCAACTCTTTATCGGAACGGCTAGCTCGTGTGAATGGGCGTTTCGTAAGGGATATCCTTGGTGGCCCGCGGCGGAATCGAACCACCGACACAAGGATTTTCAATCACCGGCTCGCGCACTGTTTCGATAACGGTCTGTGCCGGCCCGCGTCTTGATCCTTCAGGTCATCGTCGTGCGCGCTCTTGGCGAGGGCCCAGGATTTCTCTATTTTGATCGTGACCGTTTGGACAAGCACATCAATTGACGAATCTCTTCAACCGACCAGGCAAGATGCCTGTTAATGCGAATTGGACGCAGCGGCCCATTTTCAAGACATGCCCATTGGCGCAACGTTTGTGGTTTGCGGTTCAGCCAGTGAGCGGCACAAGCGGTATCAACATGACTGCGTTGTTCCTCGTTGATAGAGGGAAAACGACTATCGACCTCATCAGCTACACTTTGTCGGCAGTCGTGCTCGGGCCGCGCCATGCCAGTAGCCCGCACCATCTCCAACTCGGAGATACGCGCTTCCAACTCTTTAACATTGGTCTCCATTATTGCCGCCCATTTGGCCAAGCTTTCAAATACGTTTGCCACAGTTCTCATTATGGTGCCCTTGTTGTTTCGTCGGCCAAAACTTTGGCGCTCAGAATTACTGACCCACTTTTGCTCATCTGAGATTGACCCACCGGATGCGCAGATTTCCGGTTTTACGCTCGAGGTGTCGTCCAGGGCGATTTGAGTCTGACCGAATGGTGACATGCCGGAGCGTTTTGCGGGGCCGTCCTCCGTAGCTATACCGTGAACGGCCAAGCGGAGAGCTGTCAAGGCACCGTGGAATATTCTTCCACCACAATTTGAATACATAGTTTGTAAAACTGAACCTGTTTTTCCATAAAATCACGCCAATTTTAAGTTTTTTCTGTCTCTAGAAATTTGATATTCCCCCTTATTCATACATGCGATGTAGTTTCAGTCAGAACTATGTATGTATCACTGCGAGGTGAAGAGGAGCTTCAGAGGCCGAGGCCGAGACTGAATCTGAATCCTGATCTGGCGTCCAATTGTGGGTATGGTTCGGTTTTTTGCTTTACTTTCCAACATCCTTTCCGGAAGCGGAAGTTGGGTGTTACGGGTGGAGCAGCGGAACCCGTGCCCTCAAAGATTTGGTTTTTTACTTGAATCTGAAGGACGCCATTTATCATGGATTTACGCCTGACTGTCGGGGCAAAGCGGACAGATCCTGCCGGATCAGCGGAGGCGCTATGCGGTGCAAGGCAGGTTAATAAGGGTGGCGGCGCAAGGCCAAATGCGGTAAACATGATGGTGCCGAATAAAGCAGGCACGACACCGATTCAAACCGCCAAGTTCACCCGATGTCGTGCCCCACAACGTGCCGTGCACGTGTGCAGGAAGATTATTTCACAAAAATACCGCTTCCTGTCGATATTTTGTCGGCGTGACCTTTGCCGCCGATGGAACCATCAGCCCGACTATTCCCATGTGCGCGTTGCCGCATCCAGGTTATTGTCTGCAGCCGCTGCGATCGCGGCCAGACCTATTGTTCGGCCGAGTGCGCCGGACAAGCCCGATCCTCCTCGATGCGTGAAGCGGGCAGGCGCTACCAGGCGAGCCGGAAGGGACGGCTCAAACACGCCGAACGTGCGCGCCGCTACCGCGCACTCAAGAAGATCGTGACGCATCACGCTACCCCACCCATGCCGCCCGATGTTCTACTGCCAGTGAACCCGACGGCGCCGGTAAAATCCTCATTCCAGGCGCGCTGTGCCTCGCCTGTCGTCCCTTGCTGCCATTTTTGTGGTCGCACGCAGCCGGTGTCTGTCCGAACCGGGCCGCTTCGCTGTCGGGTTCGTCGAATTTCATGCCAACCCGAGCAAAGAGGAAGAAATCATGGCCACTCCCCCAAAACTGTACCTTCGGAAAGACGCGCAGGAACGCGCCAGGCTGAATGACCAGCGTGAGCGGCAATCGCCGCAAGCCCAGCAAATAAAGCACCTGCACCTGCCATCCGGCCTGCAACGGGGCATTCCGTTTCTTATTTCGGCCGACTGGTCGGCGGAGGATGCGCTGGCCGCTTTTGAAATCTTTAATGATTTGTGCGAGGCGATCTGGAACCACTACCAGTTCCCAATCCAGGATTTGCTCCGGGAGCAGCGGCGCCCCGTCGGACGGTCGCCCGATTCTTCCATCAGCGGTATCGACGACCCATTTTGATCTTCCTCGACTTGCTTATTTTGACACCGCCGTGGGTGCCTTCCATATAAGTGTCGCGCGCGAACCTGCCTCAAGAAGGATGCTGATGTTCGTTCCAGTTAAAGCCCGTGTTTTTACCGATGCGACCGGTGTATTTACAGAGATTCCCGCCCTGCTCACGCCAGCCGGCGTGCTGGAGCCATTGCTCGACTACTGCCTGTCCCGCGCACACGACCGCAGCCTCACCTGGATGACCAAGGTGAACCGCTCGGCACGGATGTTTTTGGAGTATCTCCAGTGCAATCCAGCCGAGCGCGATACCTACCGCCTGTTCCAGAACTTCGCCCAGAGGCTCTATACCGGGACCTTTGACCGGAAGACCGGCCTGGATCCTAGCAGCCTGTGCTGGCAGCCACGTTCCGCGCAGGACGCCGGAAATATCATCAGCCATCTCACTGATTTCTTCGACTGGCTCGTCGAAATGCGGCCGACGACGGCGCAGCAGGTGAATCCGCTTTATGCGGGAGGCCTCTATGACCACATGGCCGACGAGACTGCGTATCAATTTCGGCGGAACAAAGCGTTCCTTGGTCATACGTGGGCGGCCAATGCCAGCCCGGAGGCGACGGGACATCGGGTACGTTCCCAACGCTTGCCAAAGTTCGAAACTGGGGACCCTCCCTCATTTCCGGATGAACGCTTCACGGATTTACTCATGACGGGATTCAAGGTTGGCGGCCGCCACGACTACCGCAACATGCTCATCACGCTGCTGCTGCATGGTGCGGGTTTCCGCGCATCCGAACCATTCCACCTGTACGTCGGGGACGTGTTCCCAGACCCGTCCAATAACAGCAGCGCCATAGTGCTGATTCACCATCCTGCCCATGGGACGGCGCCGGCGGATTGGCGGGATGCACAGGGCAAACCGAGGAAAGGCAACCGGGCCGCCTACCTCGCCGAGAAATTCGGCCTGGCTCCCCGCACGGAGTTGATGGACAGCCGCGGCACCGGTTGGAAAGGGGGAATGCATGACGCGCCATATTACAAGCAGGCTTACTGGTTCTTGCCCGGCTACGGCGAGCTCTTTCTGCAATTATGGAACTTCTACATGGAAGAGGTGGCCTGCGTCGACCGTCACCATCCATTCGCCTTTATCAATCTGAGGCGCTCGCCCCTCGGCGGGATGTACTGCCTGAATCAATACAACAAAGCCCATGCGGCAGCCTGCAAGCGCATCGGCCTGCCTGTATCCAAGGCCCTTGGCACCACGCCGCACGGGCACCGTCACGCCTATGGTCGGCGCCTGAAGAGCGCGGGTATCGACCAGGCGTTGATACGTCGTTTCATGCACCACGCCTCACTTGAAAGCCAGGAAATCTATACCCGTGCGAGCACGAAGGAAGCCATCGCGGCTTTGGTAGCCGGTGCGCAGCGGCTGCGGGCATCCCTCAGCGGCCGGGATGTGCAAACAGATCATCCGCCTGGCAGCTTCAATTTCAAAAATGAGGAAATAATCTATTGTGGTAATAAAATCATCAGTTAAAACGCCCCGCATGATCCCATTCAATCAGCCCTCCGTCCTATCGGGAAAGGTTAGGGGAGTCAAAAAAGAAAATGACATTTCGCTTGGATGGGTCGCGACCAGCTACCCCCAGCTTACCGCGTGGCGTGTGTTGGCTGTGGAGTGGATGAAAGGCGAAACCCAAGGCGTTCAGTATAGGCTCCAGGCTCTCTCCACATTTTTGGAGAGGTACGTCGTGCAACGTAGCCTTCCATTAGACCCGGCGGTGTTCCTGGCACGTGGCACGGTCCTGCCGGATTTCTACGGGACCGCCTGCCCGAATTCGGCGGCGGGCATCAACTACAACAACGCCATCCACGCCTTTCTGAACTTTGTGTTACTGCGAAACTTCAGTGTCGCCCACGACCATGGCCATCCCGTGGTCTCTTTGCCCTACCATAATCCCGTGGCGCACCGCTCGCGAGCTGGACTGCCAATGCTCGATGAAAGCGTTTATTCTCCACTTCCTTACGGCTACATTGACGAGCTGCGCCAGATGTTGGCAGCCGGACCGCATTTCCGTGAATGGCACTGGGCGCAAAGCGCACTTGGAGCCGACATAGGGCAGCCCACCGGGACAATGGCGCCTGACTGGTTTCAGGTAACTGATGCCGAAATTGACAAGGCCGATCCGGACTGCGTCTTTCGGTTGCGTCTACGGACTAAAAACGCAGGTGGACCGGTGCTGGAGATGTGGAGCCCGGTGCGCTGGGTGGCATTGCTAGCAAAGCTACTGGTGCCGCTGCGCACTTTCCAGGTGCGCATGCTCGACTCCGGGGAGGCGGACACATGGTGCTATGACGCGGGTTCTTGGACACTGAACACTCACCGGCTGGCCGAAGGCAGCGAACGCCAGCCCTTGCAGCAGGGAGTGTTCCGTCGAACTAATTCGCTCATTGATGGCGAACCGGTGTGGACGGTTCTTTACATCAACACCAACAAGACCCGGGACATCACCAGATCCGGTTCGGACAAAGGCTACGTGCTGCCCTGGCCGCATCCGGAGCTGCTCTACTGGCTGGAAAAATTGCGCAACTGGCAGAAGAAATACAACCCCACCAGCAGCCGCACAGCTTGGACTAAGCTTGACGGCCGCCATATATCGGCCAAGAGCGAGGTCCAACTAGCAGGGTATCCGGATGCCTGCTTCCTCTTCCGGATGCGGGAGGCGCGACCAGGTGAGCGGCACTTGCCACTCACCGACATGCAAATGCAAATTCCATGGTTTGACCTGCTGGAAGCCCTTGAGTTAAGGCTGGGCGCTGCGGGCGAAGCCCACAGCAATGGAGCACCGATCCGGTTTCTGCCGCCGCCTGAGCAGCAGCGTAGCCGTAGCAATACGAAAACAACCTTGTTCCCTTTGCACAGTCTGCGCGTTGCGCTTGTGACTGCTCTGGCTCTTGAAGGTCAAGTCCCTTTCCCCGTGCTGCAGAAACTGGTCGGCCATAGCCGCCTGTTAATGACGTTGTATTACACCAAGCCGGGCGCCACACATATGCGCGACGTGCTCGCTGACGCGGCGGAACGGCTCAATGCCAACAAAGAAGCCAGCATCCAGAATTTCCTGCTCGACACCGAACACGACGAGTTGCTTCGGCAGGCGATTTGCAACAGCGCGCATAGCCTCTCTGCGGCGATACCGCAGCTCCAGGCCGCGCGTAACCCCGCCGGTTGGATGCCGATGCATCATGGGCTGTGCCTTGTCGGGGGCAACACCAATGGAGTGGAAGGAAATTCCACCATCGGCGGATGCTACAACGGAGGGCTAAATGTCGGCTCCACAGCAAATACAAAACAAGGTCCAGTGCCAGGTGGCGCCCGTAATTGCGTGCGTTGCCGCTGGTTCGTGACCGAACCTCACCACTTGCCGGCCTTGGCCGCACACTTTAACACCATCGCCTATCACTTCGACGAGGCGCGAAACGCCTGTCTCGTCAATGAAAAATCTTTACAAGAGCTGAAGAAACTGAGGGCCGACGCGGAAGAAAGCAATCAACCGTTCGCCCGGCTGGACGTCTATCGCCAGGCCGAGCGGGTGTGGGAAACAGCCATGAAGCGCTTCAGCGATTTAGCAGAGGATCTTGTTGCCTGCTACCGATTAATGGCACGTTGCCAAAAGGCGGTGGAAGGCACCCAGGGCGACGGAACGCAGCTGATTGCCGCAGGCGGCGTGGCAGATGTGCACTTTGCCTTTGAGGAAACGGAGTCCGAACTGCTGCAGTTGAACGGTATGTGCCAACGATCACTTCAGCAGTCTTGTGTAAATTGGCTGACGGATGATTAACTATAACTCGATCCGAAGCATGATCGGGCAGGGCAGATTATGAACGGTAGCCGAAAATTTTCATCGACCTGCGGGCAGAGTTGTCAGCTTACGCCAGGTGCGACGCGACTTCGCGCCATGCTTTGTTTCCAGCCATTTCCCCGCGCCAAAGACTCCAGACCTCTACTGTCAATCAACACATGCATCGGCCCCTTTGGCGCCAATTTCGATTTCGCAACCGTTAGTCCCATCGCTCGCCGACTCACCGTCGTGTGATCCGGAACCGAGAGCGCCAGGCTCATCAACGTCAGCACCGAATCCATCAAACCTTCGGTTTGCCGTAGCGCCATTTTGAACGCTGCGCAGCATTAGACAAGTCTCGATGGCGATAACCCGATACCGGGCCTGCCCATTTGGCCCAATGCTTTGCCACTTATCCAGCGCATCCTCTTCTATCCATAACGCCAAACTGCCGTGCCGACGGAGCCCGGCTTCATATTCTGGCCAATTCTGCACCTTGAAAAACATCTTCGGTATATGATGACGATCTGCGTTGTGCTTGTTTGGCATTGCGTGCGTTCGGTAAATCCGGAGCCGCATCGTACTATCAACCACTTCTCAAGTCCGAAGTGCACCGAAGAATACAAATATGACGCTGGATTGAAATTAAAACCGGCTGAATCGCGGAAATATTTTTCCCGACAATTTGGTAAGCCACAGAAACTTATTTTTAGAAGTCCCCATATGTCCAAGTTCGATAGCAGTTCTGGTTTTGATAGCCACTTTTGGAAACCTGATTATGTTCTTTCGTCAGCCTTTCTTAGCCCCAATATAATGCGCTTGGGACATGGCTTTGTCTGGGCGGCGGCGACCGCCATTCGCGGCACCATCGCTGCCATGTCCGCACGCCGATTAAATCGGTATTGCACCTCGGCGAGATAGCGACGGGCGTACTTGGAGCAGTTTATCGCCTGAGCTGTAGCCCAAAACTTTGTTGATTTCATGAAATTGGCCAACTTGAAGATGTAAAAGCGCCAGCGCCCGGTGTTGCTGCTTCGCCGTTTCAATTTTCCCTTGCAGCCCTTCCAACAATTGGGTGCGATTGGGCAAATCGGTCAACGGATCGTAGTACGCGAGGCGTTCAAGGGCGGCTTGCGCCTCGCGATGCTGCACCCGCGTGCGCAAATTGGCAATACCATAAGCCAGATCGTCCGCCAGCTGGCTGAGCAGGTTGACTTCGCCCGCACCGAAGGCATCAAGTTCGGCCGCGGCAATGGCTAGGGCGCCGAGCACCTCCCCATCGACACGTAGGGGAAAGGCGGTAACGGAGGCATAGCCCTTTTGGATCGCATCCTCGCGAAAGCGATCGTAAGTTGGGCCAGCTAAGCCAAGATCGGTGAGGTTCCTTCCCACGACAGGCTCACCGGTGCGGATAGCGGTGCCAATAGCGGTGCCGCCTGATTCCATATCTTCGGCCCAATTAAAATGGAACGCTTTGGACCGTTCTTTATCCATACCAACGCCCGCCATCCAACGGATACTCTTTAGTTCATTATGCTCCAGATAAGCGACCCACGCGAAGCGGTAGCCCCCCGTTTCCACAATGACCCGGCACATATCGTGCAGCAACTCCTGCTCGTCCGACGCCCGCAGCAAAGTCCTGTTGCCATCGCTCAAGGTCTTGAGGGTGAGGCTGACACGCGAGAACTCTTTCGCTGCTTGCCCGTCCGTCAATGCAGGACTGGCATCGCCTGCGGTCGGGTCATCAGAAGGGTATGCCATTAGTACCACCCCAACGTTTTGTTCATTTGATTATACGCTGCGCCCCCGGCGCACATTTGCCAGCGACGCAAACATAAGCGGTAACCATCTGGCGACGGACACGAGCCGATCACCCTCCAGGAGGGTAAGAAACGAGGCGGCCAAACTCGTTCCTACCCTGCTGAGCTTTCACGGTAACCCCTGCTGACAAAGAGAATCACTCCGAGGAGGAATAACCCGGTCACAACGCCTAACAATCGTTCGACTGGAGCATGATAGTTTTCCAGTAGGTTGGGGTCGTGAACGAACGCCGTCAGATAACCCAGGCAGAATTGCGCCCCGAAGTAGCCGAGCCCCTCTTTGCCGATTTGGACATGCCGGCCTATCCAAACTCCAGTAGGCAAAGCTAGCCACCAGAGTGGTAGGAAGTGGCCCGTGACGAATAACATCAGGATCCCCACAATTCCACCACATAGACAACCGACGGCACGATGGATTGTTTTCCGGATGACCGCACCGCGCCGATCTTTAGAAAAATCCGTAAATGGCATCACCATCACCGCGAAAATCGAGATTGACGCCTGGGCAAAGGAATCAATCTTGAAGTAATAGCCGAGCGAAGTCACAAGCGCCACAGCCAACGCGCCTTCAAAGGCGTGTCGCAACAGAAGCAATCGCGCCTCTCGCTGAGTTACCACGGTAATTCCCGGGATTGGCACATCGGCCAGACCGCGCACCGCCCCGAAAAAAACGTTGGGTTGTGATGGCCATACCAATTCAAACAGCACGGAAACGGCGATACACGCCACCGCCCCCACCGCGACGTTCGCAATGCGCATGATGACAAGGTGAGAAATGTCGGCGCATGTCGTTATGGCAAACGCCAAGACAACGACATGGGTACAACCGCCAAATAGCCATGCATAGCCAAAACGCGATACCAATGCCTGATAAATCGTCAACAATGAAATCAGAAATATCCACAGGATTATGATGACGGCGCTTCCGGCAAATGTTGCTGCAACGTAAATCGCGAGCACCGCGCCGATTGCTGTTCCACCAATACGAAAGACGCCGCGCCTGAGTGATTCTTCGAAACGTGCGTGAATCACCATGTAGCCACTGAAGGCAGCCCACCAGATGTCATCCAACCCCAAGGTCAGAGCGAGCAGAATAGCCAACATGATCGACAGCGATGCCTTGAGGGGCTCGCGCGCTCCAGTCCCTCGCAGCGACAGCAATGCCAGTTCCCTCATCAGCGCCGAAGGAATGCTGCTGGCAGTTGTGTACCATTTTTTCATCAGACCATTCGCGTACTATGACGAACAGGTTGACTTGTGTCGATCTGACCACGCCCGTACGTCGCAAAACCGACTACAACAATAGCAACGCCTGCCACAATTACGCGCTTGGGGTTCATGATCCATTGCATCTTTCAATACTTTCTACCTGAGTTGAATCTCTGGTTATCGCCGTTTATTTTGGTTCGCAAATTTTTGATGGGGCGAGCAAGAGCTCTGGATTTAGAACTCCCTTATGCAACCAAAGCATAAAACTGGAGCAGGCGTAAGATCACTGCCGTCTTGCAATTGACCATTGCGGCCCGTTCGGCATCGGTGCCCTTGCTGCGATAAAGCTCTAGAACTGAGATTAGTTTGTCCTCAGGTTATCTGCTGATTGTTGATTTTTTTGCTCGAATTGCCGACGCCGGGCGAATTCATCCTCCCGCAAAACGCCCGGCAGCTCAGCCTAAATATAAGAATATCGCACCCCAAGCGATTGAATGCCGCCCAAGAATTGGCGACATAAACAGACTTAAAATTGGTCTTCAGTGAGCGCCAGGACACCGGCGCTGCCCTCGATGATGGCGATGCGCAAGCTTGACGCTTGCGACAACAGATGGTCGGCAAAGAAGCGCGCGGTGCCGATTTTCGCTTCAAAAAATGCGCGCTCGCCGTCGCCGGCGGCCAGCTTGTTGTGCGCGATGATGGCCGCGCGCGCCATCTGCCAGCCGCCCAACACAATGCCGGCCAGTTTCAGGTAGGGCACGCTGCCGGCGAAGACGGCCAAGATGTCCGACTTCATGGTGCCAGCCACGTAAGTGACCACCACTTCCAGGTCCGAACTGGCGCCCGAGAGGCGGTTCAAGATCGCCTTGAAGTTGGCGCCATGATCACCGTCCGTCAGGCGCGCCAGTTGCGCTTCGGTCGCGCGCACCTGGGCGATGATGCTGTGGGCCACCGCGCCGCCGTCGCGCACGGTCTTGCGCCCGACCAGGTCGTTGGCCTGGATCGCCGTCGTGCCTTCGTAAATCGTCAAGATCTTGGAATCGCGGTAATGCTGGGCGGCGCCCGTTTCTTCTATGAATCCCATGCCGCCGTGCACTTGCACCCCGTCGCGCGTGACGTCTTGCGACATTTCCGTCGACCAGCCCTTGATGACCGGAACCAGGTAGTCATAAACGGCCAGGTTGGCGGCGCGGGTGGCCGCATCCGGATGGTGGTGCGCCGTGTCGCCGATGGCCGCGCCGACATAGGCCAGAGCGCGCGCCGCTTCCGTTTGCGCGCGCATCGACATCAGCATGCGGCGCACGTCCGGATGGTGAATGATCGACACCGGCCCGGGCGAGCCGGCCAGGCCGCGCGATTGCACGCGCTCCTTGGCGAACGCCACCGCTTTCTGATAGGCGCGCTCGGCTAAGCCGATGCCTTGCATGCCGACCCCGAAACGGGCCGCGTTCATCATGATGAACATGTATTCCAGGCCGCGGTTCTCCTCGCCCACCAAAGTGCCGATCGCGCCGCCATGGTCGCCAAATTGCAGCACCGCGGTCGGGCTGGCCTTGATGCCCAGCTTGTGCTCGATCGACACGCAATGGACATCGTTGCGCTCTCCCAGCGAACCGTCGGCATTGACCAGGAACTTCGGCACGACGAAGAGGGAAATGCCCTTGACGCCGGCGGGGGCGTCGGGCGTGCGCGCCAGCACCAGGTGGATGATGTTTTCAGCCAGGTCGTGCTCGCCGTAGGTGATGAAGATCTTGGTGCCGAACACCTTGAAGGTGGCGTCGCCCTGCGGCACGGCGCGCGTGCGCACCGCCGGCAGATCGGAGCCGGCTTGCGGCTCGGTCAGGTTCATGGTGCCGGTCCAGCGCCCGCCGATGAGCGGCTCCAGATAGGTGGCCTTTTGCGCGGCGCTGCCGGCCGTCAGCAAGGCTTCGATCGCGCCGTCCGACAACATGGCCACCAGTGCGAACGAGATGCTGGCCGAATTGAGCATTTCGATGCAAGGCGTCGCCAGCAGCTTGGGCAAGCCTTGGCCGCCGAACTCTGGCGGATGCTGAACACCCTGCCAGCCGGCCTCGGCAAACGCCTTGAAAGCTTCCTTGAAGCCTTTGGAGGTCGTCACCTGGCCGTCGTGCCAGTAGCTCGGCTCCCTGTCGCTGGCGGCGTTTAACGGCGCCACCACCGCGGCGCAAAATTTCGCGTTCTCTTCCAGTACGGCCTCGGCCGTGTCCAAGGTCGCGTCAAGGCAGCCCGGCAAGGCATTGACTTCGGCCAGGCCGGCCACTTCGTTCAGGACGAACAGCATATCTTTAAGGGGGGCTTTGTAATTCATCTCATTTCTCCAAAAGTGATCGCCACCCAATGCCTGCGGGACCGGTGGCTTGCAAAGTTCAATTCAAAGTGATCGGCAGATTAATGCCGAGTTGACCAGCTACAAAACGATTTCAAGCAGTTCGCCGGGCGTCTTTTCCAAAACGAGCGACACGGGCCGCACCAGCATGCCTTGTCATGACCGCGCACCAGCCCGGCCAATTCGACACATCACGGCAGTAAACTCGCAAAATTCGAGCAGGTGCTCATGGATAAAGGCCTCATCAATAATCATCCAGCGCGCCTTGCCTTGGTGGGTAACGCTGGCGATTATTGGCAACTTCTTCTGCCGGGGGAACGACCCACCGCGATCGTCACTGGCGTTTTCTCGCCGAAACAAAGCCTCAGATCTTGGCGATTCCGCGCCGTAAAAAAATTAAGCTACCACCGCCAGAGCCGTGGGGTTTATCGTTGAGGCGCCTAGAAGGCGCTGGTAATCCGTTAGCCACTGAATACGGCCATCGGGCACGCACTCCGTTCGAAATCGACGCCAGGTTCATCGCCCAACGACTCAACGTACCGTGGTCGGGAACGTTAAGCGAGACTTCTAACAACGCGAAAACCGAGGCCATCAGCCCTTCGGTCTGGCGCAGCGGCAGATGAAATGCCAGCCGTAGCATCAGGCCCGTCTCGATCGCCAGATTCCAATAGCAGCGCCGCCCGCCCGGAGTAAGCCGGGACGTTGTCCACCAAGCGGCCATGGCCTCGTCAGTCACCCACAATCTCAAGCTGGTTCGCCGCCGAAGACCGGCGTCGTACTCTGCCCAGTTGCTCACCTTTACATGTCGTTTTTGAAATATGGTGACGCCGTTTGGCGTTTTATTTGTTCGGTACGGTTCGGGATGATTTATCAGAATCCGAGCGACCTGATTGCTCTTGCACATATGCAACAATGTCATAGGGAGCGCTCGCTCCAAATAAGGCTCCGTGCCGTTCACCGCCCAACCGAGAAATGACGCGGCGGCTGCCCGCCCCTTAGATTGGTGTGTGAAGCCCAGTATCCACCATCACGCCACCTCGAACAATCCTGCGGCGCCCATGCCACCGCCGACGCACATTGTCACCACCACATATTTCACGCCGCGCCGCTTTCCTTCGATGAGCGCATGGCCGACTAGTCGCGCGCCCGTCATCCCGTACGGATGCCCGATCGAGATGCCGCCGCCGTTGACGTTATAAATATCAGGGTCAATTCCGAGCTTGTCGCGGCAATACAGCGCCTGGCAAGCGAACGCTTCGTTCAATTCCCACAAGCCGATATCCTGGATTCTTAATCCATGCTGCTTGAGCAGCTTCGGCACCGCATAGATCGGGCCAAAGCCCATCTCCTCCGGCGCATTGCCGGCCACCGCGATGCCGCGGTAAATTCCCAACGCCCGCAAGCCGCGCCGCTCGGCCAGCCGCGCCTCCATGACCACGCACGCCGAGGCGCCGTCGGATAACTGACTGGCATTGGCGGCCGTGATCACGCCGCCCTCGAGTATCGGCTTAAGGGCCGCCAAGCTTTCCAGCGTGGTGTCGGGCCGGTTGCCCTCATCCTTGGATAGCGTCACTTCATGGTACGACACAGTGTTGGTCGCTCTGTCGATGACTTTCATGGTCGCCGTGATCGGCACGATTTCATCGTCGAGTTTGCCCGCCGCCTGGGCTGCAGCGGTACGCTGCTGCGACAGAAGCGCATACTGGTCTTGCTGTTCGCGGGTAATCGCAAAGCGCTTGGACACGAACTCCGCGGTGTCCAGCATCGGCATGTACGCATGTTCGACGGCAGCCGTCACCTTCGGATCCTGTTCCCGGTTGACCCATTCGAAATAAAGCGAGTTCAGTGCCGATATGTTTTCTTGGCCACCCGCCACCACCACCCCCATTCCGTCCACGATCACCTGCTTGGCAGCCGTCGCGATCGCCATTAGTCCCGACGCGCATTGGCGATCGATGGTCTGGCCCGCCACCCCAATACCCAGACCCGCGGCCAGCCCGGCCAGCCGCCCCAGGTTCATGCCGGCGGTGCCGGCGCTTAGCACGGTCCCGACCACGACATCGTCGATTTCTGCCGGCTCGACACCCGCGCGCTGTACTGCATGATGGATCGCATGCCCCAGCAAGGTGGGCGACTTGATGTTATTCAAAGCTCCGCGAAATGCTCTCCCAATGGGGGTGCGCGCGGTGGCGACGATGACTGCTTCTTTCAAAATGATGCTCCTGGTTGATGGCGCCAGTGGCGCCGGTAATGATATGGATTTGCTTTATTCGCTGACCGCCTTGGACAACCTGTCCCAACCGACCTCGCCAGCCGTTCCTTTCACGCCGTGGACCCCCGGCTGCCGCATATGCATTCGGAGGCGTCCAGGCATTACTGCCGCTAAGCTATTCCCCATCCCTCGGCACAATGCCAATAGCCATGCGGATCGCCGCCCTGCCGTTTCCCGTAGAATTCCAAACGGCGTCGCACGCACTCTTCTCCCCATTGCGCAGCAAGATGCATCGGCCCGCCTTTGAAGGCCGGAAAGCCGTAGCCGTGGACCCATACCACGTCGATATCGCCGGCACGGTAGGCGATCCCTTCATCGAGGATCTTTTTACCTTCGTTCATTAGCGGATACATGCAGCGCTCCACAATTTCCTCGTCCGTAATGACGGTGCGCCGGGGGATCCGGTGCTGGACGGCCAGCTCGCGTGCGATTTGTGTGACGCGCTCGTCCGGGACGGGCGTGCGGCCTTCATAGCGGTAGTACCCGACCCCGTTTTTTTGGCCGTGCCGGCTCATCTCGTACAATTTGCGCACGACCGCGCGGTATGACGCATCGTCGGCATAAAAGCCCTCTTTCTGCCGTTCAAGCACCACTTTGGCTGCCACATCGACGCCCGCCATGTCGATCATGCGGCACGGCCCCATCGCGAATCCGATTGCCTCGATTGCGGCGTCGATCTGCGCCGGTTCCGCTCCTTCCATCAACAGCTGCTCGGTCTCACGCAAATAGCCTTCCAACATGCGGTTGCCGATGAAGCCGTAGCAAACTCCCGACACCACGGCCACCTTGCCGATTTGTTTCGCCAGCGCCATGACGGTTGCCAACACTTGAGGATCGGTGCGTGTCCCGCGCACCACTTCGAGCAGTTTCATCACGTTGGCAGGACTGAAGAAATGCATGCCAAGCACATCGCCCGGCCGCCCTGTCGCCTCGGCCAATGCATTCACATCGAGCGTCGAGGTGTTGCTGGCGATGATTGCGCCGGGCTTGCAAATGACACCCAAACGAGTGCAAATGGCTTTCTTGATCTCCAGGCTTTCAAACGCCGCTTCGATCACCAGATCGCATGAAGTGACGTCCTCATCTCGCAGCGTCCCCTTGATCAGCCCCATGTTTTTTTCGACGCGATCGACCGGGATGCGGCCTTTGGCGGCGGAAGCAGCGTAATTCTTGCGAATAATCTCAAGCCCATGATCGAGCGCTTGCTGCGACACCTCCACTAGCGTCACCGGGATGCCGACATTAACAAAATTCATCGCGATGCCGCCACCCATCGTACCGGCACCAATAATCCCCACGTGACGGATCGGCCGCAATGCGCTGCCGGACGGCAAACCGGGAATGCGCGCCGCGGCGCGTTCCGCGAAGAACACATGGCGCAGCGCCCGGGATTCGTCGGAATCCTTACAGCATTTGAACGCCATGCGCTCCAGCTGTAGGCCGTCAGCAAATGAAAGCGTGGCCGCCGCTTCCACGCGATCAACGATCTTGCGCGCTGCCCGTCCACCTTTTTCATCTGCGGGCAGCTTGCGCCGGTAATCGTCGAATACTCCGGGTGGCATACTGGCCGTGTCTAGCGGCAATCGGCAGATGATGCGCAGCGACGACCGCTCACGGCGCACAAGCTGTTCCGCCAGCGCGAGCGCTCGCGGCAACAGAGCCTCTTGCACCACCTGATCCAGTAATCCGGATTGCAGCGCCGCGGCGGCGTCGACCGGTGAACCTGAGGTCATCATCTCCAGTGCCTTGACCACACCCACTAGCCGCGGCATACGCTGCGTTCCGCCGGAGCCCGGCAGCAGGCCCAGCCTGACTTCAGGCAGGCCGAGTGTGGTACCCGCCAACGCAATTCGATAGTGACAAGCCAGCGCCAGTTCGAGCCCACCGCCGAGTACGGCTCCGTGCAGGGCAGCAATCACCGGCCGATCAAACGCTTCGATGGCTTCGTGCACTTGGTTCGGATCCGGTGCCGGCAAGTTCTCCAAATCGAACTCGGCAATATCGGAGCCCGCCATGAAGTTATTTCCCGCGCCATACAGGATGACCGCGCCGATCGTGCGATTCGCCGCCACCGTTGCGAAGCATTGGACCAAGCCGGCGCGCACCGCCTGCGATGACGCGTTGACCGGCGGGTGATCGATGCAAATCATCGCAATCGAACCGGACTGAGTCAGGGATACTGGTGAATTCATGTACATGTCCATTAAAAAGCGCACCGTACGGTGCATGAAGCGGTTTCAGGTATTGCATCGGTGCCTCTTACAGCCAAGCGTCCTGCATTTCCGCGCAAGTCATGTCGCGCGCGGCGACGACCGCCAGCCAAGCGCCGGTTTTCGGTACTTCATATCGGAAGAAATAGCGTGCCGCCTGCAGCAATCCACGATGGAACGATTCGTCGTGTCTGCCTTCGTCTGCAAGACGCCGTGCTGCCGTATGCGCCACCTCCAGCCAGATCCACGCCAACACAATGTGCCCAAACGCTTGCAGGTAAAGCGATGCATTCGCCAACGCGGGTTCGCCTTCGCCGCCCGATGTCGCCGCCTCGGTCGTTTGTAGTAGCGCGGCCAGCGCCACCTCTAGCGCCGCCGCATATTCGCCGAGTAGCGCATCGGCGCCGACTTGCGCAATGGTGGCTTGCACGCGCGCGGTCCACAGCTTCAGCGCACGGCCTTGGCTTGCGCGCACCTTGCGGCCGAGCAGATCCAGTCCCTGGATACCATGCGTGCCCTCATGGATCATGTTCAATCGGTTGTCGCGCCAGAATTGTTCCACCGAGAAGTCGCGCGTATACCCGTAACCGCCGTGCACCTGGATTGCAAGATGATTCGCTTCGAGGCACCATTCGCTGGGCCAGCTTTTGGCAACAGGGGTTAGCAAATCGAGCAGAAGCGCCGCTTCCTGCGCCGACTCGGGCGCGCCGGTGCGCTTATCATCGACCAGACGCGCGCAATACAAGCAGAGCGCGGCCGCGCCTTCGCAATATGCCTTTTGCGCCAGCAGCATTCGGCGCACATCGGCATGGTCAACGATGGGAACCTGTGGCGCGCCGACATCCTTTCCATTCGACCCCGCCAAGCGTCCTTGCGGCCGACTGCGCGCATAACCCACCGAAGCCTCGTATCCGGCCAAGCCGAGCATCGCCGCGCCCATGCCGACATTGATGCGGGCTTCATTCATCATGTGAAACATCAGCTGCAAGCCTTGCCCCGGCTCGCCCATCAGGTAACCGATGGCGCCGGCGCCACGTCCGTCCAGCCCGCCCGGGCACCGCACTGGGAATTTGCCCTCGCCGAAGTTGAGCAAGGTATTGATGGTGGCGCGATAACCAAGCTTATGGTTCAGCCCTGCCAACGCCACGTCGTTGCGCTCGCCAGTGATGCGTCCCCTGGCGTTGACCAGATAGCGCGGCACCACGAACAGCGAAATGCCGCGCACCCCAGGCTCTGTCTTGCCATCGCCGCCAGCGATCTTGGCGAGCACGAGGTGGACGATGTTCTCGCTCAACTCGTGTTCGCCCCCGGAAATCCACATCTTGTTGCCCCGTAGACGAAAACGCGACCCCAGCTCATCGCGCGCAGACTCATCGCCGTCGCAGATCGCTTTGGTCAAAATGTCGCCCAGGCTGGAACCGGCCTGCGGCTCGCTCAGGCACATCGTGCCCATGAAGCGCCCCTGCAATTGCGGCATCGCAAATGCTTCCCGCTGCGCCGCGGTGCCATGCGCCATCAACAAATTTGCGTTTGCGTATGTCAACATCGCGTAGGCACTCAAGCCGATGCTTGCCTTGGCAAAGAAGCTGTTTGCCGCCATGTCGACCACGTACGGCAATTGCATTCCGCCAACCTCATAATCATGGCCCGCGGCCAACAAGCCAGATTGAGCGTAAGCACTAGTCGCTTGCGCCGTGGCCGCCGGTAATTTGACGGTCTTGCCGTCGAACCGCGGCTCGTCGATGTCGACCAAGCGATTGAACGGAGCGAACCGTTCGGTGGCAATGCGCTCGCTGGTATCGAGCACGGCATCGAAGGTTTGGCGCGAATGGTCGGTGAAGCGTTCGCGGCAGACCAGCGAATCGATGTTTAGCCAGTCGTACATCAGAAAGTCGAGAAGTGCGCGCATCATTTTGATTTGACCTGCGAAATGGAAAATTGGAAATTGGAAATTGGAAATTGGAAAAACCCCTCTGCGCGATGCCGATCCACCGGTTCAGAGGGAGTTGACGAGTTGGCCGCCGTCGACCGCCAGAACCGCACCAGTGATATAGCGTCCAGCATCCGACGCCAGCAGCAACGCCGCGCCGTCCAAGTCGTCGGGCTGGCCGAAGCGTCGCTGCGGAATACGCTTGACAAGTGCTTCGCTAAAGCCGCGTTCAACGAAGCTTTGGTGCATGTCGGTCTCGATATTGCCAGGGCAAAGTGCGTTGACGCGGATGCCATGGCCCGCCAGTTCGAATGCCATCACTTTGGTCAGATGTATCAATCCGGCCTTGGACGCGCCGTAGCTTGACAAATACCCGCCGGGGCGCAGCCCGGCGGTGGAAGCGACATTGATAATCGAGCCGCCGCCAATTTTTTGCATGCCGCGCGCTGCGCGCTGCGCAACAAAAAATGCGCCGCGCAGGTTTGTGTCGAAAACGCTCGCAACCTCTTCATATGTCTGCTGCAAGAACGGCTTGGTGAGGATGATCCCGGCACAATTGATCAAGATGTCAGGCGCCGCACCAAGTGAACGCTCCACAGCGTCGAACGCAGGGTCAATGGTCGCGAGATCGGCAACGTCAAGGGCCACTCCAACCGCTTGATGCCCGGCTTCCCGCAACGCCAAAGCGTCCGCAGCAATCTTGTCTTTGCGCCGAGCCGCAAGTGCAACCGCCGCACCCGCATGGGCCAACACACGGGCCAGACGCAGTCCAATCCCGCTGGAGGCGCCCGTGACCATCGCGATTCGCCCGCGGAGCGAAAACGCCGCAGTTAAGCTATCGGTGGCGCCGGTATTTCGATCATCCATTCAACCCCCCTTCATCTGTCGAATCTTTATTTTCGCGAAAACCTGCATGAGCGGCGCACCGCCTTGACCTATTAAGGGATCGCATCGGCAAGGGGCGCATCGCTTCGAAGCCCGACGGCAAAATGCCTTGCTTAACCGACGCAATTTCATATTTAAAGACCGAGCACTCGCTCTGTTTTGTGATATTACTGTGGCCTAGATGCAAGGAATCTGGTCACGATAGCCCGGAATCAGAGGTCATGATGGTCTGGAATACCCAGTCACGGTGGATCCGGGATACCCATCCTGATTGACCAAAGGACGCAGTAAGCCGACGTTCTTTTGCCATGTGGCACTTTTGCGCGGCAATGACGCCCTCGTGGTGTGTTGGGTCCAGTTCGTGCAATTGAAATCCAATGAACCCTCCGTCAAACGCAACGGCTGTACAGTTTGGCACAACAAATTTATTTGATTTTCCCATAATAATGAGTCCCTTTAACTTGTCGAAAGATGATTGAATGCTCGTGCGGTCTGGATTGCACCGCTACCGCGGCGTATCGGCGACAGTTTCGGCTACATTAGGGCTCTTGCCCTACCATGCGATCCCCCATCAACCTACATGTAAAATCTGGTGACCACGCTCGTATTGCACCAGGCTATTTGGGCGCTGCGGCAGGGTCTTCGCGTAACCTTATTTTGCCAGTGCCAAGCCGTTAGCGATTGCAACTTTTTAAAATAGCCTCGCGCCCGATCTTATTTGCGGGTATTTTTGTTTCGGGGATATTCCATCGACCTAGCCGGCTGTCGGGCTTACATCGCTAGCTCAAAACAGGCTCTAGCCGATAACCGTTCCAGTTTCAGCAAAAGTTGTGTTCGATTTCTGGTTGACTGGACGCAACATTGAGTTGACGCGCGATCTGTGTTGCAGAAAAGATTCCCCGCACTACATGCTTCCCACCAGTCGCCTGACTGACCACCAATGCATGTTGACGGCGAGAATGCTTCAATGTCTCCAGTACGTCGCCCACTCTGGCATTCAACACTGCTTGAAGGTCAATGACTTCCAGCCGATTCGCTGGAGTCATGACATCGTGCACGAGGATCTCGACATGGTGAATGCGCCGCTCGTGCGTAATCTGCATAGGTTTCTCTCCCAGTATATCGGTGGATGTGACGATACCAATAACATGACGATCGTCATCGACGACAATCAATGTGCGCACACCGTGGGAGATCATTTGCTGATTGGCATCATCGATAAGGGCATCGAAAGCAATAGTTACTGCTGCAATACGGTGCAAGTCAGTCATGACTTCAACGGCCGGTGAGTTGGCACTGACAAGTGGCGCAATGGTCAGATTTGGCAAATAGTAAGCATCCTCTGATTTAAGCCTCAACTGCGGCATAGCTCGGTAGAATTGGCTTTCCATAGATTCCTTAATAAAAAGTAAAAAGTTTTGTTGTAGTCACCAATTCAATGCGAACGGTACTTACTTGCGCAGCCAACAGGATGCACGACGGTATGCGGTAATAACCATGACTTCAATTACCATCCATCGCAAAAGTCCATTGACATTAATTTGGTTAACTTTTCGGTCCTATTGCCATCAAATTACAGAGCGACCTGCGGTGGCGGCCGTCGCGGAATCCACTTTATCGAGCTTGAATACGTTAACTATTTGCGACAAATATCCGGCTTGCTCTTGTAGAGATTGCGATGCGGCAGCCGCCTCTTCGACCAACGACCGTCATGTCAAACGCCGGTGACAGCCAACGAGACTGGCATATTCAAACCAGCGTGCAACAGAGGCGCATCGCATGGCAGCGGATCACGGGATACAACCTGCGCAACTATGTTGAAATTGCCACGCAGCGTTACGAGCGCATTTTCGGGCAACACGATGAAAGCGCGCGCTGCCACAGCAAAAAACAAAGGCATGGATCAGAACGGAGGTTGGTCTGCTCATTTCTATCGTCAAACAGATGAGTTTGTGACGCTTCAACATTAGGCCGCCACTGCTTTGCTTCCTCATTGGAATTCATGCTTCACACCCCACCATACAAATTCCATTCAACGGAATACAATTCCATTTGTTCTTTATTATATAGGTCTTCATAATTACGGCAAGGTAAATTTGTGCTGCGCCCCAGCAGTGACGTTATTGAGGCTGCCAACTCAGCGGCAATACAATGCAGTAGCGCCAACAGCGTGGGTTCAAAAGGGGCTTTTTGGGGTGACACGGACGAAGACCTCGGCAAATTCATTTACAGTTTTTTTGGCCACTCGCATAGGTAACGGTAGCGTAATGCGTGAGGCCTTTTTCGATGCGGTCTTCTCCCTTGATCATCATGTGGCGAGTTTGCGTGCAAGTGTCTGGTGGTGATTAATCCGCCGCGGCGTGCAGCCATCCGCCGGTAGAAGCCGCCTAGGGCGATTTTTTGCTTCGCACGAGGCTTTTGCGCCAGCATGCGAAAAGTCGTCCTGATTGGTTGCACCTGCGCTTGACGCGTCCCTTGTGTCGTTGTTGCCAGGCGCGAGATCCATCCGATGCGCCAATATGACCGGTCACGATCGGCCGAAATACCCACATCCAGGCGGTGAAGTGTTTGTCGCATGGCCAGATGCCTAGATTGGTGCCCACTTCGCCGATTAATTGCAGTACGTCATAATGCGTCAGTGTTGGTCGCTGCGTCAGATCCTGTCCGCCGGACATTTGCGCCAGGATCTCGCGCAGTTTGGCGATATCCGGTGCGTTGACGCCGCCGCGCTTGGTGGTTTTAGATAGTGGCGGCCGCGTTTCGTCATACGGTGGTGGGACAGCGGCGATGCGCTTGTCGCGATTGGCGATAAGTTTCTGATGGTGGTCCCAAGATTGTAATGCCTGATTTAGGGCGAAGACATGTTCGTTGGACCAGGAGCCACATGATGCCTCGATCGCGGCCAGCTTTTTCCTGCTCCGGATTTGCACGTCGCATAGCTCCAGCAAGGTTTGTCAGCGAGGAAAATGACATCATGTAGTTTGATGTCCGTGCACTCCAAAGCTTTTTGCATTAATTGCACGCAGCCGGCCGCCGTGGCCACGTGATCGGCAGTAGGCCGTGAATGTGCAGCGTGGCGCCCCACGGGCAGTCGGCCATGTCGGTCTTCCTGCCCGGCAGGTTGCGAGTTTGTCGCCCATTGACCATGCGTACTTCTAGATGTGCTGCTTCCAGCACGCCGTCTAAGGGCAGCCAGTAGATGCCGGTTGCCTCCATGGCCACTAAATGGACGCGTTGTTCGAGTAGCCAGTCTCGCACCGTGGCAATTGTGAGGTGACGGTGCCGAATACTTCGGCGCGTCACGTCCGACCGATACATGCATGTGCTCGCAACCCTCGTCCACGAACGCGACAATGTGTCGAGTACCAGTAATTTTCTTGAAATAATGAACCTCTGCATTGGGTTATTGCAATGCGCGTTCACGGCGGGCCCCGGCCCAGTCACGTTCCAAGAACTATAAATCTCCCCAGCGGGAAGCAAAGCTGACCAAAATAATGTGCGAATAATCGTGACCAGAACCAGTGTTCGCTATCCCTTGAGGAATGATAATCAAGAATTCAGCCCTCGATTTCGTCCGCTCTCTTAACAGAATTACTTCGGGTGAGTGCCGTCCGCGTCAAGTCAGGAAATGTGCGCATAACGCGTATCCGTGTTTAATGCCTGTCGCATCGGCGTAATATTTATTTCCCGATGAGCTACGACACTGTCTACCGGGCTGGATCGTTGTGCCGCGCCCAAAACGAAGACGCTTACTGCCTCCCTCAGCTTGATTGCCTGACCTTCAAGCGACTGGGCCTCGGCAGCCGCTTCTTCAACCAATGCTGCGTTCTGCTGCGTCACCTCGTCCATCTGGCTGATAGCATGATTAATATGCTCGATCCCGTGTCTCTGCTCCTCGGATGCCGAGGCGATTTCGCCGATGATGTCTGCCACACGACGCACGGCCTGGCATGCGTCAGCTGTGGTGCGCCCCACCTCTACCGCCTGGTTTGAACCTTCCTGTATGGTGTGCACCGATTTTTCGATCAGGATCTTGATTTCCTTCGCTGCAGCCGATGAGCGTTGCGCAAGATTACGCACCTCGGAAGCCACTACTGCAAAACCGCGCCCTTGCTCTCCCGCGCGCGCAGCTTCGACAGCCGCGTTCAAGGCGAGGATATTGGTCTGAAAAGCAATGCCTTCGATCAACGCGGTGATCTCCGCTATTTTGCCGGAGCTGACGGCAATCTCGCCCATGGTCTGGACCATGCGGCCCACTACCTGCGTCCCTTTATCCGAGACATCCGAAGCGTTCAGCGCCAGCATACTAGCCTGTCGCGCACTATCGGCATTCTGCCTAACCGTGGCAGTCAGCGTCTTCATGCTGGCGGCAGTTTCTTCGAGCGACGCCGCTTGCTGCTCGGTACGCGAGGAGAGATCCATATTGCCGGCCGCAATCTCTCTGGTCGCCGTCCCGATCGCCTCGGTACTGGTACGCACGTCCGTAACGATGCTGGATAAATTGTCATTCATGCGCTTCAAAGCACGTAGCAACTGGCTGGTCTCGTCACGCCCATTGGCCTCGATAGTAGAACTCAAATCGCCGGCGGAAACCGTTCCGGCAACCTTGATCGCGGCGGCAAGTGGTCGTGTGATCGAGCGTATCAAGGTCCAGCAAATAACCGTCGCCATGCACACCAACAGCGTGCTCCAGAACATCACCCTTGTCACAATGCGTTCATAGATCGCGTGGCTTCTGTTGTACTCTGCCTGGGCCACATCCATCTGCAATTGAACCAGCTGGTCAAGCGCCATCGAGACCGGTTCAAGTGCCGGGAACATATCGTGCGCGACGAAAGCCTGCAAACCTTGCATATCGTTTTTTTGCAGCAATTTAAGCAACTGACTGATCGCCGCATCGGCACGCTTCATCAGTGGCTCCTCTTGGGCCACGAGTTCCTTTTCACGATCGACCAAAACGGTCGCCCGATAGACCCCCCACTCGTTGCCGATGCGCGTTCGCGCACCAGCAATTGACTGGATCGCTTCGGTGGGTGTCATCGTGCTGTCGCGCGCCTTGTACGCCGCATCCACTATGCTCACCGCGTAGCTAGCCGCCACAGCCTTGAGCTGGCCCAGACAAACGACGCGATCGTTGTAGATGGTTTCGATCGTCGCATTGGCCACCTTCAGACGCAACAAGCCAAGGCCTGCAACGACTACGACCAATGTAAGTAGAACCGAGACCAACAGGGTCAGACGAATCTTGATACTGAATTTATTCAATGCAAACTCCGGTAAGACATCGACTTACGCCAAGCTGAATCACATTCGTTCGCAGGCCGGGGACGGCCGCAACGTCATATAGATGCATCGTTAATTTGTAGGCCTCGCATGGCACTGCCAGCCGGTTGGACTCCAGCTCCGCATCGGGTGTAACGCACCCGTTGTTTTCCTCTGCCATGTCATGGATATTTCAGAACCACGCGGGTGTCCGGAGTGGTCGCAATGACAACATTAGTGCCATCGCATTCGGTACACGAAATCATTGCCCAGCACACTGCATGCCTTGCCACCCTCACGCGCGATATGTCTGGTGGTGGCAAGGCAGCCAACAACAACTGCCTTGCTTCGTTAACGTTAGAACTGCTTGCGAATACCAAGCATCATCGCTGTCGTATTCAGACCCGGCGCAACCGGTTGCGCATATTCAAGCGACTGATTCATGGCGCCCTTGTTTTCGACGTAGCCGACTTCCGCGTAGAGCGTCGTTTTCTTCGCAAGATTGTAATTCGCGCCGACGACAAACTCGGTTGACTTGTTCGCCGAATGGTTGTTGTCTTTCTCGTAGTAGACGCCGCTCGTCACTTCGAACATTGGAGAGAAACGATAGCCAAGGCCAGCCGAAATCATGTCGAAATTGGTAGTATTCGGATGCGCGGGACTCCAGCCATTACCAAAGGACGCGCTGACCGAAAAGCCATTGATTGCATACAACGCGCCGACATAGTCGAAACGATTGTTGTCCAAGCCGGAAGGCACGCTCGTTGGGGTGGGATTGGTGTCATGTCCGTTGTAATATGTAGCAGCGAGCTTCAGGCCATAGTTACTATATTCCAACACGGCAGACTCACGCGTGCCGGCCACCGCGTCGCCCGCTACGCCACCAGGCGAATATTCCAGGCTGGCAGTCACACCGCCGAAGTTCGGTGACGTATAGACGATCGCATTGTCGTCGAACACCGCCCCCAACTGCGCATTCGTGCTGGTTCCCGGCCAGCCTGCAGCGGCATTGATGCTCACGTAGCTAGTGAAGACGCTGCCGAAGTACTCCCCTTGGCGCACATCGGTGTGCATCATCGCATACATCATCGGAGTAATCTGCCGGCCGACGTTAAGCGAGCCATACGGGCCGGACAAGCCGACGTCCGCGACCATATTGAACAGGTCAACTACGCCAGCTGTGCCGCCCAATGCGAATTTGCCAGTGGCGGTATCAAACGCACCTTGTAATTTGAAATTGGTGTTCCAGCCGTCTCCCAAATCTTCAATTCCCTTGAAGCCCAGGAAGCTGGTATAGACACCGCCGTCTTTCAGGCGAAGCACGCTCCCTTTATCCGTCGAGGTCGGATTGTACGACGCGGCAGATGTGCTCTGATACAGCACGCCGGCATCCACCTCCCCATACACCGTCACCGACGATTGTGCGTGAACAGTACTGGCAAGGGCTGTCAATGTGGCCATAACTATAAATTTTATTTTCATTTTGTCTCCTGAATTAGCTGATCCGATGTCCCCCTGGAAACCGGAAATTCCTGTGCTGTATTACTTTGCCGTACCAATCCATCTGCGCGACTTTTGGTCAGCAGATAATCGTCGAACCGCTCACGTAAGCGGTTCTTCAACATCTAACCGGTAGCACCGAGTGGCATCTCGTCGATAAACAGCACCACGTCCGGCACCTACCATTTGTATTGGGGGCGCACGAGGCGACACCCATTTTCTTTAATATGAGCTATGATGACTGTTGCTTCAGCTTTGGATTTTCAGGTCAAGCTGCTCTGGTTCCGTCTCAATGTACGTCCAGGTTCATCACCTCGTCCGCTGGGCGGCCCTCGCTAAGCAGTCGGGCCATCATGTTCATAGCAGGCGTGATATTCCAAGCCGAGTCAGAAAGGTTCATCCTTTCTGACTCGGCTTAAATGATGGCGGATTATTCTCCCGCTTTTATATGATCGATCAGGTCAATCCATGCTGTGTTTTTTTTCAAAATCTCTTTCAGTACACTTCAGTTTCCTTGCTTACTCGACGCATTTTTATCACGCGATGCGCTGGCACCATAAAGGTAGCGCTGGTATCGTCATCACACCGAAGATAATTATTGGGGTTGTGGCGTACTAGGCTGGCCCTTCATTTCTCAGATCGAGCGGGCCCGACACGCAATTTCCGCCACCAGCATGTTGGCGTTGATCCCACGCGATGACGCCGGCTTTGACCGCGCCAAGATTAGCGTTATTGCCCTGAGCTGAAGGCCCCTGCATCGCGAAGTAGTTCGAATAGCCGTGGCGGCGGCATTGGCGCTTCGGTCAGGAAAATCCCCGTCTCGGATAATGCATCCTCTATCGCTGATATGATTGCGGCAGCTGCCGGAATCGTGCCGCCTTCCCCAGCGCCCTTGACGCCAAGCGGATTCAATGGCGATGGTGATTCAAGGTGAATGATGTCCACGTTCGGAACGTCGCCCGCCATCGGCAATAAATACTCACCAAAATTTGTCGTAATGGGTTGCGCCTGGTCGTCATAACGCATCCATTCCAGCGTCGCATTTCCGATACCGTGAGCTACCGCTCCCTGGATCTGGCCATCCACAATTAGCGGATTGATTAAATTGCCGCAGTCATGCGCCATTACATAATGCAATATCTTGGTCTGCCCCGTTTCCCTATCTACTTCAAGCTCCACTACGGCCGTACCGTTGCAATAAGTTGACTGGGATGGTAAAAAATACTGTGTATCTTCCAGCCCGTTGGTGATGCCTTTAGGAAAGGAGAAACCAGGCATGCCAAGCGAAATGCGGGCAAGTTCAGCGAAGGATCTTCTACGTTCTGGTTGACCGTCGACGAATGCGTAGCCGTCTTCCAGAACGATCTGCCCCGCATCACATTCAAGCAGAGACGCCGCGAGACGTTGAATTTTATCGCGCACGCCCTTCGCCGCAAGGTATACCGAATTGCCGGCGGTCACAGTGATGCGACTTGCAAACGTACCAATCCCCATCGACACGGCGTTGGTATCCGCAGCAATCACATCGATATGATCCAGAGTCACACCTAGCTGATCTGCGCAAATCTGCATGAACGTGGTCTTATGGCCTTGGCCTTGCGACGATGCTCCAGTCAAAATGCTGATCCTGCCGTCCTGCTGAACACGCACTATGGCACCTTCGAATGGCCCGAGACCGGTCCCCTCGACGTAATTGGCCATGCCAATTCCAATGAAGCGACCAGCAAGCCGCGCAGCGGTTTTACGGGCCGGAAACCCGTTATATTCGGCTTTCGCCAACGCAGCCGCCTGGCAACGCGGATAATCACCGCTGTCGTAAATCATCGGCTTACCGTCGCGATAAATGAATCCAACTGAATAGGGCATTTGCTCTGCACGTACCAGATTGCGCCGGCGGATCTCTGCCCTGTCCAAGCCTAAAGTGCGGGCCGCCTTATCGAGTATTCGTTCCATCGCAAACACTGCCTGTGGCCGCCCCGCCCCGCGCACTGGCGCGGTAGGTCCCTTGTTTGTAAACACTACTTTCAAATCAACGTCCATCGCAGGAACAATGTACGGTCCAGGGGTTGTGGTGACAGCGATGTAGGGCATGATGATTCCCCACGGCAAATAGGCACCGTTATCATGCGTCATCTCAAGTTTAATGCCTAGAATACGGCCGTCTTCCGTTAGTGCAACTGCAATATCCCACCACTGGTCACGTTCCTGTGCCGCGGTAAGGAAATGCTCGCGCCGGTCCTCGATCCATTTGACGGGTTTGCCAATTTCCCAAGCCGCTATAGCTACCAATGCCTCTTCAGGATAAAAAATCCCTTTAGGACCAAACCCGCCACCGACATCATTCGTGATGACACGCAAGCGCTCCGGATGCCATTCCAATATATCGACCAAAATCTTTTTATCCAGATGTGGCGCCTGGCCGGAGGCCCATACTGTAAGTTGACCGGTGACTGCATGATATTCGGCAGCATAACCCCGTGTCTCCATCGGATGCGCGGAACCGCGATTCTGCCAAAAGGTTTCGCGCACAATGTGCGCTGCCGATGCAAACGCCGTACTGGTTTCACCGAACCCCATCTTGACATGCGCTGCAAGATTATCCGAAATCGATGAATGCATCGGATGAGCTCCCGGCTTCAGGGCCGATGCGCAATCGGCCACTATCGGCATATCCTCATATTCGATCTCGACTAGGGTGCAGGCGTCTTCCGCGATGTAGCGGTTGTCAGCGACAATAAATGCGACCGGATCGCCGACGCAACAAACTTCGGTAGAAGCAAGCACTTCTTGCGTCATTACATTTCGGATTGCCGGGTTAGGCACCAGCATGGGCATACGCCTGCGCGCTGAAGCGGGCAGGTCAGCGTGCAAGTATACGGCATGGACTCCAGGTAGCGCGCGCGCCGCGGACGCGTCGATCGAGACAATGCGCGCATGCGCATGTGGGCTCCGTAGCACCGCAGAATGTAGAACGTCTTTCAGACTCAAATCATCGACGAACTGGCCTTGCCCGCGCAGCAGCTTTTCGTCCTCGGTACGTTGTATGCGGGAACCAATGTATTGGCCGGGCTTTTTAGCCGATATTGGAACTATCGTATCCATAATGTCTTTCATGTATTCACCTCTTGGGCAATTACAACAACGCTGCTTTTTCCTCGCATTCTGCTCGCAGCAAGGAGAGCCGCGTCAACGATTGACTTATATCCGGTGCAGCGGCAAATATTGCCGCTAATTGCCTCGCGCACTTCCGCCTCGGTAGGATCCAGATTTTCGCTCAGCAGCTCGGTCAACGTAGTTAACATGCCGGGCGTACAAAAGCCGCATTGCAAACCGTGACATTCGCGGAAGGCTTGTTGCAGCTCGGAGAGGACTCCGTCAGCGGCCGCCAGTCCTTCGATTGTGGTGACATGGCATCCATCAGCCTGAACTGCCAGCATCAGGCAGGAACGCGCGGTATTTCCATTCAATAAAATGGTGCATGCGCCGCACACTCCGTGTTCGCAACCGTAATGTGTCCCGGTCAACCCTAGATCGTGACGCAAAAAATCGCCAAGTGTCCGGCGGGTATCGACCTCGCGCTGATAAGGCTGATTGTTTACTATGACGTTAATTATTCGCTTATCCATCATTTGTTCCCTAAACGTGCTCGTTGGAATGCAACGCGCATCGCGCGCGCGGTAAGAACCTTAACTAGGTGACGCCGGTAATCAGCGGAATTGTGCGCATCTTCCATGACATCGTCGAGCGATTCTGCAATACTCATTGCTCGAACGACCGCTCCCTCATCCGCTTCCATCCCGACCAGCTCAAGTTCTGCAGTAGTCAGCCTAACCGGCCCAGCGCTGATGCCGCATATGGAGATTACCAACCGGGTAATACGGCAACTCGCGTCGACAGTGGCCAAAACCGCGACGGCGACAATCGCGTAGTCTCCGTGGCGCCTCGAATATTCGAAAAAGGCCGAGCCGTGGCCTTTCGGCCATATGGCGAGGTGGGCGCCAGTCATTAACTCGTCTTCAGCCAATGCAGGCGTCATGTACATCGAGGTCCATTCGGCCATGGGTATCTGCCGCGTGCCGTTACGGCTTGCCACCTCAATCACACCATCTAGAGCAGCTGTAAAGCAAGGCTGTTCGGAAGATGGATCGAGATGACACAGGCTGCCGCCGTAGGTGCCGCGATTGCGGATTTGACGATGAGACACATGCGAATATGCTTCCACAATTAGCGGGGCAAACTCTCTGGCCAGCGGCGACGTTTCCAACGCACGCTGCCGTGTCATTGCACCGACGAAAAGGCAGTTTTCGCGTCGTTCGATTGAAGCCATCTCCTTAATCTGGTTTAAGTCGATAAGATGGTCCGGCATAACGAAACGAAAGTTCATCATCGGCATTAACGATTGCCCGCCGGCGAGCACCTTGGCGTTATCCAAGGTGGCAACAAGTTCCAGCGCCTCGTGCAATGTCGTGGGTGAATAATATTTAAATGGTGCAGGTTTCATGGCTTAGTCCGTTATGCGTTCAATAGAGAATGCCGCGTTGTTATTTGCGCCAAAAAAATTCGGAAATAGTTCCGTCGCCAGATGGCAAAAAGCGACTCTAACGAGCGCGGAGCACTTAGCACGTCCATGTCAGTTTTCCACGGGAATTCTCGGATGGTCTAAAAAAGTATCGTTTGCCAAGTCGCTATTGGCCGCTCGCTTACCTGGATTCTGAAATATCGCTTTCGCCTCTAGTAGACTTTCAATCTCAGTAGGTGACAAACCCAGCATCGTGTCGAGTACATGCGCTGTGTCTTGTCCCAGGCGCGGCGGATATTTATGCGGTGTTATATCTTCACCATCAAATTTAATTGGATTTCCGGCTACCCTAATCAAATTGCCATGCTCATCTTTGAGATTGAGCACCATGTCGCGCTGTTGAACTTGTGGGCTTTTCAGAGCGCGATCAATGGGATTGACGACGCCGACAGGGATTCCAGCGGAAAGGAACTGATCCATCCAAATTTCAGCCGTGTTCAAAAGAAATGCCTGTTCGAGGATTGGCGCAAGCGCTTCCTGATTGGCCAATCGTTCACGATTGGTTTTAAAGCGGGGGTCGTTGATCAAATGCGCGACACCAAGCAGTTGCGCCATTTCCCGCCACATTTTTTCGGTATTGGCCGTCACAACGACACTGAGTCCGTCGGATGCCTTGAACGTGCGGTATGTAGGGATCGAATTATGCGCACTGCCCTGGCGTCCCGGGACTACACCGGAATGTAGATAATACGCAGCTTGATATGACAACATTGCCACCTGACAGTCAAACATGGCAACATCGACCAACCGACCCTTACCGCTTGCATGGCGTTCCTGTAATGCCGCCAGAATTCCGATAACGCCAAACATACCGGCCGACAGATCCGCCAGCGGTATTCCAGAACGAACTGACTCACCATCGGGTTCACCAGTAAGGCTCATTCCACCGGACAGCGCTTGCACCACCATATCGTATGCGGGCCAGTCGCGCCAAGGGCCATCCTGTCCAAATCCACTGATACTGCACCAAATTAGCGAGGGCTTCAGCTTTGACAATTCGGCGTAATCGATACCCAGACGCGCAAGTACACCCGGCCTAAAATTTTCGACAACGATGTCACACTTCAAAGCGAGGTCTCGCACAACGCGAACGCCTTCCGGCAATTTTAGATCTGCCACGACATTCATTTTGTTACGGTTCACACTAAGGTAGTAGACGCTTTCGTCACATACGAAATGCGGTGGAATAGTGCGGGACAACTCGCCACTTGGCGGCTCAACTTTGATGACTTCCGCGCCAAGATCTGCCAACACCATGGTTCCGAATGGTCCGGATAAAAATTGAGTGAGATCCAAGACCCTCAGTCCTGCCAAGGGGCCGGATTTCTTATTTGACTGAACTGAATTGTTCACGCCGTTCATTTTTTTAACTCCTGATTTGCGAAAGTTCCGCCTGGGGTTGGAATTTGGAGGCATCCAAGCGCCTTCGAAAGTGCATTGGCATGTCGCATGACAGCATCGGAAAGTTTTGGCAGCAACGATTGCTGATAGCGGACATCGGGAATGGTATAGCCAAGGGAACCGATAACGGACGCGCGAGCATTGAAGACTGGAGCACAGATTCCAACTGCTCCTTTGATCCTCTGTCCAAATGTCAGTGCAAATCCGTTCTCTCTGACCTCCGCCAACTCTTTAAATAGGTCGGCACGCGCCGGTGAGGCAACTTGATCGGCCTCGCGCCTATGTATGCGATCAATCTCCTCTTCCTTCATCCAGGCTAGAATCGACAAGCCAGAAGCCCCCGTAACCAAAGACTGCAGTTGATTGAGCGTGATCCTGTAAGAAAGCAATGCTTGGGATTCCGCGGTCGCCGCAAATATCAACTTCCCTTGCTGCGAATCAAGTAGTGCTAAGTATGCACTTTCGTTATTTTCGTGCGCAGCATCCTGCAGAAAAGGCAATGCGATCGATCGCACCGGCATGCGGGTGTAGACCGACGCGGCAATACGGTAAAATTCAAGACCAGGTCGATACATTCGCAAAACATCGTCGTGTTCAACCACGCCTTCCCCTGCCAGTAAATCCAACAAGCGGTGCACTGTGCTGGGCGGGAGCGCAAGACGTTGCGCCAAATTGCTGATACTGACATCGCCATCTGCATCGGCAAGTGCGCGCATCACGCGCACTGCTCTAGCCACGGTTCCAGTACCGCGGTCCGCATCCACCTCATCATCGGCGGACGCGGCACTACGCTTGTTGGAGGGATTTATATTTTTTTGCTTCGACATTTGAGTCTTTCATATTTGCAGGGGTCGGTATGGGCTATGAGACGCCTTAGTTTTTAATCCGACCTGCCGCTTGGAACTCTTCTAAAATAATAGTAGTAACGTATTCCGATCGCGATCCACGCAAGCTCATCGAATAACGAAATATCATGGCACAGCCTCACTGTCTCATTCTGTCAGATACCGAATGCGTGAATACAGCAAGCCCCATGATCAAAGCCTGCAGTGCCACCACCGGTGATGTGGGTAAGGCCGATTTTAGCGTTCGTCACTTGGCGCTGGTCGCAACGTTGCTGTAACTGTCGAACAATTTCAACGATTTGTGCAACTCCACTAGCGCCTACTGGATGGCCTTTCGATAAAAGTCCGCCGCTAGGATTAACAACCGTTCGGCCACCAAGAGAAGTTACTCCATCTCGCAGCAACTTGACAGCCTCACCAGGACCGCATAAACCGAGTGCTTCGTAATACAAAAGTTCCGCAATCGAAAAAGCGTCGTGGCACTCCAGCACGTTAATATCTTCCGGCCCTAATCCGATTTCTTCATATAATTCAACCACGCAACGCATGGTGATTTCCGGAGTTTTCAAATCGCGGAATCCGCTTACATACTTGCCCGAAGTTAAATGGGAGCCCAGCACACGAACTGGCTGCCTAGAGAACCGTTCGGCGAGGCCGGTGGGTCCAATAATGATAGCGGCGGCACCGTCGCCGGTCGGACAACACTGCAATAGGGTAAGCGGATCGGCAATTTGGCGCGACGCGAGGACCTCCTCAACCGTGGTCGCGGTCCGGAACTGGGCATACGGTGTAAGCATGCCGTGCTTGCGCGATTTGACCGATACTAAAGCCAAATCTTTTGCTTCATAGCCGTAATCGTACATATAACGACGCGCTCGCATCGCGTACAAGCCCGGCATGACCATGCCATTGACCACTTCGACATCCTCGTTATCGAGAGGTAATGTGCCGCCACCCAATCGGCTCAGTTTTTCGACGCCGACTACCATCGCAAAATCGATTAAGCCGCTTGCCACTGCAATCCATGCTTCGCGAAAAGCAGTTGCACCCGATGAGCATGCATTTTCAGTGTTAACAATGGTTATCCCGCTCAGTCCGGTCTCGCGGGCTATCCGTTGTCCGACCATGTTGCCCGACAACGCCGAACCACAATAGATCGATTCAATTGACTCGCGAGGAAGCCCAGAATCACGCAATGCTTCCAGCACCGCAGGTCGCGCCAGCAGCGGAACAGAAAGCTCCGGAAATTTTCCAAACGGGACGATCCCGCTGCCATATACCGATACGCTTCTAAAATTAGGATGGCTCATAAATATCTTTAATCTTTAACCTTACGCTGCGTCCAAATAATAGTGGAACAAAGGCGATGTTTCATCGCTCGATGCTAACTGCTCAACAACTAGCTTGACAGGTTGATCCGGTGTCCATCGTTTTACGTCGCTGTTAGCCAACTTGGCAAACACGCGCACGCCATCGGCCAGGTCGACATACCCGATGGCATATGGCACCTCCCATACCTTCGGCGCTACATGGATCACAGTAAAACTATAAAGGCCGCCTGTAGCCGATAACGGGAAGTTCGATACCGCTTCGGATAAGCAGAACGGGCAAAGATCATCGCGCGGAAAAAAACGAGCTGAGCAGCTTTCACAACAAGTCCCGACCAGTCGAAGCTGTTCATCTACTTTGACTACTTCAGTGCTGTCGATCAACCGTCCCATCCTTGGCACATATGGAACATTGTGTGTAGTTTGGTAATTCAAGGGTTATCTCCATTTAAAGATTTTTGAAAATTTTTTCGTACTCAAACCAGAACAATGCTGCAGAGCAACGATTCGGCGCTTGCTACATCCATACCAATTCCGGCGACAAGAAATGGTTTGGTGGCATTAATACCGCCAAAGGGGCGAATTGCCGTCGATCCCAGCGATTGAGCAGCCTTCTTGGCAACTCACTTTAAGAATTCCGGTAACCGGAATTACATTCCATTAGTGTATATTATAGAGAACTCTACTATTAAGGCAAGGTAAACTCATGCTGCGTTGCAGAAATTCTGGCTTCCGGCTAGCGCGGCGGAACCTGATCGCGCATGGAGGTCATCGCGGTCGATACCGCCGACCCAGCCAGTTCGCTGGCAAGGGAGAAATCAGGTATCACCACCTCTCGGAAATAGGTTTTGATCGCCGCCAAAGCAAGGCGATCGCGCGAGCCGATCCATTCAGCAATCGCATTACCACGCTGTTCTAGTCCTTCGAAAGGAATTACTTCGGCTATGAATCCCCATTCACGCGCGGTCTTGGCATCAATGCTTGATGCTAGATAGACCATATGAGCGGCCGCCTTTGGCGGTACCTTGTAGCGTAATACTGACAATACAAGCGTAGGTGGCACATTCTTCTCAATTTCCGGAAGGCTGAAATTTGCAGATTCGGAGGCTATCGCAAGGTCACAAGCTGCAACTAATGCGCAGCCCAGTCCGTTTGCATCGCCCTGAACTTCGGCCATCACCGGAATTTCACTTTCATGCATCGCCCGGTAAACTTCGAGAATGGGATCAGCCATTGTCCGGCGGATTTCAGCCGTATTCAGTGACTTAGCTGGCGGCTTACCCGATGCTCGCCCACCACAGAAACTAGCTCCGCTTGACCGAATGCGGATGAGCTTGAATGATATGTCGCGTCCGGCCTCGCGTATTACCCCAGCAAGTTCGCGAATGGCCTCGAGGCTCAATGTATTATCCAATTCGGGCTGCGCTAACGTGATGCGGCATTCGAAACCGTGCTGCGATACTGTGAATTCAGTTGTCATGGTAGATAGAATTGAATGTAATGGTGCGGTGGTTCAAATGGCGGAACACGCAGATGTGCCCACCTCCGTCAGTAATTGGCCCTTAGATGGCTCCTTTATCCGAGAATGCCCTAACAAGGAAAAAAACTTCGTCAACCATCTTCGTGGACTGGTATACGGACTGTTCTGGTGCGGTTTCGATTCCGCCCCTGCATAAGCAGTACTTGCAATATAGGCAGCGAAGTCGATGGATTGGCACACTTGGTTATTGGCGATTTCCCGTGCCATGGAACCGGGCGAAGAATCGCCGGATCGAATGCCACAGCACGTTGCGCATCAGAGCCCATGCATCAAGCGGTACGATCGGAAACGGCGCAGCAGGCGGAGTTGCATTTTCTACATCAAGGCGAATCGATGGTTGATCGGCAGCGATGCGAGCGGAAAGATTTTTCGAAAACTGATTTAGAAGCTGCCGCGACAACGCCTCGATCATGCCTATCCCGCGGCCAAATTGTGCGACTGAACCGAAAAGGTTGGCTTCGCATACGACAGCGACTTTGCTTTTGGCGTCGGCATCTTCAACCACGCCGACCCGGATATTGGCATCAACTCCGCCGCGACCTTTGGTATCTGTTCCGGTCGCCGTAATCAGGACTATCCGTTCAGCATCATTCTGTTCGGTAATGTTAAACTTTCCTGCGAAGTTAAAAGTCAAGGGCCCAAGTTTGACGGTGAAGGCCGCCTTATAACTTCCATCGGGCTGTTTCTCTTTCAGTTGCACGCCTGGAAAACACGGCGCGGCGCGTTCAATGTCAGTCAACCATCGCCACGCCGTATCTGGCGATGCATCTAGATTGAATGATGATGGAATTGTAATTGCCATGATGTCTCCTGCGGCCCAAATTGGTTACATTTAGCGTGGGCCAGATTGTTGTATGATTCGTTGCGGGAAGGTCGGTATTCAAAACTCGGCTTTCCGTTAACGTCCTGCCTGCTCTAAAAATGTGTCGAACGCTGGAAGAAACGCCGATGGCGTTTCGAACGCACCAAAATGGGACGCTGCAGGTACTATGACAAGCTTTGCCTTTGGTATCGCATTTGCAAGTTGCCTTGAAATTGCTGGAGGAGCAGCAATGTCAGCGCCTCCCGTGATCACCAAGGCGGGAGCTTGCGTGGTCTGAAGCTTTTCGAGGTTGTCCATTGCTGCAATCGCCTCCCAATTTGCGCTCCAGCTAAACCAGTCTCCCTTCAACAAATCTGCGCGGCAGCGTTCCAGCAAATCTGGACGAGGTGAATCAGGTAAGAACCAACGGGCTAGCGATTCTTCCACCACTTCGCTCATTTCGCCATCCCGGCTAACGTTGCCGCGGGAACGGATGCTTTCGCGGATGTGGTCGGGGAATGAGCCGGCCGTGGCGCAAAGGATCATCGCCTTGACCTTATTAGGGGCTTCGATGGCTAGTCGCTGCGCAACCATACCTCCCATTGAAACCCCAATAATCGTCGCCGCCTCAATTCCCTCTTGATCCAGCACACCCGCGACATCAGTTGCATGCGCCGAAAGTGTAATGGGTTCTCTCACTCGACTAGAATCGCCATGGCCACGCAAGTCTATCGTCAACACCTGATAGTTCTTTTGCCAAACTAGAACATAGGGGTCCCACCAAGTCCGATCGATGCCGATGGGATGCAACAAAACGAGTTTTGGGCCGTCCCCTCTTTTTGTGTACGCGATGCGGCCGGAAGGAATGTCGCTAAAGAAATTTTGGGACATTTTCATACCCCGACAGGCAAGTGCGAATTGGTTGTCGCCCCACTTTGGTTCGCCGGCCGATATTTCGCAATAACGTCTTTCGCACGACGCAAGCCTTCCGCTGCAATTGGAACACCCGCGTACACGCCAGCTTGCAACAATACTTCCGCAATTTCCGCGTCGCTTACGCCATTGTTAATCGCGCCCAAGGCATGCACTTCAAACTCATGCCATCGCCCCATGACGGCCAGCATTGCGAGATTAAGCATACTTCTAAGCGGACGTGAGAGCTGCTCGCGATTCCAGACGTTCCCCCAACAAAAATCTTCAGTGAACTCGAGAAACATTTCGTCGAACAAAGTGGGGGGTGCATCCCCAACCTTAACGTAGGTGTCGCCAAGCACTTCGCGGCGAATTTTTGCCCCGATAGCGCGGCGCGAGATAGGATCGAGTTCTTGCATATTGTTACCTCACATTGGACAAGCCGAGCCTGGCTTGTTGGATTGTTTAATGGCACGATTGCTAACCAAATATTAAATTCTCACGCCGCATTAATCGTGCATATATGGCAGGTGAAGACCTGAGTAGTATGAAAGCATCAGGCATATTGCCTCGATGTGTTTCTGTTCCTCTGTGCAGCGTCCTTTGCCGCATCAACGCGGACTTCATCGGGTAAGGTCACGTCATTTTTTGCGGCGGTCAATTCCGCCAGGATAGAGATCGCAATTTCGGCTGGTGTTTTGCTTCCGATATAAAGACCAATCGGGCCGTGCAGATTAGCCAGTTGCACGTCGGTCAGGTCGAACTCTCTCAGACGTTCACGGCGCTTGGCATTGTTCAACCTTGATCCGATTGCGCCGACGTAGAACGCGTCGGATTTCAGAGCTTCCATCAACGCCAAATCATCCAACTTAGGATCGTGCGTCAGTGCGACTACTGCACTGCGGCGATCAAGGTTCATTTTGAGCACTTGATCATCTGGCATCTCGCGAGTCACTTCCATGCCGGCCACCGACCATCCCTCACGATATTCTTCGCGAGGATCGCAAACAGTCACGTGATAATCCATGCCCAGCGCGATCTGTGCAAGAAAGCGTGATAACTGTCCGGCGCCGATAATCAACAGTCGCCAACGTGGCCCATGGATCGTCGTCAGCATTTTTTTCGAAATCTGCAAGCCTTGGCCGGCGCCTGCAGTCGCAAGCGTCACTTCTCCGGATAACAGGTTCAGTCGGCGCGCCACCAGTTCATGGTTGGATAGGCGCTGCAACAATTCAGCGATTTGACTGCGCTTTGATAACGGCTCAAGTACAAGCTGAATCGTCCCACCACATGGCAGCCCGAACCGATGTGCTTCGTCCGATGTAATTCCATAAGTGACAATTTCAGGCTGCTTCAACTCAATCCCTTCAGAGCGCACCCGGGCAATCAAATCATCTTCGATGCAACCACCTGAGACTGATCCGACTACTTGCCCGTTTTCGCAAATGGCCAAGGTCGCTCCTTCTGGCCGTGGACTGGAGCCCCAAGTCTTAATGACGGTAACAAGTTCACAGCAGCGACCATCGCGGATCCACTCATTGCAGGTTTTTAGAACTTCAAGGTCAACGCTGTCCATAATTGTTCCTTTACACCCTATTTGGTAAGTTCCGACCCAGCGGCTTGCTCAAGAAAAATAATTATTGCGGCTCTGGTACTCAATCGGGCAGCTGCATACCTTTTGTTTCTGGTCCAAACCAAATCGCCACCAGCCCCACGACCATGAAAAGTGAAACGGCGGCGGCTGCATTTGGGAATGACCCAAACTGATGCAGCATGACACCGATCGAAAGGGGGCCAAACCCCGTGAAAATGCGGGCCATGTTCCAGCAAAAGCCTTGCCCTGTGGCACGCACTCTGGTTGGAAACAATTCGGGCAGATAAGCTGCGAAAGTACCGAAACCGCCGATCACAAAATAGCCATACACCGGAGCGAACCACAATATGGCGCTAATCTCTCGCACATATAAAAACAGGTACAGCGACGATACGAGGGCGCCACTGTAGAATATGAAATAGCACCACCTCCGTCCAAGCACATCGGCGAAATACATTAACGTGAGATAACCTACAGTCGCACCAACCATCATCAACATAAACGCATAGCTAACAACATCATTAACGTTCACGCTAGCCACGTTGCCAGAAAGCTGATGGATCCATGAGGGCAACAGCGTCAGCCCGCCCCAACTGCCAATCATGGCTGCCGAAGCAACAAGGACACCAACAACGGTGCGTCTGAGCAAACCATTCTTAAATATTGCAAGAAATGTACTGGCCCCCGACTCAGACGCTCCATCTTTTTCCGCGGCCTCTTTGATACGTGTCCACGGCTCAGGCTCTTTGATGAAGCGCCTCACCAACACGGTCAGAATGGCTGGCGTAGCGCCTGCGGCAAGCACCCATCGCCAGCCCATGGATCCAAGTAGCAGATTGTCTAGTCCAGCTGCGAAGAACCCGAGAGCGAAAGCAATTTGCATGAACTGGATAGCCTTCGCGCGGGACTTGGTAGGCCAGGACTCAGCGACGAGAGCCGCCCCTGCGGCCCATTCACCTCCAATGCCGAATCCCGCGATGGCTTGGAAAAAAGCCAGTTGCTCCCAATTCTGAGCGAATGCACTTAAGCCAGTAAATACCGAGTAAACGAGGATCGTAATCGCCATGATGCGCGCACGGCCATATCGATCTGCCGCCACACCGAAAAGTATTCCGCCAAAGCCCCATGCAAAAAGCTTAATTGCTATGATTAATCCACCCACCTTCGCAATTTCCATTGGATCGTGGCTACCGATCAGTTGAGATACGCATGGAACCAGAATCAACGTGAACAGATTCAGGTCCATCGAATCGAACATCCATCCTAGAAACGCTGAACCCAGCGTCAATATTTGGTATCGCGTAACACGCGTTTTGCTGCGGGCGCCAATGGCGGCCACCGTTCCAATGTTGTTCAACTCAGTCTCCTAATTTTTATATATCTATGCTTCATGAACCTGCCAAACATGTCCTTCGACCATCTAAAATCGGCCGCGGACCTACTTTCATCTCACATTGCTGTGAGCGGTCGCGCTCCAAGGCCGTTACCAAAAAATGGAGGCCGGTCTACTCATTTCCATCGTCAAACAGATGAGTTTGTGACGCTCCAACAGTAGGTCGCCATGGCTTGGCTTTCTCATTAAAATTCACGCTTCACACCCCACCCTTTAAATTCCGTTCAGCGGAATAAAATTCCATTTGTGCTTTATTATATAGGTCTGCATAATTACGGCAAGGTAAATTTGTGCTGCGCCGCAGCAGTAACGTTATTGAGCTGCCAACTCAGCGGCAATACAATGCGTGGCTGGCGAGGTTTAAAATGGGGCCTTTTGGGGGGGGACACGGGCGTAGACCTTGGCAAATTCATCTACAGTTTTTTGGCCACTCTCATAAATTTACCGACACAATAGAAAAAGGAAATTTGTCTACACGAAGCACAGGCAAGTAAAGATGTCTGTTCTCTGCTTAGGCAGGGGGGACAAGTTGGCGTAAATTGTTGAAATCATGAATGAAACACGCTTCTAATCCGCTGGTTCGAGGACCAGGCCACAGGCGTACGCGTCATTTAGGCCTATAGTCCGAAGCTCGAGAGGCGCCTGCAGTGTTTTGGTGAACAGGCTTTCGGCCATTGGATTTGCGTGGGGGCGGATTCAACGATTCAGACCTTTGCGCGAGGCCGGCGGCCTACTTGGATCTTGCGAGTAAACGTCTGGCGGATTTTTGGATCCTGCAAGGGGATGGCATTGTTGAATAAATCGATATTCCTGAAGAAACATGAATAAACTGGCATGATTGCCAGTAATTCCATATGCAGATTAGCCTATGGCGTACAAACACAAGTCGCCGTCACAAGATCAAATAAGCGCGTTACAAAGGGACAAACTGGCCCCAAATACGAGGATGCAATCGCCGGGTAGCACCCCGCCAAGACAGGTGCCCGCGGCCGGCCACGAAAATATTCCGATAGAGCGTTCGAAACGGTCGTGTTCCTTCGCCAAGTTTTCCACCTGCTTCCGCCAAACCGAAGGCCTCATGAAATCGCTTTCCCGCCTCATGAAAGCGGAGATTGCCATTCCTGACTTCAGCAGCATTTCCAAACGAAGCATCGACTTGGCCAGGCATGTCTTGAGCAAGGCGATGGAACCGGGTAGCCTCGTGATCGTCGATTCGACCAGTCTCAAGATCTATGGAAAAGATGAGTGGCACCAGGAAAAGCACGCCGTTCCCGCGCGGCGCACAGGCGCAAACCGCATCTTGCCGTCGATGAAAATCATCAAGTTCTGGCGTGCGAACTGACCACGCCGGAAGTGGGCGACACCAAGCGGCGCTAGATTTTCTCGCCCAAATCGACACACCCTTTGACGTGTTCATGGGCGATAGCGACTATGACGGCGATCTAGTGTCGCAAGCGGTCCTGGAGAAGCAACCCGATGCGCAAGTGATCATTCCACTACATGACGGAGTTCTGTCATGCACAGGCGAGTCCCAACGAGACCGGCATATTCAAACCATCGTGCAATTGGTCGCATCGCATGGCAGCGGATCACGGGATACAATCTCCGACTATGTTGAACTTGCCATGCAGCGTGACAAGCGCATTTCCGGTAACACAATAATTAACGGCTCCTATGTAGGCAAATCATGCAACATAAAATGAAACGGATACATATCATTTTTTTGAGGCTACAGTGACGTCATCTTTACTCATCTGAAAGTTCCTTGTCCATGTCCTATCCAATTTATTTCGATTCTGGTAGCGTCGAAACCGGCATTGTGCGGGTCAATACCGGCGTCGACAGCGGGATACCAGGCTGTAAGGCAGCTGGTCGGCCGCGGGCGGCTGACATGGAGGCACGCATGCGTAACCTGCTGGAGACGGCCGCATGCCTATTTCTAGAAAAGGGCTACAGCAAAGTGAGTCTGGAAATGATCGCGCGCGAGGCACACGTGGCTGTGCGCACCATTTATGTGAAATTTGGCGGCAAAGCTGGACTGTTCAACGCCGTTCTCGCCGCCGGTCGGTCACGCTATCTGAATATCGGTGACATGGGTACCGATATGCGTCCAGTCGAGCAGATCTTGAGCGACTTTGGGCTACGTTACCTCCAGCTAGTGTCAATGCCAAAGATCGTCGGCCTGCACCGCATGGTGATCGCCGAGGCCCACACCAATCCCGAACTAGCGATCACCTACAACCAGGCCGGCCCCGGCCAGACGAAAGAATTGCTCAGCCGGTTTTTCGCCCGCGCTGATATTAAAATCGACTTTCGCGACGATATACCGGCCGACGCGCTGGCTGTTCATTTTCTCAATTGCATTAAAGGCGATTTTCTAAACCGCTTGTTATTTGGGCAAGATGAGGAGCCGACTGACGCCGACTTGCGACACGGGGTCGCGTTAGGGCTGAACTTGTTTTTCAATGGAACGGCGCGCTAGGCTACTGTTGCCGGCGTGGTTCAACGCCACAAACTTGCGACTCACGCAATTCCGGGTGGCCAAGTCGCTGATCGCAAACGTGGGTAATACGTCAAGCTCTTGGGAAATTTGGCAAATTTCTCAACTTTTTCGCCGCTTTTAGATTTTTACGGACACTCGCATGCCGAGATTTATCATTCTGTTGAGCGCAGACGCACTGATCCATGCCTCTGTTTTTTGCTGAGGGGCAGCGCCCGCGCTTAGGATAATTTGATTAACATACGCGCTCCACGTGCAGACAGGCGGGATTCCGGATTAGCCGAGCAAGGCGTCGACCCCGCCTTTTTCATGCGCACCTGACATTATTAACCTAATGTCGAGCTCGATGAGCATCCAGTTTTAGGCGTGAAGTTCTGGCCGCCCTTCCCTCGCTTTGGCGCAGATTCGCACGCCCATCATCTGATCATTTTCATCGGTCGACTGAGCGCGACGCACGATTATTTTGAGGAAATTATACAAAATTATTCATAAAATGTATAATTATCTATATATAAATAATTTGGCATAATTTTAAATGAACTTAATCGAAATTTGGCATTACCACCGACCCTCGCTCGCCAAGATCTACCTTGATACGCTCAACGCGGGTTTGGTGACAACCACGACAATTTTCGCACCTCGCCGTGCCGGAAAGACGTCCTTTTTACTCAAAGACTTGGCGCCGGCCGCCGAATTGGCAGGCTACACCGTTGTGTATGCTGATCTTTGGCAAACCAAGCTGTCGCCGGGAGTTTCGATAGTTCGCGCTCTGGAGCGGGCGTTGGAACCAAAGACAAACATCGAAAGCCTGATGGCCAAGCTTAACACCCCCATCAAAAAGCTCAAGGCAAACGCCGAAATTGGCGGAGTCAAGATCGAAGGCAAAGTGGAACTGGGAGATATTGGCAAGAAGGTGCAGACCGAAATTGCCTTGCAAATCGATGTCTTAATCGAGGCGCTCTGCAAAAAAAAACCTGTGCTCCTGCTCGTCGACGAAGCACAAGAACTGGCGAAAACCAAAGAACATGAAGCGGTCGCCACGGCCCTTCGAACCGCCATTACCAAGAACCAGACCCGCTTGCGCGTGGTTTTTACTGGCTCATCAAGAACACAGCTAACACATGTTTTTTCCAATTCAAACGCACCGCTGTACTCAACTGGTGCAGCCATCGCCGACTTCCCTCGGTTAAACCGGGATTTTGTCGAGTACATTGCGGAGCGATTTGAAGCATCGACCAGGCGCACCTTGCCGGTTGTGCTGGCTTGGCAAGCGTTTGTTCGATTGGGGCAGCAGCCTGAACCATTTTTAGTCGGAATTGTCGACATGGTTCTCAATCCGTCATTGAGATTGGAGGGCGCCATGATGGCAATAGAGGAAAAACTCGCCCGCACCGAAAACCATGAGGGTGCCTGGTCCGCACTTGACCAGACACAAAAAGCTCTTGTGCGCATGATTGCCGAGAACCCGTCGTTGAAGCCTTTCAGCAAAGCTGTCGTTGTCAAACTTCGAAAGATAATTGGTATTGAATCACTAGAAGCAACCCATATCCAGCGCGCGATGACTAAACTTTCTAATGTCGTAGTCAAGTCGCCACGGGATACCTACGAATTCGAAAACGAAGCGTTTGGGCAGTGGGTTCGAACGCTCGCCGAATAACGAATTCAGCCGGACATCAGCAATAACTCTCACCCTACGCGCAGGAACCTACTGTTCCATCCAGCGACGGTGGCCAGTAGAGTATGCCGATTCACTTTTCTGGCATTAGCCAGAGTAGGTCATTAATATGGTGCGTTTCTTTCGCTCCGACACCAGCGATCGCCGCGAACTCTGGCCACCGCTCAACTACCTTTCGTACCGTCCTAATCATGGCAGGTGCCTCGCCAATACCGAACCTGTCTGCCTCAGCGATCAAATCAGACACCGCGAAATCCTTGAATTTTCCGTTGACTGACATTAGATGCTGAGAGGTCCATTCCCCCTGGGGATTGTGCGCAAAAGTGATGTCGTAAGCCGGCGCGAGTTCCCACTCGCCTTCCCGACATAGCCGGAACGAGAAGTTTTTAGTGTGATCATCGCAATTTTTGGCCATGACGTTCAGAACCATTCGGCGGAAAGCTTCGACCAATGCCTCGCGATCAAGCTTCAGTTCAATGATAGTCAAGAAGAGTTGCGCATAACTATTGGTCGATTTTTTCTTATAGTCGAGGTGAGACATTGCGCACAGGGTTTGGATGTGGTGCTTAATTTCGCCATCCTCCCGATCGAATCGCTTGGTCATGAAGTGGGCGCGGCCATGCTCTTCCAATAGGCGACACTCTGACATTGTGATGCCGGCGGCCTTGGCCATTAACGAATAGGCGTACTCAATCCGCCCGTAATCCTCGCTGGAGCCGAGCTCCCTGTCCTTCCCCATACCGTCAAACTTGAGAAGCCAATGACCAAAGCCCGGTGGGGCTACGGCTTGCCCCGACCGTATTTCGTCTGATTCTGGATTCCATGCGATTACAGCTTTGGCTCTTGCGCCGCCCGCGGAAGTGCCAACGTCGATAATGCTGCGCAGTGCCGCGTTGGCGTGCTCATCGTCGTCAATGGTTCCGGTAATAGCCTTACGGGCTTCGAGAACAAGACTACCCAACTCAATCGCCGTTGCCTTCTTGCTTCTCGGTCCACGTTGAGGGCGAAATTCAAGAGCTCCCATCGACCTAGACCCCATATATGCCAGCCGGTCTAAGGTAGTTACCTGGGACGCTGAAATCCCCTTGTCGGCCATGTATCGATCAACCAGCGCGCTGCCGAAGTCATCTGGAAGGGTGTCAGCGAGGAACGCCGGCAAACGTTTGTAGGTTGCCTCTGGAAGCTCCATAAAGAGCACCACGTCCGCCGTTGCATTCAGGCTTACCTTAAGCGGCGCCAACTCGATGCCGCTGCGCTTAAATTTAGGATCGTATGCGAAAGCGTAGTAGCCGAACTCTGGATCGAGGGCAACGGCGCCAACGTAGTGGCCCCAAATATGAACTTTGACCACATCAACTTTTAAATAAGGTGAATTAGTTTTTTTTGTCGACATGAGTTAATCGACGTGCGCTTGCACGCTTCCGTGTTGGTTGACTTCTGACCATGTGAAGTGGGTTTATGGTGGCGACTGGTGCCAACGAGGTCAGCCAATCCTCGCGCCCGAGCGCCCTTAATACAAGGAGTAGCGTTTTGACAGAAGCACCCTTCCCGCCTTCCAGATTTTTAATCGCTGTAAGGCTCAATCCTGCCCGCTCGGCCAAAGTTTCCCGATCCATATTTTTATGGAGACGTAATTTTTTTATGCCGTCACCAAGTGAAATTTCCATTTCACCAAGGTTTTGCACCGCATTCATAAAAGCCTCTAATAAGTCTGTAAAAACCAAAAACAAGCAGCAATGGCTTCTTTAAAGACCATTATAGCAAAATATATGTAAAATTTTAAAAAATTAACAAAAGACTTAAAAAGGACTGTAAATGCACAAAAAGTATAATAAAGGTTCTTTTTAAGACTTTTGTGACATCTATTTTTATTATTTGCAACCGATCAGCCGGCAGCAGACAACAACCGCTGCGCCTCGGCGACACACGCTCAGATCGCAAGGAGCGGCCGTGTAGGGCGTTGAATTAACTCCAGCGTACAAGCATCATGGGATGGGGCCGTAAACGCCTCTGAGGGCATTCTAACGCCCCACTTTTTTAGTAAACATCTTTAGTTCCGGAAATACGGGCAAAAAAAAGCCCCACAAGTTATCCAAAACTAAAGGATAGGCATGCGTGGCATGGTATTTATGAACCAAATTTTTTAGTGATTTAGTGATTCAGAACGCCGCGAGCTTCGTTTGACAACTGAAACAATTCCAACCAATTCTCGCCAAATATCCTGCCGCCTGAATGATGAATTTGATTTGCCAGTTTGACCTTTCCTGTCAATCGTTCAAGGATGCTTTTCAAGTTGCCGGCATAATCCATCGCCTGATACAAAGCGGTCTGCGTCGCCGTCGAAGCTTGTTGCGCCTGCCCTGATCAAGTTCGAGTGCGAAAAATAGAATAACTGCCGATTCGCCATCGTGATTTTGGCCAACAAATTTAGCATCGGAATCAACATACCGTTGGCAATTCGTCCTTCGGTAAGGATCTCCGAGTAATCGAACTCTCCTTCTATCCATGCGAAGCGGACGATCTGATTAAAAAAGCAGACTAAGGCTTCAACAATGACTTATCTATCACATCCATTTTTTGCCACGGTTGAGTAACCATAAACATCGTTGCGCTGCATGATTTTGCGGCGGCGATGCACTATGCCTTGGATTTCACCTTCCGATGTCTGAATGCTGGAGTTACCGGATGCCCGAACTGTGACATGGCCAGTATGCGTTCCTTGTTTCTATCCACCCGGAACTATGGCCCTGACTAAATCACCAGTTTGAAATCCTTGCACCAATTTCGACCGGATTGGGTGTCCTCGCGGATATCCTTGTACTGTTAATCTGGTGCGTTGATAGCTTCCACTGCCGGTGCATTTAATGGTTAAGTCCGGTTTCTGCCAGTCCCACTGCCGTGGCGTCTCTCAACGGTTGCTTGGCCTTGGTCAGTATCCGATTTAGTCGGGCCGACTCTTTTCCGAGAAAATGTCGAACGTCTCGTGCATTTTCTTCTGGTTGCACTCGCAGGCCAGCATCAAATTGGATACCCTGTTTGACCCTCCATTTGCCATCGCCTCGATATACTCGATTTGTAAAGGCAGATGTTGCTTGTCACAGTAGGCACATTTTCTGCCTCAACTGAGCTTACTACTGCACTTCCAAGCTCCAGCCTTTTAGGCCTGAGTCGTTGACATCACAACGGAGCGAAGATTAACAAAATCGTAGGTGCTGGCGTAGGCTGCAGGTCATTAATTCACACTACCGTGCCACCGCCCTCCCCTTCTCCCGTTTTACAGTATTGTCCCGGCAAACGAGACGGGAAAGACGCCGCACGCAACATATTCGTACGGATTTCAAGCAGCTTTTATGTAAGTCATTGATTTTATGATGATTCACAGTGTGATGCTTGCTAATTGCGCCTAAACGCCTCCTTTTGCAATTTCACCACGAACAAATTCTGTGATTTTCTCAGCCCATCGGTCGGCATTGTCTTTGTCAGCGAATTTAATCAAAATCGCGCCATTCCGTGTCGTGATATCGGCAAATTTTTTCTGCCCTACTTTAAGAATATTTGCTTTCGGGTGCGCCTTTTGTTCCGACTTCCCTTTAATCATTTCCAGCGCCGCTTTTTCCGTTAGCGATTCATTTTCATAGAGTTGGCGCACGGCTTCATTGACTTTATCTGCACGCCCCTCCTTGGCCAGACTGGCGAATCGAGCCGCCATGACGGATCCGAGTATCCATGGTTTCGTATTCAACAGCGACTTGGCGTCGTCCGGCAATCCGTCAAATGAGAGAATATTTGATATATGAGCTGCGCTCAATCCGGATTCCTGTGCAATAACGACTTGCGCCTTTCCGGTTAGATTTTGCAAGGCGGAAAACCCCTTGAACTGTTCGTAGTGGGTAAGTGCCGGCGAAAAGAGGTTTGTGTAAAACGCTGCGGACAAAGCTTCTGTCTCGCTAAATTCGAGTAGATTCGCCTCAATCGTTTCCCTTCCCAACTCCCTATATGCTTGAACGCGATTGTGGCCGGCGACGATCTCGTAACCGCCTGCAGCATGCTTTCGAATCGTGATCGGGTTGATCAACCTGTGGTGTTCAAGATTGCGTTTCAACTCACCAAATTCTTCCGGCGTTAGTATTCTTTTTCTGCCAGTAATTTCAACCAAATCAGTGATCTTGATGATTCGGCTTTGCTTCAACTCATTGAGTGCTTGCTCCGCTTCAAACCTTGCCTGCTCCGCTTCCTCGCGCCCAAATGTGGCTTTCATAAAAACTCCAGGGCCCGTTTTAGCCGCTGGCGACGCGGCCTCATCGGTGCCGGTTTTAACGTCGCCTTTAACAACAATATTGTTGGTCACTCTTGCCATTCTGTCTGTGAGCTTGCTCATCAATTTTCCTTCCATTTTCTGCTGATTTCATCATCAACATACTGGGCCAAGCGGTCGAGGGGATCTTTGTAGCGTTGGTAAGCCTCTACGCTTCCATCCGGTTTACTCAGATCATAGATTGTTTTGAGCTGTGCGGAGGAAGATCGTGCGGCCGTCGAATCGGGTATTTCCATCGGCAGAACGTGTGGTGCATACGCAAAATTAATCCAGCTGCGAACAATCGGCACAAGCGGATCCGCTTTTACCTTCGTTAATAATATGGAGACAAAGTCGTATTTCTTTGTTTCTGCAACACCTGGCAACTGGGAAGCTAAGTCGGAGAAAATTTTCCAAAACTGCGTCGACGACGCGAAGTCCAGGGCATCTGGAGGGCAGGGCATGATTAGACCATTAGAGGCAATTAGCGCGTTAATAGTCAAATAGCTTAACGATGGGCTCGTGTCAATCAAGATCACGTCATATAACTCTCTTAATGGCTCAACGCCTTTTCTAAGAACGTCCCAAAACTCGTATGTCTTGTCTTTATTGCGTCTGCTTGGCATGACGAACTCGGCCACGAACAACGCTGACGATGCAGGGATCAGATCAAGATTTGACCAGTAGGTTGGTTGAATCGCATAGTTCAGGTCGTTGCAATCGCCATGAACAAGCGGCATCAACGTTTGTTCTTCTTCGACGTCCGAGTCAGGCGCGACTCCCAAAAGCTGTGTACTTGAACCTTGTGGGTCACAATCAATAAGCAGGCAACGCCGGCCGAGAAGTGTCAGCGCCTGTGCCAGCGCAACGATCGTCCCAGTTTTAGCGACACCGCCTTTGTAATTGCAGCAACTTATGACACTGCCGAGTTTGCCTTTTGGCCGAGGTTTTCTAGCTCCAAGTTCATGGACCCAACAATAAACATCATCCAAGGAAAACTCAAGACCATGTCCATTTCCTTTTTTAATGCCCGAGGGGAGGGCGTGCTTGCGCGCAAGGTAGTGAAATTTAGATTTATCGATTCCGCACAGGCTGGAAATTTGGGTTGCAGTGAAGGTGGGCGGCAGTTTGCGCGGATTTGGTTCCAGCATCGCGTTTCGCACCTGGGATAAGACATCAGCCGCGTTGGCCGAGAGCGACACCAAATCGGCGATCGAAAGCGTTTTTTTAAGTTCCGGCAACGTTGTGTACATACAACTCCTGTTCAAGGTTTTTGCAAAAAAAGCACAAACCACAGAATAACGTTTACTGCTTGTAATTTCAATATAATGTGTAAATTGAGTGGTTTATTGAGTCTAATGCAAACCATCTCACCCAAACTGACTCACCTGAACAGATGATCGGCCCAAAACGACGTCAATTTGATCACTGATTCACGTCAAAATCATGAATTAACAGTGTTAGAGAGATTGATTAGTGACTGAATGGCAATAAAAATTTCCACTTTAGCCCCGTGTTCATAGCAGACGTTTGTTTGGTTTCGCATTTCGTTCTTTTTCAAAAGATGCAGCGAGTATGTTGAGTGTTTTTTTGAAATAAACCTTAAAAACCCTTAAATACAATTTAAGCGAGCGGAGAACCGCAGCCACCCTAAGTCTCCGGCCATATAGGTGAGCGGCTTTGGGGGTGTAGGTGAGTCACTTTGGGGGCGTAGGTGAGTTACTTTGGGGTGATGGCCAGTTTTAGGTGAGCTACTTTGGGGTGGTAGGTGAGTGGATATGAGCATCAACCCTTCTTCAGGTGAGCGAAGTTGGGGGCGCGGCATAGTCAGGTGAGCTAGTTTGGGGATGAGCCGAATTTCAGGTGATAGATATTGCTTGCCGAAGATCACTTGAAGGGTTAATCTCTCATTCATGGAAAAAATTGCCGTCGCCGCCATTGAACAAAATAAATCGGTTCGTCGCTCAAACGAGACTATAGCGATACTTCCGAAGGCTGGCAGGATCACGCTGTTAACAAGGCGCATCTTCAACATTATGTTGTATTTTTCTCAGATTGACGGGGTTAAAGACGTTTATCGCCGGTCGATAGGCGAAATAATGTCTCATGCCCAGTTTGGAAGCAAGAACAGTGAAATCATTAAAGAGCATCTGCGGTTGTTGAGGGGGATAGAAGTCGAATGGAATTCAAAAACCGACGAGGAGAAGCGTTGGGGTATCAGCGGCATGATCGCCGAAGTTGAAATTATCGAAAAGCCAGGCATAGGCACGTTCATCGAGTGGTCGTTACCGCCGAAAATTCGCGACAGGATGCTTGATCCGGAGTTCTACACAAAACTGAGCCTGCAAATTCACTCCAGCTTGCGTACAGGCTCCTCAGTGGCTTTGTTTGAAATATGCTCTCGTTATGCCAGCAATCCATCTGGAGTCACTCAGCGGGCACCGTGGGAGTGGTGGCGGCCAAGATTGACCGGCACGTTCGAAACGACTGACGCGAAGCCGGAATATAAATACTTCAAGCGGGATGTACTGAAGCCATCCATTGCAGAAATAAATGTGTTGGCTGAATTCCAGATTGAGTTGATCGAACACAAGAATGGCAAGTGGGTTGAAGAGATTCAATTTTCGATCACCAGACCGAAGCAGAAGAAGCTAAACCTCGACATGATCGAGCCGGTGGATGGCGCCCTGCTTGAGCAATTGCTGCGTATGGGACTGAGCCAATCGGACGCCCAAAGTTTTTTTGTCTCGCATGATGCCAAATTCATAAAAGCCACCATCGACCTAACGGAAAAACGCGCAGCGAACCCGAAACTGCCGGCGCTACTGTCGCAAGCAGCATGGTTCAAGTCGGCCATTGAAAAAAAATACGCCAAGCCTCCCGAACTTGTCGCCACACCTTTCATCAAAAAAATTGAAGATAAAACGTCCCGACGCGATCAACTGGTTGCGGAGTTCGCTGTTCATCGACATCAAGAAGCATTGCGATATTTCAAGGAACTAACCCCGGAAGAGCAAGCACAAAAGTTGACAGAATGTTTCGCCGGAGATGTTGGACTCACGGTAAAAAGCGAATACCGTCGTAAGGGCCTTACGTCAAAAATTGCGGAAACAACACTTGCAAAATGGATTGTCGATCAGCTTTGGGGAGAACCCACTAGCGAAGAGTTGCTGGAATACTCCATGCAACAAAAGTAATGATCATGCGATTTTTGCGGGGATGTTCTTCGGACGTAACAGGACTCGCCAGGTAAAGGTGCAGCTCGTTCAACAGTATCTGAAGCGACTTGCATTCAAATATTAGGTACTTGATAGTCGTTTCGGGCCAAAAATGTGAAAAACGCTTTCCTGATAATTGCGCTTATCAGGAAAGGACGTGCCCAGGCTACGCTGATTCAAAGGTTCCCACCTTACAGGGCATGGGCCTAAAGTGCGTTTTCGAGAGCCTGCTGATGTCCTTGCCGATTTCCGGAGCGCCTGGGTATCAATCAGCTATCCCCATGGCATTGTTTTTATCAAAATTATTGGCACCATAAGTGAATGTGCAAACGATTTGAAGGAGTTTGGATCATGAACATTAAACCCATCAAGACTGCCGACAACCATCGCGAGGCATTGAAGGAAATTGAAGTGCCGATGATGGCTGGGGTAGATACGCCAGAAGGTGACCGCCTGGACATCCTTGCGACACTGGTTGAGGTGTACGAATTAAAGCATTTTCCAATGCCAGATCCGATTGATGCCATTGTATTAAATAGAATATGAGTTGACCTATGCCGAAAGATGCCGTTTGCGTCGCACCGCCCGGCGTCGCAGATCGTCCGCGACATGATGCGGGGGTACGTCCAACGCCAGCGTGAGGCAAGGGAATACGGTGCGTTTCTGCACAGCAAGGTCGATACGGCGCGACTTTCGATGCGCGCCGATATTGGCCGTTCCAACGAGGAGGTCGAAGCCAGGCTCGCTGCGCGCCGCGCCCAACCGTCCGCGAAAGAGTGAGGCGAAAGTACGTTGGACGTCAGGAGCCGAGCAAGATCGAGACGACGTGTGAAACTATATTGCGCGCGACGCTCTGGCGGCGACTAGGATGGACGAGTTATTCAGCGATGTGGTCGCGATGTTGGCCAACTTTCCGTACGTTGGACACCTTGCCGACATTGCCGGCACTCGCGAGCCGATTCCACATGAAGGCGCGCCAATGGCCGCCCGCACCGGCTGGCAACAAAGCACGGCGATGCTTGAACGTATTTTCATTTTTCCCCATTTTGTTTTATTTTGTCACGGCCTTTGTTAACATGACATTCCGCGCATAATGTCACTTTTTCTTGTCAAGCCAGTTATCGATGGCGGCTTCGGCATGCGGACTGGCCATCTTAGAAGTGTATTTTGCCCCAGATAAATAGAACATTGCCATCGCCTTTACCCCCTGGAATGTAAGTGGCTTCAAGAGAAAATTTCTGGTATTCCAGAGTGAACAACGGCAGGACTCCGGGGAAGGGCGTGTAGTGGCCGATATCCGTACGGGTGGTCAGAAAGGCGGTGTACCCAAGGCCAAATTTGAGACCTTCGATCAAGTGCCAGTAGGTCTTGTAGCCATAGCCGGCAATGTATTCTGGTTTGAAATGGGAGTCATGAAAACCCATGGCGTACAGGCCGTGCCAGTCACCATCCTGGTCATAGACGCCCTTGCCGACGCCCAGTCCCAGCGGAGTTTCATCGAAGCTGTCGATTTTTTGCTGAGTGTAGGCAAAGTGCATGTGGTACGTTTCTAGCGGTAAATAGAGTTCCGGCTGCCCTTCTTCCCACGTTGTTTCAAGGGGCTGAACCGCACGGTCGTACCAAGAGGCAGATGGGAAAGATGCGGCAGGCTGAGCAAGTTCTTCGGCAGCAGCCGAATCAGTTATCACCATAACGACCAGGCCTGCGGCAAAAAAAAGAGAAAAGGCACGTAATTTCATTTTAAGGGCATTAAAACATTTACATGCTGTTAAAAAATTCAAATCGTCTCAATCAAAGTGCAAAAAATGACGCACCTATTTTTACCGACTCGTGGCGATTTTCGGGTTTTTTCTCAACCCATAACGACTTTTTCAGCAGCATGTTAGCGTAATCCTAGACTACATGGTATAGCGGCGTTGGCGCAAGGGCATGGTATGACCGCCAAGGGGAAAGTCGTCTGTTCAGCCGCGTACTGCTCCCGGCTACCGGCATCATCGTGCAGATAGTGCTGAACAGATAACCGATGGGGGGAGTCGGCCCCGTCTGGGATTGAGCCAAATTTTTCGGCACTGTTTTGAATGCAGCATTCGTGCTTGCAGATTTACGCGTGGCTGCTGCTGTAACGTGTGTGGCCGCGAGTAAGTTAAGATGCCGCTATCGCGGATAAGCTCTCGCTGGGGCAGTCGCCGACGGCCTCCAGCTCATCCCTGACGATGATACTGCTTTGGCCAAGCTGGCCGCAGACTATCAACTCATGGTTGATGACGGGTTGTTTCCCGCACAGGGCGAACGGCGGTCGGGCGGCGCCGGGACTCGCGAGGCTTAAGTAGCGGCGGTATCGTCCAGCCAAAAGCGATCGACGTCTTTTAGGCCCCATTTACTGGCGTCCTCGCGTGCGACGATTTTGTCCTGCAATCCGGGGCCCGCCAGATCGAGCAATGCAGGCGTGATATACGCCATCGATTTGCTGGAAAAAAAGACCCTCACTTTCGGCGACAACAGTGATTTTCCCACTTGCTGTTCCACCACCACACCGAGTCTGCCCGATTCAAGCCGAACCAGAGTGCCGACCGGATAAATGCCAATGCTCCTGACGAAAGCCTGGAAAACGACGGCATCGAAATGGCCCTCGCTCCATCCCGCCATCTTGCGCAGGGACTCGGCCGGACACCAGCCCTGTTTGTAAGGCCGATTCGAGGTGATCGCATCATAGACGTCGCATACGGCGCCCATGCGCGCATACAGACTGATCTGATCCCCCGACAGGCGATCGGGATAACCACTGCCATCCATTTTTTCATGGTGATGCCGGCACACATCGAGGGCAATCGGTCCGACGCTGTTTGCCAGCAGCAGCATCTGGTGGCCTGCGCCGGGATGTTCCTTGACCGATACAAATTCGGCATCCGTGAGCTTTCCCGGCTTGTTCAGGATGTCCAGAGAGATGGCCATCTTGCCGATGTCATGCAGCAGGCCCGCCAATCCGGCTTCACGCGTTTGTTCATCGTCCAGCCCGAGTTGTGCGGACAAGGCGATCATCAAGGCACACACGGCCACGGAATGCATGTAAGTATAGTCATCGGCCGTCTTCAACCTGGCCAGGCTGATGAGTGCGCCCGGATTGCGCATGACTGATGCTGCGATGTCCTCCACCAAGACCTTCGCATGTTCTCCGTCAATGGCCTTACCCATCCGGGCTTCGTTGAACATCGACACGACGGCCTGTTTGGACTCGTCGACGATCCGCGCCGCACGCCCGATCTCTTCGGCCATGGAGACGGGGACGATATGCTTGAACCCGGGCGCCGCGTCGGGCACGCGCGTTAGCGCTGGCGGCGCCTCAGCGGCCACGCTTTCCGCCAAAACGTCGAGGCCCTTGGCAACATCAATCCAGACTTCATCGATGCTGCCTTGTGTGATTTTATCGAGCGTCGCCTGATCTCTCAACTTGAACGATTTTTGCCAGAAAGGTGTGTTCAGCCAGGAGCCGCACATCTCATGGATATGCATGCCCTGCCTCAATTGCTTAATGCCGATTTTTTTTAACATGTCCTGAACCTGTTGATTTTTATCACCTATGAGACATCATATAGAATTTTCTCACTGGGATTTCACGGTATTTAATTTGCAATGATGTATTTTTGGTCAGTGGCCCGGAATGTCGCTCTAACGTGGAGGCGTGCCTAATACGCGCGGATTCTGCGTCGCCGCTTGAAACCGATACAGCATTAGAACCCAAGGTCGGCAAGCAGATCGTCCACGCCTTCCTGGCCGAGCGCGATGCTGCCCGGCGCGCCGGGCCCGGCCGTAAGCTCGTTCCTGGAGATCTGCACGATCGTTCCCTGCGGCGCGGCATCGATCAGCAGTTTCAGCAAGTCGTTTTCGGTGCGCTCCATCAACGTGACCACCTTCTTGATGAGCTAGCCCGTCAGATCCTGAAAATCCTGCGCCATCATGATGTCCGATAGCGCCAAACGGGTGGCGCCACAGCCTGTTTGTACCTCGGCCAGAAAACCGCGCGTGGCGGCGATCAGCTGCGCCTGTTCCGGCGTCGCTGGCGCGGCAGCGCCGGCCCAGGACAGTTCCAGAGCCGCGGCCTTGCCCGCAAGCTGCTCCAGCCGCGGGACATTTTCCTCGACCTTGCCAGGGACGATGTTGGCGGCGTTTTCCGTCAAGCTGGCAATGTGCAGCAAGCGCTCGCGGGCGGAGGGAAACTCGCTGGCGGCATCGGCCAGCGCGCTTTCCGTGCCAATCTCGCACAGGGTGTCATGCAGCGCCCGTACAATGATCCCGAGGCGCTCGAATACCGGGAGACTGTCACTGCCCGGCGCCGGGAACACGAAGCCGTCGCTGCCAGGCTGGATGGCGTCATTCATTGGAGTCCTTTCTTTGCCAGAATCTTGTCCAGCTTTTCCTTCAGCGTTGCCGCATTGAAGGGTTTGACGATATATCCGTCCGCCCCGGCCTGCGCAGCGGCAATGATGTTTTCCTTCTTGGCTTCGGCCGTCACCATCAGCACCGGCAGATGATTCAGGCCCGCGTCCTGCCGGATGGCCTGCAGCAGTTGCAGGCCATCCATCACTGGCATGTTCCAGTCGCTGATGACAAAATCGATCGCTGTCGCATCATCCTTGCCCGAGCGCAGCAGATGGAGTGACTTTTCACCATCTTCGGCTTCGCGAACGTGAGCATGGCCTAGTTCCCTTAGCAGGTTGGAGATAATTCGCCGCATGGTGGGAAAATCGTCAACAACGAGAAATTTATGTTCATCGGTCATATTATTTTTATAAAAAATAGTTAGAGTTCACGGCCTGATGTACCGTCCGCGGCCTTAGGCAGCATGCGCGAGCGGTACCTTAGACCACTCGCATCCTGGCTCCCGGGAAAGCCGATGGATTCATGCACGAAGCACACCCCCATGCATGGCGCATCCTCGGCTCCCGCCAAGTCTAAAATTCTTCCCATTCGGCGCTAACGGCAACTGCAGGTGCCACTGCCAATTGCCTTGCCGGAGCAGTGCTGCGTGTTGAATTCGCAGGCGCAGCACGCGATGGGCGTGCTTTGTTGGTCAGCTTGGTCGGCGTTCCTGCCTGATGCGTCACCGCGTTGCGCTTGCTCACCACCATAGTGCTGGCGCCATCGAGCTTGAACACGGCGACCACTTGAGCCAGGTTGCCGGCCTGATCTTGCAACGATTCGGCTGCGGCAGCAGCTTCTTCCACCAGTGCGGCATTTTGCTGTGTGACTTGATCCATCTGGCTGATCGCCTCGTTGATCTGCTCGATGCCCGAGGTTTGCTCGGCGCTGGCGGCCGTGATTTCGCCCATGATGTCGGTTACCCTCTTCACGCTTTCAACGATCTCGTCCATGGTGGCGCCAGCCTGATCGACCAGCTTGGCACCGGCATCGACTTTCTCGACCGAGTCGCCGATCAGTGTCTTGATTTCTTTGGCGGCCGCAGCCGAACGCTGCGCCAGGTTGCGTACTTCGCTTGCCACGACGGCAAAACCGCGTCCCTGTTCACCGGCGCGCGCCGCTTCCACCGCAGCATTCAATGCGAGAATATTGGTCTGAAACGCGATGCCGTCAATCACACCAATGATATCGACAATCTTTTTCGACGAAGCATTGATTGAGGCCATTGTGTCGACCACTTGCGACACCACAGCACCGCCTTTGAGCGCGACATCGGACGCGGACACCGCCAGTTGGTTGGCTTGGCGCGCATTGTCGGCATTCTGCTTCACGGTACTCGTCAGTTCTTCCATCGATGACGCCGTTTCTTCCAGAGAGCTCGCTTGCTGCTCGGTGCGCGACGACAAATCAAGATTGCCGGCCGCGATTTGGCTCGATGCGGTAGCTATTGTTTCGGTGCCAGTGCGCACTTCGCCGACGATCCTGACCAGACTGCCGTTCATATCCTTGAGCGCTTGCAATAATTGTCCGGTTTCGTCCGTCGAATTGACGTCGATACGACTCGTCAAATCGCCTCCTGCAACCGTCCGCGCCACTTTCACCGCCTGATTCATTGGTTGCGTGATTGACCGGGTGATGAACCATGCAATGAGGCTGCCGAACACGATTGCCAAACCAGTCAAGGACAGCATGAGCAGCCGCGCCGATTGGTAGGATGCTACTGCGTCTTCTTCGTCCTTCTTGTTTTTTGCCCTCTGCAACTCAATGAAATCGTGCAGATCCTCCTGCCATTTCGTCGTTAACGGCGCCGCTTTTTTCAGCAGAAGCTGGACGGCTTCTTCCTTGCTGGTCTTTGACAGTTCGACGAACTTATCATTGACAGCCCGCGCGGCGAGTTGGTCTTCCTTGACCTTGGCGAATAAAACCTTGCCTTCCTCGCTCAGCGGCGTTTTTTCCAGTGCAGCTACTGCCTCATTGTACTTTTCTCGTGCATCGTCTATTTTCTTGTGTTCAGTATGAGCAGCTCCTTCGTCGGTCAGCAGAGCGATAGAGCGCATTACACGCGACACAATATGCACCGATCCCGACATATCCTCCAGCAGGCTCATCTTGTAGACGTTGATATCGACAATATGATGCAGTGCACCGTCGGTGCGGCTCATGCCAGTGATGCCAAGGGTGGCTACGCCAGCAAGGAGTGCTAACACCAGGCCAAAGCCGAGACCTAGGCGCATGCCTATTCTTAAGTTTGCGATATTCATTTTTATTATCCTAAAGTGAACGAGAAATGGGATTGAAATGGTTTGGTGCCTGAAGCAAGCCTGGCGGAATTAGCAAATTGGGACACGATTAGATGGCATGTGGTAACCATCAGGCTATATTTCCCTTTCCTGCCATTTAAAGCAGGGAAATCCCTTCTAAATTTTGGAACTACTTCAAAAAGGCTTCCTTTATCCGCTTGCTACGCCGCGAGCTTTTCGATAAATCCAACTTCCGAACTGGACATCAGCCTGGCGATATCGATCAGGATCAACATGCGCTTCTCGACAGTGCCCAAGCCAATCAGATAGTCTGTGTTCAGCGCCATGCCCATCTGCGGTGCCGGTTTGACCTGTTCGGCAGTCAGCGTAATCACGTCCGATACACTATCGACCACCATGCCGATGATGCGGCCGGTGATGTTTAAAACGATCACGACCGTAAACTGATCGTACGCCGCGTTGCCGAGATTGAATTTAATACGCATGTCGATGATCGGCACGATGACGCCACGCAGATTGACGACGCCCTTGATGAAATCGGGCGCATTGGCAATTTGGGTGACTGCTTCGTAGCCGCGGATTTCCTGTACTTTCTGGATATCGATGCCATATTCTTCTTCGCCCAAAGTGAAGGCAAGAAACTCCAACCCGGTAACGAGCGGATTTCTGGCCGTGTTGGTGGGATCGTTTGCTTCGGTCATATTGATTCCTTTCAAAGGTCTTGGTGGTTTTCTGTATCTTGGGGGGCGTACTGAAACTGGCGTTGCGGCGTGTTGCTGCAACGCCAGTTTGGTGGCGTCCAGCAGCGACCTTGCATTCATGGGCCTATGCAGATAGGCGATCGCCCCCGCAAGCAGGGCGCTACCACCGCCACCCCGGGGAATTGATTTAGTCATGACCCTAACGGTAAAGCATCGCTGTCGTCATGTATATTGCACCTTGGTATAACACGACGGTGCCTGGCTCCGCTCCAGCTCGACCTCGACCTATCATTGATTATCCCTGCCAACCCGATTCACCAGCAGCACCAGATCGGTCAGTGAGCGCACCTTCACCAACGCCCTGGTCGATCACAGAGATCGACATGCTTTTATCTTCGCCAAGCGTAGTACGCAAGATAATCGCGCGTTCAGTCGCATCGAGAGACTCCATCGCATCACACGCATTCATGATCAGGTTGATCAACACTTGCTCAATTTGCACGCGGCCGATGTTGACGACAGGACTCTCTTGCGCCAAAAATGTCTGCAGCGTGACGCTATAGTTGAGCATGTCGGAACATTGCTTCATTGACATTGATGGTTTGGCGTGGCATGTCACCGTTGGTAAGCAGATGGCGTAAACGTCGAATGACTTCACCTGCGCGTGGTGTCCTCATCGACGATCTCCTGCAAGATTTCGTCCAGCTCCTTCAATTCGATGCCGTTTTGCGCTTATCTTGATAGCGGCAAAAGGGCGGCTGGGCTGACAAGAAGAAACGGGCTACGGCCAAAGCGATCATCGGCCCGGTTTGCGCGCGCGCAGCCTGCCTGGTCAGCCCCCGGAAGCAGTTGTGGGCGTAGCGGTTCTCAACCGCATGCGACATGCTGGACGCCAAATTTCGCCCGTTATTCTGGTAGCGCTTTTGAAACTGCTCTGCGGGAATTTTTTGACTTGGGCGATACCCATGCAACAACGCTCGCTACCGATGCATCAACCATATGCTTCGGTTTTTGCGCACTGTGGGATTGACGCTGAGCAAACAGTTCCATCAGTCAATTCATTTTGGTAAAATGGCCACATTTTTCGGTCTAATGGCACATTAGACATTGCCTAAATGTAATCGATGACGATTAATTGGGTGAAGTAGGGTGTGCTGCCACAGGCAAAACCGTGGGTAACGGTACTGTATATTCCAGTCTCGTTGACCCATGCAAAACGCGACCCAAATAATAATCAACAAAGACTGAGATGACGCTATGACAAACACCGTTGGCATTAATATGAACAGCGATCCGGATTCCAATGATTTGTTTGACTACAACCCGAACAGATTGCTCGACACTCTCATCGAGAATCTGCGCCTGAAAAACGATGCCGCCTTGTCGCGCGTGCTGGAAGTGGCAGCGCCTTTGATCAGCAAGGTTAGGCACCGTCGATTGCCAGTCGGTGCGTCGCTTCTGATCCGCATGCACGAAGTGAGTGATCTGAGTATCAGCGACCTGCGCCGCTTAATGGGTGACCGACGGAAGAAATTTCGAATCGGCGAAAATCAGTTCAAGCCAAATAAGGCGCACCTGGCTAGGGTCGGAAAAGCATAATCTTACAGCCCCGCCACACAAGATGTTTGGCAATTGATTCCATCACTGCCAATAAGCATTCGACGATGCCCAATTTTATTAGACAGCCGTCATGAACCAGACGGAGCGGCGCGTTGTGTGTCTGTATTGGTGCCCATTTTTTCCTCCATCGCGGTTAAATTGCGTACGGTCCGCATTTCGCATTTGCAATTGATAAAGTAATTGAATAGCCATATACCGTGGTTATTTTATAAAGCCTTTTAGCCACAGGGGAAATGGGCATGCACGGAATGTATAAATATGCTTTCAGGCTCATCAAGACGATCAGGGGATTTGTATTTGTTGTCACTGTAGGAGTCTCTGCACTGGTCTTTCTCGGTGCGACCCTTGCATCTTCCCTGCTGTACGAAAACTTGCTTGGGCAGCGCAGTTTGGAAACCTCCAGGGAAATCGCACAACAAAACTTCAAATCCATTTATCAAGTCTTGCGCAAAGGCGGCTCGCATCAGCAGGTCGTCGAACTTGCGGCTGATACCGTCAGTACTTTTTCAAGCACGCTGGATCAGATCGACGTGTTTCGCAGCAAGGTCGTAGAAGCCCGGTATGGCCGATGGCAGCAAGCGCTGATGCAGGCGGAAGTGCAGCAGGCGATGGCGGATGGCAAGCAGGTTGTGCTCAAGACAAGTAGCCATGTCCGCTATCTCTATCCCGTTGCGGCACAACAGGCTTGCCTGCGGTGCCACTCGAACGCAAAAATAGGGGACGTGCTGGGGGTCGTCGCCATTCAGCATAATTTGCACACGGTCACTGCCGCAGCGCGCAGCTATTACGTAGCGTTGTTCCTAATTTTTGGTTTGCTGGTATTGCTGGTGGCCGCGGCCTTGACCGCTTTTGTGGACAGGAAACTAAATCGTTCCGTCGATCTGTTTCGCGGCAAGGTCGATTCATTCAACAGTATTCAGGATTTTGACCAGCTCGATATCAGCAAGGTCGATTTCGGCTTCGAGGAATTCAACCAGACTTTTGACAATGTCACCTTACTGGTAGAGAAAATAAAGAGCGTTGCGGTCGACAAGGGCGTCCTTGAATTCGAGATCAAGCTGCTCGAGAAATTCATCATCACCTCGAATGTGGTACGGGACTGGCGTCAGTTCATCAAGACGCTGCTGCTCGACATCAACCCGATCATCGATGCTTACGCGCTGGTCACAATTTTTCGTGTCGAGGAGGAGGCTTATGAATGCGAGATCTTCTGGCGCAATCCTCCGTCCCAGGAAACGATCCATTTGTTCGAAAAAATCCTGCGCAAACAGTTGCATGATCATCCATTTTTCCATGGATCCACGCTGGTGCAGATTGCCCACAACATCGCCGACGAGGAAGGGGCACTGCCTGAACTGAGCGTCGAGAATATTGAACTGCAAACTAAAACCTTGCTGCTGGAAACCCCTAGAATCGGCGGCATTGTCGGGATCGGTGTGCAATCGATGATGGTGCAGGATCACATTCGTAATATGGTCATTGGAAGCATACTGACCACGCTGCTTAATCTCGTGGGGTCGGTCAAGGCGATCTACAAATACACCAAGGACCTGGAACATTACGCGACACGCGATCCATTAACCGATCTGTATAACCAGCGCATGTTCTGGGAACTGCTCGGATATGAGGTGGGCCGCTCGAAACGGCACAAGCAGCAGTTCGCCGTGTTGATGCTCGACCTGGATAACTTCAAAACCATTAACGATCGCTTTGGCCATCATGTAGGGGATGCCTACTTGCAGGCATTCGCCAAGCTGCTGCATACGGCAGTTAGGGATGGTGATTTGCTGTCTCGTTACGGCGGCGATGAATTTTGTATCATCCTGCCGGAGGCGAGCGACACGCAAGCGCACTTGGTCGCTCAACGAATAATGGAACTGCTAGAAGATTTCTCTATGGAAACACCGGATGGCCAGAAACTCAAGGTCACCGTTTCGATCGGCATCGCCATCAGTCCGAATCACGGCGACAACCCCAAGGATTTATTTCTGGTTGCCGACAACATGATGTACAAGGCTAAGAAATCGGGCAGGAACGCGATCGCCATTCCAAGTGAAGATGAAATGGCGGACGTGTTCAGGAAGGCTGGTGAAAAGAGCATCATGATCCAGAATGCGCTGGACCAAGGCAACATCGTTCCTTATTTCCAGCCCATCTGCAGCACTGCCAGCGGCGAAATCGTGATTCATGAACTGCTAATGCGTATTCAGCTGGGCGACCAAATTGTGGTCGCCAACGATTTCATCGAACAGGCCGAGAGCATGGGCATCGCCCACAAGATGGATTATCAGCTGATCGAGAAGGCGCTCATCCAAATCACGGAGCAGGGCTATGATGGCATGCTGTTCGTCAATCTTTCGCCTAAGGCGCTGATCGTCGGAGAATTCGTGGCGCGGGTGAGTTATCTGGCAAAAAAATTCGATATTACGCCGAGCCGCATCGTGTTTGAAATTACTGAACGAGAAACCGTCAGCAACCTGAGTTTGCTGGAAAAATTCGTGTCCGAAGTCAAGCTGCAGGGGTTCAGCTTTGCGATTGACGATTTTGGCTCCGGCTATTCATCGTTCCAGTATATCAAGCGTTTCCCGGTCGACTACATCAAGATTGAAGGCGAATTCATCCGCAACATGCTGCACGACGAGGTCTATCTGGCTTTCATCAAAAGTATCGTTACCCTGGCCAAGGAACTGAAAATCAAGACCATCGCCGAGTTTGTCGAGGACGCCGACATTTTGGCGGCCGTCGGTGCCCTAGGCATCGATTACGCGCAGGGCTACCATATCAGCCGTCCTTCGCCAACAATGCATGTTAGCGCTGCGGCAGCTGAGCTAGAAATGCTGCTCAATAATTAATCATTCCAGTAATTGCTTGCTGTATCGCTGAATGATGAAGTACGAAAAACGTTTTGTCTCAATAAATTTTCCACTCTAGCTCGGCGTTCCCGGCCTGAAGTTTGGGCATGCGGCGCGGTATGATTCGGCGGGCTTGGCTTTGATCATTGGCTGAGTTGCCATCGTACACTGCCAGCATAAGGGGAGCGCTTGAGTTTGCAGCCAATCGTACTGACTGAACGACAAAGGCGTCACTGTGAAAGCTCAGTAGGGGAGAATAGAGGAAACGGAAAAAATAGTACGTTAAGACCCGCGTCACGGGCTAAACAGTGCGGCCGCCAACGGCGCCGAGCCGGCCTAGAGTGGATCGCCGGTACCAACGCGGCCGTGCAGCGACCAGGCCCACGGCGCCGCCGTCCCGCGTCGACCACAACCAAGTGCGGCCGGAACGTGTCAAGTACTTTGAGACAACAAATTTGAATAGATTAGTGTCTAAATCTGTGTTTTTTCATTCCCTTCCTGGATCAGTTTTGGCATGTTAATGCCTACCATGGTCGGCAAGGCTGGCGGATAAGGTTGGCAATGTTTGAATCGGTTGGGATGCCGCAAGAAAGCGTCTTGCAGGACGAGCGCCCGCTGATCATAGATGATCGCGGCGACACCCGAATGCATGGCTGCAGGCGTCATATAGCCGATGCCAGAATGCCTGTGCTGGTAGTTATACCAAGGGAAAAACGTCTGGCAAAATGCACGGGCCTGCGCCAATGAATGGAACCGTTCTGGAAAGTTTGGCCGGTATTTCATGGTTTTGAACTGCGCCTCCGAGAATGGGTTGTCGTCGGAAATGTAAGGCCGGCTGTGGCTCTTGACCACGTTCAAATCGACGAGCAGATCGGCCACCAATTTTGAGCGCATTGTGAGCGCCTCGGCCAGTTCGTCCGATTCGCAATCGGCGATCATCCAGCCCACCACGCAGCGGCTGAAGATGTCGAGGATGACGTATAAGTGGAAATGCGCCGATTTGACCGGCCCCTTGAGTAGAGTAAGAGACAGGGCGTAGTCGAACTATTTCCCTGCCTCTCCTCTCCGAACCGGACTTGCACCTCTCAATGCCGAAATGCGGCGCCGTTGTCTGGATTGTAGTTCGGTGAAAAGCCGCTTATCCGTGCGCTAACCAACATAGGCTGCATCACGATCGTCCTTTCAAGATTCTATCGACCCACCCGCGGAAATCGTTGTGACATTTGACTATTTGCGGCATTTGCGTTCATTGGCCCATCGGGGACATCGGGCATAGATGCGGATGCGGAAAAGATGGTCTATAGTGGAACCTGATTTCA
>PKWL01000056.1 GCA_003133225.1 Janthinobacterium sp.
CTGACTCCGACAGACTCCTAGTCCAAGGCCCATGCACATAACGTTCCCTTGGTGCGACTGGAGCGGCGCCGGCGCGTGATCGACGCTGCGCCCGCGATGCGTGCACTCGGTTGCGGGTCTCTAAGGGGGACATTTTCGAAAGTAATTTACCGATCAAATCGCCGGCTCCTTGGCTCGGCCAATGGCCGGCCCGACAGGATGCCGGCATTGCAGGCAAACTTTCGCCATCATGCCTTCGGCCCTAATGTCAAACAATCGGATCTTACTGTGATTGCTGCCACGAACTTTGACGGTGAGTTCGATATAGTGTTGCATGCCGATGGCGTCAGCGAGGATAGCGCTGTTTGATAATCGCCCGCGGTTAAACTTGAATTTCTTCCTTATTAATACGAGGCGCACACAAACCTGGTACTTGGGCTTGGCCGGCTAGCAGGAAGTGAGGTTATGGTCCTAGCGGCGGAGTTGGCTTGATACTGGTGATCGTGTTGATTTTATTTTTGTTGGGTAAGATATAGTCGTTATGAAAGCGCTTTATGGCAGCTTTGCTGCTTGTGCCAGATTGCTAGGGGGTGGCGCCAAATTGTAGCAGGCGGTTCATTTGCAAAAACGCAGTGGTGTCCTCTGCCGCCACTGGGTGGCCAAAATAAAAACCTTGCCCCTCGTCGCAACGCTGAGCGAGAAGAAATGCGTACTGCTCTTTGGTTTCCACGCCTTCCGCGATCACGCGTTTCTTCAGGCTTTGCCCCAAGCTGATCATAGCGGTGACGATCGTTGCATCGTCCGCGTCGCTGCTCATCCGATTCACGAAGGACTGGTCGATCTTAAGGGTGTGGATCGGAAACTGCCTCAGGTAACTCAGGCTTGAGTAGCCCGTGCCGAAGTCATCAATCGCAAGGTTTATGCCCAGTTCAGCGAGGCCATGCAGAACGGAATCAGTAGCCGCAGCGTTCCGCATGAGGACGCTTTCAGTCAATTCCAGTTCCAGGTAGCGCGGGTCCAGGCCCGTTTTCGCCAGCGTTGTGCGGATATTTTCAAGAAAATCTTCGGCCCGAAACTCAAGGGCAGAAGTGTTGACTGCGACCGTGAACGGCGCCAACCCAGCCAGCTGCCACGCCTGGGTCTGACGACAGGCTTCGTGCAACACCCAGCGGCCAATCGGCAAGATCAAACCGCATTCTTCGGCGACCGGCACGAACTGCGATGGTGGCAGCAACCCTTGTTGCGGATGTTGCCACCGGATCAGAGCCTCGACGCCAACCATCGCGCCACTCTGAAGATTAATTTTTGGCTGATAGTGCAGCACAAATTCTTGCCGCTCCAGAGCGCGCCGCAGACTCGCTTCGATGGCCTGTCGCTGCACGGCGCGAGTATTCATCTCCTGCTTGAAAAATGCGTAATTGTTACGTCCGTTCTCCTTGGCATGGTACATTGCGATGTCCGCATTCTTCATAAGCGTCGCCACATCCGGACCATCGTCGGGATAGATGCTAATGCCGATACTCACGGTAATATGAAGGTCGTGCCCGTCGATACTGTGGGGCCGCGCAAGCGCGGCGAGAATCTTTTGCGCCGCGCTCGAGGCGGCTTCCGGACGCTCGATGCAGTTGAGCAACAGCACGAATTCATCGCCGCCCGCGCGACTCACAGTGTCGGAATGACGCACACATGTCAACAAGCATTTTGCCACCAACTGCAGTAGTCGGTCGCCAACCGCATGCCCCAAAGAGTCGTTGATGTGTTTAAATCGATCCAGGTCCAGAAACATCAGCGCCAGTTGCCTGCCTTGGCGACGGGCTAGCTCAATCGCCTGACTCAACCGGTCTTGCAGAAGCATACGATTAGGCAACTCAGTGAGAACATCGTGATAGGCCAAATGATAGAGCTCGACCTTAGCGGTTTCGACTTGTTCCGACAATTCGCGAGATTCTAATGTCGCGACGACCAAGTGTTCGTTCGCTTGTCGCAACATCCTTATTTGAATGTCAAATGTTTCCTGCATCGTCTCGTCACTGCATACTTCCTGCTCGGGCGTGGTGAGTCCCCGTCCTACCGCCTGCGCGGTTCCCGCGATCAGACTGATTGCGTTTTCACGCAAGGCGGCGGCATTTTCCCGCGCCGTGACCAATCCCTCTCGGCTTAGAAGGGCTGCTTCATGGTCAAAGCCCACGCTATTTCCGCGCGTGATATTTTTTTCCGTGTCCGGTTCCCGCAACTCGCCCTTTTTCCGGCTTGGCGTATCTTGCTGACCGGCCGCCTCGGATTTCGAATCGCCAACATTGTCATTTTTTTTCATTGCCAACTTCTATCATGTCCAAATTTCTTTTAAGCACTGTGGGGCCGCCCTTCACGTTAATCGCCTGGTATGATGAGCGAAAAATCATCGTCTCACGCGAGCGTTCTAACGTTTACCTCCCGCTCCCATTGACGTGTCTTTGCAGCAGCAATAAAGTGATCCATGGCATCAATGGCAATAACACCGGCGTCTTTTTCGACACCTGCTTTTTTTAACAGCAATTCGGCGCCATGGTCAACTCCGATCGCTTTCAGATGGCCGAACGCAGCGCGTATGAAATCGATGGCTGCGGCGTCCTTGCACAATGCGACGGCTCCAACATCTGACAAGATGATTACCACAGCGTCGAATATGACGGACGGTGTGCCGGCCAATTGGCCATCGATTTTCTGTCGGGAGCCGTCGGAGAGCTGCACCTCGCCGATTTTGGGTGCGACGAACTTTACTTTTGCACCATTGCCGGCGACTGATTTCTTTACTGCGTCGATGCTGGCGCGATCCGATCCATGTGTAATCAGGACTCCTACGACGCGACCTTCGAGCGTGTCTTTCATCTTGCCGATGATTTGCAACGCTGATGATAAGGCAAGGTCCTGAACCGCAACAGCCGCCAAGGGCGCCGGCGGAAGGACAGTAAGTCCGACCCCACCCGCGACACGTTTTGCGAGGTCTTCGTCGATATGGCGCAGGTGAGCGACCAGCGCGTCCCGGATATGGGGATGCTCCAGCTTCGAGAGTTCAAATACTAATGCGGAGGCAAGATGGGCTTGTTCGTAGGTGGTTTGGCTGCGGTAGAACTGTCGCGCCTGGCTGTAATGGTCGGCAAAACTCTCTGACCGAATCCGGCTTTTGGCACCGGCCTCGTCCACCACAGCGCTGCGAAAGCCGCCTGCCGGTTTTTCATGCGGCGAGTCCGCCGCCAGCGTATTTGGTTCGTAGGACACGCGCCCAGTCGGCTGTGCTATTTGCATGTGGCCGTCGCGTTGAAGATTGGCGAACGGACATTTCGGCGCATTGACTGGGATCTGGTGAAAATTCGGCGAGCCCAGACGCGATAACTGCGTGTCGAGGTACGAGAATAGGCGCCCTTGCAACAGGGGGTCGTTCGAGAAATCGATCCCGGGCACCACATGTGACGGGCAGAACGCCACCTGTTCGGTCTCCGCGAAAAAATTGTCCGGCCAGCGGTTGAGGACCATGCGCCCAATGACTTGCAAGGGCACTAATTCTTCCGGAATTAGTTTGGTCGCGTCGAGATGATCGAACGGAAACGAGTCTGCCTCTTCTTGCGAGAACAGTTGGACTGCCAATTCCCATTCCGGAAAATCGCCGGCTCTGATCGCCTCGAACATGTCGCGCCGATGAAAATCGGAGTCCGCACCAGCGATTTTGACCGCTTCGTCCCAGATCGTTGATTGCAACCCAAGTTTCGGGCGCCAGTGGAACTTCACGAATGTCGATTCGCCTGCGGCGTTGAGCAGCCGAAACGTATGAATACCGAAGCCTTCCATCATTCGTAGCGAGCGCGGCAATGTTCGGTCGGACATGATCCACATCACCATATGCATCGATTCCGGTGTCAGTGAAATAAAGTCCCAGAACGTGTCATGCGCCGATGCGGCTTGAGGGAAGCCACGATCGGGTTCCATCTTGACTGCATGTACGAGGTCGGGAAATTTGATGGCGTCTTGAATGAAAAATACGGGGATATTATTGCCCACCAGATCCCAGTTGCCCTCTTTTGTGTAAAACTTGACGGCGAAGCCGCGGACGTCGCGCGGGGTATCGGCTGACCCGGATCCCCCGGCCACGGTTGAGAAGCGTGTGAAGAGTGGCGTTTGTTGGCCGACTTCGGTTAGCACCTTGGCCGTCGTATTTTTTTCCAGGGACTTGGTCAGTTCGAAAAAACCGTGGGCGCCTGTGCCGCGTGCATGCACGATGCGCTCCGGAATCCGTTCGTGGTCGAAATGGGTGATTTTCTCGCGAAGAATGAAATCTTCGAGCAGGGTCGGACCGCGTTGATTGCCTCTCAGCGAGTTCTGGTTGTCGGCAACGGTCAGTCCCTGATTCGTCGTTAGTGCCGGTTGATTACCTGTGGCGATCTGGTGCCACTCTCCGCCGCTGCCCACTGAACCGACTGCTGGTGGCGATGATTTCGCCGGCTTGTCCGTGGGGGGCGGAACGCCCGTTTTTATTTTGCTCATCGTGAATCTCCAGTTATTTTGAACGACAGCGAACTTGTATACATGGGTAGGCTCTGGTCTATAAATTTCATTCCGCCGGCCCTGAAATTTTTTGCTGATTGGCGTTGAAAAAAAATATGGCATCTGAAAAGATCGTAGCCAGCCAGCCCTTATTTCTCAATCGCGGGGGTCACCCGCCAAATGACATTGCCAACGTCATCGGCGACAAGCAGCGCGCCGGCATGGTCAACGGCGACGCCAACCGGGCGACCCAAGGCAAAACCATCGGCATTAACAAAGCCGGTGAGAACATCCTCGGGTGCCCCTGCAGGTTGCCCTCCGGAAAACGGCACAAAAATCACTTTGTAACCGCTTCGCGGTTGACGATTCCATGATCCATGCTGGCCGATGAATGCGCCGTTCATAAAGCGCTTGGGTAATAAATTCCCCTCATAGAAAACAAGCCCGAGGGACGCGGTATGCGCGCCAAGCGCATAGTCGGGCGCAATCGCTTTGGCCACCAAATCAGGCCGTGGCGGCTTTGCTCTCGCATCCACATGCTGGCCGTAATAGCTATAAGGCCATCCGTAGAAGGCGCCGTCTTTTAGCGAGGTCATGTAGTCGGGCACCAGGTCGCTGCCGATTTCATCGCGTTCGTTGACGGCAGTCCAGAGTGCACCGCTTTGGGGTTGCCAGGCGAGGCCATTCGGATTACGCAAGCCAGAGGCAAAGACGCGCGACGCGCCGCTTGTTGGATCAACTTCCCAAATTGCGGCGCGGTCGATTTCGTTTTCGACTCCGTTTTCTCCCACATTGCTATTTGATCCAACCGTGACGTACAGAAGCGAACCATCGCGGCTGGCGATCACATTTTTGGTCCAGTGATGGTTGATCGGACCTGCGGGCAAATCAATCACGTGTGCACCGGGCGTGGTGATCTGTGTTTCGCCGGTGCGGTAGGTAAAGCGCACAAGCCCATCGCTATTGGCAATGAAAAGGTTGTTGCCCACGAGTGTCATGCCAAATGGAGAATTGAGCCCCTGCAGGAAGACCGTTCGCGTCGTAGCAATGCCATCGCCGTTTGTATCGCGCAACAATATGATGCGATTAGCGCTCGGTACGCTCGCCCCCGCGCGTTTCATGACCAGTTTCATGATCCAGCCCTTAACGCCTGTGCCATCTTCGGGCTTAGGCGGAGCATTGCTTTCGGCAACCAGTACGTCGCCGTTAGGCAGGACATAGAGCCAGCGCGGGTGCTCAAGACCGGTTACAAAGGCGCTCACCGCAAGGCCAGCAGCAGCCCTCGGTGTTTCGCCTGCTGGCCAGCCTTTTGCAGGGGCTATATTGACAGTGGGTATTAGCGTGTGGTTCGGCGATGGCAGAGTCGGATGGGGGCCGTAGCCGGCCTGTTCCGGCAATGTCGCCACTTCACCACAGGCGCCAAGATTTAGCATGAAAAGCCAGGCAAGCGTGCGAGGAAGGGCAGGGTGGTGCATTCGGCATCTCCAGTGGGACGATCAATTACCGAGACTCAAAATCACGAGTCCGTCGTGATACGTCGTGCTGCCGTACGGACTGCTTCGACCTGGTTTGAACAACCCGGGACTTCGTAAAAATTCGTGCGCACATGCTCACCAAGAGCTATCTTCCAAAGCGTGTCCCCGGCTTGGAAGCGCCAATCGCTAAGCAGGCGCGCGATTCAATCTTAATGTTTATTGACGGCATCTTTGACGACTTCTTTGGCATCGCCAGAAGTTTTCTCAGCTTTGCCGGCGGCCTGCTTTTGCAAACCCTTCGCTTGTTGTTCTTTGCTGCCGATTAATTTACCAGCATCCTGTTGGACTTTACCAGCGATGTCTTTGGTAACACCCTTGACTTGGTCTTTATTCATTATTTATTTCTCCAAAAGATGATGGAACGTTATTGAAACTGATGTGCTTTCTCGGCGAGAGATCACTCACGGGCTGATCCAATTCAGGGCCCGGACCATGTCTGAATTTCCTTTCCGAAGGTGTCGCGTTCTTCGTATGTTTAACCTTTCAATGGCGATAATAGTGCCTCAGAATTAACTAAAAGCAAAAGAAGGTCGGTTCGCGGACGCAACTTGGCATTGACTAAAGATATGCCCAATTTTAAACATGGCACAGCTTTGCTAGTTACGATAAGAGTTCAGATCACTTTTTTGACCATGCATATCGGCATGTTTTTTGCTGATTTCCATTCCATGCTCTGTGGCTTGAGTCGCACGACCCTGGGCTGCTTGAGCATGATGCGTGAGTTGGTGAGCGTCGTTTTTCCGCTTTCCGGCATACCCGCAATCAACGTTAAATGAAAATTCCGCGGGCTTCGCCCAAAAGATTGTCTAAGCCAGATACGCCGGTGTTCACACAACGTATGCTCACCTTGCTATTCATTTTTTAATTTTGGCTATCGCTGTCAGCATCGCCGTTGCCCCAAGACAAATGTAAAATGCTAGTCGTTAGATCCTCGCCAATTAATGAGGCGAGGATGTCAGTAAAAGTGATCAAGAGTAGACTATTTGCTTCGCTCGCTTGCGCTGGGCTTTGTCCTTCCAAACTCGTTTTCAATTCCTGGAACCGATACTCTGTTTGTCCCGAGTCGCGCGCCGGCCAAGGAATGGATGCTGCGGTTAAGAATAGACTTCTTGCGTAAAGTGTCGTGAAACCAATTTCGCCAATGATCTGAATGAGTTGGCTGGCCAATTGCTCCCACAACTTAATTGCGACATCCGCACTTATTTCAGCGGGTCGTGAAAGCGCGAGTCTTTGAATGAACTGGTGCCGTGGCACGTGATTCGTTTCCATAAATTTTTCAACGAATGGAATAGGCGGAACATTACAAGAAAACTGCTACAGCAACCACCACAATTTGACATTTTTCCCGTTGTTTGGTTCTCGATTTAGACATGCGGCGACTGCGAGTGGCACCGTGGCGGCAATGGCATTGGAACGTCTGATGCATGACCAATGTAATGCAAAGTAAATGAAGATTTTGGCGACTGTTCGTTAATAATAAGCTTTTCGAAAAATGTCGGATCCAAGCGCGTCGAGTGCGCGCGCAGCGACTGTTTTAAAATCGAAACTGGCGCCTTGACAGGCGGCCCCCCTTTGGTTATCGTTCCCCATCGGGGTGTGAGACAAGGTCGCCGGCCAAGTTTGAAAAAGCGGCCTCGATGCACGCGTACCTTTGGCTTGACCGCCAGCCCCACGTCCACCGAGGCGACCATCGCCAGGGTGTCGCAACGTCCGACCTAGGAGTGCTTCAATGGAACAAGATAACGCGTTGCTAGAAACCATATTGATCAGGGAAGACCGCGACGGTGTCACAACGCTTCGCATGAATCGTCCCTTACAGTTCAACGCCTTGTCCGAGGCCGCGCTCGCTGCCTTGCAAGGGGCGTTCGATGCCATCGCCATCGATGCCGATGTGCGTTGCGTCGTCCTGGCCGGCGCCGGCAAAGCCTTCTGCGCCGGTCATGACTTGCGCGAAATGAGCAGCCATCGCAACTTGGACTACTACCAGGCGCTCTTTGCCCGTTGCGCCCGCTTGATGATCAGCATACAAGAGCTGCCGGTGCCGGTCATCGCGCGGGTGCAGGGCATCGCCACCGCAGCCGGATGTCAATTGGTCGCCAGTTGCGACTTGGCGATCGCAGAAGACACTGCGCGCTTTGCCGTCTCCGGTATCAATGTCGGCTTGTTTTGCGCGACCCCGGCCGTCGCCCTGTCGCGCAACGTCTCGTCCAAGCGAGCCTTCGACATGCTCGTTAGCGCGCGCTTCATCGACGCGGCGACGGCCGTCGACTGGGGCCTCATCAACGAGGCGGTTGCCGCGGGCGAATTGGATGCGGCGGTGGCGCGCAAGGCAGCCACCATCGCGGCTAAGAGCCCGGCCGCAATCCGTTATGGCAAATCGATGTTCTACCGGCAGCGGCAAATGGCGCTCGGCGATGCCTACGATTACGCCAGCGACATCATGGCGCATAATATGATGGAGGAGGACGCACGCGAGGGCGTTGAGGCCTTCCTAGGTAAGCGCCAGCCTGTCTGGACCTCTTAATAAGGAAAGTCAAGGACCACGCGTCTGTCGTTTGGTCGCGTTGAGTGATGTTAATCGCCCTGGGCAGGAGCGGGCGGTGGTGTGCGCTGACGGCGTGACAGGCAACTCGCCCAGCAGCTGGCGCTTGCATCGAATCAGGCTCAGCCTCCGGATGTCCGACTTTCTCCCTCATCGACCCGCAATGTCCGCCCCGAAGCGCTAAATTCGCTGTCGGCTACCCACCGCACGGCGCGCAGGCGATGCGGCCAAGCCGTGAGCCGAGCTGGAACCTGAGTCTATCGTGCGCTCACGCGCACGGCCACCCGGATGAGCGAGGATAATTCATGCGCGCTGAGCGCGGTGCTGTTTCTTTGAAATTCTGGAGAAAATTGTGATGCAACCTTTAGTTCACTTTGTGCATGGAAAAGTCAGCGGCCCTTGGGGCGGCAAGATTACTTATCTGGCCGACATAGCGCGCAAGCATGGTTGTGATGCAGAAAGTCTTGATTTTTCCGGTATGGATGATCCCCAAGCCCGCGCAAACAAGCTCGTGGCGGCTTGCATCAATCAATCGAGGCCCTTGATTTTGATCGGATCGAGCATGGGCGCATGGGTCGTTACTGCAGCATCGGATCAAATCAAGCCAATGGGCTTGTTTTTGTTGGCCCCCGCATTTTATGCGACCGGCTATCCAGATGTCACACCCTTGTGCCCGCCAGACAATATCGAGGTCATCCACGGCTGGCGGGATGCCGTCATACCGTATGCGAATTCAGTTCGGTTCGGGTGCCAATTTAGCTGCACCGTGCATCTGGTCGATGACGATCATCGCCTGGGCGCGACGCTGGAAAATACGGGAAACTATTTCACCCTCTTTTTGCAGCGGCTGTTGCGCACGAAGAAATTGATCTAGGCATGCGCCAAAAACGAAGAGCAACATGGCGCCGCCGAACCTTGCAAAGTCGTCCAATGAGCCGAAGCTGTCCTGCCGCCCTTGCAACGAACCCGTCAGGTGCCAGGCGCTGCGAGCGCCACCCGGGGCCGCAACGGGAGCGCCATATCAAGTGGATCTTGCCAAATATTGATCAATCAGTGGCGTCACAATATGGGCAAAATCTTTGGCCAAGCGATGGTCCCCACCCGGTATCACGTGGAGTTCCGGGCGCAGTAGAAGGGATGAAATTCGATTACCAACGGCAACCGGGCTGAGGGGGTCGGCATCGCCCCACAGTAGCAACACGGGAATTTTGATCTTTTTCAACTGTTCCGTCAGGTCTTCCTTGTAATCGACAAACCATTGCGGCGACGTCGAATTTTCAACATGGAAAACTTCCCGCCAGTCCTGAGCGCCAAGGTCGCTAATGTCGATGCCGCCCGAGGTGGCGGTCAAAACCAAGTGCGTAACCAGATTCGGTTTCTCCAGGGCCGCACGAATTGCAATGACGCCACCCATCGACTGGGCAATCAGAGCCGTGGGCCTGTCGATGTCGGCAACAACCTTGACCACAAGGTCGTTTATGCTACCAATTTTCAGGATGGGCGGCGTCAGTCCAAAACCGGGCCAGCCGTAATGAATCCGCTGGCCCTCATGCCGTAGCAAGTCTGAGACGGGCTGCCAAAAGCGGGAATTGCCTGAGGCGCCGGGAAGAAATAGGAGTCTGGAGGGCATGGGTCAGTGACAGGCTGTTGCATTTATCGGGGAGGGGATTCGATTTCAAAGTACAACGCCGCCTCGCTATTCCTATGACTCGTGCGCATCTTTACCCTGCAAGCTGGTGCAGGCAGCAACTGGCCCAGCTACTGCAGCTTGGCCATTGGTGCTTTGATAGCTCGCTACGCATGGGAGAACGATAAGCGGGCGGCAATTGGTCGTCTCGGCCCGCTGCCCGAGCCCGTCCACTGAAGCGATAGGCAAATCAGACCCACTTTTGGGGCACGTCCCGACTCTTCGGGGGCCTGCCGCCCCCAAGTATGCCAGAAGCGGAGCGTCCCCCTAGCGCAGTGATGCGTTGATCTTCTCAAGCGCTAACGCGCCCGGACATAACGCTTGCTCATCGAGCGCATTTAGGGGCGTATCAACCGTATTCAAATGGGCGTGCAAATCACTCGCATTCGAATCAATAAACAATAGTCCCGTCACGATGTCGCCCATGGCATGATGCTTTTGCGAATGATTCATCGCCGCGAGGCGGTCATGCACGTCATATTCTTCATTTAGTTTGCGCAGGCGCAGCACCGAGCCATCGTGCTGCGTCACTTCCTGTACCGTGCCAGGCGCATAATCGGCCGTAATTTCTTTACCTGGAATGAAGAAATCAATGCGGTTGACGGCATCGTTATGCTCGCGCACATAATCGTAGCTTTTGGTCGAACCCGCATGGTTATTGAAGGTCACGCAGGGCGAAATCACATCGATGAAGGCCGCGCCCTGATGTTCGAGCGCAGCTTCAATTAGCGGCACCAGTTGCGCTTTGTCGCCAGAAAAGCTGCGTGCAACAAAAGTCGCTCCCAGCTGCAGCGCCAGAGCGGCCAGATCAACCGGCGTTTCGTGGTTCACCACTCCTTTCTTGGAGCGCGACCCCTGATCGGCGGTGGCTGAAAATTGCCCCTTGGTCAATCCGTATACGCCGTTGTTCATGACGATGTAGGTCATATTCACGCCGCGCCGCATGCTGTGCACGAATTGTCCGAGACCGATCGAAGCGGAATCGCCGTCGCCCGATACGCCCAGGTAAATGAGGTCGCGGTTGGCCATGTTAGCGCCCGTCAATACCGATGGCATGCGGCCATGAACCGTGTTGAAGCCGTGCGAGCCGCCGAGGAAATAGGTGGGTGACTTCGACGAACAACCGATGCCCGACAACTTGGCGACCTTATGGGGCTCAATATTGATATTGAAACAGGCTTGCACGATCGCAGCGGAAATCGAATCGTGGCCACAGCCCGCGCACAGGGTAGACACCGCGCCTTCATAATCGCGCCGGTTATAGCCGAGCTTGTTAACTTGCAAACCCGGGTGGTGCAGCTTTGGTTTTGCCAGGTAAGTCATTGGATCACCTCCTTTAACGGACTAAACAGGGCCAGGCGGGTAGCAATGGCGTTGGTGATGAAACGGGCAGTGATCGGCGTGCCGTCATAGTGCAGCACGGCCGTCAGTTGCGCTGAATCGAGACCGCATTCGGTGATCAGCATACTGCGCAATTGCCCATCGCGATTCTGCTCGACGACGAACACGTGATCGTGCGCCTCGATGAAATCGACCACGCTGGAATGGAATGGGAAGGCGCAGATGCGCAAGGAATCGACTGGCATTTTCTGGCGCAGCAAGGCGTCGATTGCCTCGTCCATCGCCGCGCTGGTCGAGCCGTAGTGAATCACCGCGAACTTGGTCGGCCTCGCTGCGCGCCGTTCGATCGGGCGCGGCACCAATTGTTTGGCGGTCTCGAATTTCCTCAGCAGTCGCTCCATGTTGTCGACATAAACCGCGCCTTCCTCACTATAACGCGCATAGTGATCCTTGGTGGTGCCGCGCGTAAAGAAAGCACCGCGTGTGGGATGGGTGCCTGGATAAGTTCGATAAGGAATGCCATCACCGTCCACATCCAGGTAACGGCCAAATTCGCGCCCACCTTCGAGGTCGTCGTGCGTCATGACCTTGCCGCGATCCATCCGCTTCTCATCATCCCAGACCAAAGGGTCGCACAGGCGGGAATTCATGCCAATGTCGAGGTCCGACATCACGAAGACCGGCGTTTGCAGCCGGTCTGCCAAATCGAGCGCCATGGCCGAAAAATCAAAACATTCCTTAGGATCCTGAGGAAACAGCAGCACGTGCTTGGTGTCACCATTGGACGCATAGGCGCAGGACAATAGGTCCGATTGCTGGGTACGCGATGGCAGACCGGTCGATGGGCCACCTCGTTGCACATTGATCAGCACGACCGGGACCTCTGCAAAATAGGCCAGTCCGAGAAATTCCGTCATGAGCGAAACACCAGGCCCGGAAGTGGCGGTAAACGCGCGCGCGCCATTCCATGCGGCGCCGATCACCATACCAATCGAGGCCAGTTCGTCTTCCGCCTGTAAGATCGCGTAGTTGTGCTTGCCCGTTTGCGCATCGACCCGGAACTTGCCGCAATACTTCTCGAACGATTCTGGAATCGAAGAAGAAGGCGTGATCGGATACCATGCGCAAACGCTGGCTCCGCCCCACACACAGCCGAGCGCTGCCGCCTGGTTGCCGTCGATGAAAATGCGCTTGCCGACCTGATTAGCACGTTTGACCTTCAGCCCCATGCCGGCGCAATCTAGATTCGCCAGGGCATAGTCGCGCCCAATATGGAGCGCCTTGACATTCGATTCAAGCAGCCTCTCTTTGTCCTTATACTGCTCGCTGAAAACTTTTTCAATTACCGTCGCATCAATGTCAAGTAGGGCGGCGAGGGCGCCGACATAGATAATGTTCTTGAACAGTTGACGCTGACGCACATCGGAATAGGCGTCGTTGCAGATCTGCGTGAGCGGCATCCCGATCACGTTGACGTCGTCGCGCAAGTGCGCGCTTGAAATCGTGCGCGTGTTATCAAAGAACACATAGCCGCCGCTTTCAACCTCTTTCATATCCGCATCCCAGGTTTGCGGATTCATCGCCACCATGAGATCGCAGCCGCCGCGCCGTCCCAGGTAGCCCGCTTCGGACACGCGCACTTCGTACCAGGTCGGCATACCCTGGATGTTCGATGGAAAAATGTTACGCGGACTAACCGGCACACCCATGCGCAGGATCGAGCGGGCAAACAATTCATTGGCCGACGCGGAGCCGGAGCCGTTGATGTTGGCGAATTTGACGACGAAGTCATTGGTCGCGTGGATTTTCTGGATCATAAAGCAATCTCCTTGCTTGAAACGGCCTGCACATTCGGAAGGTCACGGCAGCGCGGACCTGCGTAACATGTGCTAATTAGGATCTTTTGCATGTCCCAAGCGCCGGTCGGGCAACGCTCCGCGCACAAGCTGCAGTGCAGGCACAGATCCTCATCCTTGACAATGACGCGCCCCGTTTTCAAGGCGGCGGAAACGAACAGGTTCTGGTTCGGGTTCAGCACCGGCGCCCGCAAGCGCGCGCGCAGGTCGGCTTCTTCGCCATTCTCCGTGAGCGTCAAGCAATCCATCGGACAAATATCGATACAGGCATCGCACTCGATGCAACGGCTGGCCGTAAAAATCGATTGCACGTCGCAGTTTAAACAGCGTTGTGCTTCCGTCGCCGCCACTTGCGGATCAAAGCCGCGCTCGACTTCGATCTTGATACTCTTTAGGGCGGCACCGAGGTTCGACAGCGGCACTTTGTTGCGCCGCGCCAGCGACACGACATTGTCGAAGCTCCATTCGTGGATTCCCATTTTCTGACTGACCAGCTGCACCGTCGGCGCCGGCCGGACCGCGACCTCTTCATGATGGCAGAAGCGGTCGATGGAGATTGCCGCTTCGTGACCGTGGGCGACGGCAGTAATAATGTTTTTCGGCCCGAACGCGGCATCACCGCCAAAAAATACGTGCGGCAGCGTCGATTGCATCGTCTGCGGGTCGACCACGGGCATTCCATATTGGCCAAATTCGAGGCCAACATCGCGCTCTATCCATGGAAATGCGTTTTCCTGTCCCACGGCGATTAGCACTTCGTCGCATTCGACAAGCTGGTCCGGCTCGCCCGATGGCACCAGCGTGCGTCGGCCCTGATCGTCATACACTGACTTGACCTTCTGAAACAACATGCCCGTCAGCTTGCCTTCCTGATGGGTAAATTCCTTCGGCGCCATAAAGTTGAGGATATCGACACCTTCGTGCTGCGCGTCTTCCTTTTCCCATGCGCTGGCCTTCATTTCATCGAAGCCGGAACGAACGATGACTTTGACGTCCTCACCGCCCAGGCGTAACGCGGAACGGCAGCAATCCATCGCGGTATTTCCACCGCCCAACACAATGACGCGCCGACCGACAGCTTTAACATGGCCAAACGATACCGAGGCCAGCCAGTCGATGCCAAGATGGATCTGCTGTTGCGCCTCCTGCCGGCCAGAAATATTGAGATCGCGCGCGCGCGGCGCGCCACTGCCGACGAACAAGGCATCGTACTCTTTGGCGAGCAAGTCTTTCAAGCTATCGATGCGCGTGCCGGCGCGAAACTCCACCCCCATGTCGAGAATGTAATCCGTTTCTTCATCGAGTACCTGCTCGGGCAAACGAAACTTTGGAACCTGGCTGCGCATGAAGCCGCCGGCCTTCTTTTCGCCATCGAATACGGTGACCTGATAGCCCAGAGAGAGCAAATCGCGCGCCACCGTCAGTGATGCCGGTCCGGCCCCGATACAGGCGATGCGTTTGCCATTGTTGGCGCCCGCTTTTGGCATGCGCTCGCGCACATCGTCCTTGTAATCGGCAGCTGTGCGTTTGAGGCGGCAGATGGCAACGGGCCCGCTACTGGCCGCGCCGTCTACCCGGCCACGCCGGCAGGCCGTCTCACAAGGGCGATCGCAGACGCGCCCGAGCACGCCGGGGAAGACGTTGGCTTGCCAGTTCATCAAGTAAGCATCGCTGTAGCGGCCAGCGGCAACCATGCGGATATATTCAGGAACTGGGGTGTGGGCCGGGCATGCCCATTGACAGTTGACGACTTGGTGGAAGTAGTCAGGATGGCCAGTATCAGTGGGCTTCAATGCGGTATCTCCTTAAGCGCGTTTTTTTGACTTGGCATGGGAGCGTGAGCTTGGTCACGCCGCGCATACCATCGCCAGAGCGAACAGGACATGTCCGCTTTGTTCTGGCTGGCGGCGCGTCATGCGCCAATCGTTCAGCCACCCTGTATTATAGTGCAGGAGAACATGGTGGCAACGTTTATTGACGTAAGTCAAAATCAACATTGGTAGACATGGTAACGGTAGGAAATTTTTAGCCAGCACGTAATGGCTTCGCCGAGACGTGGGAAAAGAGTTCGTTTTTGCCGTTTTTTTAAGAAATCTGACGGCAGCCTGCTTGGTTAAGTTTAGACGACGCCGTGACCGATGTCTTGGTGCCCGTCACTGAAGTGCTGTCGCAACGACAGGCACCGACTCATCAGTGCCTTGGCAGCCAATGCGTCCGTTGTCTCGTGTTGAACGCCTGGAGCACATGCGCGCTGTGCGCGCATCGACCTGCGCCGCTTGCGATTTGGAGCTTTCAATTGAACTGGCACACGATACCTGCCGCCTGCGCGACCAGGGCGCTGTCATTCGGCGCCGTAGAGATCCCAGCCACTCCGGCGCAGCATGCCTATATCGCCATTTTGATGGCAGCTTCGCCGCCTTAAGCACGCAGGACATCATTGACCCGTTCACGGGCAACAATTATCATCGGCAACTCTGAGTGATCGCCCGCACGCTGTGGCCATCAAGCCGACGCCAATCGCGGCACGCCATTTTGCGGCGCCCAGCCGATTCACAGTTGCCGTAACGGAAAGGGGCGCGCAACTTGCGCTGGCATCGGGCGCGCCATGCCTGTAAACGCGAAATCAACTTCGGGAAGGCGACCGGAGACGATGTCCGCAATCGCGCGGCCGGCGCCGCAGCCCATAGTCCAGCCCAATGTGCCATGACCGGCATTCAAAAATAAATTATTAAATTTTGTTTTCCCGATGTAAGGTACATTGGAAGGCGTCAAGGGACGCAAACCTGCCCAATATTGCGGATGATTGTAGTCGCACGCTTGCGGAAACAGTTCCCGTGCGCGCCGCGTGATCGCCTCGCAACGAACTGTATTTAATTCGCGCGTATAGCCATTTAATTCGCAGGTACCAGCCACCCGCAACTGGTCACCCAAACGTGAAAACACGAGTTTGTACCCGTCGTCGATCAAAGACACGAAAGGCGCAACGTGGGAATCAGTGACGGCATAGGTTGCCGAGTATCCTTTGCCCGGATAAATCATCAGCTCGATGCCCAAGGGCTTGACCAGTTGTCCAGAAAAACTTCCCATGGCGATGACGAATGCATCGCCTTTCATCACTTGATGATGGCCATCAGCATCGATAACTTCCACACCGGTAATCGGCGATGATGCACCGCTTCCTTCCTGCAATAAGCGAGTCACTGTCGTATTGAAGTTAAATTTGACGCCGGCTTGGCTCGCCTGTTTCGCCAGCCCCTTGGTAAATTTGGAGACGTCGCCGGATTCGTCGGTCGCGGTGAAATGGCCGCCTACGATTTTTTGCCGCATGTCTTGCAGAGCCGGTTCGATTTCTATGACGCGATCGGCATCGATTGATTCACGCGGGCATCCGAGTTCGCGCATCAAGCGCCCGATCGGCAACGAATTGTCGAATTCCTTTTGATCGGTGTAAAAATGCAAGATCCCTCGCGTCAGACAATCATAATCTATCCCAGTTTCTTTACGCACTTCTTGCAAAACTTGGCGACTGTATTCGGCGATGGCGAGAATTTGACGCATATTATAGGTGGCGCGGGCCGCCGTGCATTCGCGCAGGAAACTAAGCACCCATTTCCATTGAAGCAACTCCGGACGGAACCGATACAGTAGCGGCGCATCTTCCTGCCCTAGCCACTTGAGCACTTTGAGCGGGGCCGCTGGGTTGGCCCACGGCTGGGCATGCGACACAGAAATTTGGCAGCCATTGGCCATGCTGGTCTCTTGCGCAACGCCAGGCTGGCGCTCGATCACCGTCACTTCATGCCCGGCTTTGGTCAAGAACCATGCAGAGGCGGTGCCGATAATGCCGGACCCGAGGACAATGACTTTCATGATGACGCTCCGATTTTCAATGGCGAGCTACAAGCTGTTTGGCGGTCGTCGTTCAACCCATGGCCCGCTGACAGAACGGACAGGCCATCGACGGCGAACGGCGAACGGCGAACGGAAAGCAGCATACCACTAGACGTTGTCGGACCAGTGAATTTTAGCCAACGCGGCCCCAGTTTCAGGCACTTTCCAGGACGTGGCGACATTAATTCCATAATATTTGCGGAGCCTGCGGCCGCGGCAAACTGCGTTAGCGACGCCATTTTATCTAACTTGTTTGGAGGCCGGAAAGGGTGGCAATAGCGCTATGCGTCCGCTTGTCACGGCCCCAGCGGCGGTCTGTTCGACATGACGTCGGGCATCCGAGCTTTCATGCATTATCGACGCGCCGTTTGACGACGGCCTCGGAGCTGCTGCTAAAAAAAGGAGAGCCCGTACCAGCTTTCATGACGGTGATGGACATCACCGAAAAGACAGACTTTAACGATACTGATTAAATTCTCAGCATTTGTTTTAGTTAAAAAATCTCCAGAAGGTTATCGATATAGATTGATTTAATAGGCAATGTATGGCCCGACTCCTCCGCTCGTGCTTTTTCCTCCTTCTATCACGGTATACACTTGTCGGTTGAAAAAGAACGGTAGTCCCCAGTCAAAACTGGTGGAATCGCTGTTAATTCCCGCCAACAGGCTGTATGCGGCTATCGCTGAGTTCAAGGGTAAATTGCCCACGGAAAAATTCACCGTGCCGCTGGTTCCATTTAATCCCACATTGACTGCCGACAAATTTAGCGTTTGCGCCGGGCAGTAAAATCCGCTGCCATTGCTGCATTGTGGAATTGCAATATCAGTGAAAAACAAGCCGTTCGAGCCGCTATCTAGGAAGCTATTCGGATAGGACTTGCCATTAAAATTCGTCGTAAAATTTCCGTAAGTTGGATCCACCGCATATACTTGGGCGCTCCCCAAGGCATTATTCGATTGCGTTCCCACGCCAAAAATCATGCTGCCGCTGACGCTCGCTACGCCGCCAGCAGCAATGGTTGGCAAGCTGATGATCACACCATTATTGTCGGCCGCAAACAGTGTAATCGGATTTTGCACTTGATTTAGCAGAACGACGGTCGTTGGGGCACACAAGGAATTGCATGTGTAATAAAAGCCTGGGTTGCCCAGAACGCATGCACTTCCGCAGTCCTGGGCAAAAGGACCAACACCTAACACGCCGTTGGCACCAAACGCGGCTACCGTGTTTTCGGCTGGCCCGGCGGAGGAGCAATCGGTTGGAACAAGATTGTTAAAGGCCGGATCGCCAATCACTTGCATCGGGAACGCGCTCGCAACTTCACCGGCTATTTTCATCGTGACCGTCTTGATAGGCCCCCAACTATAGCCGTCTGCAAATTTTGTACATTCAACTATATTGCCGCTGGCATTGGTTTGCTGGGGCAGGGCCAATGCGGGCGACAACACCGAAGAAATGACCCTAAGGCCGTAAGAACCCGTATCAACCAAGACGTGGTCAATAATCTGACAGTTGGAGGGGTTGGCTGGTGCACAAATGGTAACGCTAACGAAGAGTTCATTGATCGTGCCGCCGGTCCCCGATGGTCCAGAATCAACCACAAGCGCTTGAACATTTGGAACAGACGCGGTCGTCGTGCCTCCTGACGATGAGGTGCCACCTGACGATGAGCTGCCGCCGCCACCACATCCGGAAAGCAGCAACGCACAAACTGTAAATACACTAATAATTCTAGATCTACGCATCATTTCCGCCTTTAAGGTATTTTTTAGCGGCAACGCCTTGCGGCCGCAGTCAGGAACATAAATTACTTCCAGCGCATGCCGCCACAGCATCTTTTGTAATCACCGTACTCAAAATAAGTCTAAATTTCAAATTCAGCCTTTTAAATAAAGTGATCTTGCGTTGGCCGCATCTAAAATTTAACAAAGACAAAAATTCGAACGATTCGTGAAGGTGGGCAGGTACCGGCAAAACAAGATGAAAAAGTGCAGCGACGTAGTCGATTCAAATGCTGGCATCTGGCTCGCCGCTTCCAGTTTCTTATGCAACAGCCCAGAAAAGGGTGTTGCACTTGGTTTTAGAAGCTGCCCACTTATCCCGCGCAAACCCTACAAACCGTACCATATCAGTTTTCCAATTATGGTGAGCAGTTCATTCGAACGGCCCCCCAATACGGCATTTTGCACCTGAGCTCCCAGGCCAAACAGGCATACCGTAGAGCCAGACGTCGGTACCGCGCTGGGTTGCGGCAGCCCCTAAACGCAAGAGACTGCATTGCATTTCCACAGATGGAACACTGGATGAGCCGACCGCCTCGGCGATGAACGACAGGCGCCCGCTGAACGACCATTTTTCAGTAGCCGCGGCGACATCCTGTCGGCGCCACCGAGAGAAATGCTTACCTTGATCAACAGGCGCCCAATCCGTCGTTCAACAGAGCGCATCGGAATTGGGTGCATGTATTGAGGCAAAACAAAAAAAGAACAGACGTTTCGGCTTGCCGCTGAATACGGTTATTGGGCGGTGAAGTTCAACGGTATGCCGCCAACTACCTCGCTAACGCTCACCTTCACTGATAGAGAGGTAATATTACCCGCTGTGTCGATGAGGTAATCGGTTTCTATGGATGTTGTCTGCTGATTTGCGGCATTAAATACAACATCTTGTATAGCTACGGTTGCTGTCGTTGATGACGTGCCTGCGCTGACGACGTAACTGATTGTTTCTGTCCCGGTTGGCGTTGCATCGGTGCTGCTTGACTGGCATGTAAAAGTTACAACTGATCCAGTCTGACCAATGGAGACTGTCGCCGGATATTGACCCGAAGTTTTTGCAATACAGTAGGAGTTCGACGAGGTTGACCCGAGAACAGTATAATCCGATGCTATATAGGTAGTCGCATTGTCAATGTAGTTACTTGCCAAAGTGATTGGAGCTTGGTTTTTTATATTCAACTGCCCTAGGAACAAAATTGAAATGTTATTTTGAAGAGCTTGATGGCCTGCAAAGGATGTGCTAACGCTCGGAGATTCTGTTACTTGAAGCGACGCAGTAAATGGGGTAGAAATTCCAATAAGGCTAACCGTTCCGCTAGCGGACACGGTTTTTTGAAAACCTGCCGTATTAAGGTTATTGATCGATTTTTGAAGCGGAAATGTTGTATTTGCGGGAGCCATTGCGTCACTTCCGCCCCCGCCACCACAACCCGTTAGCAGCAAAAAAAATATCGCAGCAGGTATTAAATTAGACATGGAAAATTTCATTTTTCAATCCTTTATTGACCATTCCGATCCGTACCTTAGGTACTTAAAACTCGGGCAATCCAAATAAGGCACCGACTCGAAATTGCCGCCTTTAACCCTAAAAAATTAAAGATCTGGGAAGGCTTACTGCCAAACATCGCTAGCATAAGGTACAAAAAGCCAGCCCAATGAGGTTGTCGAACCTTCCATTTAATGCAACCGGGTCCTGGCCGTCGCGCCCCAGGCAAAGCCCGGCGCCCCGCGGTGCTCGGTTGTGACGATCGCTCCGCGTTAGTTTGGTGCGGAGAACAAACGGAACGCGCCGCCCCAGGCCGTAGATTCTAGCGCAGGAAAATCGTCGGCGTGCGTGAGGCAATGATCGAGATGCGCAGCCGAATTCACGCTGTCCCGGCGCGATTCAGCTGTCGTCGTCAACGATTTATGGGATTTAGTTGCATTGAACTGTGATATTCACGACGGTGCCCAGCACGCTATAAACTCCCGAGTTACCAGATGGAAAGCAAGCTTCCCCTGGTGGCGGTACAGAAACGCTAACACTATAATTGCCCCCGAGTGGGAGGGGAGTGAGAAAAAGGAAGGGGATATTGCCGGTAACGCCTGTATTGTTGGATACGACCAGCGACTCCGTGCTGCCGCCTAATGGCATATTTACCAAAGTGATGCTGGCGCCGCTAGCCAGTCCCGTTACGGTCCCAGCAACCCCGATGGTTGGATTGCAGGTAACGTTAACATTGAACACATTGCCGTTGTTGGCATTCCCGGCACCGCTGGTGACGATGCAGGATTCACCAGCCGGTTGTGTCGCGACTGTCACGTTATATGCGCCCCCGTTCGAAACCGACGCATCAAATTTAAACTCGCTATCGGAAGACACCGTGATCGGATCTGCACCGTTATTGACCAAAGTGACCGAGGCGCCAGAATTTAGCCCAATAACGAGTCCGCCAATCGTAACAGTCGATTGTCCGCCACATCCGGCCAACAGCAGCGTTGAAGACACACAAAACAAAAAAATCATCGCTCTTAACGGTTTCATTACGGTTTCTACCTTCAGTGTTTAAAATGTTTAGGGAGACAGTGTTGCGAAATAAATCTATTCTTCCGCAAGTTTTAATACCGTCCCACCAGATATTTGTAAAGACCGGATCATTCAAGCGATATGATCCGGTCTTCTAAGCGTAACGTCCTTCCAAAACGCGACGTAAGGCCCGGTTCGCCCGGGTAGCCATGGTTTCGATGGCTGAATGGACTGTCCGAAAAAAATAAGGGCTCGCGTTCGCCGCGGCCAAGAACAGGACCGGCAACAACCATCAAATCCCCTTTGCCTCGCGAAGTCGATCAGTGTACCAGATACGATAGTTGAGCCGGCCTACGGGGATGCTGAAGGCCGCATCAAATTCAAGGGCTGGCCAGCAGTGCCTAGATTGGATGTCGCAACGGCAGTACCGGAAAGAAATATTGCGATCGAGTCACTAAACCTTCGCACACGGTCTCTTATTGCATTTCTTCGGCGATCACATTTTGCGGCACGAGGCTAGGCACATAGGCGCGCCCAGAGAATGCTCGCATGTGCCCGCTGGAATGTACCACAAGTCCAGGTTGCAGCACCGACAGGTGACTATGCCCGGAATGCTTTATGTTTGCCGCTTGTGTATAGGTGTCGAAATAATCGCCCAACACTTGGCGCAGGTCGGGGATCGTGGGCCCCCGCCAAGTCACCGCAAACACGGTGCCACTGGGAGAGGCATATTCCCGAACGACGGTCCCGGACGGCGTCTCGATTTCATGCACCGTGTATTTTTCCTGGGTACTGGCGATTCGCAACGTCGCCTTCATGTGTGCGCTATCGGCTTGGACCGTGTTGACATTGCCCCCTAGCGCGGCGAACGCCAGGGATGGGGACGAGATGGCCATGGCCATGAGCATCTGCTGCAATCGTAATTTCATTGCTGACTCCTTCATTCGGGCGATTTGCGCCCCGCTTGCCATTGGTTCAATTTGTACACCGCTCAAGGCGTTCCGAGTGGAAGTTCAATACATTAGCATGACGCATTCAAATAGGTTGTAACAGATTGTGTGTCGGAAAAAACGTAAGGGCGACAGGTGTTCGCGCGGCGCCTGCATAGAAATTGTAGCCACGCCTATCTGCATGGTCCAGGTCCTAAGCCCCGGCTTCGCGAGAAAATCAAAGACAGGCGAACCAAGCCGTTCGGCCTGCACTTTGATAATTGCGGGCACAGCCGGGCAATTCGCACAATCCTGACATGGCGCCGGATCATGCCACAAAGGAGTCAGCCCGGTCAGCTGGCAACGACCACGAAAAAAGGCAATTTACCATTTGATGCGGTGTTTCTGTTCCGTTTCAGCGTGCCGTTTGTCGTCCGATGAGTGGAGATAGTTACTCGTCGTACTAATGGATTCGTGTCCCAAGTTATCGCGCACATGACGCAGATCGACATCATTGTTTGCCATATGCGACCCCGCCGTATGCCGCAGCCAATGGGCCGACGCCTGCATGACGCGCTCTGCCTGGGATTCAAATGCCTCTCCGCGCAGGCGCAATCTGCTGGCCGTGCGTTCAAAAACTTGCTTGACAATGGCATGCACGGCGCCCCGCGTCATCGACCTTGGCTTGCCGCCGATCGGCAATAACAGTGGCGTATTTTCCACTGGTACCGGGCAGGGCGCTATTCCCAGTTCCCGACGATAGCGCGCCAATTCCACCATCAATTCGTTCGTCGCGGGGACGATGCGCAGCTTGCTGCCTTTGCCCAGGATCTCAAGCCACCAGCGCTCTTCGCCATCCTTATCCCGACGACAAAAAAAACTTCCCATCGAGTTGCCGACCACTTCCGAGATACGCAAGCCACACAGGTACAGCAGAGAAAACAGCCAGCGCATTCTGAAATAATGTTCGCTTTCCCGCGCCGACTCCCTAGGCATCGCATCGATCGTCAACTTTACTTCCAGCCACAAATCTTCATCGAGATAGCGCGTGATGCGTGGCGTGGCTTTGCGGCTGCGCTGGCGCGACAACGACAGCGGATTGCCAGCCAGATAGCCTGCATTAACTAGCCAAGAAAATAACACGTTGAGGATCACCGTGGCTTGCCGCTGGCTGGTAAGCGAAAGCGCTCCTGCAAACGGGCGCCATTCCGGATCGGCGCGGCCGAATTTCCGCCCATCGCGCATCACCCAACGCGAGGCCGGCTGCGGGTTCGACAAAAAATGCTGATATACGAGCAAATCTTCGTGGGTCAAGGACGACAGCGGCTTGCCGATTTGAATGGTCGACCATAGCAGCAAACGTTCCGCCTCCTTGCGATAGTTATCGAAGGTGGTCTTGGTGTCGAGAAAGCGTGCCAGCCACGCCTTGATCGCGTCAACGTCGTTGTCGGCCGCTATTTGGGGTCGATTGCCGCTGGCACGGTTGGTGCCTTGGCTGCCGTCGATTTGAACGGACAACAGCAGATTTTCGATGGGAACGGCGGCGCGCAGCGCGCCGTCATGGGGATTGCATTGAGGTTTCATGAACGCCGGTTTTACCTAAAAATGATTACTCCATCATACTCGACATTATAAGGATAATGTCATATTTTACGGTCAAAAGTGCATATTTTAAAATAGTACGTACTATTATCAACGCCTAAGCTGTGAAAAATAATCATGAACACCTCTATAGCCAAAAAGCCGCTCCAGTTTCGTGTCGAAACTGACCAGTGTTCCGGACCAAGGCAGTCTGGCGGCCCCGTACGCTTGCTCACGGTATCTTAGGATAGTTTTCGCCTTGCCATCATGCCGCTGCGCTAGTGTGACAAATTTCAACCCGGATTGCTTGTGCTGGTGGTTATACCAACGCACAAATTCCAGCATCCAAATCCGCGCTTCCTCGACGGTATCGAAAAGGTTTTGCTCGGGTAGTTCGGCCGATATTTGCGAAACAACGACTCGGCATAGGCAGTGTCATTGCTCACACGCGGCATGCTAAATGATGCTCCCACACCTAAGTTCTCCAGCATGGCCAGCATCGTGACGCCGTTCATTGGACTGCCATTATCCGAATGCAACATTACCTTGCGGCTGGCCAAACCCTTTGCCAGGCTTGCCCTCCCCATCAATAACGCCACCAGTTCGGCTGATTCGCGATGTGTACCTCATGCCCGACGATCTTGCGGCTGATGCATACTCGTCGCAAAAATAGTTCTTGTCTTGCTTCATGATAATATACGAACCGAATATGTTTCGTATATAAAGGTTTACTATGGGCATCGTAAAGATTTCCGACCATATGCACGAGAACCTGCGCATTGCCAGCAATGCGCTCTCTCGTTCCATCAACGCACAGGCAGAACATTGGATGAGAATCGGTCTGGTGTCAGAGTTGCACCCTGATCTGGACCATCGTGACATCTGTCAGCTGCTCATCCGCGCTGAACAGGCTGGAGGTTTCGATTTGGCAACGATCTCGGCGTGCCGAACACAGAGATCAGCCGCCGCCACCCTGGACCTTCAATGAACGCAAAGGTTTCGATCAAGTCCGCCTTCGAGATCGCGATGGCACGGGAGGCCGGCAAGCTGGCCGCCGACGTGCTGCGCATGATTACTCCCCACGTAAAGCCAGGTATCAGTACCGATGAGTTGGATCGGCGCTGCGGCGATTACATCGTTCACGAACTGAAGGTGATTCCTGCCAATATCGGCTATCACGGCTTTTCAAAGACCATATGCACTTCAGTCAACCACGTGGTTTGCCATGGAATCCCGTCATCCGGCAAGCTGCTGGAAAAAGGCGACATTGTCAATATTGATGTGGCAATTATCAAGGATGGCTGGTACGGCGACACCAGCCGGATGTACTTTGTCGGCGAACCCAGCCCGCTGGCGCGTAGGCTGGTTAATACGACGTATGAGGCAATGCGCGCCGGCATCCGCCAGGTTCGTCCCGGCGCAACGCTCGGTGATGTTGGACATGCCATCCAGACCGTCGCCCATCGCGATGGTTTCAGCGTCGTGCGCGAGTATTGTGGGCACGGTATCGGCAAGGTCTATCACGACGAACCTCAAGTGCGCCATTACGGCAACCGCGGCGAAGGGCTGCGTCTCGAAGCAGGCATGATTTTCACCATCGAACCGATGATCAATGCGGGCAAGCGCGCAGTGAAGGATTTGCCCGACGGCTGGACCGTCGTCACCCGCGATCATTCACTCTCCGCCCAATGGGAGCATATGGTGGCGGTTACTTCCGATGGCTTTGAGGTGCTGACGCCTTGGCCCGATGGCACCGGCTCCTACGGAGACATTGCCTGAGTGGTCTTGCACCGCCTACCATGGGGAAACTTGCGCACGGGGTTTCAAAGTTCGTAGCCATAAGA
>PKWL01000054.1 GCA_003133225.1 Janthinobacterium sp.
CGGTGAAATTGGCGGCCTAGGGGAAGTTTGCTGGCAACGCAGGTGCCGCCCCGGCGTCGCCTGCGCCAGCTGTACGCAAGAGTGATGGCTGACGCAGGCAAACTTGCCAACGCGTGCCATCGCGCAGCACCGCTGCTGCACAAAGCAATTGATGCATTTAACGCGCTAGGGCGCCGGGAGAATGAGCATGATCGCCAATTATGGATACAAAGATGGATCGGGCGAGTATTACATCAGCATCGATACCGACAAATGCATCGACTGCGCCGCCGGACGGGCCTGCCTTACGGCTTGTCCCAAGCAGATGTTCGAGAGCATGACCGACGACTACGACGACGAGGTCATGTCGATCAAGGTGCAGGACCGGCGCACGCTTGCGTACGGCTGTGCCGACTGCAAGCCCAGCAGCGGCTATACGAGCTTGCCGTGCAGCAGCGCGTGCACGCCCGGCGCCATCAAGCATTCATGGTAAGCCGGATGAATCCGATCCGTCTGAAACTGATGAAAGGTGGCAAGGAAGGCGAACTCATCGCGCAAGGCTGGACCAAACAGACTACGATTGGCGAACCGCGCCTGTCAGAAATTGTCGACAATTACCGCAGCATGGGGTACGAGGTGCATGTCATCGAACACCCGCTTGACCCTTCCGGCGCCACTTGCACCAGCTGCTTTTCCGTGGGCGCTGAGATCGGACAGACGTGCGCCGATATCTATACCCGTCCGCGCGGCCACGCAAAAGCGCTGGCGGACGACTTGTTTTAGCGCTACCAAAGCCGACCGACCACCTAGGAGAATTTACATGGCATTTCACGAACCTTGCATGCGCGTGATGAAACGGGGTGACCTCGATATGGTCGCCGCGATCGATGCGCAAGTATCAAAGCTGCAGCGGCGCCCATATTACGAACGTAAGATCGAAATGGTCACTGGCAACCCGCATAACATCAACACTTCACTGGTGGCCGAAATTGATGGCAAAGTGGTTGGCTTCATCATGGGCGAAGTCTATTTCGGCGAGTTCGGCATTCCCGAAACCAGCGCCACCATCGACACCATCGGTGTCGCCCCCGAGTGTCAGAACAAGGGCGTCGCGCATGACTTGATGGAGCAGTTCCTAACCAACATGAAGGCCGTTGGCGTGAAGACGATTTACACGCTGGTCAACTGGGACGACTTCGGCCTCGGCCGTTTCTTTGCCGGGCAAAAATTTCAGCCATCGAAGAGAGTCAATCTCGAACTGCAGTTGCCCTGAGCTAACTGAACTAAAATCGTATCCAATCTAAAAAAAGAAGTGCCTATTTTTAAACGTGTTACACCAAATTTGGAGGCGACAATGAAAGACACACTGCAGGTGGGAATGAGCGCGACACGGTGCATCACGATCGACAAGGCGCGGACGGTTGATTTTCTGGGCGAACAGCTGTGCGTGTATTCGACGCCGTCACTGGTATTTGATTTTGAGGTCGCCTGCCGCGAGTTTCTGCTCGATTATTGCGACGCCGGCGAAGATTCTGTCGGCACTAGCATCAATATGACGCATGGCGGCGCGACGCTGCTTGGCAGCGTGGTCGACATCCAGATCACAGTTGCAGCGGTGGAAGGGCGTAAGATCAGTTTCCAGCTGGTCGCGCGCGAGGGCGCTGAAGAAATCAGCCGTGGCGAGCACGGCCGTTTTGTGATTCAAGTTGACAAGCTGCGCGCCAAAGTGGCCGCCAAGGCGGCCCTAACGGCCAGCCCGGCTTTACCCTGCGTCGCATGATTTCCGCCCGCGGCGCTTTTCGATCTTCAACCTATAGGTGATGCCATGACACGCTATGTGATGGTGGTCGATCTGCGCCGCTGCGTCGGTTGCCAGACTTGTACGGCCGCATGTCGACATGCGAATGCGACGCCGCCCGGCGTCCAATGGCGGCGCGTGCTCGACTTCGAAAGCGGCGAATACCCGGACGTGCATCGCAGTTTTATGCCGGTCGGGTGTATGCATTGTGGCGAGCCGCCATGTGTCGACGCGTGCCCGTCGCAAGCAACCGAAAAGCGACCGGACGGCCTGGTCAGTATCGATTATGACGTCTGCATCGGCTGCGGCTATTGCGTTGTCGTCTGTCCGTATCAAGCGCGCCAGCTGGTGCACCGCGCCAATTTTGCGTACAACGACAGCGCCAGCGCGGCGGAAGCGGCGCGCGCTGATCCGAAACGGATCAACGTCGCCACCAAGTGCACGTTTTGCATCGACCGCATCGATACGGCGGCAGAAAAAGGCCTGACGCCGGGTGTCGATCCGGAAGTCACGCCGGCCTGCGCAAATGCGTGCATCGCCGGCGGCATCGCCTTTGGCGACCGCGACGATCCCGACAGCAATGTGTCGCGCTTGCTGCGCGAAAATCAGCATTTCCGCATGCACGAGGAACTCGGCACCGACCCCGGCATGTATTACCTTTGGGATAAAACATGAGCGCAGGCAATCAAAGCAGGCCACGGCTTCAGACCAACTGGGACTGGCGCGCCGCCACTAATTTCATCGGCGGCGGGAGCGGCACTGGTTTATTCTTGTTCGCCGCCGTTTCATGGGTGCCAGGGCGGCCGGCGCCCGTCTGCGTCGCGCTTATCTTGATCGCCCTCGGTCTGTTTTGCGTGTGGCTTGAAATTGGGCGGCCATGGCGCTCGATGAACGTGTTTCGAAACGCGCGCACTTCTTGGATGACGCGCGAAGCATTGATGGCGCCTTTTGTGTTTCTGTCTGGACTGGTCGCGCTTGCGACCGGCAGCATCATTGCCATCTGGCTAGGTGCGCTGCTCGCGCTGCTGTTCTTGTATTGCCAGGCGCGCATCCTAAACGCAGCCAAAGGAATACCTGCCTGGCGCCAGAAGCTGGTCGTGCCCCTGATCATGGCAACCGGCCTCACCGAAGGCGCCGGCTTATTGGTACTCCTTACGGCGCTCGGCGGCGCCAGCCAAACTGTATGGCTGCCGACGGCCCTGCTGTTCCTGCTGCTGCTGCGGGCCCTGCTGTGGCGCGCCTATTGTCACGATTTGTCGGCGCAAGGGGCGCCAAAACAGGCGCTGGCGGCGCTTGGCAAGCTCGAATTGCCTTTCATTAAAATTGGTCACTGGGCGCCGGCGCTCGTTTTATTGGCCGCGCTGCTACAGCCGACGCTGGCGGCGGCGCCGTGGCTGGCCGCCCTGGCGGGCCTCTTCGCCATGGCCGGCGGCTGGCTATTTAAATACACGCTCATTGTGCGCGCCAGTTACACCCAGGGCTATGCTTTGGCGCAGGTGCCCGTGCGCGGAGGCGTCGGCCCGAGCAAGGGATTGCCGGCTAGGCCGGGCTGGAACAAATAGTAGTCAGGCATTGTCATGCCAACCAAGGGAGAAAAAAGAGATGATCGAAATCCGCATACATGGCCGCGGCGGGCAAGGTGCAGTAATGGCCGGGGGCATTCTGGCTACGGCACTGGTGCTAGAGGGAAAACACGTGATCGCGATTCCATCGTTCGGTTTCGAGCGGCGCGGCGCCCCGGTGTCGAGTTTTCTGCGTTTTGACGAGCGAGCGATCCGGCAGATGACCAATATCTATCATCCCGACTGCGTGCTGTGCATCGACCCGACGGTCGGGCGTGCCACGAATATTTTCGACGGTATCAGAGATTCTGCCGTGTGGGTACAAACGAGCGCCAAAGCGCTCGGCGAATTGGAGTTTCCCGCGCAGGTGGCAACGATAGGCTTATGCGACGCCGTCTCAATCGCGTTGGCGATCTTCAAACGCTCGATCACCAATACCATTATGCTGGGCGCCTTGGCAAAGACGACCGGCTTTGTTTCTCTCGATGCATTACGGCAGGCGGTGCAAGAATCGGATTTCCGCGACGCCGGCCTGCGCCAGAACTTGGAAGCGCTGGAGCGCGGTTACAACGAAACCACGGTGCACCAGATAGAAAGGAAGGCCGCCGCATGAGCCAGCAATCCAAACCCATGTTCGACGCGTCGACCATACCGGGCGACCTGTGTCCGATTGCGGCCACGTTGAACCCGATGTTGCCAGGTGACTGGCGCAGCATGCGCCCGGTGGTCGATCGCGACAAGTGCGTCAAGTGCGCCGTGTGCTGGCTATATTGCCCGGTGCAGTGCGTCGTCGAAAAAGCCGCCTGGTTCGATTTCGATCTTCGCACCTGCAAAGGCTGCGGCATTTGCATGCACGAATGTCCGCATGGCGCAATTAGCATGATCGAGGAAGTGGCATGACGACCTTGCCCGATTGCCCCTACACCACCTGTCCCTGGTCCTTGGCGGCACAGGAAAATTTCAGGCGCACCTTGAGTGCGCCCATCGGGATCGAGGAAGCATCATGAGCGCAGTTCTCCAACCCAAACCGGCCTATACCGTCTGTGACGGCAATGAGGCGGCGGCGCTGGCCGTGGCCTTGTCCGATGTTGATATGGTGGCCGTCTACCCGATCACGCCACAGTCTTCGCTGGTTGAATACTTGGCCAAATTCGCGGCCGAAGGCAAGCTAAATGCCGAGATCGTCGATGTTGAAGGCGAGCATTCTGTGCTGTCGGTGCTGCATGGCGCAGCGCTGGCCGGCGCGCGCACCTATACGGCCACCTGCGGCCCCGGGCTCGCATTCATGTTCGAGCCCTACATGCGCACCCCGGGCCTGCGCATGCCGCTGGTGATGACGATCGTCACGCGCGACACGCTAACGCCGCAGAGCGTCTGGGGCGGCCATCAAGATGCGATGTCGGTGCGTGAAGTTGGCTGGATCCAGATGTATTGCGAGACGGTGCAAGAAGTGCTTGACACGACGATCATGGCATACAAAATTGCCGAGCACCACGACGTGATGCTTCCGGTTAATGTCTGCCATGATGGCAACTACTTGTCCTATGGAACGACCAGAGTGGAGCTGCCAGATCAAGCGGAGGTTACATCTTTCCTCGGCAAGCGCGACGTCAACTGGCACGCCGCGCTCGACCCGGATCGGCCGATGGCGATCGATCCGCTGACCGGCGGCGCTGGCGGCCCCGGGCCATCCCTGTTCGTCGGCTACCGCAAGGGGCAATGCAGCGGCATGCAGCATTCGCTGCGGATCATCGAGCAGGTCCACGCCGAATGGGGCCAGCGTTTCGGCCGCTACCACGCGCCGCATGTCGAGCAATACAGAATGGACGATGCCAATTACGCGTTGGTGACGATCGGCTCGATGAGCGGCGCGGCCAAGGATGCCGTAGATGAAGCGCGCAATCGGGGTGAACGGGTCGGCCTTTTGAAGGTGAAGACCTTCCGTCCCTTCCCGTTGCAAACGATGATACGCGCCTTGGGCCAGGTGAAGGCGATCGGAGTGGTCGATCGTTCCGTCAACTTCGGCTGGAATTGTGGCCCCTTGTATCAGGAAGTGCTGGGTGCGCTATACCACGCGCCGCTCAAGGTTGCCGCCATGAGCTTCATCGGTGGCCTAGCCGGTGCCGACATGACGACCGACCATTTCAGCCGCGTCATTGAGCGCACGGCAGCCATGGCCAACGGCGGCGCGCCCGGCGAAACCGTATGGCTAAATGAACATGACTAGGAGCGAGTCCATGCAGCAAACTGACTACCTGATAATCGGCGCCAGCCATGCCGCGCTGGCCGCTGTGCAAGCGATCCGCATGCACGACCAGGCCAGCAGCGTGACCGTCGTGTCCAAGGACGATGTGTTTCCTTATTCGCCGACCGTGCTGCCTTACGTAGTGTCGGGCCGCTCCCACCCGGAGCGCGTGTTTTTGCGCGACGCCGCCTATTTTTCGCAGCACGATGTCCATTATCTGAAAGGGGCGGCGCTCAAAACATTGAGCGCGAGCACCAATCAGGTTGGCTTGACCAGTGGCGCTGAAATCGGCTACCGCAAATTATTGCTAGCAACGGGTGCGGCGCCGCAGCTGCCCCCGGTGCCTGGATTGGACAGCGTTAATTACCACGTCTTGCGCAGTCTTGACGACGCTGTCCGTCTGCAACAGGCGCTAGCCGGAAAGCGCGACGCGATCGTGCTCGGCGCCGGACTGGTGGGCATGCACGCGGCCGAGAACCTGGCCAAGGCCGGGCTTCAGGTGACCGTAGTCGAGATGAACCCGACCGTGCTGGGCGGCTATTTCGATCGTGCGGCGACCTCGATCATCGAGAGCGTGTTTGCCGCGCAGGGGGTAGCTCTGATGTTAAACAACAAAGTGGTGCGCCTAGCGCCCAATTCGGACGGGCAGGGCGCGCGCGTGAGCTTGGCCGACGGCACCGAGCTGGCGGCCGACCTATTGCTGATATCGACCGGCGTGGCGCCCGTGATCGATTACCTAGACGGATGCGGCATCGAAACCGGGCGCGGCATTTTGGTTGATGACACGATGCAAACCACGGTCGCTAACATCTGGGCTGCCGGCGATGTGGCGCAGGCGCGCGGATTTTATGATGCAAAGACCAAGATCATCAACGGTATCTTGCCCGACGCAGTCGAGCAAGGCAAGATCGCCGGCATGGCGATGGCAGGCGATCCCGCCTTAAAAAACTACCCGGGCGGAGTGCCGCTCAACACCTACAGCTTTTTTGGTCAGCAAGCGTTATCCGTAGGCAGCCAAAGCGAAGGCGAGGTGGCGCGGCAGGAAGTCGATGCGGCCCACAACCGGTACCTGAAGATCGTGATGAAAGACGGCCGCCTGACGGGAATTTTCGGCATCAACGTCGCGTTCGATCCGGGCGTGATGTGGGAGCTGATTTTGCGCCGGATCGACTTGGCCCCGCTGCGCGAAAAATTTTTGGCCGAACCGCAGCGCACGGCGCGCCATCTGATGTCGACTACCTGGAGATAACCAATGGGCAATGCCTACAATACGATTGCCTTCAAGGCCGATTTGTGCGACGGCTGCAATGCCTGCATGACGGCTTGTGCCGAGGTCAAGGGCGGCAGCGGCGACCTGCGCAATGCGCGGATCCAGATCGCAGCCGATGGCGCCGGCCGCTATGATCTGGCCCTGTGTCGCCAATGCGGCGACCCGAAATGCGTGGCCAATTGCCCAGCCGGCGCCCTGACCAAGGATGGCAGCGGCGGCGTGATCGGATGGGATGGCGACAAATGCGTGAACTGTCTGTTGTGCACCGTCGGCTGCAGCTACGGCGGCATCGTCTACAACGAGGAGCTCGGACACGTCGTCAAGTGCGATACCTGCGGCGGCGACCCGGCCTGCGTCAAGGCCTGCCCCAGCGGCGCACTGAAATACCTCACCACCGCCCGTATCTACAACGAGGTCGGCGATCTGGAGGACCTGTTTGCACCTGGCCTGGCCGGTTGCCAGGGCTGTAACACGGAATTAATCATGCGCCACGCGCTGCGCCGGGTCGGGCCAGAAACGGTGTTGGCGACGCCCCCCGGCTGCATCCCGGGAATGGGGTCGGTCGGTTACAACGGCCTAACGGGGACCAAGGTCCCCGTGTTCCACCCGCTGTTGACCAATACGGCGTCGATGTTGACGGGGATCAAACGCCACTACAAGCGGCAGGGGCGCAAAGTGACGGCGATGGCGCTGGCCGGGGATGGCGGCGCCTCCGACGTCGGTTTTCAGTCCTTGTCTGGCGCTGCCGAGCGGGGCGAGCAAATTTTGTTCATTTGCGTCGACAACGAGGGTTACATGAATACCGGCATGCAACGTTCCAGCTGCACCCCGTTCGGTGCGTGGACCACCACCACGCCGGTCGGTAAGCATGGCAAAGGCAAGACGCAAGACGCCAAGAACATGCCGGTGTTGATGATGATGCACAACTGCGCCTACGTGGCGACGGCGTCGACGGCGTTCATGGAAGACTTGTACGAAAAGCTCGACAAGGCAATCCTGGCGGCGGAAACCGGCTTTGCCTACCTGCACATCTATTCGCCGTGCACTACCGGCTGGCGCTTTCCTTCGCACGAAAATATTGAGGTCGCGCGCAAGGCCGTCGAGACCAATTTCGTGATGTTGTGGGAATTTAGCCCGGACGCCGGTCTGCGCCTTAGCCGCCCTCTGGACCAGGCCTTGCCGCTCGCTGATTACCTTAAAGTACTGGGCAAATACCGGCACCTTGAACCCGACCAAATTGCGCATATCCAAGCGTCGCTGGATCGCAACGTCACTTTCATCAAGGGACTGGCTAAGATTTAACGGGGCAAACGCGGCATCAGTGCCAGGACGCTTTTGACTAAGCACGCGAAATCTTGGCCTACTGTTCGTGAGCGGATTTTAGGGTGGACCTTGGCGGGCTGACGTGAATGGACGATCCGAGGCTGCGCGGGCCTGACTTTCTCTTCGGGAGGTGCTGTTGGGGGCGCAGAGATTACGCGCCAGAAATGGTGATGCTGACATTTGCAAACCACAATTTCTTCCAACGCTCGGTTTTCTCCACTGTCGAGAGTGTTTTCGGCGAGACGGATTTTTCCTCGCCGAAGCGATCACCGCTGTCAATGGCCAAGCTATTGACAGCGGCGTAAAGTTTCCCATCGTTTGGATAGACAACGCCCACCAATACGCCACAATTTCTGCACAAAATGCATTCCGCAATGTTGTTGCCTTGACGATATTTTCCTAGATTGCCCTCGTCGTTGACGTGAATGCGAAGTGAACCATTCTGGTCGGACACATACGAAGCCTTATGTTTGCGACAGAAGTCGCAGTCGCATGCTCTCGGGTTGTACGTCACAGACTGGCGGGTCAGTTCCATCTCAAGCGTAATGTTGCCGCAGTGGCAGCCTCCATTGACGGTGTTTGTGAGCATGCTGTCCTCCCTATTTTTCTATAAATTGCAAATCGTCAATTGAACGCGCTGAGCGCGACCATCGGCGTGAGCGCTGTTCAAGCTGGCACCCTCGTGGCTTTTCTGTGAATTCATGTTGCCAAATACATCATACCGTGGGCAGCTGCCCACTGCCACCCGTTTGTGCCCTACGGCGCGCCGCGTCACAGGATCTGGAGGCGGCGGCGCCCATCGATCAATTTGCGAATTGGCAAACGCAATGCCACGGCGGCACCCTCGTTACATAGCCAAGCCGGTCTTTAGCATCCGTTCCAGATCCTCGGCCGGCACCCCCCTGGAAAACAGAAAGCCTTGCGCGAAATCGCAGCCGGCAGCATCTAGCAAGTCGCGCTGACGGGCCGTCTCGATCCCTTCCGCGATCACCTTCATGCCAAGCTTGTGCGCCATCATGATGATCGCTTCGCACAGCGCCATGTTGTCGGAATCGGCTTCCAGCTTGAGCACGAACGAGCGGTCGATCTTCAAGTAGTCGATATCGAATTTCTTCAGGTAGGATAGGGACGAGTAACCTGTGCCGAAATCGTCCAGCGAAACCTGGATGCCGGCGTCACGAAATAACAGCAACTGGTCTGTTACCGCGGCGCTGGCGTCGAGCAGCAGGCCCTCGGTAATTTCGATCACGATCTCTCCGGCACCGTAGGCTTGCAACTGATGCTGTCGTTCGTCCTGACAGCTCGCTTGACTGGCGCAGGCCTTGCGAAATTGCACAGGCGACATGTTAACGGTGATCTGGAACTGCTCATGATACAAGCTGCGCCAGCGCGCCACTAGTCTGGCTGCCTCCCGCAATACCCAGTCGCCGATGTCGTTGATAATACCGGCTTCTTCGGCGACCGGAATAAATTCGACGGGGCTGACCAGACCGCGCACCGGGTGTTGCCAGCGGATGAGTGCTTCCGCTTTGGCAATGACCCCCGACGCGAGCTCAACGATCGGCTGGTAGACTACTTGAAACTGTTTGCCGGCCAGCGCTCCGCGCAAGTCACTTGCCAGTCGCATCCGGTGCTGCGCGGTTTCCTGCATCGAAGGCGTGAAATAATGAAACTGGTTGCGCCCGAGGTTCTTGGCGGCATACATGGCCTGGTCTGCGTTTTTAAGCAAGGAACTGATCTCGGTCGCATCGGCCGGATACATCGTGATGCCGATGCTGGCCGAGATGTACACGGTTTCCATCCCCAGTTGAAAGGGTTGGGCCAAGTTTTGCAGGATTTTATAAGCTACCCGCTCCACGTTGGCGCAGTCGTCTAGTGAACCGAGGATGATGGTAAATTCATCGCCGCCCAGGCGCGCGACAGTATCGACGTCGCGCACGCTGTGGCGCAGCTGCTGTGCCGTTTCCTTCAGCAGCATGTCGCCCATTTCGTGGCCAAGCGTGTCGTTGACATCCTTGAAATGGTCAAGGTCGAGGAACATGAGAGCTAGGGGCAGGCCGGCGCGATGGGCCTTCTTGATTTCCTGTTCCAGTCGGTCGTGAAACATGCTGCGGTTGGGCAGCCCGGTCAGCGGATCAAAGTTGGCCTGGTCCCATAGCGCCTGCTCCGCCATTTGTTGGTCGGTGATGCGCGAATACATGCCGGTGCGCTGCTGCACCGAGCCATGCTCACCGTAGATCGTGTTAATCCGAAGCCACTGCAAGGTTTCCGAGCCATCCTTGTGGCGGGTCCAAATCTTTCCCTGCCAGTGGCCGGTCTTTTCCAGCACTTGCCTCATGGTGCGATAGAATTCCTTGCCATTCCTGCCAGATGAGAGCGTCTTAGTCGATTGTCCCACCACTTCCGTTTCCAAATACCCGGTCAATTGCGTGAAGGCAGGATTGATGGCGACGATGACGCTGTCAGCGTTGGTTACCAAAATTGCCTCGCCGATTGCCTTATAGACCGTTGCCGACAGCTGCAGCTCGGTTTCGGCCTTTTTGCGCTCCGTGATATTTTCATGCGTGAGCACCACTTGCTGGATGGCCCCCTGAAAGGGGGTTACGCTGACCCGAAACCAGCGCTGCTCGCTTGGTGACGGGCACGAGTATTCCAGTAAAAAGACGGCCCGCTCGCCTGCGATCACAGCGCGGATCCCGGCCGCCATTGGCGCTGCCTGCTCCGCATGAAGACCACTCGCGCCGTCGCACACCCTCAGGTAATTGGCGCCGACGCTGCATTTTTGATAAGCGCCGAGATCCGGATTGTTTTCCTTGTAAAATTCCTGCCATGCCCGATTTACGGCGACGATCGTGCCCGTCTCGTCGAGCACGCAAATTTCAGCCGCGAGCGCGTCAATCGTGGCGCGCGCAAATAGCTCCGAGGCGTGCAGTGCGTTTTCCAGGCGCCGGCCCTTGGCCAAGTCGCGGTTGCGTTGTTCCACCTTATCTTCCAAACTGCGCCGCATCGTTTGCTCGACCATTCGCGCCCGCGCCATGAGCCAGCTGCCTATAAAAAACAAGGTCAGCAGTAAAAACACGCTGGCGCCTAGTTTGGTGTCGAACGACTGCATATGGCTGCGATATTCAGCGGCCGGAATCAAGGACACCATTTTCCAAAGGTATCTACCATGATCAAAGTCGGCATCATTGGCGCGTGATGTCGGGCGCGCAGCCATACCGTTTTTTTCACCTCCCAACATGGGAAACACGGTATCGAAGGTCCATAGTCCGGCGGCCGTCATGAACTGCCCGTTCCTAGACATCAAAATCCGCCGCCAAGTCTCGGGATAGCGCGCGCTGATAGTCTGAGTGTCGCTCTCAGGAATGAAGCCCCATTCGTTGGCTGCCTCCCGCCCCATCATCCAGCGGCCTTTGTGATTGACCAGCCACGCCTTGCTGCCGTCTCTGGACGTAACTTGGCCTAGGTGCTCTAATAAAACGGCTGCCGAATAACCAAACAGCACAATCCCATGCCGTTGACCAGTGCGGTCGAATAACGGCGTGCCGACGCATATTTTCGATCTGTATGTTCGCTCTGGCGTGCCTTGAGCGCTGTCCGGGTCAAGTATCGAAATGAAGATTTCGTCGTAGTTGAGCTTGCTGGTTTGGGCGAAGAAATCGCTCATGGCCTTGTCATTGATCTTGGCGGGCGCCAATACCAGCGGTTTCGGACGGGCATATTGGACGTTCAGCCGTTCGATGCCGTGCTCGTCAAGCCAGCGGATATGATCGTAACTCTGCTTGACCTGCGAGAACGAAATCCAGTCTGCCGCCAGCGTGGCCAGATGAATTTTTTTAGATGCCGCATCCTGGTTTTCGAAATGTTCGGCAAGATACAGCACGTCACGGCTGATCGCTTGCAACCGATAGTTGATCGCCAAGGTCGTGGTCAAGACTACTTCGCGCCCTTGCTCGGTGTACACCACGTGCTGGCGCTGCAGCTCCGTCTTATGGATAAATAATGCGCCTATCCCAATTAATAACGCGATCGGCAAGAACAGCGACAGCGTACGGCCGATCTGGCTAAGCGCAGCGGGCCACATCATATCGTCTGTCTGCTGCCATGCAGGTGCATCAATTAATCCACGACACTGTGTGTCTGTCCAAGGTTTGATTGACGTCGCTCGACGGCGCCAAAGGCAAGAACTAGTCAAAGGATAGGAAGAGTTGGCGAAGATGCTGCGCCACAGATTGCCAATATACAGACGTTGTCACAAAAATACAAAATGCAAGGTAACGTTATACGAATGGCGCCGGCAGATATTGAAATTGGTCAAGAACTCACAAGTTCAGGCCCGATGCCGCCGCAGTAACGGCTGGCGGACCGGGCCTAGACTAATTGCGACGGTGAGACTTTTGGATGGGAAGCGGCAAGTGTCAACGATTAACCGGCAGCGCCAGAAATACTCAAGCTTTCAAGCTTGATCGGCGCCGCGTTGCATGGCGCAGCTGTTAATCATTCGCATACAAAATTCTGGGCGGGCCTAGCGGCGACCGCCGCCATGTCCGCCGCCATGTCCGCCGCCATGTCCGCCGCCATGTCCACCGCCGACGTGGCCACCGCCAACGTGGCCGCCGGAGTGCCATCCGCGCTCGCCACCCCGGCGCCGACCACCATCCCACTCGCGATCACCACCCCAAGCTCCGCCGCCAAAATAAACTACCTGAGGAGGGGCGTAATAATAAGGGTCAGGCTGATAGACGACCGGTGGCGGCGCATAGACGCCATAGCCAAAGGGATTGATGCCGATATTGACATTGACTCGCGCACTTGCGGCCGCGGCTGCCGTTAGCGCGAGCGCGCCGATGACAAGTGAAAGAATTCCTGATTTCATGATAGGTCCTTAGAATGCAGCCGTACGGCGAAAGTCACCGCGCGAGGCTTGCAAGAGCGTTATTGCTTGTGTTGGTGCTTTCTTTCATGCGCGCGCTGCGCGAATACCTCGTCGGCCACTTTCTTCTGGGTGTCCGACATTGACGCATACAAGGGAGAAAAAACGGCGGACAGCTTCTTGACCGCATCAGCATGGGCCTGGGCAATATCGGCATAGGCATTCAAGTCATCGATGGCCGTCGCGTTGTGAATGATTGCTTCCCGCTTGTCGATTGCCATATCCAGTGCGCTGGCGTTATCGCGCATCGTTTTGGCTACCGCGCCCCACTGGGTTTCCTCGGCGGCTGTGATTTTGAGCTTGCCACGCAGCTCCTTGATGTGTCGGTCGACCCTCATATCGCGTCGAGCATCTGCCTTCCCCGCTTGGGCCGAGGCAGCAGGGGAGGGCGGAACACTGGCAGACGGTGCTGGCGACTGTGCTGAAGCGCTGCTAATGAGGAACGTGGATGCGAGTGCTGCAACAATTATTTTCATGAGATTCTCCTTCGTATAAATTGCCTGAAATTCGTGCATTAAACTCAAGAAAACGAGGCAATCGGCGTCGATCTCGAGTGTTTGGAAGCAAGCGGCCCGTTTCCACGCGTGAGCGGTTTAGGTTTTTTCCAGCTGAAAACCAGGGCCTCAAAAAACCAGGGCCGCGTACTCCACTGGCATTCGATCACGGATGAAAACCTGCTGTATGTACGGTATCGAACGTAGAGCGGGCGAGCGCCTTAAATAGATCGTGCACCAGCGCGGCGCGCAGGCGGTGAGGCGGAGAGCATTTGGCAGGAAGTTCTCTGTAGTAAGCAACATTTCAGCTGTGCTAGCGGCTGAAGCGGCCTCTGAGGCGGTTTTTTGCTGCATCGCAAGTTGCTTCTCGTTATTTCCACGGGTTCAAAGCATTTTCACGTACAGTGAAAATTATAATTAAAAACAACTCAATTTATGTTGTTTTACGAGAACAAAAACTATGTAAATACTACTATCATAGTAATGAGTATGGTGAATTTCTTGTTGGCGCTGCGCCTCCCGATCGCTATCGGCATGCAACCGAACGATGGGTTCGGGCACCGGGGGATTGGCAACTTGAATGTCATTTTTATCCTCCGAAGCGCCCGTGTCGGGGCGATGGGTTTGATTTTGGCGGATTTTGGCGGGGTCCCACCCCGCTGTTTGATGGGTTGGTGATTCTGGCGGGTGGGACTCGCCCTACAAAACCGAAAATGGAGAATTGCAATGTTAATAGGCGTTCCGAAAGAAATCAAGAATCACGAGTATCGGGTCGGTTTGACGCCGCCTTCCGTGGGCGAACTGATATCGCGCGGCCACCAGGTGATGGTGCAAAGAAATGCCGGTGCCGAGATCGGCCTGTTGGACGAACAGTACGTCGCTGCGGGCGCCACCTTGGTCGACACAGCCAAGGAAATCTTCGCCCGCGCCGAGATGATCATCAAGGTCAAGGAACCGCTGTCAAGCGAGTGCGCCATGCTTCGCAAAGGGCAGATTCTGTATACCTATTTGCATTTGGCACCCGACCCTGAACAGACTGCCGCGCTGATCGCATCCGGCGCCATCTGCATTGCTTATGAAACGATCACTGGCCCAGGCGGCGGTTTGCCCTTGCTCGCACCAATGAGTGAAGTGGCGGGGCGCATGGCAATCCAGGCCGGCGCTGCCCATTTGGAAAAATCGAAAGGGGGCATGGGTCTATTGTTAGGCGGCGTCCCTGGCGTTGCTGCCGGCCACGTCGTCGTAATTGGTGCCGGCGTGGTCGGTACCAACGCCTTGCAGATGGCCGTAGGCTGCGGTGCGCGTGTGACGGTATTGGACAAAAACGTCGACCGCTTGCGCCAGCTCGACCTCATCTACGGAAATCGGATTGCAACGCTTTACTCCAATGCCCATTCGATTGAAGAATCAGTCTTGAGCGCTGACCTCGTTGTCGGCGGCGTCTTGGTACCGGGCGCCGCGGCACCGAAACTGGTGACACGCAAGATGATCTCGCGTATGAAGCCGGGCGCAGTGGTGGTCGACGTCGCCATTGACCAGGGCGGTTGTTTTGAAACGTCGCACGCAACAACCCACACAGATCCAACCTTTGTCGTCGATGGCGTCGTCCATTATTGTGTGGCCAACATGCCCGGCGCGGTCGCTCGCACCTCCACGTTTGCGCTGAACAATGCGACCATTGGTCATGCCATCGCCTTGGCCGACAAAGGCTGGCAGCGCGCACTGCGCGAAGATTCCCATTTAAGGAACGGGTTGAATGTTTGCCTCGGGAAAGTTACGTACGAGGCGGTGGCGTCGGCACTCGGTTATGAGTATGTTTCGCCCGCATCCTTGCTAGGCTAAGGCCGATGCAAAGGCGTATTAAAAGGCGCCAAGCTGACTGACTCAAAGCGCCGGCGAGCTCAGGCCCGCCGGCGCGCATACTTAAAGCCCACGACCAATCGTATCGCCTGGAGTCATTGGGCATTTCAAATTTAGCTGTCATGCATGAGCCGGTCGCAAGTTTCTGCATCGAACATTGCCATCGTTTCACCAGCATCCGCGCCAACGTGCAAGAGCTGCTGGCAGCCGATGCGCCGATAAGGGCGCGCTTTTTGCGCTGTCCGCTACGGACCGACTTTCCTTCCATCTGCCATGGCAGAGCCGGCCGCACCCCGATAGAAGTCCTGCCAAGCACGTCCTCCACTTGCGAGGAGCGTCGCTACCGCAAATTCATGCTTGGCCACAGCCTCAAGTTGAGGGGGGCGACAGTTTGTCACCCTGGGCCTTCGGATGGGTGTGCCGGCCCAAATTTGATGGTCCTATGTACGGAGCCGCACAGACCGCCTCTGGCCGATGCTAGATCATGCTATTTTTGAGCTCGTTAAATGGCTAACCTTTTTGTGGGGGAATACTGATGAACGCAATATTAAGAAACGCGCTGGCAGTGGCGGGAGTGGTTTTTGCCACGCAAGCGGTGGCACAGGTCACATTTTATGAGCATGAAGGCTTCCAAGGCCGCTCTTTCACCACAGAAAGACAGATTGGCAACGTCGAGCGCTATGGTTTTAATGGCCGAGTTGCCTCGGTGGTGGTGGCGCGCGACCGCTGGGAGGTCTGTGAAGATATTCGATTTAGCGGACGGTGCATGGTCTTGCGTCCGGGGCAGTATTCATCGCTGGCGGAAATGGGCATGAACGACCGCATTTTATCTGCCCGAAGGGTGGATAGGAACGCGCGCATCGATGACAATCGTTATGCGCAAGCTCCCGTCGTCAACAATGACTACCGCCGGCGCGAGCATGAGCGGCTGTTTGAGGCGAACGTGACTTCGGTGCGCGCGGTGGTCGGACCACCCGAGCAACGGTGCTGGATCGAGCGCGAACAGGTGGTCCAGGATCGCGGTAACGCCAACGTTCCTGGGGCCATTGCCGGCGCCGTCATTGGCGGCATTCTAGGTCATCAGGTCGGTGGCGGACGCGGGCAGGATATTGCCACTGCCGGTGGCGCTGTCGCGGGGGCCGCGATGGGCGCCAACATGGGGCGTGACGACGGACAGCAGGTGCATTCCCAAGACGTCCGGCGCTGCGCCAGCGCGCCGAACCAAACCCGACCCGAGTATTGGGATGTCACCTACGTCTTTCGTGACCAAGCCCATCGCCTTCAGATGACTTCCCCCCCGGGCCCCACTGTGACCGTCAATGATCGAGGTGAGCCAAGAAGGTAACGCCTAGCGTAACGGGCACAGCTGGACCTGCAATGTGCTTGGTTGGGCTGGTCGAACCTGCAAGCCTCGGGCGCTGGCGGCACGATATCGCATCGCAAAGCCAACTTGCAGCGCGCATGAAGAGTTCGCCATGGCAAAGAGCTGGGAGCTTGGACGCGTCGCTGTGGGTGACGTTTGAACCGGCCTGCCGTGCAAACGGACACCTGGCTCAAACGTCGTCTGTAACGCCGGACCAAGCTCGCCATGCGCGCATTGCCCAACAGCAATACATTTATTGCCCTATCCAAACGAATAGGCGCTGACGTATTGCCTGGCGGAGCCTGGCGCTCTCTATATATCGGCATCAAACATCGAATAGCGCAAGCTCAGCCATATTAAATATTTACAATAGGAACGGCATGGGCGACATTGGGAACCTGTGCATTCAAGAAGAGCGTATGAATGACGAGTGAACTACTGAGCGAGCCCAAGCCCCAAATATGTGAATTCGAGTCGATGAACTTGCGCGTTGGAGGCCGGATACAATTCGTGACCCACCGCAGCATCAAGGAAATTCAACATTTTTCCACGCTGATCGGTTATGTCAAGGACGAGTACCTCATCCTCAAAACCCCGGTCGAGAACGCCGTGCCCGTCGCCCTCAACGATGGCGAGAAATTGACGATTCGCGTATTTTCCGGCGTAACGGTATGCTCGTTTGCCTGTACCGTCTTGCGCGTTTTTCCGCGCCCTCTAAACTATGTGCACGTCACGTTCCCAGATTCGATCCAGGGCGTCAGTTTGCGCGCTGCAATGCGGGTAAAGGTCGATATCCCGGCCCAAATAGTCATCCCCGGCCTAGGGCCGGTACCGGTGCTGCTGGTCAATTTGAGTGTATCGGGGGCGCGCGTCGAATCAGCAAAAAGGCTTTCCCAGGATCACTCACCGGTGAACCTGTCATTCACTGTGACCGCCCAGCCTGGTAATTATGCCGTGTGCGTCAATACGCGCGTCACCATCCAGAACGTGAATGTGATCAAGGACGTCGCGGGCCTCCAGGCCGAGGTGTTTACCTATGGCGTGCAATTTCTCGACTTGGAACCGGCCCATTGCACGATATTGCAAAACCTGACCTATGAAGCCTTGATTACCAACCGCCAGAGGATCGTGTGAGAAATGAAAGACCCGCTCGATAAAGTTGAAATAGCGGCAAAAACACGTTCCGGATATGCGTACGGCGTTGCCCCCTTCCTGCGAAGCGCTCACGTTAGAGATAATGATTTTATTATGCGGACAAGACTGGCTGCGCGAGCGTCTTGGCTAATGAGTCGCGTTGAAGATACATACTACAATGATCGTTTTCTGGCGATCGATCCACATGAGCAGATTCAGAAATGCTAAAAAAAATTGATGTGACGCAGTTACGGGTGGGTATGTACGTCGACGAGCTATGCAGCTCTTGGCTGGGTACGCCTTTTTGGAGAAAATCGTTTATGCTTGACGATCTCGCCAGTATCGATAAGATCAAAAAAAACATGATCCAGGAAGCGTGGATAAATACGAGCAAGGGATTGGATGTTTTATTGGAACAAGCGGTTGCGGATTTGCCGCCGTTGGCCATTAAAATTCCCGCCGCGAAGACGGATTTCAACGAAATTGCGTCCCTATCAATGGACGAAGAGATCGGTCGCGCCGCCAAGATTGTTGATAAAACAAAGCAAGCCGTAATTTCCATGTTCAACGAAGCAAGGATGGGCAAGGCGGTTGACGCAGACAATGCGATGTCCCTGGTCGAGGAAATCGCGTCTTCGGTGATGCGTAATCCTGGAGCATTGATCGGCCTGGCAAGACTGAAAACGGCGGATGACTATACTTACATGCACTCGGTAGCAGTCTGTGCGTTGATGATTGCTTTGTCGAGGCAAGTTGGATTTGACGATGAGAAAACTCGGGAAGCCGGATTGGCGGGGCTGCTGCATGATATCGGCAAAATGGCTGTTTCCGCAAACATTTTAAATAAGCCGGGAAAGCTGACCGATGACGAATTCACGGCCATCATGGAGCATCCGGGTGCTGGCCATGAAATGTTGCTGAAGGCGACAGGAATCGGAGCAGCGACACTGGATGTTTGCTTGCATCATCATGAAAAAATCGATGGCACGGGCTATCCGGAACGTTTATCGGGCGATCAGATCAGTATGTATGCGCGCATGGGGGCTGTGTGTGACGTGTACGACGCGATTACCTCAAATAGGCCATATAAGCTGGGGTGGTGTCCAGCCGAGTCACTGCAGAAGATGGCCGAGTGGAGCAAAGGACATTTCGACGAAGCGGTATTTCATGCGTTTGTTAAGAGTATCGGCATTTATCCGGTTGGAACTTTGGTGCGTCTCGAATCAGGAAGATTGGGTGTGGTAGTTGAACAGCAAACCGAGAAATCAATGCTGTTGCCCAAAGTACGAATATTCTTTTCTACCAAGTCCATGACCTATATCAAGCCTGAATTGCTTGATTTGGCAAACCCCGCCTCGACCGATAAAATCGCAGCGCGTGAGGACCCGGGAAGTTGGGGTGTGGGGGACATCAGTCATTACTGGTTGGGCGATTTGGCCCATCGGGCCAAGGCATGATGTCCGCTAGGCCGGTTTCCTAACTGGGAGCCGGTTGAAATGATGCCCTGCGCCGTTTCGACATTCTCGCACCGGAACCGGATGAAATTCCGGCCCGGGTGCCCTTAATTGACCTAATTGGCTTTTTCCGGTAATGGCAGGTTCACCCAGTCATTGTAGAATGCTTCGATATCAGGCTCGAATTCGTGAATCACCGGATACCACGGGGTGGGCGCTTCGACGTCAT
>PKWL01000147.1 GCA_003133225.1 Janthinobacterium sp.
TCTAGTTTTGCAAGTCCTTCAGTAGACACTGCGCAGCATCCGAGATTTCACCAAACGCGTCGATAAGGGCACCACCGGTGCGTGTCGCCGTGCTGATAGCTTCGACGGCGCTTCGCCTACCTTTACTAACTAGCAAAGTCTTCAATGCAATTCATTTGCATTCGATGCGCAAACGTTTCCCAATCGTGGACGGATGCCAAGAACTGCAAATATGGTACGATCACCGAGCATTTATGGAACCGACCGGTTTATACCCGACCAGATAAGGGGTTGTAATGAATGACCAAAGCGAGGATAAAGAACTTGATGCACAGTCCTTGATGCAGCAGTTTGAAGACGTGGACGAAGTGCTTACAGAACATTTTCAAGGCGAGATGAGCGAGAGGCAAGACGAATGGAGAGTGAGCGTTGAAAATCTCGCCTTACCAGTTTGGAATGGCGAGATTCTTCCAGCGCTGAAAGCGAATGCAGTTGCTAGCAACAAAACCAAAGCAGATTTTCATGATCAGTGGCTACGCACATGGAAACTTACAATGGACTTGTTTCAAGCGGTTCATAACCATGGAACTTTCGAGAAGAAGCCTTGGTATTTTTGGGAGCATCAGGATTACGATTTTTTGAGGGCGAACGATGCTACTCGTGGGATCGAAATAGATAAGGGTGCTTTACTTGATGTCGCCGCAGGCTACTTGAGTCGCCCCGAAATTCGCAGTAATAAGTTTGATTGGATTTTGATGGATTCCATCGTATTTCAGGAATTGGATGCCTACACATATCACGTCGTTAATTCCAAGTCTGGCACCGGCGCAAACTGGGCAGCCATTTTTGCGGGCACGAGCCATTCGAAATATCGGGTCTTGCAATTGCTGTTCTGGCCTATAGGCATTGCGCTTTGTTATGTGGCACCTGCGGCTTTCGCGTACTGGCTTGCAACAAATGACTATCATAAAATGGCTTACGGAGTAATTGGCTTTTGGGGGCTTTCGTTGTTGTTACGACTTGTGGGTTTCCCTGCACGTTGGCGCGCTAGAAAGAAGTCAACTAAGATTTTGACGCAGATGTTGGACATGTATAGAATTCTTGGTAATAGTGTAATTTCACCAACAAAATTAAAGGAATGCCTTGAGAAAGCTGCTGCCGTCGGGGCAGTATTTGACGGTGCTTTGTTTTCCCTTGTTGACAGGATGGCAGCCAGAGACGCGACGGCCTTCATTCCCTCCCAGATCGGTTAGCTGTTTGACCTCGAACCGCTGGCCGTAGCCGACAGTCAATGTCGAGCGCCATGAGAAAATCTCAGTGCATCATCAAGCATTAGATCGTGCTTCAATGCACTTAAACTTTCTTGCCCAATCCGTAAACCAAAAAAATTTCCGCGATATGTGGCGTCGCTCCTTAGGGAAAATTTGGCGCTCATGGTGGGTTTAATTCCTTCTTCCCCACGCCAAGAACTATACGCAAGTGCATCCGGCGCAGCTAATGGCAAACAATCTTTCTTGTTTGCATAAGTGATAGACCCCAAAAGTCCCTTGTACTCATCCTTCAGGTTGTCTCTGAACATCTCAAATAGGCGACGAGTATCAGCCCAATTCTTTGCCCCCTGTTCAACAACCACATTCAGCACTCTTCGCTCATAAAGAGGATTTTGGGAAAGTGCTGCCTGGACAACAAAAGAAAGCGCTGCTCGAAAACAAACACCATAGGCAGTATCCCTTGGTAGTTTTTTTGGCTTTTCCTCGTTATCGTAATATTTTTTGTAATCACTAATTTTCAGGATCGCGTTGCACCCAATTTCGAGGTTATTGTTTATGATGACTCCGAAATTATCGAGAAACTTAACTTTTTGATCAACCGACCAGCCCTTGAAATCTTTGTCTCCGTCCTTCCATTCCTTTGCATGAAATACTTTGACGCCGTGCTTGTCGAAAAGACGACGAGTTTTCTTTTCAAATTTTTGCCACTGCTTACTTTTTCCGAAAAGAGCTGTAATTAGCATAGTCTCCGACCCATGTGTGCCACTCTCGTCCATGTAGGCAGTGGTAATAATCATAAATCTCTATCCGGCACAGACGCGTGATAATGCGCCAAGCACATCGAGTCAATAACTCCGAGGGTAATTGGGGTTTTCATAGTAAGCCGAAATGGTGGTGTATCACGAAACCTAACGTGATTCCGGGATCGCTGGCTAGGCATTCACGGTGAAGGGCGCGCGCCGCCCTTGGGCGCGTTTCCAACCGGGGAGTTAGGCAGCACCTTATCCTTTGAATCCGTCGGCAAATTCTGCCAACCCTTTGGAAAAGAAATTTGATATCGATTTGTGCGATCAAGAACGGCAAAACCATCAAGCTCCTCTAGTTTTCGATTCATGAATGTGGCGAGTTTGTGGAGATTGTCCCGATCGGCCTCGGGATAAGAATCATCGTAGTCGTAAGTGATTTGAAATGAGAACGCCACCTTTTGGCCAGCCGGAACATATGCTCCTTTATCCCATGTCAGATCCTCTTCTTGTGAGAGACCTTTACCTTTGGGAAGTAGGACGAATGCACTCTTGGCATCGGTCGGTAGGTAGTAATCGCTGGGTGTAGTGTTCTCGATCGTGTAACGGAACGTGGCGACAGGCCTTTCACCGGTTTTCACGGAAAGGTCTACATAAGTCACTTTTATGACGTCACGATTCCATGGCTTTGGCGTTTTCGGCAATGACTCAACGAAAAACCAGATAGCGAACGTGCCGACAAGCAAGGCTGCAAAGCCAGCGCCAAATCCTGCGGCCTTTAAAAGAAGGCGTTGCCAAGATGTTATGTTCATCGCTTCCTAACGAATAGAGAGTTTATCCAGTGCTGCCAGACCTAGGGTCTCGGGCGTAAGAGACTATCGTAAACGCCACAGCTGACCAAATAGGCTTTTTCCGAGGTTCGCTGGTTTTCCAAGTGCGTTTGCGATTCTAACGCGACATTCCAGGCAGAGGTCATTGCCAGCAGTTCAATTATATTGGGCGAAAGCCACGGTAAACCCAACGGGTCGTCCATCCGGAACCAAAGAGCAGTAATGTTCCTCCGGCCCAATATGCAAACGCGATCAGCCAATATTCGCGCTGCTGAGCGGGCAGTGCCGCGATAATGGCTTCGTGCTTTTTGTTAACACGGGCAACTGCTTCAGAGAACAACTTCTGGGGTTCCGACGGCGAGGAGGCGATCTTTTCGAGCCAAGTCACCGACTTCGTGCCGCCATCCTTTAAAAAATGTTCGCTGACTTCGGAAGATGGGATTGCTCTTCCTTCTTCCTGTGATATTGATTCGGAAATGACATCAGCGGCGTCGCCCAACCAAACGTTCTGAAGATGTTCTAGCATCGGACGCTCGCGGTAAGCGATGCAAGCGACTAACACCCCATACAAAACAGAGATCACGATTCCAAAACGAAACCAGCCTCCCAAATGCATAAATTCTCCTTTGGTGATGGTATTAACTGACACTGTTGTCGGCGCATTTGGACCGTAAAATTGCTCCCTTTACGCACTCTTCGAGTTGTGGACGTAATTTCTCCAGATCGACCAAGCTCAACACGAGATCTGTCAAAAAGTAATGCATCGTCCATGCGACGGTTATCGCGCTGAATGCCTCCACTTCTTGGTCACACGCTTGAATGAATGTGTGACTGCCGAGACCGCTCGGATGCGCAAGTTTCGACAGGCTCCAGTAGAGAAAGTGATACCAACACTCCCACTTTCCGCCTAAGTCTGTTGCCATGGCCTTAAGATTTTTGAGGGGAACAAAGTCATTGGGCATGGGGATCGTCTCAAAAACCGGATTTATGTCCTCAATATCTTGTATCCATGACAGGCATTTACCCTGTTTTTTAAGTTCCAACAACGCGTTGACCTTAGCGACGCGTTGCCGGTCGCCGTCATAGATAAAGCACAACGCATTATGCCGCCGTTGCTCAATGGTATCGGCTGATGCAATAGTCTGTAAATACAAGCACAATTCGAAGATCGTTCTTCCCAAGATCAGAGCGTCCTCGGCCAAACTCGCTTCGCAAAGTATGCATGCCGCATCCAGCGACTTGGTGGCCTTACGAAGAAAGAAGTCGCAGACTATCGCAGTAGGATTGTCGATAGGCGATATTTGCGTCACGCTTGGCAGAATCTCCTTGCCGATCACGGAATCAATGTAATGTTCTCGGATAAAGGACAGTTGCGCTGCTACTTTGTTCATTAAAATTCCGATCTGGGTCCAGGGCGCAATTATTCCAACTTACATTTGAAACAGGATCGCCTAGCGTTTGACGAGATTTTGGACCAGAAATAACCGCACTATCCACCCCTGCGAACCGAATTTAAGCAGGAGCAGCATTTATTCGGCCAAGGTCCGCGGCCAGCGAATCACCGCTACAATGTCCGGTAAACGACGGACAGCATCCAACATCGCCACAAACCTTTGAGTATGAGAATAGTGCAAGAACCCCCGCCTAGCCGTTGTGCCTTACGCAGATGCCTTCTGACGACTGGATTGAATTTCCTTCCGTGGAAAACAGTGTCATCACGGTCCGTTTGACCCTGAGGGTGTCTAGCCATATTTCGTAGGTCAGCGATACGGTTTGTTTGGGGTCGATCTCATTCGCGAAACTGAACGCGACGGTTTCTTTTGTGCTCTGTAGCAAACTCGCTTCGAACTTTTTGCCGTTGCTTATTATTTTGATATTGGACATCGAGCCCCATGCCGGGGGCTTGGAAGGGGTATCCGCGTTGAAATTGAGGCGGCTGATTTCGATCCCAATTTCTTCTTTGGCACCTGGCTTGGCCTTTACACCATCAGGATAAATTCCGGAGACAGTGCACGAAAGCTGGAGTTTTGTATTGACAACATCCTTAGCTAACCCGACAAGCGGACTAAGAATTGCAAATGCCAAGATGCCAGCAGCGAAAAGAATCGGTCTCATCTTACCCCCAATTTGTTCTCTTTTTTCAAGGTCACACACAGTTACGCGTTCAAGGATACATCACCGAATGCAACAACACCAATCTTCGGAAAAACTGACCTCGAACGACGGGGAGGAGGGGGAAAGATTTGGGAAGCAGTAGACCGCGAACCGGAAATAGACCCGACACGAGGACTGCAAGTCCCACAAACAAAAACGCCAACCTGCATGGTTGGCGTTTTCTGAGGTACATCCTTGGTGGCCCGGGGCGGAATCGAACCACCGACACAAGGATTTTCAATCCTCTGCTCTACCGACTGAGCTACCAGGCCAAGGTGTCGAATTATAGCAGGCTCGAACAAAGTTGCAAGGAATCAAAAACATATTTCTACAACAGGCCATATTTTGAGCCCGGTTGCGCCTAATACGCGCCACACTGGGGGCGTGAGAATTTAAGCGGCAAACGTTATAATGCCCACATGAACAGTCCATCATCCCTCACCATGCGGCGTTCCATGCATAGTCAAAGCGACGTGTGTATCGTCGGCAACGGTGCCATTGCTAAAACGGCCGCTCTCGGCTTCGCCCAGGCCGGGCAAAGCGTGACGTTGGTATGCCCGGTCGCTTGCCAGCCTACGGCTCCGCGCCCGTTCGATCCTAGCTGGGACGTGCGCGTCTACGCACTTAACCATACCGCCCATGCGTTGCTCTCGTCGCTCAAGGTATGGGGCGCGCTCGATGCCGCGCGGGTCGCGTCGGTCGAGGCAATGATGGTCAATGGCGACGGGGCGCAGGCCGGCGGACTCGCATTCGACGCCTTTGGCGCCCACGTCGGCACGTTGGCGTGGATCGTTGAAGACCGTAACCTGACCCAAGCGCTCGACGCGGCGCTAAAGTTTGCGCAGAACGTGAACGTCGTTAGCGGGCGCGCCATCAAGCTCGAACGCGGCTCCGCTGGTGCCACCGTTCACCTCGACAGCGGCGACAGCATTGTCGCTTCGCTGGTGGTCGGTGCCGACGGCGCGCAGTCTTGGGTGCGCGGCCAGTGCGATATCGGCATCGATTATCGATCCTACGCGCAGCGCGCAGTAGTTACCAATTTCGCATGCGAGAAACCGCACTTAGGGGCCGCGCACCAGTGGTTCACCGGCGCCGCCGGCATCGTGGCATTGCTGCCGCTGCCGGGGCGCCAGGTTTCACTGGTATGGTCGGCGCCCGATGCGTTGGCGGCCACCTTGCGCGGCGAGACGCCGACCCAGCTGGCCGCGCGCGTGTCCGCTTTTTGTATTGATCAGTTGGGCGCTTTGACTCCATTGCAGCCGGAGCTCGTCAGGGACTTCCCGCTCTCCTTGATGCGCCCCCACGCGGTGACCGCCGCGTGCGTGGCGCTGATCGGGGATGCGGCCCATGTGGTGCATCCGCTATCCGGTCACGGGATGAATTTGGGTTTCGCCGATGTCGCCAAGTTGCTTAAGGTGATTGTGGGGCGTGAAGCGCAGCGCGCTATCGGCGATGAGCGCGTGCTGGCGCGTTATGCCCGGGCGCGCAAGGAAGACGTGCTGCTGATGCAGTTCGCCACCGACGGTTTGGCGCGTCTGTTCGGGTCGGAAATCGAGCCGCTGCGAGTGGTGCGCAATTTGGGGCTGAACTTGCTGGACAAACTGCCCATGCTAAAGCGCAGCCTGATTTCCCACGCGATGGGAAAGAATGGTTGATTATCAAACGAAAAAAATGGAGCTTGCGGCGCTGAGCCCGGCCACAATGCACGCGCCTTGATCTCGTGTTAGTACGCGAACGCACTACGCCGACGCGACCATCGAATTTTTGAAAAGTAATCGGAGACGTTATGAGAAAGAGTAACATCGCGCTGCTGTTGTTTTCCGCTCTGACGATGGCCTCGGTTGGCGCTGAAACGCCGACCGAGGCGAACATCAAGAAGCTAATCGAGCCGCGCATGGGTGCCGGCGTCAAGGTCGATTCGGTCAAGGAAACGCCATACGCGGGCTTATACGAAGTGCGTACCGGAGGCGACATCCTCTACACTGACAAGAGCGCGCAATACCTGATCGTCGGTCACGTGTTTAATTCCAAGACGTCGCAGGACCTGACCAAGGACCGCATCGACGAGATCAATAAGATCAAATTTTCCGATCTGCCGTTGGAATCGGCGGTGAAGCTGGTCAAGGGCAACGGCAAGCGCGTCATCGCCGTGTTCGAGGATCCGAACTGCGGCTATTGCAAGCGCTTCCGTCAGAACACCCTCAAGGACATGGATAACGTGACCGTGTACACCTTCATGTACAATATTCTGGCCGAAGATTCGGCAGTCAAATCAAAAAACATCTGGTGCTCGGCCGATCGCAACAAAGCATGGGATGACTGGATGGTGCGCGGCAAGGCGGCGCCGACCGCGCCGGCTAACTGCGCCACGCCGAACGACAAGGTATTCGAGCTGGGCCGGAAATTGCGAGTGACCGGCACGCCGGCCATCTTTTTTGCCGATGGCAGCCGCATTCCAGGCGCGATCGACGCCAAGGGGTTAGAAGCGAAACTCGCCTCGCTCAAGCAATAGCTTTGTAGCAAGACGCGCGTTCGTGGCGGCTCATTGGTATCTCTAAAAGGCCGTCAGCGCGCAAGGAGCATTCCATGATCACTCTGAATATCAACGGGCTCGACATGCAGGTCGACGCCGATCCGTCGACCCCGATTCTGTGGGCACTGCGCGATCATTTGAACATGACCGGCACCAAATTTGGCTGCGGTGCGGCGCTGTGCGGGGCCTGCACCGTGCACTTGGGCGGGCAGCCGATCCGCTCCTGTGTAACGCCGATTTCGGCTGCTGTCGGGCAAAAAATTATGACCATCGAGGCGATGGAACACGACAAGGTGGGCCGGGCCGTGCAGGACGCATGGGTTAGGCATGACGTCCCCCAGTGCGGTTATTGCCAAAGCGGCCAAGTGATGAGCGCGGCCGCGCTACTCAAGTCGAACCAGGCACCGACCGACGCCGAGATCGACGTTGCTATGAGCGGCAACATTTGCCGCTGCGGCACCTATCAACGGATTCGCTCGGCCATTAAGGACGCGGCGACAACTCTCGCCTAAGGAGAATGGTATGCGGTTCGAATGGTTCAATCTGGACGAGACCCATGACGGCGTCGCTGCCCAGCCGGCCGGATTGTCGCGCCGTGATTTCATGAAGGCGGGGGTGGCCGGAGGTGGTCTACTGCTCGGCTTTTTTGTCCCCGGTGCGAGCACACGGGCGCATGCGGCGCAGGTGAAACTGACCAATCTGCCCAACGCTTTTCTGCGTATCGCCTCTGACAATAGCGTGACCGTGCAAGTGAACCGGCTCGAATTCGGCCAAGGCGTGCAAACGGCCTTGCCCATGCTAATCGCCGAGGAATTGGACGCTGACTGGTCGCAAATGCGCAGCGAATTGGCCCCGGCCGGCGATGCGTTCAAGGACCCCATGCTGGGTATGCAGATGACGGGCGGCTCCGGCAGCATCAACCATTCCTATCTGCAGTATCGCGAAATCGGGGCCAAGGCGCGCCTCATGCTAATTGCCGCGGCGGCCGAGCAGTGGCAGGTCAAGCCGGAACAAGTGAAAACGTCCAAAGGCATGCTGCTTGGGCCAGCCGGTCAAAAGGCGATGTATGGCGCGTTTGCCGACGCCGCTATGGCACAACCGGTGCCGACCACCGTCAAGCTGAAGGATACCCGAGATTTTCGTATCATTGGAACGCCCGTCAAGCGCCTTGACGCACGTCTAAAATCGAGTGGCAAGCAACAGTTCGGTTTGGACTTCACGCCGCCGGACACGAAAGTGGCGTTGGTGGCGCGGCCGCCGGTATTTGGCGCCAGGGTCGCCAAGGTCGACGCCAGCAAAGCGAGGGCGATCAAAGGCGTGATCGATGTGCTGGAAGTGGCGACCGACCGCGGTGGGCGCGGCGTGGCCGTGATCGGCGACGGCTACTGGCCCGCCAAGCAGGGCCGCGATGCGCTTGTGATCGAATGGGACACGAGCGCCAATGAAAAAATCAGCAGCGACCAACAGTTCGCCGACTACAAGGCATTGGCGCAGACGCCCGGTACTTCGGCGAAAAAAGCAGATATCTCCAAGCTGGCGTCGGCGCCGAAAAAAATTACCGCCGTGTATGAGTTTCCGTATTTGGCGCATGCGCCGATGGAGCCGCTCAATTGTGTCGTCGACCTGAAGGCCGAGTCTTGCACCGTGTGGGCGGGCACGCAATTTCAGAGCGTTGATCTACGCGCGATAGCCGCCTCGTCCGGGTTAAGGCCGGAACAGATCGTCTTAAACACGATGATGGCGGGGGGCGGTTTTGGCCGGCGCGCGGTACCAACTTCGGACTATATTGTGGAAGCGGTCAATGTTGCGAAGGCCTACAAGGCTACCGGCAAGGAGGGACCCGTGAAAGTGATCTGGAGCCGTGAGGACGACATCAAGGGCGGCTATTACCGTCCTTCGCATGTGCACCGCGCCGAAATTGGCCTTGATGACAAGGGCAATATCCTGGCGTGGCGCCACACCATTGTCGGTCAGTCGATCCTCGCCGGCACACCGTTCGAGTCGTTCGCGGTGAAAAACGGCGTTGATGGCACCATGGTCGAAGGCATGGGGGCGCCTTACGACGTGCCGCTCAATTTGTCCGTGCACAATGCCAAAGCCAACGTGCCGGTGCTATGGTGGCGTTCCGTCGGCTCGACCCACACCGCTTTCGTGATGGAGACGTTAGTGGATGAAGCGGCCCATGTTGCCGCCATGGACCCGGTGGCCTACCGCAAAAAGCTGTTGGGACAGACGCACCCACGGCATGTCGCGGCCCTTGATTTGGCGGTCGCAAAGTCGGGCTATGGCAAGCGAGTTTTGCCGAAAGGCCAGAGCTGGGGTGTCGCCATGCACGAGTCGTTCAATTCAGTAGTCGCCTACGTAGTGACGGCCTCGCTTGAAAACGGCGCTCCGAAACTAATCAAGGTGACCGCTGGCGTGCACTGTAACTTGGCCGTCAATCCCTTGACCATCGAAGCGCAGGTGCAAGGCGCGGCCCTGATGGCCCTTGGCACCACCCTGCCTGGCGCGGCCATCACGCTCAAGGACGGCATCGTCGAGCAGCAAAATTTCAGCGATTATCGGGTGCCGCGCATGGCCGACATGCCGCTGGTGGACGTGTATCTTGTTCCGTCAGTTGATGCGCCGACAGGCATGGGCGAACCCGGCTTACCGCCTCTGGCACCGGCGTTCGCCAATGCGCTGTTCAGGTTGACAGGGAAGCGTTTGCGCAAGCTTCCTTTCGATCTGGCATCCGCCTAAGTCACGTCGATGGGCACTGTTGGCATCTTGCTAGCCGCCGGAAGAGGCAGACGTTTTGACCCGTCCGGCGTGCAAAACAAACTCCTGCAATCGCTGCCGCATGGCGACGCAGTAGTCGTCGCCAGCGCCAAATGCCTGCTGGCAGCTCTGCCCAAAGTCGTGGCCGTGGTGCGCCCCAAGGATGAGCAGGTTGGCGCGGCCTTGAAGGCCCTGGGCTGCGACGTCACCGTATGCCCGGACGCCGACAGCGGCATGGCCGCATCGCTGGTGCACGCTATCGAATATACGAAGGACGTGTCAAGCTGGCTATTCGCTTTGGGCGATATGCCCTATGTCCAAGCCAGTACCATCCGAGGCCTGCTGGCCGCAATCGCGGCCGGTGCGAATATCGCCGTTCCCACGTATGAAGGGCGGCGCGGCAATCCGGTAGCGTTCAGCCGCAGCTATTTGCCGTTGTTATTGGCGCTGAAAGGCGATCAAGGGGCGCGCAGCATCTTGCAGCACTATCCGGTATGCGAAGTGGCGGTGCTTGACATCGGCATCATGCAAGACATCGACACCCGCACGGACTTGATATCCCACACGCGCTAGCGCAATTTAGTTACTCAAGATGTCGCGTGCGCCCAGATGATGCAGTCAGAGCAGGTCGGCGTCCCGCTGGCGGCGTTGAGACGAAGGCAAAGGGCCGCTGGGAGTATTCCAACCGTCAGGGCTGCTGCCGGCCGCGCCATTCGGGCCAACTGTCGCGTTGGGAAAAGAACGCGAACACCACCAGAAGGATAAAAGTGAAAAAACCAATCGAAAAAGAAATCGGAATCGCCTACGCCATCGTCGGCAACGATCTTTCGGCCCATTTGTTCAAAGTGACGTTGACGGTACAGGCGCCCGCTGCCGACGGACAAGTCTTCGCCCTGCCGGCCTGGATTCCAGGCAGTTACATGATCCGCGAATTCTCACGCAACGTGGTCAAAATTGGCGCCGAATCGAATGGCAGGCCGGTTGCGCTGACTAAGTGCGATAAGCACTCGTGGCAAGCGGCGCCGTGCGACGGGGCGCTGACAGTGCAGTACGAAGTCTACGCCTGGGACCTGTCGGTGCGCGCCGCGCATCTGGACCAGACCCATGCTTTCTTCAACGGCACCAGCGTATTTCTGCGCGTGTGCGGGCAGGAAGCCGAGCCGCATCAGGTCGACATCCAGCGTCCCACCGCCGCCGCCTGTGGCCGCTGGCGGGTAGCGACCTCGCTGCCGGAACTAGATGCCAAGCGTTACGGCTTCGGCACCTATATGGCATCGAATTACGACGAGCTGATCGACCACCCGGTTGAGCTGGGTGACTTCAAACTGGGCACCTTCAAGGCGCACGGAGTAGCGCATGATATCGTCGTCAGCGGACGCGTGCCAGACCTGAATATGGAGCGCCTGACGTCCGACCTGAAGGCAATCTGTGAAACCCAGATCGCGTTTTTCGAGCCGAAAACCAAGCGTGCCCCGATGCGACGCTATGTGTTCTTGACTCTAGCAGTGGGCGACGGTTACGGCGGTCTGGAACACCGGGCATCGACTGCGCTGCTGTGCGCGCGTTCCGAATTGCCAGGTGCTGCGACGCCGAAGGGTAAGGAGATCGGGGATGGTTATCTCAGATTTCTAGGCCTTTGTAGTCATGAGTATTTCCACACGTGGAACGTTAAACGCATCAAGCCCAACGTTTTCGCGCCCTACGATCTGCAAGCGGAATGCTACACGCCACTGCTTTGGTTGTTCGAGGGTTTCACCAGCTATTATGAGGCATTGATGCTGGTACGCGCCGGGATCATTGACGAAGTTGCCTACTTCAAATTGCTGGGAAAAACCATCGCCAGCGTGTTACGCGGCAGCGGGCGCAGCAAACAAAGCGTGGCCGATTCCAGCTTCGACGCCTGGGGTAAATATTACCGGCAGGACGAAAATGCCCCCAATGCGATCGTCAGCTATTACACCAAAGGGGCTTTGATCGCGCTCGCTTTTGACCTCACGATCCGCTTCAAAACGGAAGGCAAAAAATCCCTGGACGATGTGATGCGGGCGCTGTGGCAGCGTTTTGGCCGTCGCTTTTACTCGGACCAGGGCCGCGGAGTCACGCCGGCCGAAGTGGAAGTCTTGTTTGAAGACATCAGCGGCGTGAAGTTGAAGAGGTTCTTCGAGCGCTTTATTCGCGGCACCGACGACCTGCCGCTGGGCAAACTACTGGCGCAGTTTGGCGTCAAGTTGGCCGATGAGCGCAAGGGCACAAAGCCGAGTCTGGATGCCAATGTCGGACGTGACGGCAACGACGCTAAGTTGTTACAGGTGCACGAGGGTGGCGCTGCCCATCGCGCCGGTCTGGCGGCGGGCGACGTGCTGATGGCGCTCGATGGCTTACGGGTAACGCACAATCCGTCGAACCTGGAGGCGCTGCTGGGCCGCTATCAGGTCGGCGCGAGTGTTGAGATTCATGCCTTTCGGCGTGACGAGCTGATGACGTTCACTGCCAAATTGCAGGGCGACCGGGCGCCGGAGATTACCTTGGCTGTGGTCACGCCGGGGAAAAAGTCTAGCGCTCTGCAGCGTCCAAGCGCGACCCACTAATTGTCTCCTTGCTGTTACTGCGGCCCGGCCAGCGTGCGCAGCTTGAAGTGATAATGATCGCCGAATAAGAACGTTTCGGAAAAATTGAGCGTTTTGTGGCCATGCGCTAGAAGATGCAGCGGTTCGGGATAGGGCACAGCGTGCTTGGCGGCCGCCACAGCAACCTGTGACGCCTCACTATCGCGCGAGCGTTGCACCTCAACGCCGCTTAGCCTGCCATCCTTGTCCACGCTGAGGTTGAGAACCACGACGGCCGGCAGCATCGGCGGCAGGCTGCCGCTGAAAACGAGGCCCGGATTGGTTTGCATGATCCGTTTGGCAACCAGCATTTTATAGTCGTCGACGCTGATCGTCGGCGCCGCGCGGTGTGGCGGAGCGGCCGCGGCAGAGGGTGGAGGTCGCATTTCCGGCGCCGGCGGTGCGCGCGGCGGCAATTTTTGACATGCGACCAGTACCATCCCGGCCAATCCCAACGACCCATAGGTGATCAATCTATCCATGCACTTGCTCCCCGGAACTGCTGCTTAGCGGAACAGGCGCTGCAATTCTGCGCCGGGGTCGGGCGCGCGCATAAAAGCCTCGCCCACCAGGAAGGCGTGCACGTTCGAATCGCGCATCCGCTTCACATCACCCACAGTCAGAATACCAGATTCGGTAATGATGAGCTTGTCCGGCCGTATGCGCTGCATCAGGTCAAGCGTTGTTTGTAAGGATGTCTTGAAGGTGTGCAGATTGCGGTTGTTGATGCCCACCATGGCAGTTTTTAATTTCAATGCGATATCGAGCTCGTTGCTGTCATGCACTTCGACCAGCACCCCCATGCCCAGCTCATGCGCACAGGCTTCCAACTCTGCCATTAGACCGTGATCAAGCGCAGACACGATCAGCAAAATACAATCGGCACCCATCGCACGCGCTTCATAGATCTGGTATATGTCGATCATGAAGTCCTTGCGCAGCACGGGAATCGCACACGCGGCGCGCGCCTGCTGCAGGTACTCGGTTGCTCCTTGAAAGAAGTGGACATCGGTTAGCACCGACAAGCAGGCGGCGCCATTGGCGGCGTAACTGGCGGCGATCTCGGCCGGGCGGAAGTCGGCGCGCAATATGCCTTTCGAGGGCGAGGCTTTTTTCACTTCGGCGATTACGGCGGCCGCGCCGGCGCCGATCTTGTGGCGCAAGCTCGCTTCGAAACCGCGCAAGGCCTGGCGCAGCTCGGCATCGGCTTCAACGTCGCGGCGCAGGCTAGCTAGGCTGCGGTATTTTTTGGCGGTCGCCACTTCATCGGCTTTGACGGCTAGGATTTTGGTGAGAATGTCAGACATGATGGGGAGCCAAATAAAAAATGGGGTGCATGGGCATCGCCGTAATGATAGAGCGCAATGTTCAAGCGCCGGCTGATGAAGGGCTTGAACGCGCCCAGCAATTTACACCATACCATACGTTGACAATGCAACACCGGCCACGGTGCGCTTATTTCGCGCCGCGCCCTTGGTCGCCGCATTCAGGATGGGCGCGGTCAATGAAGCAGCTAGTGCGCACCCAGGCTTTGCGTGACCTGAACGAACTGCTCCAGCTTGGCTTTTGCTGCCCCGGACGTGATCGCCGTGCGTGCCTTGGTCAGGCCATCTTCAATCGAAGTGGCGATGCCGGCGGTATAGAGCGCCGCTCCCGCATTGAGCGCGACGATGTCGTAGGCGGCGCCCGGCACGCCGCCGAGCGCTTCCATCATCTTCTCTTTCGACTCGGCGGCACCCGCCACTTTCAAGTTGCGGCTGGCAATCATCTGCAAACCGAAGTCTTCCGGATGAATCTCGTACTCACGGATTTCACCGTTGATCAGCTCCCCGACCATCGTGCCGGCGCCGAGCGTAACCTCATCCATGTTGTCGCGGCCCCAGACCACGAGCGCGTGCAGCGCACCGAGCCGTTGCAGCACGCGCACCTGAATCCCCACCAAATCCGCATGGAACACGCCCATTAGGATATTCGGCGCGCCGGCCGGGTTGGTCAGCGGTCCCAAAATGTTAAAAATCGTGCGCATCCCGAGCTCGCGTCGCACCGGCGCCGCATGTTTCATGGCGGCATGGTGATTCGGCGCAAACATAAAACCGATGCCGGTTTGCGCGATCGACTGCGCGATCTGTTCCGGCTTCAAATTGATATTGACGCCGAGCGACTCGAGCACGTCGGCGCTGCCAGAGGATGACGATACACTGCGCCCGCCGTGCTTGGCCACGCGCGCGCCGGCAGCTGCGGCGACGAACATCGCGGCGGTCGAAATATTAAACGTGTTGGCGCCGTCGCCGCCGGTGCCAACAATGTCGAGCAAGTTGCTGGTGTCGGCCATTGGCACCTTGGTCGAAAATTCGCGCATCACTTGCGCCGCCGCAGTGATCTCGCCGATGGTCTCCTTCTTGACGCGCAGGCCTACGGTCAGCGCGCCGATCATCAAAGGCGACATTTCGCCGGACATAATTTGACGAAATAGGTAGAGCATTTCGTCATGAAAAATCTCGCGGTGTTCGATACAGCGCAGGAGCGCTTCTTGGGGTGTGATCGGCATGGTGTTTCCCTTATTGATGATGGCGCGGGACGAGTCTTGGTCCTACGAGCAGACGGGTCGGAACTTAGCGGCCGAGAAAATTTTTCAACAGGGCGTGGCCGTGCTCGGACAGGATCGATTCGGGGTGAAATTGCACGCCCTCGATATCGAATTCCTTATGGCGCACGCCCATTATTTCGCCGTCATCGGTCCAGGCCGTCACTTCCAGGCAGGATGGCAGCGACGCCCGTTCGATCGCCAGCGAGTGATAACGGATCACCGAAAACGGACTCGGCAAATCTCTGAAGACGCCGATGCCAGTGTGTGCGATCAAAGACGTCTTGCCGTGCATGACCCGTTTGGCGCGGATAATTTTTCCATTAAACGCGGCGCCGATGGCTTGGTGGCCCAAGCAAACACCAAGGATCGGCAGCCGGCCCGCGAAGTGCCGCAGGAGCGGCACCGAAATACCCGCTTCCGCCGGTGTCTTCGGCCCCGGTGAAATGCAAATGCGGTCCGGGTCCAGTTCTTCGATGCCAGCTAGCGTGATTTCATCGTTGCGTACGGTGCGTACTTCTTCACCTAGCTCGCCGAAATACTGCACCAGGTTGTACGTGAAGGAGTCGTAATTGTCGATCATGAGCAACATTTCAGATCTCCCCGTCCAGGCCATCTTGTACTTGTTCGGCGGCGCGCAGAACGGCGCGCGCTTTGTGTTCGGTTTCCTGCCATTCTAGCTCGGCGACGGAATCGGCAACGATGCCTGCCGCGGCCTGCACGTACAGCATGCCGTCCTTGATGACACCGGTGCGGATTGCGATCGCGACGTCCATCTCGCCGCCAAACGACAGGTAGCCGCAAGCGCCGCCGTAGATGCCGCGCTTGGTCAGTTCCAGTTCATCGATCACCTCCATTGCGCGCACTTTCGGCGCGCCGGTCAGGGTCCCGGCGGGGAAGGTCGCGCGCAGTACGTCCAGGTTGGACAGGCCTTTTTTCAAGATGCCTTCAACGTTGGAGACGATGTGCTGCACATGTGAGTATTTCTCAACGACCAGACGCTCGGTCACCTTGACGCTGCCAATTTCGGAGATCCGCCCCAAGTCGTTGCGCGCCAAATCGATCAGCATCACGTGTTCGGCAATTTCCTTGGGGTCGGCGAGCAATTCCGTGGCCAGTTCAGCATCGCGTTCCGGCGTTGCGCCGCGCGGACGGGTACCGGCGATCGGGCGCAGCGTGACCTTGTTGCCGCCATCGCCAGTAGTCTCGTTGCGCACCAAAATTTCTGGCGAGGCGCCGACGATCTGCATGTCGCCGAAATTGTAAAAATACATATATGGCGACGGATTTAGCGAGCGCAGCGCGCGGTAAAGGGTCAGCGGCGAGTCGACGTAGGGCTTCCTGATGCGTTGGCCGATCTGCACTTGCATCAGGTCGCCCGCCATGACATATTCATGCGCCTTGGCGACCGCTTTCAAGTAGTCGTCCTTGCTAAAGTCGCGCACGATTTCGGTGCGCACGGAGCTCGACGTAAGGGGGGTATCGACGCCGCGGCGCAGCATCGTGCGCAAGTCTTTCAGGCGCTGGCGTGCCTTCGAAAAACCTTCAGGCTGGCTGGTGTCGGCGTACACGATCAGGTATAGCTTGCCGGACAAATTGTCGATCACTGCCAATTCCTCGGTCACCATCAGCTGGATATCGGGTAGGCCGAGATCGTCCCTGGGCGCCGTGCCGGCCAGCTTTTTTTCGATGTGGCGCACGATGTCGTAACCGAAGTATCCGGCTAGGCCGCCGCAAAAGCGTGGCAGGCCGGGGCGCAGTGCGACCTTGAAGCGCGCCTGGAACTGTTCGATGAATTCGAGAGGATTGCCTCGGTGCGTCTCGATCACCGTGTCATTTTTTACGATTTCCGTCATGCTGCCAAAGCTGCGCAACAGCGTAGAGGCTGGCAGTCCGATGAAGGAGTAGCGTCCGAACCGCTCGCCGCCGACCACCGATTCAAGCAAGAAGGTGTTCTTGCCGGCATTTTGGGATTGTGCCAGTTTCAAGTACAGCGTAAGCGGTGTTTCGAGGTCGGCAAAAGCTTCCGCAATCAATGGAACGCGATTGTAGCCTTCCTTGGCCAAAGATGTGAATTCGAGTTCGGTCATGTTTTTCTCCATGCCGCCTGATGGTCTGGCGGAGGTTTCAAAAAAATCCTGCCGGCTACGCGAGGGCAACCGGACGCAATCAATAAATAAGGGTTGCTTATCCCAAGATTGTCAGCGTCGCCAAAGCCAGGCCTCAATGGGGCCTGGCTTTGTGACATTGGGTTTTTTTTCGAAAAACATGTATTTGTCGTCAGTTTGCGGCTTGGTTGTGCCGACTAATTAAGTGAGCCGCAGCGAGCAGCGTGACAACTATACCATCGGAATCGATGCCCTGTATAGAGTGTCCATGGTTGTAACCGTAGGGCACGGTCAATACCGGGCAGCCGGCGGCACGCGCCGCCATCGCATCGTTGGAGGAGTCGCCGATAGCCACCACCTGGCGCGGCGCCAGGTCAAAATCACTGCACACTTGCAGCAAAGGCAGGGGATCGGGTTTTTTCTTGGACAGCGAATCGCCGCCATAGATGATCTCGAAATAGGCGTCCAGCCCCTTTTGCTTTAACAGCGGGATGGCAAAGGCGATCGGCTTGTTGGTCACGCAGGCCAGGCGCAGGCCGCTAGCTTTCATGGCATCTAGGCCAGCTATCACGTCCGGATAGAGGGTGCTGAAATTGCCATTAATGCGCAGGTAGTGCCGCTGATAGGATGCCAATGCTGCGTCGAAGCGTGCGTCGACATTAGCCCGGTCGAAATCGATCGCCAGCACGCTGCGGATTAGGTCTTCCGAGCCCCTGCCGACGAGCTGTTTGATGTGCTGCGCGCTGATTGGCGCTAGGTCAAGCCCGGTTCGCATTTGGTTAATGGCGATATGGAAGTCGGGAATGGTGTCGAGCATGGTGCCATCTAGGTCGATAATGGCGGCACGCACGCCGCTTAACATCATGGCGCCACCCATCTATGCTATTGCCAGTTGCAGGCGCAAGGCCTCGATCGTCGCCTTGTAATCGGTCTGGCCGAAAATGGCCGAGCCGGCGACGAAAGTGTCGGCGCCGGCCGCCGCGATCGCTGCGATGTTGTCGATCTTGATGCCGCCATCGACTTCGAGCATGATGTCGCGCCCCGATTCGTCGATCTTGCGGCGCACGGTTGCGATCTTTACCAGGGCTTCCGGAATGAAGGATTGGCCGCCGAAGCCAGGGTTGACCGACATGATGACGATGATGTCGAGCTTGTCCATCACGTGGTCGAGGAAATGCAGCGGGGTGCCGGGATTAAATACCAGGCCAGCCTTGCAGCCGCTGTCGTGGATCAATTGCAGCGAACGGTCTATATGTTCTGATGCTTCCGGATGGAATGTGATGATGTTTGCGCCCGCCTTAGCGAAATCCGGGATAATGCGGTCGACCGGCTTGACCATTAAATGCACATCGATGGGCACCTGTACGTGTGGCCGGATGGCTTGGCACACCAACGGTCCGATCGTTAGATTGGGAACATAATGGTTGTCCATCACGTCGAAATGGATCATGTCGGCGCCGGCGCTAACGACGTCGCGCACCTCTTCGCCCAGGCGGGCGAAGTCGGCGGAAAGAATGCTGGGAGCGATGCGGAATGTAGCCATGGTCTTGGGTTCGCGGCAAATGAAATGCGCTATTTTACGCTTGACAGCGTTCTACCCGCCGTCGTGAGCTTGTTCGAAAACAAAATTGCCCGACTTGGATGGCAGTCGGAAGTGAAACCTCGTGCACAGGCTGGTTTTGGCTTGCCATTGGCAAGCCGCCGCTGGCCCTGCCATTGGCGGGAGTGCAAGGTACAATGATTTTTCGCTCTATTTAAGGAATTTCGATGGCAACTTATGAATTTACCGTTTCCGTCAAAACGCAATATTTGGCGGAGCAATCGGATCCTGAACGGAACAATTTTTTATTCACTTATTCCATCACGATCACGAACACGGGGACGATCGGCGCCCAATTAATTTCGCGCCACTGGGTGATAACGGATGCTAACAATCACAGCGAGGAAGTGCACGGCCTTGGCGTGGTCGGCCACCAGCCGCTGCTACAACCGGGAGAGCGATTTGAATACACGAGCGGCACTGCGCTCGCTGCCCCGCAAGGCTCAATGCATGGCGAATATTTGTGCGTGGCGGAAGACGGGCATCAGTTCGAAACAAAGATCCCGGAATTCGTTCTGTCTTTGCCGCGCATGCTGCATTGAGCGGGGCTGGAATGGCGCCACGTCCAAGCCTTAGCCTTCTCCCCCTTTGTCGTTCGCCGCTTCGGTCTGTTCAGACTGTTTTGGCAGGGCGGTATTCGGCTTCCTTCCAGAATACATGGTCCACCAAACAATAAACGCCAGCAAGAAAAACGCGACCATTGCTTCAATAACTATTATCCACATGGTAATTCCTATGTTATCTGCACGCGCTAGCTTACTCGGTTCACTTGGTGCTGTCGCATTTTTGCTGGCGGCCTGCACCACCGTGGTGTTGCCGCCCCAAAGTGCGGGCCCAGCCTATGCGTCAAAATCGGTGGCGCCAAACTTGGTCAAGCCCGCGTTGGTGTCGGCTCCGCCGCAGTTGACTGCCGTTAGTTTCAGCGTGCTTCCGGGCTGGGATAAGGACGATTTAAGGGAGGCATGGCCAGCCTTTTTATCCTCGTGCAGCGTGCTGGTCAAGCGGGCCGACTGGTCTCACTCTTGCACCCTGGCAGCCACAGTCAATGCCACAGACGGCCAAGCCATCCGCAGTTTCTTCGAAACCAATTTCGTGCCGAATCAAGTGATTGCGGCGGACGGTACCGATAGTGGCTTGATTACAGGCTACTATGAGCCCTTGCTGCATGGCGCGCGCACGCGCGGCGGCAGGTACCAGACGCCGCTTTACCGCGTGCCTGACGATCTGATCAGTGTCGAGCTGGCCGGGGTCTACCCTGAACTGACGGGAATGCGCTTACGCGGTCGTTTGGTCGGTAAGACGGTGATCCCATATTCGACCCGCGCGGAAATTGAACGCGCCACTGGGTCGACGGGCAAGGAATTGCTGTGGGTCGACGACCCGGTCGAGTCCTTCTTCCTCGAGGTGCAAGGTTCTGGGCGGGTTGAACTGAGCGGTGCGCAGGAAACCGTGCGTGTCGCTTATGCCAATCAAAACGGACACCCTTACAAATCCATTGGCCGTTATCTGGTCGATATCGGCGAGCTCAAGATGGAGCAGGCGTCGGCGCAAGGCATCAAGGCGTGGATTGCGGATAATCCGACGCGCCGCCAGGAATTGCTCGATGTCAATCCGAGTTATGTGTTCTTTAGGGAAGAATCATTGCTGGACCCAAAAGTCGGGCCGAAAGGGGCGCTTGGCGTAGCGCTGACGCCGCAACGTTCGGTGGCGATTGATGCCCGTATCTTGCCGTTGGGAGCGCCAATTTTCCTCTCCACCACCGAGGCCAACAGCCAAGTGCCCATGCAGCGACTGGTGATGGGGCAAGATACCGGCGGCGCGATTCGGGGTGCGATCCGGGCCGATTTTTTCTTCGGCTTCGGCAGTGAGGCCGGCGCCAATGCGGGGCGGATGAAACAGCGCGGCAAGATTTGGGTCTTGCTGCCGAAACCGGTGCCGCCCGGGTCTTAACGCAAGACCATCACGGGCAACGTCGTGTGGGCAAGTACTTTTTGGGTTTCGCTGCCAAGGAATAACTTGTTCAAGCCCTTACGTCCGTGCGATGCCATCAGGATGATATCGCAGTGCGCTTGGGCCGCGGTCTTGACGATTTCTTCGTAGGGGTTGACGGACTGCACGACGACGCTTTCAAACGGGATCTTGGCCGCGCGTGCTTCATCGCCAATCTTGTTCAAATGGTGCTGGGCCGCCTCATTCATTTGCTGCTCATAAATTCCGGCATCGATGTTTATCCCGCCGTCGGTGACGGTGGGAAATGGGAGCGGCTGCACAACGTAAATGGCGATGATTTTAGCGCCAGTTAGCGTGGCAAAATCAATCGCAGTAGGAATTATCTTTTCGCTCAGGGCGGAGCCGTCGGTAGGGAATAAAATCGTCTTGAACATGGGGGTGCTCCAATGGAGTAAGACGTCAGTGTAGCGCGCTTGCCCGCTTTAGCTCGCACTCCTCGACGGGCGCGACCGCCACTCGTCGCGGTCTGGGTTTGCGTAGTGGGCTGCCGGCCCGGGTGCTATTTGGCAAATCGCGCCGGCGGCGAGCCACTTTGGCTGCGCTGGCACAGGACGCGCACGGGTGGCGGTGAAACGGTCGGCCGCGCCGGAAATGGCGGGGCGAGCTCGATGACAACCCGATCAATATTGACCTTGCCGGTCGGCGCCGTCAGGCAGATCGAGTATCGCGCAAAACTCGAGCTGGCGTCGCTCATGTGGTCGTGACGGACCAGGTGAGTTAGGAATAGTGGGCCGGCCCCGGCGCCACCATAATTCCCGTGCCCGGCACCAAATCGACCGTATATAATCATTGCACTGAAAAAATTGTAATCAGCTGGACCGATTTACAGCGTGCCGCTCGACATGAATGGGGCGGCATGGCCATGTATTCGAGCCCGACGAATCGGCAAGCCAAACAGGGCCATGCCGCCTCGTCCAGTTTGCCCGTCCGGGCTGCAATCAATGGCAGCCTCAAAGGCGGCGAAGCAGCATTCATCGGCTGATCGTTGCTCAGTTGGTCGCACGGAAGGTGGCAAAGTTTATGCAACAACTGGGATGGGTGCGTCGGGCATAATGCCGGCGCCCGTCCATACCAAGCAAATATAGGCGCTACAAACGGCGAGATCGTGTCAATTCCTTAGGAGAACGTTATGCAATACGAAGACCTGATTGTCGAGATTTATGACAAAGTGGCGTTGATTCGCCTAAATCGCCCCAAAGCACTAAATGCCCTCAATGATCGAATGATGAACGAGCTGGGCGATGCGTTACTCAAATTCGATGCCGACGCTGGCATTGGCTGCATCGTCCTGACCGGCAGCGAGAAGGCCTTCGCGGCAGGCGCCGATATAGCCTCCATGGCCAATTACACGTATACGGACACCTACAGAGACAATTACATTACACGCAACTGGGAACACATCTTGCGAGTCCGGAAACCGGTGATTGGTGCTGTCGCCGGTTACGCACTGGGAGGCGGTTGTGAACTGGCCATGATGTGCGACTTTATTATCGCGGCCGACAATGCCAAGTTCGGCCAGCCGGAAATTAAGGTTGGCGTTACCCCTGGGTCCGGTGGCACGCAGCGTCTGCCGCGCAGCATCGGAAAAGCCAAGGCGATGGACTTGCTGCTGACGGCGCGTACGATCGATGCTGTCGAAGCAGAGCGTACCGGCTTGGTGTCGCGTGTCGTGCCGGCCGACAAACTGTTAGAAGAAGTCTTGGCCGCTGCGAAAACGATCGCTGCAATGCCGACCTCCGTTGCCATGATGATCAAGGATTCCGTCAATCGCGCCTTCGAAACGACCCTCACGGAAGGCGTTGCCTACGAGCGCCGTTTGTTTCATGCCGCCTTCGGCACGCCGGCCCAGAAAGAGGGAATGCACGCTTTCCTGGAAAAACGCTTGCCAAAGTTCGACGGCCTTTGATATAGTAGCCCTCCCGCCAAAT
>PKWL01000090.1 GCA_003133225.1 Janthinobacterium sp.
GGATAGTTGACATCGACCAGGCCACTGTGATCAGGTCGTCATTTGCTCCAACGACAGCGACATTGAGCCGGTGCTGAAGCTGCTGACACTGGACGCACCTGAAGTCACTGTGGGTTTGGTGATGCCGCTGCGTGAACATGGCCCGGATACGCAGCGGTTTTCCAACAAGCGATTGATTGGCAAAACCCATTGGGTGCGGCACTACATTCGGGACGATGAACTGGCCAAGTCCCAACTTCCGCAACACGTACCGACCAACAAGAAGGCCGCCAGCAAGCCAGTGCATTGGTGATCACCGAAGCGCTCAGTAGCAAGGATTTGGCATCCGTGGAAATTGTTCTTGGTACGGGCGAAGAGGGACGCAAAAAACAAAAGGCAAGACCTGACCCCGCGACCTGCGCTGGCTTTGGCTTGCACGCACGCTGGTCAGTTGGCGACGTTTGATGCACGCTTGGTCACCTCCGCTGTGCGGCATGGAGTGACAGGGTTGTGTGTTTTGAAATAATTGGAATCTGACCCCGATTACTCGACAAGTACGACAAGCAGTATTTATTGCGATTTATAAACCCACGCCTGAAATCCTTTATCACCAGGTCTGCGATGCCGACCGAGCAGCACGTTTCATCAAACGTTTTGCACACCGCAAGCACCCCGTATCAGTGCCAATCATAGAGACACCGCCGCCAAGTCGCGGGGCATTGGCTGCACATCGACTCGCTCGCTTCGCTGCTCGCTTTGGTATTACTTTGCCATTTGGTCAGGTTCATCCCGTGGAAGAATTGCCGACTCCTGTTAGAGAAAACTGGAGGGCGCTTCAATGGGGCGAATGGGAGGCCAATGTGTACGACAATTTTTGTCCTGCTTGCAAGCAAATGACGTTAATATTTGATGCCGCGTCATTAGTGATGCTTGACTGACATGCCTACAAGCCCGCTGAACCCAAAAGCGACGACGGCGACGTTTTCAACGCGCCAGCAATTTTCACGACATTCATCACAGTCGGGTTGTGTTCACCGCGCTCAATGCCGCCCATGTAAGACCGATCAAGGTCAGCATCCACCGCCAAAGCTTCTTGCGACAGGCCAACTCCCGTTCGTGCTCGACGAATCGCCGCACCGAGTGCCATCAACACTGGATCGCCTGCATACGTGGGAGATGGTTTCGCCATCCCTTGATCGTCCGTTGTTGACGGATACAACACCACGGGATAGGATACCCTAATACTGAATCATTTCCGAATCGGTGTCGCCTATGAGATCAATCTGTCGCCGACTAAAGTGAGGTCAAGCTGCGGTGTATAAAAAAGTGAAATGAATTACCCTGCCACAAGTTGCTGGGTATCATGGCCACTAAATTAAAACTAATCACCATAGCTTGAAGTTACCCAAATGGGAATACAGGACAGAGACTACGTGCGCGACAGGCACAGGTTGGCGAGTTCCAGCGGTGGTGGCCGCGCTGTCGCAGGTAATCAAGGGTCCGCAAACTCCTTTAGCAAACTGAAAACGGCTGCGATCTACATGGTCATCATGGTCCTGTTGGGTCTGTCGCTGTCCCAGATGCTGGATCACCACCGGTCTATTGGCAACTGCAATCTGAAGAGCATCAAACTCGATGCGAATGGCGATGGAGCGCTAACTTACAGGGATGTTGGAGACATCACCCTTGGTCTTTTTGAAATTCCAGCCAAACTGTCATCTGCAAATGAGACTGTAAAGCCACTGGCTACATTCCTCGAATTGAAGAAAGAATCCTGTAGCGGTTGGATCAGCGTAATTTTCAATGGTATTAGTTGGCTGCTCAGTCTGAGTTTTTTGAACTTACTGGTTTCGTCAATGGCTTACGGTTTGCGGCGACTCTTTAAGCTTGTTCTGTTCGATGCCATCAAGCTCTCGCCGTTCCCAAAATTCAATGCCAAAGTTTTCCGCATCCTTTGTTCGAAATTCTCTCTCTTAGTGCTTCCAAGATATCTAATCTTGCTGGTAGCGGGAGTTACTGTTATCAGTCTTTTGGCGAGCAGGAATATGTCAACGACGGTAGCGGTTGGCACCAAGGGAAAATCTCTACCGAAAACAGTATCCGCAATGACATCTTTGCCTAATACAGTGTCCAAATTCAAGACGTTGGAAAAACTGAAATCGCAGGCAAGTTCCAACCTGTATCGAGATCATTTGCCAGAGTTCAAGAAGATTGATGTCCTCGTTGCCTCTGTCTCGGCTAGCCAATACCTCAACGTCGATGCATTGGCAAAAGAGCTGACACAAGGGTTGGACAGTGAATTGCAAAAAACCTACTCGATCTACAGGTGGGTCGCTCAAAACATTGAGTACGACACTGATGCCTACTTTTCAAACAACCTGAGAGGCATCGGCAGTGCGTCTGTAGTGTTGAAGAACAGAAAGGCAGTGTGCGATGGGTATTCAGAACTGATGATGAAATTGGGCCACGCGGCAGGTTTGAAGATTGAAAAAATCAGCGGCTATGCTAAAGGCTATGGCTACGCCGTTGGCAACACCCATGCAAAATCAAATCACGCGTGGAATGCAGTAAAGATCGACGACAGCTGGTACTTGCTGGACTCCACATGGGATGCCGGTAGCGTGAACAGGGAAACAAGAAAGTTCGTCAAGAAGAATGATGATTTCAACTACTTCTTGACCAGTCCCGGCATCTTTATATACAACCACTATCCAGAGCTAAACAAGTGGCAGCTGCTTGAAAGGGAGTGGGATAGGGAAGAGTTTTTCTCGAAGGTTGGTGCCAACGAAAAGGCATTCCGATTGGGTCTGGACATTGGGAATAACAGCAATGCCACCGTCACCATCGACAGTACTCCATATATTTTTGATTTTAGAACCTCAGCACAGATGACGGGTAACTTGGCGACACCGAGTGGCAAAGTTCCCGGCAATTGGTCTCTGACTGTCTTTGATACCGACGGTAAGTCCAAATTATTGGTATCTGCACCAAGTAAAGGCAGTTACGACCTGTTGTTGTTTGGTAAGGGTGAAAATGGCTCTGGCGGCTTTATGAGCCTGTTGGAGTACAAGCTCATCGTAAATGACGTATCTAGGAATGCCGACGGGTTTCCTACTACATACGGCAGGTACTCTCTAAATAAAGTAGTTCTCAAATCACCAATGAACGGAAGGCTTCCGGCACACGAACCCGTTCATTTCAAGCTAGGGGCTACAGAAGCCAGAAAGGTGGTGCTCTATCAGCATGGCAAGCCGATACATACGCTATCGCAGGAGGACGGATTTTTCGTCGGCACCGTCACCATGTCTGAGGGTGACGTTACTGTTTTCGCAGAATTCAATGATGCCAATAAACTAGAAGGTCTACTGAAGTATCAGGTTCGTTAGTGACAGTGTAAATAAATTTTATAGAGGGGGTGGGGGGTTTGCTGAAAACCAATAGGGGGGGTGTTTCCATATTTTGAAGATTGCCCGCCGTGGTTGTGAAATAGTGTTCATACGAAACTGGCGGGATCCTTTCTGCCAAGCGGATGGTGGGGTGCGGTGGGGTCTGCCGGATGCCGTTTTGGAAAGCCCGTGGTGGATCGACATAGGCAATATGGCACAATGAAATTTCCCCTGCTACTTTCCGTGATGCTGGCACTGTCCTGCCAAGTTGCCGATGCCCATATCAAGCGCAGCCAAAGCGCCAAGGTTGCATTCAAACAGCAGCACGCATGCCCAAGCCACAGGCGCACGCAAAGGGCCTTGCAAGGGCTATGTCATAGATCACATAGTTCCGCTCGCATGCCACGGTGCTGATGCGCCATCCAATATGCAGTGGCAGACCGTTTCTGAAGGCAAGGCAAAGGACAAATGGGAGCGCAAGGTGTGGGAAGTGATCTTGCTAGTCACGACAGACCGGGGTATCAAAGGCAAAGTGGGGGTACAGACGGGGGTTCGAAGTGCCTTTTGGCGTGTGGTAAACAAATGAAAATCAATTAGTTACGATAGTTTATCGAATCCGTTAATCGCACCACTTCATTGTTTCGCGCGGTAACGCCGTATGCCATCAGTTTAGCTGCCTCCTCGACCGATTCACTGCTCAAGGCGTCGCGCTAGCCCTCCATCCCCCTTTTCAGCCGCCACTGCTTGACCAGCGCATAGATCGCGGGAATCACGGCCAGGGTCAGGATGGTGCTGGAGACCATGCCGCCGACCATCGGCGCTGCGATGCGGCTCATGACTTCCGAGCCGGTCCCCGTGCCCCACATGATCGGCAACAGACCCGCCATGATGGCCACCACCGTCATCATCTTGGGCCGCACGCGCTCCACAGCGCCTTCCATCACTGCCTCGTAGAGATCGGTCACAGTCGGGGCTCTATTGGCCACCCGGCACTGCTCTTTAATTTCTTCCCACGCATGATCCAAGTAAATCAGCATAATGACGCCGGTCTCGGCCGCCACACCGGCCAGCGCGATGAAGCCGACCGCCACCGCCACCGACAGGTTGTATTTCAACGCCCACATCAGCCAGATGCCGCCGACCAGCGCAAACGGCACCGAGAGCATGACGATCAGCGTCTCGGTGATGCGCCGGAAGTTCAGGTACAGCAGCAGGAAGATCGACAGCAGCGTGACCGGGATGACCACTTTCATTTTTTCGATGGCGCGCTCCATGTACTCGAACTGGCCGCTCCAGGTGACGTAATAGCCGCTCGGGAAAGTGATTTGTTTGGCCACAGCGGCTTTGGCATCGGCCACATAGCCGCCAATGTCGCGGTCGCGGATGTCAACGTAGATGTAGGCCGACAGCAGCGCATTTTCGGTACGGATGCCGGGCGCACCTTTGGCCACCACCACCTTGGCCACCTGGCCCAGCGGGATCATGGCGCCATCCATGGTGGGCACCAGCACCTCACGGGCAATCTGCTGCGGGTCGCCGCGCAATTCACGCGGGTAACGCACCGTGACACCGTAGCGCTCGCGCCCTTCCACAGTGGTGGTCACCATCTCGCCGCCCAGCGCGGTGCCAACCACGTCGAGCAGGTCGCCCACCGCCAGCCCGTAGCGCGCCAGTTGCTCGCGATCGGGTTCGATGTTCAGATAGAAGCCGCCCGTAATGCGTTCGGCAAAAGCGCTACTGGTGCCGGGCACGGTCTTCACGACCGCTTCAATCTGCTTGGCCAGCTTTTCCATCTCGTCCAGATCCTTGCCGAAAACCTTGATGCCGATCGGGGTGCGAATGCCGGTGGAGAGCATGTCGATTCGCGCCTTGATCGGCATGGTCCAGGAGTTGGCCACGCCGGGGAATTGCAGCGCCTTGTCCATCTCGGCAATCAGCTTGTCGATGGTGAGGCCCGCGCGCCACTCGGACTCGGGCTTGAGGTTGATCACAGTCTCGAACATCTCGGTCGGCGCCGGGTCGGTGGCCGTGTTGGCGCGCCCGGCCTTGCCAAAGACTGACGAAACTTCGGGGAAGCTCTTGATGATCTTGTCCTGCGTTTGCAGCAGCTCGGCGGCCTTGGTGATCGACATCCCCGGCAGTGACGCCGGCATGTACAGCAGCGAACCTTCGTTAAGCGTCGGCATGAATTCGGAGCCGAGTTGCGAGGCCGGATAGTAGGAGACGGCCAGTGCCAACAGCGCCAGAAAAATGGTGAGCTTCTTCCATTTCATCACGCCCGCGATGATGGGACGATAGATCCAGATCAAAAAGCGGTTGACCGGGTTCTTCGCTTCCGGCATCACCTTGCCGCGAATGAACAGCAGCATCAGCACCGGCACCAGCGTGACCGACAGCAGCGCGGCGCTGGCCATGGAGAAAGTCTTGGTGTAGGCCAGTGGCGAAAACAGCCGCCCTTCTTGCCCTTCAAGGCTGAACACCGGCAGGAATGAGACCGTGATAATGAGCAACGAGAAGAACAGCGCGGGACCGACCTCTCGACATGCATCGAGCATGGCATCGAAGCGTTGTAACCTGGTGTGATTTTCGGACAGGCGCTCCAGGTGCTTGTGCGCGTTTTCGATCATCACGATGGCCGCGTCGATCATGGCGCCGATGGCAATCGCAATGCCGCCCAAGCTCATCAGGTTGGAGCTCATGCCGAGCAAGCGCATGGCAATGAAGGCCATCAAGATGCCCACCGGCAGCATCAGAATCGCCACCAGTGCGCTGCGCACATGCAGCAGAAAGATCACACAGACTGCAGCCACGATCAAGGATTCTTCCAGCAGTGTGTGCTTGAGCGTCTCAATCGCGCGGTTAATCAGTTCAGAGCGGTCATAAACGGTCTGCACTGTCACACCGGCAGGCAGGCCCGGGCCAATTTCCTTGATTTTTTCTTTGAGGTTGGAGATCACTTCGAGCGCGTTTTGTCCATAGCGTGCCATGGCGATACCCGAGACCACTTCGCCTTCGCCGTTGAGCTCGGTCACGCCGCGCCGCTCATCCGGTGTGAGTTCCACCCGCGCGATGTCGCGGATCAACACCGGCGTACCCTTGTCGCTCTTGACCACCAGCAACTCGATGTCGCTCTTGCCACGAAGGTAACCTTTGCCGCGTACCATGTATTCGGTCTCGGCCATCTCCACGGTCCGGCCACCGACGTCACGATTCGAGTCGCGAATCACTTGCGCCACTTTCATCAACGGGATGCCGTAGGCGCGCAGCTTGACCGGGTCCACCGTCACCTGGTAGGTTTGTACAAAGCCGCCCACCGAAGCCACTTCAGCGACACCATGTGCCTTGGTCAACTGATAGCGCACATACCAGTCCTGGATGGAGCGCAGTTCAGCCAGCGTCTTGTCTTTGGCCAGCAGCGCGTACTCATAGACCCAGCCGACGCCGGTGGCGTCCGGCCCGATTTGTGGCGTAATGCCTTTGGGCATGCGCCCGGAGGCAAAGTTCAGGTACTCCAGCACGCGCGAGCGTGCCCAGTAGATGTCGGTGCCATCTTCAAAAATGATATAGACAAACGAGGCTCCGAAGAAAGAAAAGCCGCGCACCACTTTCGACTTCGGTACCGACAGCATGGCGGTGGTCAGCGGGTAAGTGACCTGGTCCTCCACCACCTGCGGCGCCTGGCCGGGGTACTCGGTATAGACGATGACCTGCACGTCCGACAGGTCGGGTAGCGCGTCGATCGGCGTGCGCAGCACGGCGAAAACGCCACCCACCACGATGAAGAGCGTTGCCAGCAGCACCAGAAAGCGGTTGCGGCCTGACCAGGCAATGATTTTGGAGAGCATGGTGCAGGCCTTTTAGGGTGCAGGCTTGACGCTGGTAATGACCCACTCGCCCCGCTGGCGCTCGACAAATTCAAAGTCCACTTTGGCACCCGGCTTGAGCGCATTGAGCAGCGCCGCATTGGCGGCCTTGAACTCCATCGTCATGGCCGGCCACTTGAGGCTGGCAATCGCGCCATGGCTGATGCTGACAGTCAGCGCTTTGGCGTCAAGCTCTTGCACTGTGCCCACCGCCTGATGGCTTGTTGCCTTGGCGGCGGGCGCGGCTACTGCCGCACTGGCTGGTGTTGCGGGTGCTGCACTGGCGAAGCCGCCCACTGCGGCTTTCAAATTGCTCTCGGCATCAATCAGGAAATTGGCTGCGACCACCACCAACTCGCCGTCTTTGACACCATCACGTACTTCGACATAGCTGTCGCTGCGCGCACCCAGTTTCACTTCACGCGGTTCGAATCGGCCCGCACCTTTCTCAATCAGCACGATCTGGCGCGTGCCGCTGTCAATCACTGCCGACACCGGCACCGTGACCACGGGGCCTGCCGCTGCGATCTGCATTTCCATTTGCGCAAACATGCCCGGCTTGAGCAGCAGCCCCGGGTTGGCCAGCTCCACGCGCACCGGCACCGTTCGTGTTTCGGCTTTGAGCGTGGGATAGACATAGGTGACGGTGCCCGCAAATATTTTGTCCGGGTAAGCGTTGATTCTTACTTGCGCTTTGGCTCCGTTTTTGACCAGTCCCAGGTCTTGCTCAAACACGTCGGCAATCACCCACACATGCGATAGATCGGCCACCTGGTAGAGCACTTCGCCCGGCATGAAGCGCATGCCTTGCACGGCTTTTTTCTCCATCACGATGCCGGAGGCGGGTGAGCGGAAAGTGAGCGTGCGCTGGGTTGCGCCCGACTGCGTCAAGGCCTTGATTTGCTCATCGGAGATGTCCCAATTTTTCAAGCGTTGCAGGCTGGACTGGGCCAACTGCTGCATCCCCGTTTGAGCCTGACTGCTGGCACCCTTGAGGGCAGTTACGCCCTGCACTGCAACGGCGTATTCGCGCTGCGCTGACACCAGCTCCGGGCTGTAGACTTCAAACAGCGGCTGGCCCTTCGCGACCGGCTGCCCGGTGACGTTGACATGCAGGCGCTCGACATAACCCTCAAACTTGGGCGCGATGGTGAACAGTCGGCGTTCATCGGGCTCGATACGACCGGCAGCGCGTACGGTTTTGTCGAGCGCGCGTAACTGCGCGGCCTCGGTGCGCACGCCGAGTTTTTGAACCTTCTCGGTACTGATCTTGATTTGATTGGCAGGCGTTTGCTCTTCGTCAGCCCCACCCGAAAAAACCGCGATGTAGTCCATGCCCATTGGGTCTTTTTTCGGCGTGGGCGAGGTGTCGCTCAGGCCCATTGGGTTGCGGTAGTAAAGGATTTTTTTAGCCGGTGGTGCAGTCACCGCACTGGCCTGGGGTTGCAGCCCGGTGTCCCTGTGGCCCACCCAGTAGCCACCGCCTGCGGCGAGCGCCACGACGATGACGCCGAGGGCAATTCCAGCTCCCTGTTTCATAAATCTTCCCCAATCAGTTTTTCGATTTCGGCAAGCCGCATTTGCGCTTCAAACTGCGCCTTGATCTGGCTTTGTTTGGCTTGACGGATCTGGCGCTGTGCGTCAAGCAGGGTGGCAAAGTCGAGCTTGCCGTTTTCGTAGCCAGCCAGGGCAGAATTGAACGACAGTTCGGCCTGCGGGTGAAGGCTACTCGATGTCAGCGCTGCGCTGCGCTGCGCCGCCTCGATCGCGGCGATATTTTCGGCAAGATCGGACAGCACCTGGTTGGCGAGTGCCTCTTTGCGCGACTGCGCCGCCGACAACATGACATCGGCTTCGCGCTCCTGCGCCCGCCTGGAAGCTTGCTGTAGCGGGATGTTGATCTCGACCATCAAGTCCCATTGCTTGATGGCGCCTTGGTACTGGTTCGGTGCAATACCAAACGTGAAATCCGGGTAACGGTTCTTGTAAGTCAATTCCCGATTTTTTTCGGCCGCCTGGATGCGCGCCTCTTCAGTGAACAACTGCGGGTTGCGGCTGCGCACACGTTGCGCCAGCTTTTCGTAGTCCAGTTGCGCCGAGGTTGGAACCGGACGCGGTTCTTCGGCTGCTGCGAGCGGTGCTGTAGCGGGTCGCGCCAACAAGGTATTCATTCGCACATTGGCCTGCGTGCGTTCGCTCTGTAGCGCCACCAGTTCATTCCTCATATTGGTCTGCTCAACCTGGGCCCGGATGACGTCCTGCTGCACCGCTAGACCGCCGGCGTAACGGGCCTGGGAAATCTTCTCCAACTGCTGCATCAAAGCCAAAATTTCTTGCGTCAATTTCTCGTTGTCGCGCAGGTAATAGCGCTGGGCCTGGGTGGTCTTGATTTTGGCGGCCAGTTCGGACCAGGTGGTCAGTGCCTTGCCGTCCGCGCTCCGAACTTCAAATTCCGCGATTTTCTGTTTGAGATCGCGCTTGCCGAACCACGGAACATCCTGCATCAGCGTGTAGCGGGTGCTGCCCACGTTGCCGGGCAAAATGCTTGGGTTCTGCTCGCCCATGCGGGTGATGTCCATTAACTCGGTGCGCAACCTGGGATCGAGCAAAGCGCCCGCCGGCGTCACACGCTCGCCGGCGGCCTGCGCTTCCAGGCGCATGCTGGCGTACTCCGGATTGGTTGCTTTTGCGAGTGACAGCAGGCTCTCGACGCTGGCACCAGGGATCTCTTCGCTGGCCTGCGCTGCAATGGGCGCACCCAAGGCCAGCAACACGGCAAGTACGCCGGTTTGCAAAGGTGTTGACATGGGAATTTACTTTGCGTTGCTGGCCAGCAGCGCTTCGCCAACCAGATTTTTCAACTGATCAAAACCAAAACTGGGCAGGGGCTTGCCGTTGACAAAATATTCCGGGGTCATGGTGACGTTCATGGTTTTGGCATCCGCCAGATCGCGTGCAATCGTGGCGCTGATTTCGGGTGAATTCATGTCGTTTTGCAAACGCGCCATATCCAGCCCCAACGGGTCCAGCGCTCGCCAGATGGAATCGACCTGGGCCGTGTGGTTGATCACCCAGTCGTTTTGCGAAGCAAACAGCGCCTCCAGTGTTTGCCGGAACTGGCCTTGCTTGCGCGCTGCTTCAAGCGCTTTAACGACCTGCTCAGAGCCGGGGTGAAACGGGGCATAGCGCATGGACAAACGAATCTTGCCGGGGTGCTCCGCCATCAAGGCCTTGACCATCGGATAGAAGTCGCGGCAGGTGTCGCAGGCAGGGTCGAAGAACTCAACGATATGCACCGGTGCATCGGGGCTGCCAAAGCTCGGTGCATCAGCGCGCACTAGAACAGCAAGGTTTTGTGCCGCCAGTTTCGAGGCCTGCTCAGTTTGTTGCTTCTGGTAGAAAAAAGCGCCAACAAAAAACGCGACGATTAGGATGCCTGAGGCGACAATAAAAATGTTCTTTTGTTTCATTTTTGAGATTTCAAGTAACTTGCCAGCAGCAAGGCGTTGATGGTTAAAAAAGCAAGAAAGGAAAGTAATGGAATCGTGACAAAGCCAAACCATTCAATCTGCACCGTTTTGCACGGGATACCTTGTCGGCAGGGTGCCAGGACCTCGGGGACGATGCCCCAGACCAGCAGCACGTGGAAAGCTGCGATCACCAGTCCAATAGCACTCAAGGGCAGGGCATAGCGCAGCACCTTTGGGTCAAACGGAAACAGCCCCAACGCCAGGATGATGACCAGCGGGAACATGAAAATGCGCTGATACCAGCACAGCACGCAGGGTGCCAGGTTCATGATTTCGCTCATGAACAAGGCGCCGAGCGTGGCCAGCGTGGCGATCAGCCAGGCCGCAAAAACCAGCGTCCAACGGGAGTCATTGCTGCTTGTCATTACGGCAATCCAGGGCCACTTACTTGACGGGCTCAAACTGAACCACAGTCATGCCGCCGTCCGCCGGATCGGTCGCAAAGCGAATCTTCTGGCCGACTTTCATTTTGTCAAGCCAGGCCACGTTCTTGACTTTATAGGCCATGGTCATGGGTGGCATACCGTTGGGCAGCGCGCCATGCGCCAAGGTGACGGAGCCTTTGGTTTTGTCAATTTTCTTGACCAGGCCCTCGCCCATGGCGGCGTTCGCGACGGTTGACACCGGCATTGCCATGGTGCTGCCGTGCATGTCGTGGTTCATCTGGGCCATGCCAGACGCGGAAAAACCGGCACTGGCTAGGGCAATGATCAAGGCAGAATGAATTCGGGTTGTCATAAAAAATCCTTAGGTGAATGCAATGACTGCATTTTGCACAACTTGCTCCGACAGGAAGCTGTCCTACACATTACATTCTCGTTATTTTCAAGGTTCCCGACCTGACCCGATCGGCGCCAAGAGCCATAACACGCCAAGTTTTGAAAGATTTATGCCAGTCTATGGCCTTGTGCTGCCCATCTTGGTGCGGCGACACACATGGAGGTATTTACCCGTTGGGCGAATGATCCCGACTATTGTGATCAGCACGGGCGGCCCCGGGTGTTGGACCGGGTCGGCGAGCCTGGTTCGTTTGAAGCGTTGGCGGCTTGCGCCTCGCGTGATGTTCACCCGCACACGCTGTTGCAGGAATTGATACGCCTTGGCGTCGTCAGCCGCACCGAGACCGGTTCGAATGGCGGCGTCGACAAAATCAGCTTGATCAAGACCGGGACCAACCGGGTGCCGATCAACGAGTTCGAGTGGGTATGTATTTTTATCACGGGCCCGACAACAAACCCTAGTCCATTCAACCCACTGTTTTCTATTTTTTAAGGAGCCAAAAATGGCCAGTTTTGTTTATTTACGCCCACGGATGACCACCGCGATGGTTGTGACCCTATTACTTGCAGCCGCCCGCGGTGGTGACTCTAACTTATTCCATTTCCAAGTCATCCCTGTCGTTGTTGTCTCGCCTTGTCGTGCAATAGCACTGTCTGCGGCTCGACGCCTAGACATGAATGACTTGGAAATGGAATTAGCACTCAACAACGTTGGTTCGGGCGGCATGGGGTACATCAGCGGCGCCGCGATCAAGGGGCCGGTGGGCCATGCCACGATGACCGCCTACACCATCAGCGCTGGCCAGACGGGAGTGCAAATCGGCACAACGACCACCGACGGCAGCGGCAACTTCAACCTGCAGATCGCCAGCTACACCGGGCCCGTGCTGCTCCAGATGAGCGGCGGCAGCTACACCGATGAAGCCACTGGTGCCGCAATGGCCATGGCAGCCGGAGACGTGCTGACGGCCGTCGTGCCGAGCGTCGCCGCCGGCACCACAGTCAGCGGTGTCCAGGTGACACCCTTGACGGCGATGGCACAGACCATGGCGCAACACATGACCGGCGGCTTGACCGACGCCAACATCGTCGCGGCCAATACGGCGATCGGCAACAACTTTTCGGTGGGCGACATCTTGCACGTTCAGCCCATGAATCCTCTGGTCGCTGGCTCCGGCGTGGGTGCCAGCCAGGACGCACAAAACTACGGCATGACGCTGGCTGCGATGTCCCAATCCGCGCAGACGCTGGGCTTGAGTTCCTCGTCCAGCATGGTCACCGCGATGATGAACGATGCCAGCGACGGCGTTCTGGACGGCAAGAGCGGCACCAGCCCGATTTCGATGGCGATCGGCGGCATGATGGGAACCAGCAGTCTGGCAGCAAGCGCTGGCAGCAGCAGCTTGGCCAGCGCAATGAGCAGTTTCATGGGCTCTGTCCAGAATGTGTCTGGCTTGACCGCAGCGAACATGACGACGCTGATGCAAAAGCTGGTCAATTCAAGCGGACAAATTTGATACGAGACCAGACCTGATTACTGACCCAAATTGGGGGCTGGCGCTGGCATGCAGTCCATCATCATCTGCATCATGGTCTCCATCATCTCCATGCGCTTTTCCATCATCAGTTGACGCTGCTTGATGTTGCCTGGCATGCGACCCTTGCCGGTGGCGCTCATCATGCCCATCATGTCCATGCCATCCTGCATGGTTTTCATGTGCTCGGCCATCAACGCATGGCGTTCTTCAGGCGTTTTGGCGCTCATCATTTTTTCGTGCATCTCGTGCATGGTTTTCATCTTGCTGTCCATGGCAGCCATCTTCCCGGCACCGCCGGGGGAGGCGGCCAAATCAGAGGTTGGGGCAGACAACTGCTCTGTTGCCAATATGTGGGCTTGATGTTGGGCCTGCTCTGGGGTGGTCTGCGCCCATGATGTGAGGGCGGCTGTAGCGAGGGCGATGGTCAGGACGGTGTGGCGAAGGTGTGACATAGTATCTCCAAAAATGTTCAAACAACAGGCACTAATGTCATCCCGCACTTGGGGCAGTTACCGGGCTGCGGGCGGTCGATTTCCGGATGCATCGGGCAGGTATAGTGGGCACTGCTCGCTGCAACGGGTTTCGGCGAAGTCGGCGTAGAAGCAGGTTGATGTAAATGATTCATGTTGGTTTCCTTTTTCGGTTGATGGGCGAGTTGATTTCACGACTTTGGGCACGGCCATTGAAATTTACGCGGCGCAAGAACACCGCTGTAGATCGAACGGGCAGCTTGGGCTGAGCCTGATCGCGATAGTCGGTGCAGTCTGTGCGGTAGTGCACATTTGCACTTGGCAATTTATGTTGTCAAATCGACCGGTGGTTCGGCAAGCGTGGAGGGCATGCGCCACTTGATCAGCGCGACCTTCACCACTTCGTTCACGACCAGGCAGGAGACCATCGCATAGCCAAAAATCGCGAGCGCCTCCCACCAGGGCACTGGTGCAAGTCCCGGAAGACCGGCGAACATCAGGGCGGTACCGATGAGCGTTTCCGTCACGACTGCAGCCACGACAAGCTTGCTCGGCATCGTCGTCCAGAACCAGCGGCGTTCGCGCGCCGACACGATGGAGAGCGCGGCAAAGTAGAGCAGCGTCAGGAAGCTGAATGTGTAGAGCGCACTGTCATTGCCGGACAGGCCGAAACGCGACCAGCCGAACCACAAGGCGATGAGCGCCTCTGCAACCATCAAGGTGCCCAACACGGCGGCGACGACGATGAGGTGCCCGATATTCCACGTTTCCGGTTGCTTGGACGGCCGAACGTTATCGGTGGCCAGCGAGATCTTGGCGAAGTCCGTTATGAACACCAGCAGCAGCATGGCGAAGGCGGACATGGTGAACTTGCCGGTCACCACGAACGCGATAGCGACGAAGCCCGTCTTCAGGATGGTCCGGCTGATCTTGTTGACGATGTAGGTCAGGATGCGCTGGTAGATTCGCCGCCCTTGCTCGACCAGCGCCACGATATTCGCCAGGCCCGCGTCGGTCAGGACAACGCTCGCGGCGCCCTTGGCGACGTCGGTCGCGCTGCTGACGGCGATACCCACTTCGGCCTGGCGCAACGCGGGCGCATCGTTGACGCCGTCGCCCGTCATGCCGGTCACATGCCCCGCAGCCTGCAAGTGCTTCACGACGGTATATTTGTCCTGCGGAAATACCTCGGCCAGGCCATCGGCGCCCGCCAGCAAGTCGACCGCTTCATTGCCAGCCGCAGCGCCCGCAGCCTTCAGGTCGGCCATGCGCCGGATGTTGGGCAAGCCTACGCCGCGCGCGATTTCGCTGGCGATTGCCAGCGCATCGCCAGTGAGCATCTTGACCGAAACACCAAGGTCGTGAAGTGCGGCAATGAGTTGCTTGGCGTCCGCTCGGGGTGGGTCATACAGCGTCACCAATCCAAGCAAGGTGGGCGTGCCCGACTCGGGGCCGCGCGCCACTGCCAGCGTTCGATAACCCTTCAGCGCCGATTCGCCGACGCGCACCTCCAAGGTCTCGATCGCCGCCGACTGCAGAGCGCAAGCCTCGGCGATAGTACGCATGGCGCCTTTCATCACGCGCAGCCGCTGCCCGTTTTGCTCGACCACGGCTTCGGTGCGCCGGTTTTTCGCATCGAACGGCGCGAATGAAACTGGGGTGACTGGAGGCAAGCCAGCGAAAATGTTTCGCTCTTTCGCCGCCGCCAGAAACGCCAGGTCGATCGGATCCTGATTGGCTTCCTGCGACGCGAGCGCGCCGGCGAGCAGCACGTCGGTTTCCGTCGCCCGCTCCAAGGGGATCACGCCGGTGACGGCCAGTTGGTTCATCGTGATGGTGCCGGTCTTGTCCACACACAGCACGTCCATGGTCGCTGCATCCTCGGCGGCCGAGAGGCGCGTGACCAGCACACCGCGCTTGGCCAACTCCTTCGACCCGACGGCCATGGCGACCGTGAACATGACCGGAAGCGAGAGCGGTATCGCGCTCATGAACAGGATCAGCACGAGCGGGACCATCTCGAGCAGCGACGTACCACGCGTGATGGACATGACCACCACCACGCCCAGCAGCGTGCCGACGACGACGAACAGCCAGCGCACGATCTTGGCCACCACCGCATCGATATGGAGCTTCGGTCGCGCCGTCTGCACCAGTTCCGTGGTGCGTCCGAAGTAGGTCTTCGCCCCCGTGAGTATGACTACGCCATTGCCTTCGCCGCGGCGCACGACAGATCCCGACGAAAGCATTTTGCCCGGGGCAATGTCAACATCCTTGGATTCCCCGGTCAAGGCCGACTCATCAACGCTCAGCGTTCCGCTGAGGAGTTTCGCGTCCGCAGGAATGACGTCGCCGGCGCGCACGCGGACAATGTCCCCGGGAACCAGCTCCCGCGCGGGCACCACCTGCCAGGTCGCATCGCGCAACACGCGCGAGCTGATCTGCAAACGCCGCCGCAAGGTCTCGACCACCCCGGCAGCGCGGCGTTCCTGCACGAAGCTCAACACCGCATTCACGACCAGCAGGACGCTGACCACGGCGAGATCCGAGTAGTTGCGCAGAAAGGCCGACAGCAGCATGATCAGCTCGAGCATCCATGCCGACATGCCCCAGAATTTCCCGAGAAATATTCGAACTGGGTGATCTTTTTGCACGGCCACCTCGTTGTAACCGTGCTCCTTGCGGCGGGCATCCACTTCGACGCGCGTGAGTCCGCTATCGGGCTTGACCTTGAGCGCCGCGAGCGTGTCCGCAATCGACGCGGAGGCGATGTCAGGGGCCTTCGTGTTTGCTGGTATTGCAGGTGCCGACTCGACTTCGGACTTATTCGGGGTCGTTGACATAATGAGCAGCCTTTGCGTCGTCTGACCAGTTTACACAGGTTTGCCTGAGTTGGTCGTTCCCCATTTCCAGTTACGAATTTCCGGCAGGTCCTGGCCATTCAAGCGCAGGATCGGCAGCACCGCGCCGTCGGTGACCGGATCGAGAAACTTGTTGGAATGCCAGGCGGTGGCCAGCGGTCCGGTTTCCGCCTCGCCATCACCGACGACGCAGGCGACGATGAGCTCGGGATTATCGAACACCGCGCCGAACGAATGGCTGAGCGAATAGCCCAGCTCGCCACCCTCGTGGATCGAGCCCGGACACTCCGGCGAGGCATGGCTGGGAATGCCGCCGGGAAACGAGAACTGCTTGAATAGCTTCTGCAGTCCGACTTCATCCTGGCTGATGTCGGGATAGACCTCGCTATGTTTGAGCAGCGGGTTGTCGTAGAGGTAAATCTGGCCGACCGACAGGTAGTTGGCGGCGCGCCAGTAGGCGTCCATGTTGTGGAGCAGTTCCAGTGTGAGGGCGTTGGTTTTCATGGTTCAAGTTTCCCCAATTGGGCCGAGCTTGAGGACGCAATCTCCGGCTGCTGTGTGCTCGCCGCCAGCGCAGCCGAGACGATGGCCTGTGCTTGCGCCACGATGTGCTGTAGATGATCCGCTCCGCGAAAGCTCTCAGCATAGATCTTGTAGATGTCTTCGGTGCCGGACGGACGGGCCGCGAACCAGCCATTTTCGGCAATCACTTTCAGGCCGCCGATGGCTGCGCCGTTACCAGGTGCCTGGGTCAGGATGCTCTGGATTTTTTCGCCCGCCAGGTCGGTTGATCGAACCTGCTGTGGCGAGAGCTTTGAGAGCCTTTGTTTTTGCTCCGGAGTCGCTGGTGCTTCAACCCGGTCATAGACGGGTTCGTCGAACTCACGCGCCAGCTCACGGTAAATCTCACCCGGATCGCGGCCCATGCGCGCGCTAATCTCCGACGATAGCAAAGCCGAGGTGATGCCGTCCTTGTCTGTGGTCCAGACGCTGCCATCCAGACGGAGAAAAGAGGCTCCCGCACTTTCTTCCCCGCCAAAGCCGAGCGAGCCGTCGAGCAAGCCAGCCGCAAACCACTTGAAGCCGACAGGGACCTCGAAGAGCGTGCGGCCGAGCCGGACCGTGACGCGATCAATCATCTGGCTGCTGACCACCGTCTTGCCCACCGCCGCTTGTTTGCTCCACTTCGGTCGATGCTGAAACAGATAGTCAATGGCGACCGCAAGGTAATGGTTGGGCGGCAGCAAGCCCGCATTTCGGGTGACGATGCCGTGGCGATCATGGTCGGTATCGCAAGCGAAGGCGATGTCGAAGTGGTCTTTGAGACCGATCAAACTCTGCATGGCGTAAGACGAGGACGGGTCCATGCGAATTTGACCATCCCAGTCGAGCGTCATGAAACGAAAAGTCGGATCAACGACCTCGTTCACCACCGTAAGATTCAAACCATAACGCTCGGCAATCGCCCTCCAGTAGTGAACACCGGCACCGCCTAGCGGATCAACGCCCATGCGAATCTTCGCGGCGCGGATTGCCTCCATGTCGATCACATTGCCGAGGTCGCTGACGTAGGCGTTCAGGAAATCGTGACGATGCGTCGTCGTCGCCTTCAGCGCATTGGCATGTGACAGGCGCTGCACACCTTCGAGCCGCGCTTCGAGGTAGCGATTGGCTGCGGTTTCGATCTGTTCGGTAATGTCCTGACCGGCCGGGCCACCGTGAGGCGGGTTGTACTTGAAGCCGCCGTCGCGCGGGGGATTGTGCGACGGCGTGACGACGATGCCGTCGGCGCGCGCGGCGGCGCGATTGCGGTTGTAAACCAGGATCGCGTGCGAAATTGCCGGCGTCGGCGTGTACTCGTCGTTCACTGCCAGCATCACGTCCACCCGATTGGCCGCCAGCACCTCGAGCGCGCTGGCGCAAGCGGGTGCTGACAAGGCGTGCGTGTCAACGCCCAGGAACAGCGGTCCGGTGATGCCCTGGTCCCGACGGTAATCGCAGATCGCCTGGGTGATCGCCAGCACGTGCCACTCGTTGAACGACAGATCGAAGGCCGAGCCCCGGTGGCCCGAGGTACCGAAGGCCACACGCTGCGCTGCCAGCGTGGGATCAGGCTGCTCCGAATAATATGCCGCCACGAGCTTAGCCACGTCGATGAGCATTGAGGCCGTCGGCGGCTGGCCGGCGAGTGGACTGATGCGGGTGTTCATGTCGGTCTCAAATGCGTTGCAAAGGTCGGGCCAACTGTTGCCGGGCGGCGGCAACGACGTGTGCCACATCAAAGCCGAAATGCGCTTCAACCACCTTGCCCGGCGCCGACAGCCCGAACGAGCGCATCGCAATAATCGCACCGTGGCGGCCGACGTAGCGCTCCCAGCCCAGTGGCGAAGCCGCCTCGACCGAGACGCGCGCCGCCACCGCCTCGGGCAGCACGCTCTCGCGATAAGCCTCATCCTGGTGTTCAAACAAATCCCACGACGGCATGCTGATGACGCGCGCCTTGACACCGTCCTGGGTCAGTTGCTCATAGGCGGCGATGCACAGCGCTACTTCGCTGCCGCTGGCCAGCAGTAGCACGTCCGGCTGGCCGTCGACCGCGTCCGCCAACACGTAGGCGCCGCGCGCCAGGCCGGTTGCGCTGGCGTAGCGGTTGCGGTCCAGCGTGGGAAGCGCCTGACGCGACAACACCAGGCTGGCCGGGCTGTGCCTGAGTTGCATCACGACGCGCCAGGCCTCGACCACCTCGTTGGCGTCAGCCGGGCGCAGCAACACCATGCCGGGCATGGCACGAAATGAGGCCAGTTGCTCGATGGGCTGGTGCGTCGGCCCGTCTTCGCCCATCGCGATCGAATCGTGCGTCCAGACGTAGATCACCGGCAAGCCCATCATCGCGGCCAGCCGGATGGCGCCACGGCAGTAGTCGGTGAAGACGAAGAAGCTGGCAGCAAACGGGCGCAGCCCAGACAGTGCCATGCCGCTGGCGATCGCGCACATGGCATGCTCGCGAATGCCGAAATGGAAATTACGCCCGGCGTAACTGGAAGGATCGCTTTCGAGCCCGTCGCCCTTACCGGAATTGGGCTCGAAGACCCTCGCGAGGTCGAAGCCCAGATGGGTTTTGGTCGAAGGCGCCAGGTCGGCCGCCCCACCCAGCAACCAGGGCACCTGTGCGGCAATCGCGTTCAGAACCTGGCCCGAGGCGTCGCGAGTGGCCACGCCCTTCGCGTCGGCTTTAAAGCTTGGTAATGTTGCATCCCAGCCAACGGGCAGCGCGCGCCGCTGCATGCGATCGATTTGCTCTGCAAAGTCGGGGTACTGTGCCCGGTAGGCGGTGAAGCGGGTTTGCCAGGCCTGGTGCGCGCTGGCGCCGCGCTGGCCGAAATGCCCGCTGAAATGGGCCTGCACACCCTCAGGCACGGCAAACTGCGCGTCCGGATCGAAGCCATAGAACTGTTTGGTCAGGCGCACTTCTTCGACACCCAGCGGCTCGCCGTGCGCCTCCTTGGTGTCCTGCTTGTGCGGCGCGCCGTAACCGATGTGACTTTGCACGATGATCAGCGTGGGCCGTTCGCGCGTGTCGGCAAAGGTTTGTAGGCCATGCGTGAGCAGCTCCATGTCGTTCGCGTCGGCAACCTGTAGTACCTGCCAGCCATAGGCGGCAAAGCGCGCGCCGACGTCCTCTGTAAAAGTGATAGCCGTGGCGCCTTCGATGCTGATGTGGTTGCAATCGTAGATCCAGCACAGGTTGGCGAGTTTGAGGTGGCCGGCGAGCGACGCCGCCTCGGCGCTCACGCCTTCCATCATGTCGCCATCGCCGCATAAGGCGTAGACCTTGTGGTCGAACAGCGTGTAGCCGGGGCGGTTGTAGGTGGCGCCCAGCCAAGCCTGCGCGATGGCCATGCCGACACTGGTGGCCACGCCCTGGCCGAGCGGGCCGGTGGTGGTCTCGACGCCCGCAGTCAGACCGTATTCGGGGTGGCCGGTACAGTGGCTACCCGCCTGGCGAAAGCTCTGCAGGTCAGCCATGGTGACGGCCAGATCGGCGGGGCTCTTGGCGCTAGCGTCGTTGGCCTTCACGCCGCACAGGTACAGCAATCCATAGAGCAGCGCCGACGCATGGCCGCTCGACAGGACGAAGCGATCACGATTGGGCCACAAGGGGGCGTTTGGGTCGTAACGCAGGAAGCGCTGCCACAGGCAGTAGGCGGTCGGCGCCGCACCCATCGGCGTGCCCGGGTGGCCGGAGTTGGCTTTCTGCACCGCATCGATGGCCAGCGTGCGCAGCGTGTTGATGCACAGCAGGTCGAGTTGCGTGGCGTCTTTCATGCTGATTCCTCGCGCAGTCGCCGATAGCGGCGTATCAGTGTGTTGGTCGAGCTGTCGTGACCAAGCTTCGGCGCGGCAGTGTCTGTCAGTTCGGCAGCCGTCCGCTGGGCCAGCACCTTGCCCAGCTCGACACCCCACTGGTCGAACGAGTCGATGTTCCAGATCACGCCCTGCGTGAATACGCTGTGTTCGTACAGCGCCACCAGCGCGCCCAAGGTGTGCGGCGTCAGCCGCTCGGCCAGCAGCGTGTTGCTTGGCCGGTTGCCTTCGAACACGCAGTGTGGCACCAAGGCTTCGTCGGTGCCTTCGGCGCGGACCTCGTCTGCCGTCTTGCCGAACGCCAGGGCCTCGGTCTGCGCGAACAGGTTGGCCATCAACAGGTCGTGCTGGCTGTCGAGCGGATTCAGGCTTTGACAGAAGCCGATGAAGTCGCATGGCACGAGCGGCGTACCCTGATGCAGCAGTTGGTAGAACGAATGCTGCCCGTTGGTACCCGGCTCGCCCCAGACGATAGGCGACGTGGCGTAGTCCACACGCGTACCGGCCTGCGTCACGTGCTTGCCGTTGCTCTCCATCGTCAACTGCTGCAGGTAGGCCGGAAAGCGCTTCAGATACTGGTCGTAGGGCAGCACGGCCTGCGTCTGCGCTTGCAGGAAGTCGGTGTTCCAGACTGCCAACAGTCCCATCAGGACCGGCAGATTCTGACCGAACGGCGCGCTCAAGAAGTGTTCGTCCATTGCGTGAAAACCTTCCAGCATGGCGCGAAAGTGAACCGGTCCGATGGCGAGCATCAGCGACAGGCCAATCGCCGAATCCATCGAGTAGCGCCCGCCGACCCAGTCCCAGAACCCGAACACGTTGGCCGGGGCGATACCGAATTGCGCGACCCCGTCGGCGTTGGTCGATATGGCCACGAAGTGCTTGGCCACAGAGCGCTCATCGCCAAGCTGCGCCACACTCCAGGCACGCGCCGCTTTGGCGTTGGTCAGTGTCTCCAGCGTGGTAAAGGTCTTCGAGCAGACGATGAACAGCGTTTCGGCAGCATCCAGACCGCGTGTCGCCTCGACGAGGTCGGTGGCGTCGACGTTCGAGACGAACTGGCAACTCAGATCGCGCTGGCTGTAGTACTTGAGCGCTTCGTACGCCATCACCGGCCCGAGGTCGGAGCCGCCGATGCCGATATTGACGATGTGCCGGATGCGTTTGCCGGTGTACCCCAGCCAGGCGCCGCCACGCACCGAGTCGGCGAAAGCGGCCATTTGATCCAGCACGGCGTGCACTTCGGGCACCACGTCGACGCCGCCCTGCACGATGCGTGCGCCGGCCGGCGCCCGTAGCGCCGTGTGCAGGGCTGCGCGCTGCTCGGTCGTGTTGATCACATCGCCGTGGAACATCGCGTCGATGCGTTCGCGCAGGCCGCGGCTGTCGGCCAGCCCGAGCAGCAGCCGGAGCGTCTCGTCGTTGATGCGGTTCTTGGAGTAGTCGAGGTACCAGCCCGCCGCTTCGGCATTGAGCCGCTCGCCGCGCCCCGGATCGTCGGCGAAGAGCTGGCGCAAATGCAGGCCGTCGATGACATCGTGGTGTTCAATCAGCGCCTTCCAGGCCCGCAGACCGGTTAGCGGCGCTCTGGTTTGGGGTGTGCTGGGCCTGACCAAGGTGCGGCTCATCGCGCAGCCGCCTCTGCCAGCTTGCGCGCTTTGGCGGCAATGTTCTCAAGCAACGCGCGCCAGGAGGCGGAGAACGCGTCGGCGCCTTCGCGCTGCAATTGCGCGGCCAGCGCGTCGACGGTGATTCCTGCCTGTCGGCACGCGGCGATCACGGCATCGCCATCATTCCTTTCGATTGGCAGCGGCTGCCTGAGCTGGCCATGGTCGGTGAAGGCGAGCAGTGTTTTCTCGGGCATCGTGTTGACCGTATCGGGCGCCGCCAGTTGCTCGACGTAGAGCGTATCGGTCGCCGTCGGGTCCTTGGTGCCGGTGCTGGCCCACAGCAGGCGCTGGGCTTGTGCGCCGGCCGCCGCCACCTTGCGCCAGCGTGGCGAAGCGAGCAGTTCCCGATAGGCGCGGTAGGCCTGCTGTGCGACGGCTATGCCCAGCTGGTTGTTCAGCGAGGACGGAAGTGTCTTGCCGGCGGCCGCGTCCCAGCGGCTCACGAACAGCGAGGCCACCGATCCGATTTTCGGGTCGAGACCGCCCGCGATGCGGCGTTCGATGCCGCGCAGGTAGGCCTCGGCCGCCGCCTGGTACTGGGCTTGCGAGAACAGCAGCGTCACGTTGACCGGCACACCAGCGAAGATCGATGCTTCGATCGCGGCCAGGCCTTCGGTCGTGCCGGGAATCTTGATGAACAGATTGGGGCGGGCGGCGCGGACATGCAGGTCGGCCGCCGCCGCGATGGTCCTGGCTGCGTCGTGCGCCAGCAGCGGCGACACCTCCAGTGACACCCAGCCATCGACGCCACCGGTGGCATCGAAGACCGGCCGGAACAGGTCGGCCGCGCGCATCAGGTCTTCAAGCGCAAGCTCAAAAAACAAGGCCTCGCCGGACTTGCCCTCGCGCGTCTTGCGGCCGATCGCCTCGTCATAGGCGTCGGAGTTGCCGATCGCGTGCTCAAAGATCGTCGGGTTCGAGGTCAGCCCGGTGATCGCGAAGTCGCGGATGTAGCCAGCCAAGATGCCGCCGTCCAGCATTGGGCGCGTGATGTTGTCGAGCCAGAGGCTCTGACCGAGTTGGTGAAGGGTTTGTGGTGCATTCATAATTTTCCTAGGGTGTGCGGTGGATGAGGCGGGAGCCATGGCCGCCAGTACAGCCCCATAACGAAGGCTACCTTCACGCTGTTGGTGATGCGTCCCGGTTGATTCTGTTGACGGGTTGAATGAACGTCTGTGCGCTGGCGCACATGTCGGCTGTCGTTCGAGGCACGCTGACCGCAATCTTGCCGGCAAGAGTTTTTGCAACCTCGCCGTCGCGGAACTCGTCAATGTATTTCAAGCCACCGCCGCGAGCCAGCGCTGGAATGTCGGCAATGGAATGTGGAGCTGTCGTTCAGTTTTCCCCGGAGTCCTTGGCCGTGCACACGTAGTCAAGAAGCTTCATCCGCCCTGCGACACATTTCATCGCACCATTGATCCATAGTCTCCCCATTGCAAAGGAAATCGATATGGACAGACCAACAGAGCTACCGTGCTGCTCGACGGCCGGGTGCATCAAGGCAGAGTGCGTGAACATGGCGAGGTCGATACGTCGCAGCCGTGCTATTTCGCGGTGGCGGACGGTGTGTCCAGCGGCGCGCTGCCCCGCACCGCCAGTCGGCGCTTGTTGGAGTTGCTGCAAATCAGCCTCGCAACGGCACCGGTCAATGCATCCCTGTCGGCCTTACTTCGCCAATTGCAAAAGGACTATGTAGCGCTTGGTGCCAATGCCGCGCTTTATGGCATGGCCTCGACACTGGTGGGTGTGCGCCTGATTGGCAATGTCGCCACCATTTTCAATGTCGGTGATTCACGTGCTTATCTGTTGTCCCGTGGCGCCAACGGCCTTCAAGCAAGCCTGTTGAGCCGAGACCACAGTTTCGTCAATGATCTGGTGGACGAGGGTGAAATCACGCAGGAGCAGTCCGAAGATGCAGCCAGTTTCATGCGCGGCCTGACCTCCCAGTTCATCGTCGATGCTGAGTTTGATGAGTTCAAAGTGAATGTCGTCACTCGCACATTGCAGCCTGGTGAGCGTTTGCTCTTATGCAGCGACGGGCTCAATGAGGTTTTGAGCGACGCAGACATTGCCAAGCTACTAGTCGGTCATTCCGAGGATGACCTTCTGAATGCGTGCAAAGCGTCTCGCCGTGCGGGCGGTACGGATGATTTTTCGGTGATTGTGCTGACGCTGCAAAACTGAGGCCGAATGCGTCACAAATTGACGCATAGATCGACACAATAAAGTCAAACAGGAAGATAAAAATGCCTCAACTTTATTCATATTTGATGACCCATGATTCTGGATTCGCGCCCAATCCATTCTTTGGATGCTTGACGCTGGCCACCTGCATGACGGAGATCCGGCGGACTAAAAAAGTAGGCGACTGGGTGGCTGGTTTTGCCAGCAAGACGTTGGTCAAAAAATGCCAGGCATTAGGTCTGAAAATTCCGCATCAAGGGTTGATCTACTTGATGGAAATTGGTGAGATTCTCCCGTTGGATGCGTACTTCCATGATCCGCGTTTTCAAGAGAAGAAGGCCATACCCCTGGGTAGCAACAACATCATGCGTGAACGCGGAGACAACATTTACCACCTGGACGCCAAGGGCAACTTCCAGCAGTTGGAAAATGACAATCATGATGAAGGTGAACTCTTGAAGGACACGAATGGCAAAAACGTTCTGATTGCCAAACAGTTCTACTACTTCGGGCAAAACTGTCCGGTTCCAGACGCTTCATGGCTGAGCATGAATGTTCGCGTTCCAGACCGGTATATCGCCAGTGGCTGCGAAAGTGATGGCATGGCGTTGGAAAGGTTGACCACGTTCTTGCAAGAGCAAGGATATAAGACTGGCGTGCTTGGGAGTCCTTGTATTTGGGACGCCTAGTCGCTCAAGCCACCGCAAGCTCTACCTTGCGCCCGGCGCGCGCCGCCAGCGTGATGAGCATATCCAGGCTGAACTTGTCCCATTTGCCACGCAGCAAGTCACTCACCCTTGATTGGGCAATGCCGAATTGTTCAGCCGCCTGCGCTTGCGTCCAACCTTCTGTTTGCACCAACACACGCAACCGTGCCATCAAATCAGCACGCATTCCCATCACGGCTGCCTCGCCCGGACCAAAGCCCAAGTCTGTAAAGACATTGCCGCTTGACGGTGTCACCACGGCATCAGCATCGGCTACGGGGGGAACAATTTTCTTAACCATGGGTCAACCTCCAATCAGTTTGTAACGCTTGGCGGCCAAATCAATGTCCGCCTTGGTAGTTTTGGGCGTGGTCTTGTGAAAACAATGCAGCACATACACCGCCTCTTCATGCTTTGCCACATAGATCACGCGCCACTCGCCTTGCACCTTGATCCGCACTTCATAGGCTCCTGCACCCACCGCGGGCATGGGTTTGAAGTCGCTGGGCATGGCACCCACTTGCACTTGCCACAATTCAAAACCCGCCACCTTCTTGGCCACTTCCGGAAAATCTGCCAAGTCAGCAAGACTGCTGCCCATGAATTTGAGCTCTTTCATGGGCTTGACTATATAGTTACTTTAATAAAATATCAATGAATTTTTATAAAATGCCCACGCAAACTGATGAAACAGAGTCATCTATTTATGGAAACGCCGCTTGCAGCAGACAGTGCAATACATTTGTTTGCCGTCACTGAAGGCGACACATGTTGTCGCAACATGGGCGCCAAATCGACCTGTCCACCACAAAACAGAAGGCAGGAGTCATGCTTTTCAGATCCAATCGTCAAATGACATTTGCCAACTTCGAGTCCAGGCCGGGTAATGTGCACGCTCGTTCGGCTGCCGGTTGGTTTGCAAGCTGCCGGGGTACCGTCAGCTGCGAGCATATTCTCGTACTGGCCGGTCGAAAAGGGGCAGGCAAGACGCACCTGCTCCATGCCACGGCCAATCGGATCCGGAGCAATGAAACAATCCACGGCGACATTACTATCAGTGCAGGCCGCCTGGCAGAAGAAGTCCAACGTGCCACTGAGTATGACGATCTGCCGTGCTGGTCCAGGCGCTTTGCCAGCGTGGACTTCCTCGCCGTCGATGATGTTGACGATCTCTTCTGCCGTGTGGAAGTCGCTGATTTCTTGCTGGAAGTACTGCGACTGCGGCTGGACTCGCGTCGGCGCACTTTGCTTTCTGCTACCTTGACTACGGCACTGGACGTGTCCTGTCCGCTAAACACATTTCTCAACCGCCAAACAGCCGTCCGGTTGATTTAACCATGCTTAACGCCGCTCTTAACTTCATTTCGGCCCTAGCATCCAAACCCAGATAACCAGTACAGGCCACAAGATGATCGCGGTGGTGTTTGAACTGCCAGGCCGCGTCATCAAGCGACACCCAAGGGCATCGCGTCAACTCGCGGGCTCGGGATTGCGCCAGCCGCCGTCGGCAGCGATGAAATGATTCGCGGCCGCCGGTCCCCAACTGCCCGGCGCGTAGATGATCGAAGCCGGATGATCGTCCAGCACGGGCTCGACCACGGCCCAGGCCGACTCAATGGAGGCTTCACGGGCGAACAAGGCGCCGTCGCCGTTCATGGCATCGGTCAGCAAGCGCTGATAGGGAGTCTGTCCGCCGGGCTGCTCATCCAGCAAAGCAAACTCCCGCTGGTCGCCGAGGAATTCCTTGCCGGCCCGTTTGACACGGGCGGCGAGCGCAATCGCCGAATGCGGCGACAGGCGGAAGCGCATGTAGTTCGCCTCTTCGCGCAGCGCCGAGTCCTCGAACAAATTCTGGGGCGGGGCTTTAAGGCGCACCAGCACTTCGCAGGCCGTCACCGGCAGACACTTTCCCGAGCGCAGGTACCAGGGAACCCCATTCCAGCGCCAGGAATCAATGTGAACGCGCAGGGCACAGTAGGTCTCGACGTCGGAGTCGCGGGCGACCCGCGGCTCGTCGCGATAGCCATCGTATTGTCCGCGCACGATGTCATCGGGCGTCAGTGGCCGCATCGCGTCGAACACATCGGCCCTCTGGCGGTGCACGGCCTCAAAGCCACGGCTGGCCGGCGGCTCCATCGCGAGCAACGCGACAATCTGGAACAGGTGGTTCTGGACCACGTCGCGCAGGCACCCGGCGCTCTCGTAGAACGCCCCTCGCCCGTCGACGCCAAATTGTTCGGCCAATGTGATCTGAACACTGTCCACATGGTTGCGGTTCCAGATGGGTTCGAGAAATGAATTGGCGAAGCGGAAGTACAGGATGTTCATGATCGCCTCTTTGCCCAGGAAGTGATCGATGCGAAAGATTGAGTCCTCGGGAAACACCGCCAGCGCCACGCGGTTGAGTTCGCGCGCCGAGGCGAGGTCGCGGCCGAACGGCTTCTCGACGATGACGCGTGCCCGCGCACCCAGACCGGCCGTGCCGAGCCCCTGGATGACGGTCTGAAACAGCGCCGGCGGAATGGCCAGGTAGTAGGCCGGTCGCTGTGCTGTACCGAGCGAGTGCTTGAGCGCGTCGAAGGTCGCGGCCACCCGGTAGTCGCCGCTGACATAGTGCAGCGCGGACAACAACCGGTCGAGCACCCGCTGGTCACAGGCCGCGCCGCTATGTTCGATGCTGTCGCGCACGCGGGCACGCAATTGCTCGATGTTCCACGCTGGCGAGGCGACGCCGATCACCGGCACTTTCAGGTCGCCGGACTCGCACATCGCGTAGAGCGACGGAAAGATCTTCTTGTGCGCCAAATCGCCGGTCGCGCCGAACACAACCAGCGCGTCGGAAGGCTCGGCGGGCCGGGAAGGGATGCGGAAAGCGTCGCGATTCATGTCAAGCCTTTGACTTTGGATCTGCGGCCGGCTTTTCGACATGACCGCCGAATTCGTGCCGCATTGCCGACAGCACGCGGTTGGCGAAGTCAGCCTCGCCGCGCGAGCTGAAACGCGCATAGAGCGCGGCGCTCAGCACGGGCGCTGGCACCGCTTCGTCGATGGCGGCCTGGATCGTCCAGCGGCCTTCGCCGGAGTCGGAAACCCGGCCTTCGAATCCGGCCAGCGCGGGGTCGGCGGCCAGCGCCTCGGCGGTCAGGTCGAGCAGCCAGGAACCGATCACGCTGCCGCGCCGCCAGACCTCGGCGATCTCGGGCAAGTTCATCTCGTACTGATAAAGCTCGGGGCGGCGCAGCGGCGTCGTCTCCGCGTCCACCTCGGCCGCGTGCTTGCTGATATTGGCGTTGCGCAGGATGTTCAGACCCTCGGCATAGGCCGCCATCAAACCGTATTCGATGCCGTTGTGCACCATCTTGACGAAGTGGCCGGCACCGTGCGGCCCGCAGTGTAGCCAGCCCTGGTCGGCCGTGCCGGCATCGCTGGGGCGGCCCGGTGTGGGCACCGACGTGCCAACGCCCGGCGCCAAGGTCGCGAAAACCGGCGTAAGGAGTTTCACGGCGGCGTTGTCGCCGCCGATCATCAGGCAGTAGCCGCGATCGAGACCGGCGACGCCGCCACTGGTCCCCACGTCGATATGGTGGATGCCCGAAGCCCCCAAAGTGGTCGCGCGGCGCAGGTCGTCGTGGTAGTAGGAGTTGCCGCCGTCGACGACGATGTCGCCGGCCGCAAGCAGCGGCGTCAACTGCGCGAGCAGATCGTCGACAGCCGCCGCAGGCACCATCAGCCAGATCGCACGCGGTTGCTTCAGCGTTGTTGCCAGCTGCTGCAGCGAAGTCGCGCCAGTTGCGCCGAGTGCCACCAGGCGCTCGACGCCCTTCGGGTCGCGGTCATGGATGACGCAGTCGTGCCCGCCGCGCAGCAGCCGCGTTGTCATGCTGGCACCCATGCGGCCCAGTCCGATTATTCCGATTTGCATCTTTATGCTCCAGTCTTGTGGATTCGCACGACGACCGCGTGTTCACCGCCGTCGTCGGTCAGGGAGATAGTTGAGCCGGTAAGCTCGGCACCATCCAGGGTCAGGTGCGGTCCGCCATCCTCAGCGGTTGTTTGCAGCACCTTGATTCGGTAGAGCGTTATGCGATACCGATAGTTCACTTCGTAGGAGTCCCAGTGCGCTGGCAGGCACGGCACAATTCGCAGCCGGTCTGATTCAACCTTAATCCCCAGCAACGACTCGAGGATGAAACGCAACATCCAGCCGGCCGAGCCGGTGTACCAGGTCCAGCCGCCGCGGCCGGTGTGTGGCGGCAGCGCGTACACATCCGAAGCGATGACGTAAGGCTCGGTCTGGTAGGTCGCGATGGCCTGCGGCGAATCCGCATGTCTGACCGGGTCGATCATCGTGAACAGTTCCCACGCGCGCCGCGCATCGCCCAGTGCAGCGAACGCCATGGCCGTCCAGACGGCGGCATGCGTGTACTGGCCGCCGTTCTCGCGCACGCCGGGAACGTAGCCCTGGATGTAGCCCGGACTGGGATCGGAGTGGTCAAAGGGCGGATCGAGCAACTGGATCAACGCCGAGTCGCGGTGCACGAGCTGCGCATCAACGGCGTCCATCGCCTGGCGCACGCGCTGCGGATCGCCTGCGCCAGACAAGACCGCCCAGCTCTGCGCAATCGAGTCGATGCGGCACTCGGCGTTGGCTGAGGTGCCCAGGGGTGAACCATCGTCGAACCAGCCGCGACGGTACCACTGGCCATCCCATGTGCTCTTCTCGATGTCAGCGCGCAACGCGGCTTCCTGGGACGCGCAGCGTTGTGCCAATGCGTCGTCGCCGTAGCGCTGGGCCACGGCACCGAACTGCGTCAGAACCGAACAAAGAAAAAAGCCCAGCCAGACGCTCTCACCCTGGCCGCCGGCGCCGACCAGATTCATTCCATCGTTCCAGTCGCCCGCACCCATCAGCGGCAGGCCGTGCGCACCGAAACGCAGGCCGTACTCGATCGCCCGCACGCAGTGTTCGTACAGGCTGCCGGTCTGGTCGGACCGTGTGGGAAGGTCGTAGTACGAGGCCTCGTGGTCCTTGAGTGGCCGGCCTTCCAGGAACTGAACCTGCTCGTCCAGCACGCCGGTGTCACCCGTGACCACGACATAGCGGCACACCGCCAGCGGCAGCCACAGATAGTCGTCCGAACACCGCGTTCGCACGCCCCTTCCCGACGGTGGGTGCCACCAGTGCTGCACATCACCTTGGGGAAACTGGCGCGACGCACAGCGCAGCAGGTGCTCGCGCACCAAGGTGGGCGCGGCGTGGACCAAAGCCATCACGTCCTGCAGCTGATCGCGAAACCCGAAGGCGCCGCTGGATTGGTAGAAGGCGTTGCGGGCCCAGAGCCTGCACGCAAGGGTCTGGTACAGCAACCAGCCGTTGGTCAAGATGTCGAGCGACCGATCGGGCGTTGCGACCTGCACCGCACCGAGCGTGTGCGTCCAATACCGCGTCACTGCGGCCAGCGCTTCGTGTGCCGCCACCGACCCACGCCAGCGCTGCACGAGCGCGCTTGCCTCCTCGTGAGTTGCACCAGCGCCCAGGCGAAAGGCCAGCTCGTGCTTTTGCCCGGCGGCCAAAGTGAAGGGCACGCGGATGGCGCCACAGGGATCGAGCGCCGAGCCCACGGCGCCGCAAAGCCGCGGAGCCCCCATCGCGGCGGGATGGCGCAGCGTCCCGTGGTGACCCAGGAATGCGCTGCGATCGCAGCACACGCTGGTGCCCGGTAGCTGTGCCCCATCGACATCGAAGAACGCGGTGCGTCCGGCGAAATCGGTGTGGTACGGGTTTTGGGCGAACAGCGCACCGCTGCCCGCGTCGATTTCGGTGCCCACATGCATGGCCGTCTTGGTCCGCTCGTCGCCGAGCACCCATTCGAGATACCCGGTGGCGGACAGGCGGCGTTCCCGGCCTGACCGATTGCACAGCTTCAACACCATGAACTTGACCGGCGCATCGATGGCGACGAACACCGTCAGCTCGGAGTCGATCCCGTTTTCGCTGTGTTCGAACACGCTGTAGCCGAAGCCGTGACGGGTCACGTAGGGCGTTGAGCCGGCGCTCGGCAGTAGCGTGGGCGACCAGTAACAGCCGCTCGCCTCGTCACGCAGGTAAAAGGCCTCGGTATTGGCATCACCGACCGGATCGTTCGACCAGGGCGTGAGACGAAACTCCTGCGCGTTCTCGCTCCAGGTATTGGCGCTGCCGCTTTCGGAGACCAGGGTGCCGAAGGACGGATTCGCCAGAACGTTCACCCATGGGACTGGCGTCATCTGCGCGGCCGTGATCGTGATGACATATTCGCGTCCGTCCGGCGTAAACCCGCCCAGCCCATTGCCCAGGACCAGCGGGGATTCGATCGGTGCGGGCGGCAGCTCGGATCGCGTCCAGGTTTTATTGACGTTGCCCGGTGCCGCTGCCGGAACCGAGCCGAAGCGCGGCTTCGACCGACCCTGCTCGAGTTGTTGCGCCAACGGCCCGTCGTCATCGCTGAGAGCGATTCTTGCCACCGCCTGCAGCAGAATGCGATCCGCTGGCGCGACCTGGTCCAACTTGCGCACAAAAATGCCACCCGGTTTGTCAATGCGCTCAGCTTGTCCACAGGCAGCGATCAGTGCCTCGATCTGCGGCTGCAGGTCGGGCCCGCCCACGTCGCGTTCCGCAGTGAGGATGACCAAGTCCACGTCCAGCCCGAATTGGCGCCAGTAGGCGTGGGCCTGGACGAGTCGGCGCGCCGACTCAAGATTCGCCGGGTCTGCGATGCTCAGCAGGACGATCGGCAGATCCCCGGAAATCGCGTAGCGCCACAGGCCGGCCTGACCCTGATGGTTGCTGGCAAGAACGCTTGGGTCGGCACGCAGCCACGCGTTGGTGTAGAGCACGGATGCGGCCAGGTCTGCGTAGAACAGCCCCTCTGCGGCACTGGAACGCAACCCGCTCAGAACGGCTTGTGAATAAGTCGACGCGGAACCTACAACTCGGTCTGCCATCGCCTGCTGCTGGTACTTTCGAACCAGGTCGGTACACGCTTCGTGGGTGCTGGCGACGCCCGTGAGCAGATCGACGGTGGCGGCCGCCCCCGGGTCGAGTCGGATGCAGCAACGGATCGCAGCGACCGGGTCGAGCACGGAGCCGGCGCTGCCCGACAGGACCGCGTTGCGGTCCAGGGCCTGCGGGTCGGTCGTGCTGCGGCCGCGGCCGATGAAGCGAGCGCGATCCGTCTCGTACGAGACGGCTTCTCCTTGCAGCTGTTGCGTGGCCAGCAGATGGAACATGGATGGAGTCGGCTCGCCGGGAGCGCGCGCACGGCGGGTGCAGACGATGGCCTGCGCCTCGCCGAGGATCTCGGTTTCGACAAACAGCTTCTCGAACGCAGGATGGGCCGAGTCGGTGGCGCCGGGCGCGAGCACGATTTCCGCGTAGCTCGTGATATCGAGCGTTCGGCGCACGGATGAGCGGTTGCTGATGCGGATTCGACGCAACTCGACGTCGTCGTCACTCGACACGGCAATGTCGGTCGTCACGTCGATGCCATGGTCGAGGCGCCTGAATGTCGCGCGACCCGGCGAGAACACGGCTTTGTAAGAGTCCGCCTGCTGCAGCGTGGGCTGCGTTGTGGTCGACCAAACGTGTCCGCCGACTGGATCCCGGATGTAGCAGAACGCACCCCAGTTGTCGCAGGTCGCGTCCTCGCGCCATCGCGTCAGCGCCAGGCCTCGCCAATGGCTGTAGCCACCGCCCGCGCTGGAGACCATCAGGTGATAGCTGCCGTTGGACAGCAGGTGCACTTGCGGCGGGCGGGCGCTAGCCATAGCGTCCGTGACCCCGATCATGGCTCTTGGTATTTCGTTTCTCCATGCGTCTTCGCCCTGGTAGCCTCAGTGACCGGACTCGGAAATCACGGGGTATCGGACCCATATCCCGGGCGCCTGATCGGGCCGTCGGTGACCCCGACGGCATAGCCCTCGAAATCCTTGATGCTGCGCAACATGCTTCTGACTCCTGCAGTGTGAATATCACTATGCGCGCCCCAGACACTGGCGTCTGTGCGTTACCGAACGGATAGGCGTGGCGAGCGCGTGTATCTTGAATCGAAGGCGCCGAGGTTCGGCGAACGCAAACAAGGGGCAGAACATCAATCCGATCACCTCATTCCTGGTTTTCATTTGCATACTTGCCGGCATCGGCGTCGGCTATCTTGTAAATATGTATCTGGCGCTCGTCTTCTTCGCGGCAGGAGCGGTGATAGCCGCCTCGCTGAAGATGGCCAACGTCTGGCAGAAGTTCGTCGTCCTGCGCATGGGAAAGCTACAGGGCGTCAAGGGCGCGGGGATGTTCGCCATCATCCCGGTCATCGACAGCATCGTCGCGGTGATCGACTGCCGAATCCAGACGACGGCCTTCAACGCCGAGCAGGCGCTGACTCGCGACACGGTTCCTGTCAACGTCGACGCAATCATCTTCTGGCATGTGCACGATGCCGAGAAGGCAGCCTTGGCGATCACCAACTACCGCGAAGCCATTGACCGCGTGGCGCAGACCTCGCTGCGCGAAATGATCGGCTCGTCGATGTTGACGGCGCTGCTGTCCGATCGCAAGGAGGCCGATGAGCAGTTGAAGGTCGAGATCGGCGCCAAGACCGCGCCTTGGGGCATCTCGGTTAGCTCGGTGGAGATCCGCGACGTCGCCATCCCCGAAGCGCTGCAGAACGCGATGTCGCGTCAGGCTCAGGCTGAGCGCGAGAAGCAGGCGCGCGTCATCCTGGGATCGGCCGAAGCGGCGATCGCCGGCAAGTTCGTCGAAGCGGCCGACATCTACGCGGGCCATCCGTGGGCCTTGCAGCTTCGGGCGATGAACATCATCTACGAGACGACGAAGGAGCGAGGCGCCACGATTCTGATGCCGAGTTCGATGGTCGACAGCCTCAATCCCTCTGCTGCTACTCTGGCGTTTGCGCTGGCGGGCCAGGTCGTGCCGGAGCCCGAGATCGTCAAGCCGCAGGAACAGACCATGCGGCGAACCGGCCCGAGCTCGGCGCCGATCGTTGAAGAGAAAGTCGGAGCCTCTCTTGCCTCTGCATGACTGCCTGAGGGCGTTGCGGCCCCGTCTCATGAGTGACTGCACGGCTTCCGCGATTCGGAGACCATCAGGGGACAAGCCGACGCGGACCCACCGGAGCATCTTCCTTTCCGATATGCACCTTGGCACTCGGCTGTCACGTGCAAGTCTGATCCTCGATTTCTTGCAGACGCATGATGCTGAGACGGTCTATCTCGTCGGTGATATCGTTGACAACTGGCACCCGCTGTCGGGCAATTGGAAACCGGAACATCACGATGTGATGCGGTGGTTTCTCGATCTGCCGCGGACTGGTACGCGGGTTATCTACGTTCCCGGTAACCATGATGACTTCTTCCCTGGGGATTGCGTTCTTCGGCGTCGCCATCTTCAGCATTTGGTACTGGAAGAGGAAGAGGGATCGAACATGACTCTCGCCTCCCCCAATGACGAGCTTGTCCGGCGAACGGATGCTGCGGCGCGGCCTGATCGCTGACCGGCTAGCCGAACTCGACGCCCTGCCGCGCTTTGGCTTTGAGGTCTGGCTCAATCGAATCTGCATCGATGCCGCCGCTCGCTTGGCCGTAGTGGAATGGGGCCGCGTCGACAGCCCGATGAAGAGCCACAAATATGGCGTTCTCCAAGGGATAGTCGCCGACCTTCGGATGATGTCTGACTTGCTGCGTACCGCCGGGCCATTGCGGCTTGTGCGGCAAATTGTTCGCATGAGAAACCTGCGCGTCCGCCTGGTTTCGAATGAGGTTGACTGAAAAGAATAGGAACGCCCTCTGTAAAAAACTTTTTCTACAGACGCGTCAAATGGAACGGATGCCGGGAGCGGCAGGTCGCTGTTGAGGCCCTTGACAGATAAGGCTGCGCTTATGCGCGGCAGCGCACAGACATGGCGGCAGGGCCAGCCCTACAGTGACTTTCTTTGATCGACACACTGAAAGGAACAGGCACCTATGTTGCGCAACACGAAAGATATCGAGAACTACGTCATCGGTGCGACCGACGGCATCATTGGACATGTGAAGGATTTGTATTTCGACGACGAAGCTTGGGTCGTCCGCTATCTCGTGGTCGACACCGGCCCCTGGCTGTCGAGTCGAAAGGTGTTGATCTCGCCTATCGCGATCAGCAGTCCGAACTGGACGGAAAAGATACTGCCCGTCTCGATCACGAAAGAGCAAGTAAAGAACAGCCCCGACATCGACACCGACAAGCCGGTATCGCGGCAGCACGAGAAGGCCTACATGGGGTACTACGGTTATCCCTATTACTGGGACGGTGCCGGACTCTGGGGCGGAGGGGTTTACCCGGGAATGCTAATGACCGGCTATTCCGGCTTCGTTGCGGCGCGGCCCGTCGTGCGGCCGGAAATGGAGGAAGCTTACGCGCGGACCGAAGCGGCGCGGCATAAGAATGACGACCTCCACCTGCGCAGCTGCGAAGCAGTCAAGAGCTATCACATTGGGGCGACCGACGGCGACATCGGCCACGTGCAGGGCCTGCTGGTCGACGAAGACACCTGGTCCATTCGATACATGATCGTGGACACCAGCAACTGGTGGCTTGGTCACCAGGTGCTGATCGCGCCGCAATGGATCACGGCCGTGCGCTGGCTTGATGCTACAGTCTCGGTCAATCTGACCCGGCAGGCAGTGAAAGACGCCCCGCCGTACGACCCGGCGGTGCAACTGGATCGACGCCAGGAAATCGGCATCCACAAACACTATGGACGTCCCGGCTATTGGGAGGGTGGAGAGTAGCGTGGCAGCGCGATATCACATTATCAGATCACCCATCTGTTCGTGGACGAACGCAACAAGATGCCCGAGCGCGGCTCGGGTTGGCCCACAGTCGTCCAGGATCGCCAAACCTTCAGCGTCACATCGTTTTCAGTCTGACGTCGGTACCAGGGCATCAAGATGTCATATGTCTGCTAGCGCACCGACATTCCGGACCGCGAAGTTTTAATATAAACGCTGGCTTGCTATTGAGCTCAACACACCAAGGACCCCAGCATGAACGTGACCAAAACCGATATCGCAGTCGCCGTCTATGACCTCCATAACCAAGCGGAGGCCGCCGTGAAGGCGCTGCAACGTGGCGGCTTCGACATGAAGAAGATATCGATCCTTGGCAAGGACTACCACACCGAGGAACACGTTGTCGGCTTCCTCAACGCCGGCGATCGGGCCAAGATCTTCGGCAAGTTGGGCGCATTCTGGGGAGGCTTGATGGGTGTGCTATTCGGCTCCGCACTGATGTTCATTCCGGTGGTGGGCCACGTGGTCGTTCTGGGGCCACTCGCGGCCACCCTCTTCAGCGGCCTGCAGGGTGCCGTATTGGTCGGGGGCCTCAGCGCCCTGGCGGGTGCACTGATGGCGGTCGGTATTCCGAAGGACTCCGTGCTGCGTTACGAGACCGCGCTGAAAGCCGACAAATTCATGCTGGTCGTGCACGGCGATGCACAGGAGATCGATAAAGCCCGCGAACTGTTGAAGACCTCTGGTATGGCTTCCTTTGACCATCACCGCAGCCAGGGCGAAGTTCCTGTGACCGTCCAACCGTGAGCACGCGTGAACGATCAGTATTACGCCGACAACCGCGACGATGACGCGCTCAGCAAGAACTACCGCAGGATGTCTGACCTGCGGCACTAGATGTTTGACCTGTTGCTCAGCACCCAGAAACAGACCGATGCGGTGCTCACCAAGGAGCAGCACGGCAAATCGTGGCGCAATGGCTTCGGGATGTGGGGAAAATGATCGGTGAAGCCGACGGCCGGGCAACCATCATGATATTGCCGTGTTTTATAAATAGTGGCACCACTTGAAAGGAATCAAATCATGTACGGATTCAACACTCATCTAAAAATGCCCTTCGATGCCGCCGTCGCAAAAGTCACCGAGGCCCTGAAAAAGGAAGGCTTCGGCGTGCTCAGCGACATTGATGTCAAGGCGACTTTGAAAGCGAAACTCAACATCGAGCATCGGCCGTATCGCATTCTCGGCGCGTGCAACCCGCCGCTCGCCTACCGCGCGATCGAGGCCGATCCCGACATCGGCTTGCTGCTGCCGTGCAACGTGGTGGTGCGCGAGGAAGCCGATAAAAGCATAACGGTCGCATTCATGGATCCCGAGGCAGTGTTGAAGCTGGTCGACAAATTGGAAGTGACTGACATTGCCAGGGAAGTACGGGCACTGCTGCAGAAGGTGTGTACGAGTCTCACGGCATGAAGAACAACCAACGACGAGTCGCACATGATCGCCGGGTGCCTCGGCCTCGGCTCAATTCGGGAAACTTAGACCATGACAAGCAACACCCTCACACCGGAACTGCTCCACAGCATGGACGCCTACTGGCGCGCCGCCAACTACCTGTCGGTCGGCCAGATTTACCTCTACGACAACCCGTTGCTCAAACGAGCTTTGGTGCTCGCGAATGTCAAGCACATGCTGCTGGGTCACTGGGGCACGACCCCTGGGCAGAACTTCATTTACGTGCATCTGAACCGGGTCATCAAGAAGTACGACCTCAACATGATCTACGTCTCGGGTCCCGGGCACGGCGGCCCGGCCGTGGTCGGCAATACCTATCTCGAAGGCACCTATAGCGAGATCTATCCCAATATCAGCCAGGATGAGGCCGGACTGCAAAAGCTATTCAAGCAATTCTCATTTCCCGGCGGCATTCCCAGCCACGCCTCGCCGGAATGTCCGGGCTCGATCCACGAGGGCGGCGAGCTGGGCTATTCGCTCAGCCATTCGTTCGGGGCGGTGTTCGACAACCCCGAACTCATCGTCGCCTGCGTCGTCGGTGACGGCGAGGCGGAAACCGGACCGCTGGCCACCGCCTGGCATTCCAACAAATTTCTCGATCCGGTCACCGACGGCGCGGTGCTGCCGATCCTGCATCTGAACGGCTACAAGATCTCCAACCCGACCGTGCTCGCCCGCATCGAGCATGAGGAACTGGAACAGTTGTTGCGCGGCTACGGCTGGACGCCCTATTTCGTCGAGGGACACGAGCCCGAACTGATGCATCAGGCCATGGCCGCGACGCTCGAAACGGCGGTGAAGCAAATCAAGGCCATCCAGCAGGATGCCCGCGTCCACGGCAACGTCGCGCGTCCGCGCTGGCCGATGATCGTGCTCAATTCACCCAAGGGTTGGACCGGGCCGAAGGTGGTCGATGGGCTGCAGATCGAGGGCACATTCCGGGCGCATCAGGTTCCAATCGCGGTATCGCCCACGGCGCCTCCCGAACATCTGAAGCTGTTGGAAGAATGGCTCAGGAGCTACCGGGCAGAGGAACTGTTCGATGCGCAGGGCCGACTGAAACCGGAACTGGCTGAACTTGCGCCGAAGGGCGAACGGCGCATGGGCGCCAATCCCCACGCCAACGGTGGCATGCTGCTGCGCGACCTGCGCATGCCGGATTTTCGCGACTACGCGCAGAGCGTGTCTGAACCGGGGGTGAAGGGAATCGGCGACACGCATGTGCTCGGCCGATTCCTGCGCGATGTGGCGAAGCTGAACGCCGAGCAGCGCAATTTCCGCGTCTTCGGGCCTGATGAGACGCTGTCCAACGGCCTGGAAGCCCTGTTCGAAGTGACCCAACGTCAATGGGACGCGGCCACCGTGCCGAGCGACGAGTTTCTCGCACCCAGTGGGCGCGTGCTCGACTCGATGCTCAGCGAGCACCAGTGCGAGGGCTGGCTGGAGGGTTATCTGCTCACCGGGCGGCACGGGTTGTTCAACTGTTACGAGGCGTTCATCCACATCATCGACTCGATGTTCAACCAGCACGCCAAGTGGCTCAAGGTCACGGCGCAACTGCCGTGGCGGCGCAAGATCGCCTCGCTCAACTACCTGCTGGCTTCGCATGTCTGGCGCCAGGATCACAACGGGTTTACGCATCAAGATCCGGGCTTCATCGACCACGTCGTGAACAAGAAGGCCGATGTCGTGCGTGTCTACCTGCCGCCGGATGCAAACTGCCTGCTCTCGGTGATGGACCACTGCCTGCGCAGTCGTCACTATGTCAATGTTGTGGTCGCTGGCAAACACCCGGCGCCGCAGTGGCTGACGATGGATGCCGCAGTGAAGCACTGCACCGAAGGCATCGGCATCTGGCAGTGGGCCAGCAACGACCAGGCGGTTGCGCCCGACGTGGTGATGGCCTGCTGCGGTGACGTGCCCACACTGGAAACGCTGGCCGCCGTCTCCATCCTGCGCGACCATCTGCCCAAGCTAAGAATCCGGGTCGTCAACGTGGTCGACCTGATGAAGCTACAGCCGCAAAGCGAGCACCCGCACGGACTTTCCGACACGGATTTCGACGAACTCTTCACCAGGGACAAGCCGGTCATCTTCGCCTACCATGCCTACCCGTGGTTGATCCACCGCCTGACCTACCGCCGCACCAACCACGACAACATTCACGTCCGTGGCTACAAGGAAGAAGGCACCGTCACCACGCCCTTCGACATGACGGTGCTCAACGATCTGGACCGTTTCCACCTCGTGATGGACACCATCGACCGCCTGCCGCAGACCGGCGACAAGGGACTCTACCTGAAACAGCAACTCAAGGACAAGCTGATCGAGCACAGGCAGTACATCGACGAGCACGGCCAGGACATGCCGGAGATCCGGAACTGGAAGTGGAACAACTTCCAATGAAGGCGCAAGAGCTTATAGACACCGCGAGGGCGCTGGTCGCCGGCGACAAGGGCCTGCTGGCGATGGATGAAAGCAATCCCACCTGCAACAAGCGATTTGCCGACGCTAAAATTTCCCAGACCGACGAGGCCCGGCGCGCGTATCGCGAGCTGCTCGTGACCACACCCGGACTGGGCGAATGCATCAGCGGCGCGATTCTCTACGACGAAACCATCCGCCAAGAAACGCAGGACGGCACGCCTTTCGTGCAGGTGCTGATTGCGGCCGGCATCAAGGTCGACATGGGCGCCAAGGCCCTCGCAGGTCATCCCGGAGAGAAGATAAGCGAAGGCCTCGACGGACTGCGCGAGCGCCTGGCCGAGTACGCCCGAATGGGTGCCCGTTTCGCCAAGTGGCGCGCGGTATTGGCTATCGGCGAAGGCTGGCCCACTCCCGCCTGCATCGAGGTCAACGCGCATGCCCTGGCGCGCTATGCCGCCTTGTGCCAGGAGGCGACTTTGGTGCCCATCGTCGAGCCCGAAGTGCTGATGGACGGTGACCATACGCTGGAGCGTTGCCGCTCGGTGACGGAACACGTTCTGCACCGGGTCTTTGATCAGCTCCGCCTTCAGGGCGTGATGCTGGAGGCGATGATCCTGAAGCCCAACATGGTGCTGCCGGGCTTGACTTGCGCGACGCAGGAATCGGTCGATGTGGTGGCCGCTGCCACGGTAAAAAGCTTGCTCCGGGTGGTGCCGGCCGCTGTCGCCGGCATTGCCTTCCTGTCGGGTGGGCAGTCCAGCGAGTTGGCCTCAGCACGGTTGAACGCCATGCACGGACGATTCGGATTGCCACCCGTGCAAGCGCCCTGGCCGCTGACGTTTTCGTTTGGGCGGGCGCTGCAGCAACCGGCGTTGGAGATATGGGCCGGCGACGAGCTGAACCGGGTCGCGGCCCAGCAGGCGTTGCTGCATCGCGCTCGCTGCAACGCTGCGGCGCTGCGTGGCAATTACCACGCCGGGATGGAGACCGCTTGACCCAACTTCTGCGAGCCCACCTCATTCGACACGGCGAGACCGCGTGGTCTCGCACCGGCCAACACACCGGGCGCACCGAGCTTGCGTTGACCGCGCACGGCGAAGACGAAGCGCGCGGACTTGCGCAACGTCTGCGCCCGAATGGGTTCACCCGTGTCCTCGTCAGCCCGCGGCTGCGCGCGCGCCAGACCTGCGAGCTCGCAGGATTCGCACCGGCGAGCGAGATCGAGCCGGATTTGGCTGAATGGGACTACGGCGACTATGAAGGACGGCGATCGGTGGATATACGCAAGGAGTATCCGGGCTGGAACGTCTGGCGCGATGGCTGCCCCCATGGCGAGACCCCCGCCGAAGTGTCCGCTCGTGCCGACAGGGTCATCGCGAAACTGTGCACGATGCATGGCAACATTGCGCTCTTTTCGCATGGCCAGTTCGGCGCCGCACTGGCGGCCAGGTGGATCGGCCTGCCATTGATCGAAGGGCAGCATTTCGCCTTGTACCCGGCATCACTGAGCATCCTCGGCTGCGAACCCCTTCACCCCGACCGGCGGCTCATCGAACTGTGGAACGAAACGGCGGCCTCTCGCGGCCAACATTCTGTCCTGTGACCTGACCCGTGAAGGCGTGCATTGCCGCTGCGCCAAACGCCGTACCATGCCACCCGATACGTCCTGATCCGATCATGCCTAAATGCATTTTGAATCTCCTTGATTGGGCAGGACCAACGGTAGCAGAAGCGAGGACGTCACCAGTACATCGACACCCGCCGCCGGCATGATCGCCCGCGCCGCAATGTCTTTGCCAGCCCGCCACTCGGCCACCGCCCGGTGCTTGAACTCGCCACTGACCAGAAATACCACTTGCCGCGCACGACTCAGCCGCGCCGCACTCAAGGACACCCGCTGCGGCGGGGGTTTGGGTGCGTCCAACACCGCCAGCGTGGCAGGTGAATCGGGCGCCGTGCCCCAGTCATGACCTGGAAACAAGCTTGCGGTATGACCATCCTCACCAAGCCCGAGCAGAACCAGATCAAAGTCGCCCACTGTTCGTAGTGTTTCGGCATAAATTCGAGCTGCTTGAAACGCGCCCAACTCTCCCGGTATCGTATGCAACTGCAAAGGGGGAATGGGGACGCAATCGAGCCAAACCTCAGCCGCCATACGCGAGTTTCGATCTGAATCGTCTGACGGCAAGCAGCGCTCGTCGCCGAAATAAATGTGCCAGGCAGACCAGTCAGTTTGGGCTGCACCGAGCCCGTGATAAATTTCCCGCGGCGTATTTCCACCGGCGAGCACAAGATGGAATTGGCCACGTTCATGAATAGCCCGTGCCGCACTGGCAAGGATCATCTCAATCGCCATTTGCTGTAACGCCAGCGCATCGTCAACTGCATGCCAGCGACAAAGTTCCAATTGGATTTCTCCTTGTGTTGTTTGCCGCAAACCGCACGCCCGCAAGAAACTGCCACTCGGTAGCAACCACTTTGATGGTATCAGGCTCGCAGCCGTGGATTGCCCTTTAAGAGTGCCGTGCAACGCGCATCGGCAGATGGAATGGCCGCCACCACGCTGTTGGCGATGTGTCTTGCTTGATTCTATTGGCGGGTTGAATCAACGTCTGTGCGCTGGCGCACATGTCGGCTGTCGTTCGAGGCACGCCGGCTCGCACTCAGCGCGCAACGAGTCGCTCTGCGTTGCCGCTTATCGTCAGCAACGTGCCCAATGCTGACGGCCACGGCCTTGAAGACCTGACGTTCGTGGCCTCGACCAGACAAGCCAGAGCAGTCATTCAATCTTCGGGATCAAATTTTCCAATTGGCGGTCAGCAACGCAGCGTTTCCAGCCGGTCATGTTGAATCCTTGGATGACTGGTCCGGAACAAGACCGGCCGTCGATTGGACACCGGCAGGGAGTCATCGACGCTGTGCTGACAAATATCAAGTTCTGTCAGCGAAATTTCGGCATTGTTCATCTTCGTCGCAAATGTTTGTTTTGCTCATCCAATGGGGGCATAATGATAGGCAAACTGCGGAGGTCTTTTTGAGTAGTCAGTATCAGTCCCCCCCCCGCACTCGGTCGGGAAGTCCGTGAGCGAGCCACAGACCCTGCGCGGTCGCGCCGAGGATGCCTACCGGGGTAGCGCCGCCGACGTGACGGGCCAACTCAGTGCCCTGACCCCCAATGCACTACGCCATATCGTGCATGAACTGGGGGTGCATCAGATCGAGTTGGAGATGCAGAACGAAGAACTGCGTCGGACTCAGAATGAACTCGAAACCTCGCAGGCGCGCTATTTCGATTTCTATGACATGGCTCCGGTGGGCTATTGCACCGTCAGCGGGTCCGGACAGATCGAGCAAGCCAATCTCACCGCTGCCGCGCTGTTTGGCATGGGCCGAGCATTGCTTGTCCGGCAAAAGATCACCCAGTTCATTCTCCCAGACGATCAGGCCATTTTCTACTTGATGCGCCAAAGAATCATTGAAACCCATGGGCCGCAGTCCTGCGAGTTGCGGTTCGTGAAACGGGATGGCACGAAATTCTGGGCACATCTGGACGCCCTTGCCGTCCCCGACCAAGGCGGTGCGCCTACCCTGCGCATCGTGATGACCGACATCAACGAGCGCATGCTCGGAACCAAGGCGCTAGCCGCTGCCAACAAGGAGCTTGCCTATCAAGACGAAGAGAAAGGCAAACGGGCAGCAGAACTGCTGGTTGCCAATGTTGAGCTTGCCTATCAAGGCGAAGAGAAAGGCAAACGGGCAGCAGAATTGCTGGTTGCCAACGTTGAGCTTGCCTATCAAGGCAAAGAGAAAGGCAAACGGGCAGCGGAACTGCTGGTTGCCAACGTTGAGCTTGCTTATCAAGGCAAAGAGAAAGGCAAACGGGCAGCGGAACTGCTGGTTGCCAATCAGGAGATTCAACGTTATATCGCCGAACTAGAAACCGCCTTTATGAGCACCGTGCAGGTAGTCACCACTCTGAGCGAAATGCGCGACCCATACACCACTGGGCACGAGCGCAAGGTGGCTGAGCTTGCCGTGGCCATTGGTGCCGAACTCGGTTTTTCTGTGCACCAGCAAGAGGGGCTGCGCGTGGCCGGTTATCTGCATGACATCGGAAAAATCGCCATTCCCACTCAGTTTCTCGCCAAACCCGGCAAACTCAGTTGGATTGAACAGCGGCTGATTCAGGAACACGCTCAGGCAGGTTACGACGTGTTAAAGGACGTGAAGTTTCCGTGGCAGATCGCCGATGTCGTGCTGCAACATCACGAACGCATGGACGGCAGCGGCTATCCGCAGGGGTTGAAGGGGGAGGCCATCCTGCTGGAAGCGAGAATTCTGGCGGTGGCCGATGTGGTGGAGGCCATGTCTTCGCATCGGCCATACCGCCCGGCGCTAGGGATTGAGGCAGCGTTGACCGAGATCGAGCGTGGGCGCGAAACCTTCTTTGACGCCAATGTCGTAGATGCCTGTTTGCGGCTGTTCCGCGAAAAGTGCTATGTGATTGCGGCGTAAAACGCTGTCTGAAAAAAGTATTCCAATGAATGTTCACGCGGGAGGGCTTATGCTCAAAACCGGTTCTGGTGATGGCGCATGCGAAAAACAGGGTGGCCCTGACGGCGTCGTGGAATTTAGGCGCCAAGAAACACTGCTCAAGACGGGCGCGTTGCAAGACGCGATTTTTAACAACGCCAACTTTTCGAGCATCGCCACCGACGCGAAGGGCGTCATTCAGATTTTCAACGTTGGCGCCGAGCGCATGCTGGGCTACACGGCCTTGGAGGTGATGAACAAGATCACGCCTGCCGACATTTCCGATCCGCAGGAAGTGATAGCGCGCGCCCAAGCACTGAGCCTCGAACTCGGCACCCCGATTACGCCGGGCTTCGAGGCATTGGTGTTCAAGGCCTCGCGCGGGATCGAGGACATCTATGAATTGACCTATATCCGCAAGGACGGCAGCCGGTTCCCGGCGGTGGTGTCGGTCACGGCACTGCGCGACGCGCAGAACGCCATCATCGGCTATCTGCTACTCGGCACAGATAACATCACCCAGCGCAAGCGGACGGAGGAGTCGCTGCGCCTCCAAAGCGCCGCGCTAAACGCCGCCGCTGATGCCATCGTCATCACCAACCGCGCGGGCGTCATCGAGTGGATCAATCCGGCATTCACTAAGATCACCGGGTATTCCACCGAAGAAGCCCTTGGCAAGCACCACCGGGACCTAGTCAACTCTGGCCAACATCCCCGGGCGTTTTTTAAAGAGTTGTGGAAGGCCATCCTCACCGGACGCATGTGGCGCGGCGAGGTCATCAATCGCCGGAAAGACGGGAGTCTGTATACCGAGGAGCAAGTCGTGACCCCGATCCTGAACGCAGCAGGCGTCATCACGCACTTCGTCGCGATTCAACAAGACGTAACCGAGCGCAAGGCAGCGGAAGCCAGCATCGCCTACCTCAACCGCGTCTATGCCATGCTCAGCGGCATCAATACCCTGATCGTGCGCGTGCGTGACCGCGACGAGCTGTTCAGCCACGCGTGCCGGATCGCAGTCGAAGAAGGCGGCTTCCGCGTGGCATGGGTGGGCATGATTGATCAGAACACGATGAAGATTGTCCCGGTCGCCTCGGCCGGCGTGGATGAGGAGACCCTGACCGCCCTTAAACATCGCTTTTCAACGACAAGCACTGAGCAACTGGGCGATACCCTGTCCGGGCAAGCACTCAGGGACAAAAAACTCGTCGTGGCCAACGATTCGCAAAACGACTCCAGAGTTCTGTTCAGCAAAAAACACGCGGAGCAAGAAATCCGCTCGGTAGCCTGTTTTCCGCTGATAGTCTCGGATAAAGCAGTAGGCGTGCTCGCGCTGTATGCCGACGAGATTGAATTCTTCCAGGAACAGGAGATGAAGCTGTTGACCGAACTGGTCGGCGATATCGCGTTCGCGATTGATCACCTCGACAAACAGGAGCGGCTCGATTACCTCGCATACTACGATGTGCTGACCGGACTCGCCAACCACACTCTGTTTCTCGAGCGGGTGGCGCAGTACATGCGCAGCGCCGCCAACGGTGGGCACAAGCTTGCCGTTGCCTTGATCGATCTGGAGCGGTTCAAGAACATCAACGACAGCCTCGGCCAGCCGACTGGCGACGAGCTCTTGCGGCAGGTGACGCAGTGGCTGACAGGCATCACAGGAGACGCCAGCCTGTTGGCGCGAGTGGGTGCGGACCACTTTGCCGGGGTGTTGCCGCAAGTAAAGCAGGAAGGCGACGTGGCGCGGCTGCTCGAGAAAACGATTGAAGCTTTTCAGAATCATCCATTCCACCTGAATGACTCCGTGTACCGCATCGCCGCCAAGGTCGGCGTAGCAGTATTTCCAGATGACGGCACCGACGCCGAGACCTTGTTCAGGAACGCCGAGGCCGCCCTCAAAAAAGCCAAGGCGAGCGGCGAGCGCTACCTGTTTTACACCCAGAAAATGACTGAAAAAGTGGCTGGCAAACTGACCCTGGAAAACCAGTTGCGCCAGGCGATCGACAAGGGAGAATTCGTGCTCCACTACCAGCCCAAGGTGAACCTCGCGAGCGGCAAGATGACCAGCGCCGAGGCGCTGATCCGCTGGAATGATCCGCGCACCGGCCTGGTGCCGCCGGGGCGCTTCATCCCGATCCTGGAAGAAACCGGAATGATCTACGAGGTCGGGCGCTGGGCGCTGCACCAAGCCATCAAAGACTACCTGCGCTGGCGCAGCATGGGCCTGCCAGCCGTGCGCATTGCCGTCAACGTGTCACCGCTGCAACTGCGCCATCGCGGTTTCATCGACGAGATCAAACAGACGATCAGAATGGACGCACAGGTAGCGGCCGGGCTGGAACTCGAAATCACCGAAAGCTTGCTGATGGAGAACGTCAAGCACAGTATCACCAGCCTGCAAGCGATTCACGCCATGGGCATCAGCATCGCCATCGACGACTTCGGCACCGGCTTCTCATCTCTGAGCTACCTGTCAAAATTCCCGGCGGACACACTCAAGATCGACATTTCGTTCGTGAACGACATGACGGTCTCGCCACAAGGGCTGGCACTGGTCTCCACCATCATCGGCTTGGCCCATGCGCTCAAGCTCAAGGTGGTGGCCGAGGGTGTCGAAACCGAGGAGCAACAACGTCTGCTGCACTTGCTGGGCTGCGACGAAATGCAGGGCTTTTTATTCAGCAAACCGGTGCCGGCCGAAATATTCGAGGCCAAATTCCTGGCTCCGCCTCCCGCCGAGTGACGAATCATAATGATGACGCCGATCATGGGCGACTTGCCCACCAAACGCGCCGGCCTTTCCCGACTGGCGAAATCAATATGGGTTATGCCGTCATGCAGGCGTGTGAAGGCGGTGAGGCAGTCGAATTGCACGGGCGCGAGCGACCGGCAAGCGTGATGCTGAAATCCAGTTGGCCCAGGAAAACATGGCCCGCCTGGGCGGTGCTCGGCGTTGGATTGTTAGCCACTGTTTTCGCCAGTCTTTTGGTCAAGCAGCGGGTCGAACTAGATGCGGTGAGGCAGTTTGCCTTTGCCTCCGATCAGGTTACCCTCAAAATCCAGGACCGCCTTGGCGCCTATGCGCTGATCCTTCGGGGCGCCGCCGCCCTTTTTGCAGCGTCGAACGCTGTTGATCGTCAACAGTGGCGAGCCTACGTCGAGACACTGCGACCAGATGGGAGTGTTCCCGGCGTGCAGGGGATCGGGTTTGCACAACTTATTCCAGCGGATGAGCTTGCCGCCCACATCGCCCGTATTCGCAGCGAAGGATTTCCCGAATACACCATACGCCCATCCGGCGAGCGCGCCATCTACACGTCGATCATCTACCTCGAACCCTTCCGCGGCCGCAACGTGCGCGCCTTTGGTTTCGATATGTTATCCGAGCCGGTCAGGCGAACCGCCATGGAACAGGCGCGTGATACCGGAGAGGCGTCGCTGTCCGGCAAGGTCGAACTGGTGCAGGAGACCGGCACTGAAGTCCAGGCAGGGACCCTTATGTATGTACCCGTCTATCGCAATGGCATGCCGAGGGACACGCTCGGGCAGAGACAGGCTGCGCTGATCGGTTGGGCCTATAGCCCATACCGCATGAATGATCTCATGGCCGGCATTCTTCAAGACTGGGAGAGCCACGAAGGCAGAACCGTTGACCTGCACATCTACGATGGTCTTCAGGCAACGCCTGCCAGCCTGCTGATCGGCAGCAACGCTGCCCATACCCCCGGGTTGCATTCGCTGTTCTATCAGCAGCGGACGATCGACTTCAATGGCCATCAGTGGCTGCTGGTGTTTGATCACATCTCAATACCATCAGGCATCAGTTACGCAACTGCATGGTCAGCCCTGACCGGCGGCCTGGCGCTCAGCGGCTTGCTGTTCGGGTTGATGTTATCGCTGATCAACGAGCGATCCAATGCCGCGCGCATCTCCAAGCTCATCGACGAGAACATGCGTCGCGAAGAATTGCTGAAGGAAAGCGAATACCGTTGGAAATTCGCCATCGAAGGTTCGCGTGACGGCGTATGGGATTGGAACATTCAGACCGATGAAGCAAAGTATTCCAAACGCTGGAAGGAGATGCTGGGGTATGCCGGAGACGACATCCTGCCTACCAACGAAGAATGGGTAAATCGTATTTATCCTGATGATCAGTCGTATGTTGCAGGAGCAATGCAAGCTTACTTGGATGGCAAGACGGAATTTTATGTCGTTGAATACCGCATCAGATGCAAGGATGGAAGCTATAAGTGGATTCTTGGTCGCGGTATGGTGGTAAGTCGCAGCGAGGACGGCAAACCCTTGCGCATGATCGGCACGCACTCCGACATCACCGAGCGCAAGCAGATGGAAGACCAAGTGCGTCAACTGGCGTTCTATGACACGCTTACTGAACTGCCGAACCGTCGTCTGCTCGACGACCGATTGAGCCAAACCATGGCCACCACTAAGCGCAGTGGTTGCTATGGCGCGGTGATGTTCCTGGATCTGGACAATTTCAAGCCGTTGAATGACACGCATGGCCATGAAGTTGGCGATTTATTGTTGATTGAGGCGGCGACTCGACTGAAAAGTTGTGTGCGCGAGACGGACACTGTGGCGCGTTTCGGCGGCGATGAGTTTGTGGTGCTGCTGAGCGATTTGAATGCCGATAAAACAGAGTCGACATCACAAGCCGGGATGGTTGCTGAAAAAATCCGTTTCACGTTATCGGCACCCTATCTGCTGACAATCAAGCACGAGGGGAAAGCCGATACGACGGTCGAACATCACTGCACCGCAAGTATCGGCGTGGCGTTGTTTATCAATCATGAAGCCAGCCAGGACGACATCTTCAACTGGGCTGATACGGCAATGTATCAAGCCAAAAAGGCAGGGCGCAATTTGGTTCAGTTTTATGAATAAAACTCTGCGCGTGTTGATGGTTGAAGATTCGGAAGATGATGCCACCCTCTTGGTACACGCCTTGCGCGAAGGAGGCTAGAAGAGTGGGCAACTTGGGTATGTCGGCTGGCCCTCTGTTGGCCACCGCACAGATCGAAGGACTCGCCGAGCGTATCGTTGAACTTCAAAGATACCGTCGGGCCGTGCTGGGTTTTACCATTCATTGGAGCCAGCAGGCTTGGGTCATTGTGTGAAAACTTTAAACCATAAACGAAGGGTCCATCATGATCTACAAGTTCAAGTCTCAAGCCGCCGCTGATGTCATCATGTTGCAGCTCAACGGTGATCAAATGCTCGCCATCGTTGGCAAGGAACCATCGGCGCAAGGTATCATCACGGTCGCGCAAATTCCGGCCGCCATCGCGGCACTGGAAGCGGCCATTGTGACGCACGAGGCCGCGCAGGCCCGTCGTGCCGAGCAGCCTCAAATGGAAGTTGATGTTGAAGGCGACAGCATCAGGCTGCGTGACCGCGCGGCCCCGTTCATCGAATTACTGCGAATCAGTGCGCAGGCTGGCAAAGATGTGGTCTGGGGCGTGTGAATGACATGAACCCGGGCAAGTCTCATGCTGGGATGCCCAATGTAGGCACGGTCACCTCGGTGCGTGGCAGTGTGGTCGATGTCCGGTTTGATGACAAGTTGCCACCCATCCACACCGTGCTGCACGCCGATGACGGGCGCATCGTCCTCGAAGTGCTGGCGCAGCGTGATGCGCAGCACGTGCGCGCCATTGCGTTAACGCCCACACAAGGCCTGGCGCGCGGGAGGCCCGTGCTGGACACGGGAGGGCCGCTCAAAGCACCGGTAGGAAAAGGCATTCTTTCACGCATGTTTGACGTGTTTGGCAATGCCATTGACCGCCAGGCGGCACCAACAGATGTGCAATGGCGTTCCGTGCACCGGGCGCCACCACCGCTGGCAAAACGCGCCACGCAATCTGAAGTGTTCGAGACCGGTATCAAAGGCATCGATGTGTTGATGCCGCTGGAACGCGGCGGCAAAGCGGGTCTTTTTGGTGGCGCAGGTGTGGGTAAAACAGTTTTACTGACCGAGATGATCCACAACATGGTCGGACATCAGGAGGGCGTCAGTATTTTCTGTGGCATTGGCGAACGCTGCCGCGAAGGCGAAGAGCTTTACCGCGACATGAAGGCCGCCGGCGTGCTGCCCAATATGGTGATGGTCTTTGGCCAGATGAACGAGCCGCCGGGTGCCCGATTCCGTGTCGGCCATACGGCGCTTACGATGGCCGAATATTTCCGCGACGATGAACACCGCGACGTGCTGCTGCTGATCGACAATATTTTCCGTTTCATCCAGGCTGGCATGGAAGTTTCCGGACTGATGGGGCAGATGCCGTCGCGGCTGGGCTATCAACCCACTATGGGCACCGAATTGTCCGGCTTGGAGGAACGCATTGCCAATACCGACACCGGCGCCATCACCTCGATCCAGGCGGTCTATGTGCCGGCGGATGACTTTACCGATCCGGCGGCCGTGCATGCGTTTTCCCATCTCTCGGCATCAATCGTGCTATCGCGCAAGCGGGCCAGCGAAGGCCTGTACCCCGCTATCGACCCGCTGCAATCGAGTTCCAAGATGGCGACGCCGGGCATTGTGGGTGAGCGCCATTACGCTTTGGCGCAGGAGATTCGGAGCACCTTGGCGCAATACGCCCAACTCAAGGACATCATTGCCATGCTCGGTCTGGAGCAGCTCTCAGCGCAAGACCGTAACGTGGTGGGGCGCGCGCGGCGGCTGGAGCGTTTTCTGACGCAGCCGTTTTTCACGACCGAGCAGTTCACCGGTCTGCAAGGCAAGCTCGTCAGCCTGGCAGATGCACTAGACGGATGTGAGCGTATCCTGCGCGATGAATTCAAAGACTACCCGGAGAGTGCGCTCTACATGATCGGGAAGATTGATGAAGCCAAATCAAAGGCCAAAGCCAACGTCAAGCAAACTGCCGACTCCCATGAAGCTTAAGATTCTTCTACCGTTCAAGGTGTTTGCCGAGAAATCCGGCGTGTCGCGTATCGTGGCCGAAACGCTCGCGGGCTCCTTTGGTCTGTTGTCACAGCGTCTCGATTGTGTGGCGGCGTTGACACCTGGCATCCTGATCTATGAAACAGAGTCTGACGGGGAAGTTTTTGTCGCCGTGGATGACGGCGTGTTGGTCAAGACGGGGCCCGATGTGCTCGTGTCCGTTCGACGGGCGATCAGCGGCGCGGACCTCGGCCAATTACGCCAGGCGGTAACGCAGGAGTTTTTGACGCTCGACGAGCGCGAGCAAAGCGTTCGCTCGATCATGGCGAAACTGGAAACTGGTTTTTTGCGCCGCTTTGCGACTTTTCAACATGATTGAACCCAAGAAAATCTCAAAACCCCAACCTGACTTGGCCAGGCAGGTCGGCATCAAAGCGGGGCGCAAGCTCAAGGCACAGCGCAATGCCGCGCCCGGCGTGTGGTTTGGTCTGGGGATGATGGGGGTGATCGGCTGGTCGGTAACGGTGCCGACCTTGCTGGGCGCGGCGCTTGGTCTTTGGCTGGATCAGCGCTATCCAGGCGGCCGCTCCTGGACGCTGGCTCTGTTGGTGGCTGGGCTGACACTGGGCTGTTTGAACGCCTGGCATTGGGTGAGCAAGGAAGATCAGGCCATGCGCGATGAACAGGAGAATGACGATGAATGACATGTTGCCCCTGGTGCTGGCCTGGGCCACGGGCGGCGTGCTCGGCGCGTTTTTTTTCGGTGGCCTGTGGTGGACGGTGCGCAAGGCGCTGGCCTCCAACCAGCCAGCCTTTTGGCTGTTGACCAGTGGGCTGCTGCGCATGGGGTTGACGCTGGCCGGGTTTTATATTGCGGCGGGTGGCAATTGGCAACGCTGGTTGGCGTGCCTGCTGGGTTTTGTCATGGCGCGCCAGATCGTGACACGGCTGACACAGGAGGTTCGCCATGCGCCTTAGCCCCGACGAGATGATCTTCTGGCAACACGGGTTTTTCAAACTCAACGGCACCATCGTTTTCACGTGGGGCTTGATGCTGTTTCTGGCCGTTGGCTCCAAACTCATCACGCGCAAACTTTCCACCGATCTCACGCGCTCGCGCTGGCAAAACCTGCTCGAGATCGTCGTCACCGGTATCGAACAGCAAATAAAAGAGGTCGGCCTGAGCCAGCCGCGCAAATACATGGGCTTTTTAGGCACGCTCTTCCTGTTCGTTGCCACCGCCAGCCTGGGCACCGTGATTCCCGGTTTTGAGCCGCCGACCGGCTCACTCTCAACCACGGCGGCACTCGCACTGTGTGTGATGGTGGCGGTGCCACTGTTTGGCATTGAGCGCCAAGGCATGAAGGCATACCTCAAGTCTTACCTTGAGCCGACCGTCATCATGCTGCCGTTCAACATCATCAGTGAAGTGTCGCGCACACTGGCTTTGGCCGTGCGCCTGTTCGGCAACATGATGAGCGGGGTCATGATCATCGGCATTCTCGTGACGATTACGCCCTTTATCTTTCCGATTGTCATGACGGTACTAGGCCTGCTCACCGGCATGGTGCAAGCCTATATTTTCAGCATTCTGGCGGCGGTCTACATCGCCGCCGCCACGCGCGTGCGCAAGGCCAAGCCCAAGCCAGCGCCCGACATTTGAACCTCAACTTCTTCAAAGGATTCGCTATGGACAGCTTGACCATCATCGCAGTGGCATCCATCGTCATCGCTGGTATCACCACCAGTTTCGGCTGTATGGGGCCTGCTTTTGCCGAAGGGCGAGCCGTCGCGACGGCGCTCACGGCGCTGGCGCAGCAGCCCGATGCCTCGGCCACCATCACCCGCACCCTGTTCGTCGGTCTCGCCATGATCGAATCCACCGCCATTTATTGCTTTGTGGTCTCGATGATCCTGATTTTTGCCAACCCGTTCTGGAATCACGTCATTACCCAGGTCGCCGGGAAGTAAGCCATGCTGTTCGATTGGTTCACTGTCGGCGCGCAAGCACTGAACTTTCTCGTTCTGGTGTGGTTGATGAAGCGCTTTCTTTACAAGCCCATTCTCGATGCCATCGACGCACGCGAGAAACGCATTGCTTTGGCGCTGCTGGACGCTGCCTTGAAACAAACAGCGGCGCAAAAGGAACGCGACGAATTCCATTCAAAGAATGCGGAATTCGACCAACAGCGCAATGAATTGCTCAGTCAAGTTAAGGATGAAGTCAAGGCTGAACGCCAACGCTTGCTCGACCAGGCGCGCGAGGCGGCCGATGCCTTGCGCGTCAAACGACAAGATGCCTTGACCAGCGAATTGCAAAGCCTGCAGCGCGACATCGTCCGGCGCAGCCGCGAGGAAGTGTTTGCCATTGCCAACAAGGTGCTGACCGATCTGGCTGGCACGCCGCTCGAACAACGCATGGCCGAGGTGTTCACGCACCGCTTGCGGGCACTGCACGGCAAGGCGAAGGAAACACTGGGAGCAGCCCTTAAAACGACACCTGAGCCCGCAGTTGTGCGCAGCGCTTTTGCGCTGCCGGCGGATGAACGTGCAAAAATTCAGAACGTCGTCAACGAAACTTTCCCGGTTGACGTTCACCTCCGGTTCGAAACCGAGCCAGACCTGGTCAGCGGAATCGAACTCACCGCGAATGGACAGAAAGTGGCCTGGAGCATCGCGGACTACCTTACAGCGTTGAAAACCGGCGTCGGCGAACTCTTGAAAGAGCAAGACAAAGCCGAACCCAAAGCCAAACCTAAGCCCAAAACCCACGCAAAGGCCGAGCCTGAACCCGAGCCTGTGGTCAAAGCCGCGCCTAAACCAAAAGCTGACGCCAAGGTCGAGCCAAAAGCTGCAGCGCCCAAGAAGACACACGTGAGCTTATGAGCGCAGCGCCCGAGTCTTTGCAGGCGGTCTATGACCGCGCGTTCGCAGCCATGAGGCAAACGCGCGAAAGCGTTACACCGCAACTGACCCCGCACGAGTTCGGCACCATCACCAGCGTTGCCACCGGCATCGCCATGGTCAGCGGCCTGCCAGGCGTGGGTTTTGACGAACTGGTGAAATTTCCCGGTGATGTGTTCGGTATCGCCTTCAACGTGGACGAGGATGAAATCGGCGTCGTGCTGTTGGGCGATTACTGGCATCTGCATGCCGGCGATCCGGTTGAGCGCACCGGTCGGGTGATGGACGTGGCAGTGGGGGAGGGTTTGTTAGGCCGTGTCATTGACCCACTTGGGCGACAGCTCGACAGTCTGGGGCCGGTTACCGGCAGCGCGCATTTGCCCATTGAGCGCCCAGCCGCAGCCATCATGGACCGTGCGCCCGTGACCGTGCCGCTGCAGACTGGCTTGAAAGTGGTCGATGCACTCATTCCGATCGGGCGTGGCCAGCGCGAGTTGATTCTGGGCGACCGGCAGACCGGCAAAACCGCCATCGTGATCGACACCATCTTGAACCAGCGGGGTCAGGACGTAGTGTGCGTCTATTGTGCGATTGGTCAGCGTGCTTCGGCCGTGGCCAAGACCATCGCCGTATTAAAGGACCAGGGGGCGATGGACTACTCCGTCGTGGTGGTCACCGAGGGCAACGACGCGCCGGGCCTGGCCTACATCGCGCCTTATGCGGCGACCAGCATTGCGGAGCATTTCATGGAAGCCGGGCGCGACGTGCTGATTGTCTATGACGACCTCACCCAGCACGCCCGTGCCTACCGCGAGCTCTCGCTGCTGCTGCGCCGCCCGCCTGGCCGCGAAGCCTTTCCCGGCGACATCTTCTACATCCACTCGCGGCTGCTCGAGCGTGCCACGCATCTGAGCAAGAAGCGCGGGGGCGGCTCGCTGACTGCGCTGCCCATCATTGAGACCGAAGCGCAGAACATCTCCGCCTACATTCCGACCAACCTGATTTCCATCACCGACGGGCAGATTTACCTCTCGCCGTCGCTGTTTGAATTGGGCGTGCTGCCGGCCGTGGATGTTGGTAAATCGGTCTCACGCGTTGGTGGCAAGGCGCAACGTGCGGCTTACCGGGCCGTGGCCGGTGACCTCAAGCTCGCCTACGCCCAGTTCGAGGAACTGGAAACCTTTGCCCGCTTTGGTGCCCGGCTGGACGCGGACACCACCAAAATCATCGAACACGGACGACGCATCCGCGCTTGCCTCAAGCAGGCGCAATCCGCACCGGTGTCGGTTGTCGCTCAAATCACCGTGTTGCTGGCCTTGAGCGCAGGACTCTTCGACGGCGTGCCGCTTGAGCGAATGATGGAGGCCGAACAGGCTGTACGGTTGGCAGCGCAGGACGTGGCGGCCGAGGTCATTGCGCGTTTTGATAGCGCCGACAAATTGAGCGATGATGATCGTACAGCAATGATCCAGGTCGCCCGCACAGCGCTGGAAGGCTTCCAACCCAAGCCTGAAGCCGGAACCGGGCCGAACGATCAAGCGGATATCAAATCCTAGCGGACTGACAAGGAATCGACATGAGCGACACCATTGCAAGTCTGCGCCGCAAGATCGGAACGGCGGGCGATCTCCAATCCGTGGTCCGCACGATGAAGGCGGTAGCGGCCAGCAGCATTACCCAATACGAGCGCGCAGTGACTGCCCTGGATGATTACTATCGGACGGTGCAACTGGGGCTGGTCGCGTGCATGCGCGGCATGGAACCCCCTCGTGCCTCGGCGCCAGCGCAGCGCAGGGAACCAGGCGTCATAGCCGCCGTGGTTTTTGGCTCCGACCAGGGCCTGGTGGGCCAGTTCAACGATTTGATGGCCGATTTTGTCGTCAAAACGCTGGGTGTTTTACCGGGTCAAAAGACGGTCTGGGCAGTCGGTGAGCGAATCCAGTCGCGTCTGACTGAGACCAACCTGCCTTTGGGCAAAAGCTTCATCCTGCCCAATTCCATTGGCGCTATTACGCCGCTGGTCGGACAGATACTGATCGAGGTCGAAACGCTACGAGAAAAAGGTGAGGACGCGCAGGTTTACCTGTTCCATAACCAGCCCAAGTTGGGCTCGGTTTACACGCCGGTGAGTCAACGCCTGATGCCTCTGGACGATGTCTGGCGGAACGATCTTGCCACCATGCACTGGCCCACCCATCAGTTGCCCCAGGTGATGAACGACAAAGAGGCAACGCTGTTGGCACTGGTTCGCGAGTACCTTTTTGTCTCGCTCTTCAGGGCGTGCGCAGAGTCTCTGGCCAGCGAGAACGCCAGTCGCCTGTCAGCCATGCAACGTGCCGAGAAAAATATTGACGAACTGCTGGAGGACCTGAATCGCTCATTTCACCGCCTGCGTCAAAGTGGTATCGACGAGGAGTTATTCGATGTAGTCTCCGGCTTCGAAGCCCTGACAAAATCGCAGTAAAAACGGGAAAAATTAACAACGAACCTTGTCCACGCTGGTGCGTCTTCGGCGCAAGCTGTCCACCGCAGTCAACACCAGCGCCAGCCAAGCCGAACCTGCCGCCGCAGCGCCCAGCACATCACTCAGGTAATGGGCACCCAGATAGACGCGGCTAAAGCCAACCAGCAGCACCATGACGAAGGCGCCCAGGACTGCCGCCACACGCCAGCGCCAGACTTGGAGCACCATAACTGCAAACACCGCCAGCAGGCCATACAGCAATGTGGCCGCCATCGTGTGGCCGCTCGGAAAACTATAGCCATTGAAAATCAGCAACGAATCCGTAAAACTGGGACGCTGACGATGAAAAGAAATTTTCAGAAGCCAGTTCAGCGCCATGCCGCCGGGAATAACCAACAACAAATCCAGCAACCGATACCAGCAGTGCTTGTGCCACAAGACCAGTGCGCAAACGATCCCGACGCCGGTCACCCAGGGGGTCGAAGCGAGACGGGTGATGAGTTCCATGGCTGTCGTCAATCCGGGCGTTTGGCGCTCGTGGAACCACGCGGCGACGCTCCGGTCGATGACCGTCAGTGGGTCGCCCGCTAGCACGTCTTGTGCGATGCCACCAAACAACCAGGACGCGCCAAGGATAAACAGGACTCCCAGCGTCAGATGAAGCCCCAGATCGCCGCGCGGCGAGAGACGATTGGAAATAAACTCCAATTGGGGCGCAAAGCGTCGGCGCAGGGCTAGCGCGCGCGGATGCTCAGCTAGCGCCTGCCAGCGCTGCTTGACATCAAGCTCGTGCCTCCCAAGCCAGCGCCAGAGCCAACCCAACACAATGACCAGCAGCAGAGCACCACCGAAAATTTCGCTGGCGCGGCCTATCCATTTTGCTGCCACCTGCCAACTCGCCCCGGCCAGGTAGCCGATTGAAACGAACACGCTGGCCCAGACGATGCAGCCGGCCGCATTGAAGAGGAGAAACTTCAGATAGCGCATGCGGTGGACACCCGCGACAAAGGGCATCAGCGCGCGCAGGAGATGCAGGAAATGACTGCCAAAAACGGCCTTGCCGCCATGACGCACGAAGGCACTATCGACCCGGTCCAAATGCGCCTGACGCAGTCCCAAACGCGCTCCGCGTTTGAGCAGCCAGCCTGGTCCCAGTTGCCGCCCCAGCTCGTAGCCGATGCTGTCACCGAGAATGGCAGCGACGGAGATCACAAAGATGAGGTCGCCCGGGTCGAGCAGCCCTTGTTCGGCAAAAAATCCGCCCAGCAGCACCAGGCTCTCGCGCGGCATGACCAAGCCCAACAACACATGGCATTCCAGCACCACGATCACGAAGATGACGAGGTAGCCCCAATGTCCGAGCTGGCCTGCAATATGGATCAAATAGTCAATCATGAAGCTGCCTTGCCCGGTGCGGTCGCGCTAAAACCCGCGCGTTGCAAGCCGCTGGCGATATAAGCGCAACCGCGCGTGAGCCGCCACAACAAACCGGTGCGGTAATTCTCAATCATCAAAACAATCGGTCCCTGATTCAGGCCGAAATGCCACGGCGATACCCAGCCGTATGGATTATTGTGCTGGTTCGGGTAGGTCGGGTTGAACGTGGCCTTGAAGCCGCAGACATTTCCCGTTTTCAGGTCGACCTGATGCACCAGATAGTCGATGGTCGGCAACACGATTTCCGGCGCGAACGGCAACGACGCCACCACAGCCCAGGGCGCGATGGTTCCATCATCGGGTCCATACGGCACGCCTCGTCCCACGTAATCGAGGAAGTGGCGCTCGATACCGTTCACTTTGAGGGTCTTGGGGCCGGGCCCGTCACTCGCGGTAATGCCCCAACAGTCTTTGCCATAACCCGCGAACTTGAGCGGATTGTCGATCGCGTATTGTTGCTGCGCATAGGTTGCGCGGCGCGTGTTCTCGAAATAGTCGATGCCTTTTTCGCGCATGAACGCGTCCTGAATGCCACGAAAATCGATCCAGAGATGAGAAATCTGATGCGTGAACAACGGCCCGGCGTAAAGATAATCGTAGCCGCAACTATTTTTCCACTCGTAGGTGCAAGCCCACGCTGTGTAGCTCTCCTGCGGCAGCGGATGGGTGGGCGAGCCGAGTCCCAGGATATACAGCACCAGCGCCTCGTCGTAGCCTTCCCAGCGGTATTTGAGAAATCCGCTTTCAGGTTTCCAGCCGTGCGTCACCGTGAGGCCACCGTTTTGTGCCCACGGCCAGTCGGCACGGCGATAAAGTGCGTCAGCGACGGCGCGTATTTCCTTTTCCCCATTCGTATCCGCATCAAAATACGCGCCAACAGTCAACGCGCCAGCGAGCAAAATGGCGCTGTCCACGGTCGACAATTCGCATTGCCACGCACGCCGTCCAGTTTGCATGTCGAGAAAATGATAATAAAAGCCGTGGTAACCGGTGGCATCCGGTTCGAGGCCTTGCGGGCTGTTCCAGAAGAATCGCAGTGTGGTCAGAACTATCTCGATTGCCGCCGCGCGCGTGATGAAACCGCGCTCGACCGCGACCGGATACGCCGCCAAGCCAAGGCCGGTGGCGGCAATGCTGGCGGGCCAATCAGGCGCGGTCTTGTCGAGCACCAGTCCATTTTGCGGATTGGTCCAGAGCAGAAAATAGCGGAAGGTATCGCGTTGAAGCGACTCCAACTCGGCGTCGATCACGGCTTTGTCGGTTTTCATGGTGGCGCTGGGCTTGCAACCTCCGCGTTGCCTTCAGGCAGACGGTTTCTTGTCAAACTGCCTTTTTTCCGGCAGCCCGGAAGCCTTGGCTGACGCTGGCGGTGCTGGCACGGCCGATGGCGCTGTCGGTTCTGCGGTTTTGCCGAGTTGCGGGTCACCTGCGAGTTTGGTGCGCTTCAAGCGCAATGCATTGCCAATCACGGATACCGAACTCAGGCTCATGGTCAGGGCTGCGATCATGGGTGAGAGCAGCCAGCCGGTCAGTGGATACAGCACGCCAGCCGCAATCGGGATCGCCAGCGCGTTGTAGAGCAGGGCAAACAGAAGATTTTGCTTCATATTGGCCACCGTCGCTTCGGACAGCAAGCGGGCCGTCGCCAGCGCGCGCAAATCGCCCTTGATCAAAGTGAGTTGCGCGCTGTTCATGGCCACATCGGTGCCGGTACCCATGGCCACGCCGACATCCGCTTTGGCCAGTGCCGGTGCATCGTTGATGCCGTCGCCGGCCATTGCCACGATGCGTCCTTCTTTTTGCAGCTTTTCCACCAGCAGCAGTTTGTCAGCGGGCTTCACCTCGCCGTGTACCTCAGCGATGCCCAGTCGCGCCCCCACGGCCTTGGCGGTGGTCAGGCCGTCGCCGGTGGCCATCACGATACGCAAACCGGCTGCCTTGAGAGTCGCCAAGGCTTCGGGCGTACTCTGCTTGATCGGATCGGACACCGCCAGCAGACCCGCCAGCTTGCCATCGACTGCCAGATGCATGACGCTGGCGCCTTCACCGCGCAGGCCTTCAGCCTGTGACATCAGAGGCGCCACCGAGACGCTGATCTGCTGCATCAATGTTGTATTTCCAAGAGCAAGCTGACGCCCCGCAACCTGAGCGCGCACGCCGATACCCGAGCCTGACTCAAAGTTTTCCGGCTTGTCCAGCGTCATGCCACGCTCGCGCGCGGCACGTACTATTGCGTCGGCCAGTGGGTGCTCGCTGCCCTGGTCCAGGCTCGCGGCCAGGCGCAGCACCTCATCAGCCTCAAAGCCCGCAGCCGACACCGCCCGATCAAACGCCGGGTGTCCCTCGGTCAGAGTGCCGGTCTTGTCGATGATCAGCGTGTCAACCTTGCGCAGGTTCTCGATCGCCGCCGCATCGCGGAACAGCACGCCGCGCGTGGCCCCCAGCCCCGTGGCCACCATGATCGACATCGGCGTGGCCAGTCCCAAGGCGCAGGGACAGGCGATGATCAGCACAGCCACCGCGTTGACGAGTCCGAAAACCCAACTCGGCTCCGGCCCGAACAGTCCCCAAACCAAGAAAGTCAAAACGGCAATGGCCATGACGGCGGCGACAAAGTAACCCGCCACCACATCCGCCATGCGTTGCATCGGTGCCCTGGAACGCTGCGCCTGGGCCACCATTTGCACGATCTGGGCCAGCATGGTAGCGGAGCCCACTTTTTCGGCACGTATCACCAAGGCTCCGCTGGTGTTGAGCGTCGCACCGATCACCTTGTCGCCCAGCCGTTTGCTCACCGGCACCGGTTCTCCCGTCAGCATGGATTCATCGACCGCGCTGCTGCCCTCGGTCACAGTACCGTCCACCGGCACTTTCTCACCCGGGCGCACGCGCAATGCGTCACCGACATGGACGTCGCTCAGGGGTACATCCTCCTCGCCGCCCTCGGAGCGGATGCGCCGCGCCGTTTTGGGTGCCAAACCGAGCAACGATTTGATCGCCGCCGAGGTCTGGGACCTGGCCTTGAGTTCGAGCAGTTGGCCCATCAGCGTGAGCGAGATGATCACGGCAGCCGCTTCAAAATACACGGCAACGCGACCCATGATGATGAACGACTGCGGAAACACCTGCGGCGCGATGGTGGCCACCACGCTATAAACAAAAGCCGCACCGGTGCCCAGACTGATCAGTGTCCACATGTTCAGGCTGCGTTTCACCACCGATTGCCAACCACGGACAAAGAAGGGCCAGCCGGCCCAGAGCACGATTGGCGTGGCAATAAGCAGTTCAACCCAGCTCTGCACAGTCCCATCAATCCACTGCTGAAAATGGCCAAACATGGCCAGCACGAAAACGATGACCGTCAACGGCAAGGTCCACCAGAAGCGCCTTGAGAAGTCGCGCAACTCCGGGTTGTCGTTGTCATCGAGCTTGGGCAGCTCGGGCTCCAGCGTCATGCCGCATTTGGGGCAGTTGCCGGGATGGTCCTGGCGCACCTTGGGGTGCATCGGACAGGTGTAAATCGTCACTTCGGTCATTTGCCGCCTCGCTTGAGGACCCATGCGACGAGGACGACCACCACGATCAGCAGCAAGATCATCGATCCCCCGCCGTAGCCACCCATCCAGCCATAATTCCACGTGCCACCATTCATCATAAATTTTCTCCAAAAAAACATCAAAAATCAGCATACGTTGGCATTCGGTCGACCTCTGTGCGGCAGCACACGCAGTCTTGCCTTAACAAAGAGTTCTACTTCAATGCGTCCGACTTTCCACAGTGTGCAAAGCTGTTCCCATCAGCAAGCTGTCCGCCAGATTACATTGCTGTTATTTGCGCTGCACCGGCATCGAAGCAGCGCAAAATGGCGGGCATGAAAATTCTGATCGTTGAAGACGAGCCCAAAACCGGCGACTACCTCAAACAGGGCTTGGTCGAAGCAGGCTTCGTCGTCGATCTGGTGCGCGACGGCGCCGATGGCTTGCATCAAGCGCTGACGGAAGATTTTGACTTGGGCATTCTCGATGTGATGCTGCCCGGCATCGACGGCTGGGCCGTCTTGGCTGGCATCCGTCACTCTGGCAAAGACATGCCAGTCTTGTTTTTGAGCGCACGCGACCATGTCGATGACCGGGTCAAGGGTTTGGAACTTGGCGCCGACGATTACCTGGTCAAGCCCTTTGCTTTCTCCGAGTTGCTGGCGCGCGTGCGCACTCTTCTGCGCCGTGGCACCAAAGCTACGGCGGCGGAGTTTTTGCGTGCGGCCGATCTGGAACTCGACTTGATGCGTCGGCGCGTTAATCGGGCTGGCAAACGGATTGATCTGACCGCCAAAGAATTTGCACTGCTGGAGCTGCTGCTGCGCCGCCAGGGCGAGGTGTTGCCACGCTCGCTGATTGCGTCGCAGGTGTGGGACATGAATTTCGACAGTGACACCAACGTGATCGAAGTCGCCATGCGCCGCCTGCGCGCCAAGGTGGACGACGAGTTTGAGCCCAAGCTCATTCGCACCGTGCGCGGCATGGGCTATGTGCTGGAGAATCCCGCTTGCGCTTAGGTGGCAAAACATCGATTACGCGGCGGCTGACGCTGCTGTTCGTCACGGCCTCGTCGGTCGTGCTGCTGGCGCTGGGTTTTGTGATCGCTTCCACGGTTGAGAAACATTTTGAAGCCCTCGACATGGAGGCTCTTACAGACAAGATGGAACTGCTTCGCAACGCCCTTGTGCTGCTGAAATCGCAGGACGACCTGAAGCCTTTGGCACAGCAGCTTGACCACTCGCTGGCCGGTCACCATGGCCTCGAAGTCATGGTCATCGACAAGAACAAGACCGTGCTGTTCGCTACGTCAAATGCCCACTTTGACCCTGGGCTGATGCTTGCCAGTGCGACCCAAAGACCACAGCAGCCGATTCTCTGGACCTTGGGCCAACAGACCTACCGCGCGATTGCAGCGGAGCTGCCCAGCGGCAGCAGCGCGCGCTCTAGTGTGATCGTGGCCGTGGCTACCGACATTGCCCATCATCAGACCTACATGAGCTCCTTTCTGCACACGCTATGGCTTTTTGTCGCCGGCGCAGCGGCGCTGACCGGATTGCTCGGCTGGGCCGCCGCTCGACGCGGCCTGGCACCGCTGCGCGCCATGCGCGAGCAGACCCACGCAGTGACAGCACAACAACTCAGCCAGCGCCTGCCGGTTGAGTCAGTGCCGGTCGAACTGGCTGAACTGGCGCAGTCCTTGAACGAAATGCTGGCGCGACTGGAAGAAGCGTTTCGCCGCCTCTCCGATTTTTCATCCGACATCGCGCATGAGTTGCGCACGCCGGTCACCAACCTGATGACGCAAACCCAAGTCGCCCTCTCAAGAACGCGCAGCGCCGAGGAGTACCACAGCATTCTCGAATCGAATGCCGAGGAGTTCGAACGCATGGCGCGCATGATCTCGGACATGCTGCTGCTAGCCAAGGCCGAGAACGACCTGGTGGTACCAACCCGCGAAAAAGTCAATCTCGCAGACGAAGTGCGTGTGTTGTTCGATTACTACGAGGCAGTCGCTGAAGAAAAAGGCTTGCACCTTACGGCAGAGGGCCATGGTGAAGTGACTGCCGACCGGCTCATGTTGCGCCGGGCACTGGGCAACCTGCTGTCAAACGCGGTGCGGCATTCGACGGTGGGCTCGACGATACGCGTCAATATCAGCTCGAACCAGGGCATGATATCGATCGGCATGGAAAACACCGGCGACACGATTCCTGCGGAGTATCTGGATCGTGTTTTCGACCGCTTCTTCCGGGTCGATCCCTCGCGCCAACGCAACAGCCAAGGCACCGGCCTGGGGCTGGCCATCACCAAGTCCATCGTCCTCGCCCACGGTGGCAGGATCACGGTCGCGTCGTCTGAAGCTGTGACCGCGTTTACCGTCACACTGCCGCGCGCCGCCTGAGACGAATTGCTGACCGATTTGTAATTTGTCGGTCATGCTCCTGTCGGGGTCTGCTTTCTATAGTTCACTCATATCGCAACTTAGCGATTGAAGCTGGACAAGACGGTACACCATGACGACCGACCTGCCCGGCAATGTTTAACCAGCTTTGAAGGGACTCATCATGAAAACCAAATTTACAGCCATCGCATTGATCATCGCGTCCGGTCTGATCGCTGGCACCAGTTTCGCAGGTGTCTCTCGTGAGCAAGTCAAGGCAGAACTCGCCCAGGCCGTTCGCAGCGGCGACATGCTCGCCGATGGAGAGACTGGCCTCAAGCTCAATGAGCTCTACCCGGACCGCTACCCTGCCAAGCAGGTGCAAGCCGGTCTAACCCGTGAGCAAGTGAAGGCCGAACTCGCCCAAGCCATTCGCAGCGGTGACATGCTCGCCGATGGAGAGACTGGCCTCAAGCTCAATGAGCTCTACCCGGACCGCTATCCAGCCAAGCAGATGCAAGCCGGTCTAACCCGTGTGCAAGTCAAGGCAGAACTCGCTGAAGCCCTGCGCACCGGTGATTTCATTGTCACCGATGAAGGGCCCACCGCCAAGTGCAACGAACTGCACCCCTACATGCATCGGTCCATTTGAGTTTGGACCTGGTAGGTGAGCCGTGGCACGGTGTACTACGTGCCCTGGCCCATCCCTTCCAGATCGCGACGCTTTTCCTCGAATTCAGGCTTGTCGATCTCGCCCCTGGCGTAGCGCTCGCCCAGAATGTCCAGTGCCGTCTTCTCGCGCAAGCCGGGTTCGCTAGCGTCAGGCCGTACGCCAAATCCACGCAGCAGCAGCACGACGGCAACAATGGTCAACCCCAAAATAACAGCATGCCAATGCCCATGGTGCCGCCGCTGAATCCAGACCCGTCGCACCCCACATCATCTCGGTCGCCTGAGGCCACCGAAGCGCTGATCAGCGATCAATTTCTGCTCCGGTGTGAGCACCGCATAGAGGTCCTTGAACGCCGCAGCGTTGGCCGCCATCTCAAGCTGGCGCTGCTTCATGAACTCGCTTCGCTGCGCGAGCACCTCCGGTGCGGACCTGGCACCGTGGCGCGCTTCGCGCACCTTGGCGAACCAGGCCTGGCGGTTTTCGCTCTGCTGCTTGGCGTTCTTGGCGAAGGCCTGCCAGGCAACGTCCTGCTGGGCAGTGATTCCCAACGCTATCTTCAGGTGGGCGAGACGCTCACCGGCACGGCCCGGGCCGTGGCCGCCCATCATCCCAGGCCCCATGCCACGGCCCGGGCCGTAGCCAAAGGGCTGAGCACTGATTGCCGCTGCGCCAAGGCCGAGGGTTAACGCGGTACCCAGAGCGATTACCAATTTTGTTGCTCGTTTCATGATCTATTCTCCGTTAAGTGAATTTGGGAACTCTGCGAGTCTGGCTGCCCTTGATCGGATCATCCACCCGCATTGGTTCCCATTGCAGCACGCGAATGTAAGCGCCATGTTGCCTTGTTGTACGCCCCGGTAGCGCTGCTGCGGCGTGTTACGCTGCACTACAATTTCGTCGCTCAAGGCATGGATTCGCGGACATATTCGAGACATGGAAACTTCTGACCGCATTTTGGTCGTTGATGACGACCTTGAGATCCGCAATCTGCTGGGGGAATATTTGCGCAAGAACGGCTACCACGCGACGCTGGTGGCGGACGGCAAGGCGATGTGGGAAGCGCTCGCGCGCGGCGCGCCCGACCTGATCGTGCTCGATCTCATGCTCCCTGGCGACGACGGTTTGACGCTGTGCCGCAAGCTGAGGGCCGAGGCTGAGACGCCCGTCATCATGCTGACCGCGCGCGGCGAGGAAACCGACCGCATCGTGGGTCTGGAGATGGGCGCCGACGACTATCTCGCCAAACCCTTTAGCCCGCGGGAACTGCTGGCGCGCATCAAGAGCGTGCTGCGGCGCGCGCGCAGCCTGCCGCGCAACCTGCGCGCCGATGATGCGCGCGCAATCGCCTTCGCCGGTTGGCGGCTGGATACGGTGGCGCGCCACCTGATCTCAAACGAAGGGGTGATCACAGCGCTCTCCGGCGCGGAATTCCAACTGCTGAAAATATTTCTCAGCCACCCCAACCACGTGCTCACGCGCGATCAACTGATGCTGCTCTCCAAGGGGCGCGAGGCCGAAGCACTGGACCGCACCATCGACATCCAGGTCAGCCGTTTGCGCCATCGTCTGGGCGACGACCCGGCTGACCCGCAGATCATCAAGACCGTGCGTGGCGAAGGCTATGTTTTGGCGGTTAAGGTCGAGGTGCAAGCCTGATGCGCTGGCTGCCGCAAAGCCTGTTCGGACGACTGGTGCTGGTGCTGCTGGGCGGCCTGCTGCTGGCGCAACTCGCCACCGCCTACATCAACCTGACCGAGCGCAGCCAGTTGCTCTATCGAGCCGGCGGCGTGCGGCTGGCCGAGCGCATAGCCGACATTGGCAAGCTGCTCGATTCGCTGCCGCTGGCCGAGCGCCGTAAGGTGGTCACGGTCTTTAACTCCGCGCCGCTGGCGATATCACTCGACCAGCCCCGCCTTGCGGCAAACAGCGAGCCGCAGCAAGCCGATAGGCGGCTCTCCATGTTTACGAACGTATTGCGCTATGCGCTGGGCCCCGACATGCCGACCGCGATCATCCGGCGTGAGGGCGCACCGCAGAGCCTGCAACTGAGCCGCCCGTTCGCAGCGCAAGGGATGCCCATGCCGTCCATGATGGCGCGCACGATGGACCGCGCGTTCTTTACCGTTCAGATCACCTTGCGCGACGGTAGCTGGGTGACCTTCGATACTTTGCTGTCGCCGCAGGACACGTCGATACCGGCGCGCGTCGCGTTGACGCTGCTGATCCTGCTGGGCAGCGTCGTTGTGCTGTCGCTGGTGGCGGTGCGCTGGGTAACCGGACCCTTGTCTGCGCTCGCAAGCGCCGCCGACAAGCTGGGCGCAGACATCAATCAAGCGCCATTGCCGGAAACCGGGCCGCTCGAAGTGCGCCGCGCCGCGCACGCCTTCAACACCATGCAAAAACGCCTGTCGCTTTTTATCGCCGATCGCACACGCCTGCTTGCCGCCATGTCGCACGACCTGAAGACACCGATCACACGCTTGCGGCTGCGCACCGAAATGCTCGACGATGAGGCGCTGCGTGCGAAATTCGCCAAAGACCTCGAGGAGATGGAAGTTATGGTGACGCAAACGCTGGACTTTATGCGCGATGCCAGTAGCGTTGAGGCGATGCAGCGCATTGATGTCATGGCGCTGCTGGAGAGCCTGCAGATAGATTACCAGGAAACGGGTAGCGAGTTTGCCATCGAAGGAACAATAGCCGAGCCGTGGCGCGGCAAACCCAACGCGCTCAAACGCTGTCTTACCAATCTGCTTGACAACGCGATCCGCTACGGCAGCAGCGCCACCCTGCGTCTGGAAGACGGCGTCGAGCGTATCGTCATCCGGGTGCTCGACCAGGGTCCGGGCATTCCGCAAGATCAGCTCGAAAAGGCGTTCGAGCCTTTTTTCAGAGGCGAATCATCGCGCAGCCGCGAGACTGGTGGCACCGGCCTGGGCCTGGGCATTGCGCGCAACATTGCGCGTGCCCACGGCGGCGAATTGTCATTGCGAAACCACCCCGAAGGCGGGCTCGAAGCCACGCTCACACTGCCACGCAGCGACACTGATTCGTTGCGGAAAGAGTATGCTTAGATTCGAACGAAGAACTCAAACTACCTATGCCATCATCATCACTTTTGCACTTGGACCTGCCACTCGCGGGAATGACTTGCGCTGCCTGCGCCGCACGCATTGAAAAAAGCCTCAACAAATTGCCGGGTGTGACGGCCAATGTCAACTTGGCAACGGAGTCAGCGCTGGTAACCGTCGAGCCTGATACGACGACAGCGGCGGGCGTGATCGAGACGATTCGCAAGACCGGTTACGAGGTGCCGCAGCGCTTGGCCGAGTTGACGCTTTACGGTATGACCTGCGCCGCTTGCGCATTGCGTATCGAAAAGGTCCTGAACAAGATTGATGGTGTCACCGCGACGGTGAATTTTGCCAGCGAGACGGCGCGCGCGCACTACCAGCCGGGGCTGGTCAGTGTCGAGCAGATCATTGCTGCCGTGCAAAAAGCGGGCTATGAAGCGAGCGAACGTATCGAGGCCAGCGCCGAGGAAGAAAAAGCGCGCCGCGCCGCTGCCTACCGTGCCGATCTGCGACTGTTCTGGATTTCGGTCGCCCTCAGTCTGCCTTTGTTGGTGGAGATGCTGGCAATGTTTGGCGGGTTCCATGAAATTTTGCCGCGCTTGCTGCAACTGACGCTGGCCACGCCGGTGCAGTTCTGGATCGGTCGGCGCTTTTACGTTGGCGGCTACAAGGCCCTGCGCGGCGGCGGTGCCAACATGGACGTGCTGGTGGCGCTGGGCACCAGCATGGCCTACTTCCTGAGCGCGGTTGTCACCTTGCTCGAACTGCAGCATCAGCACGTTTATTTCGAAGCGAGTGCGGTCATCATTACGCTGGTCTTGATGGGCAAGCTGCTCGAAGCGCGGGCCAAGCTCGGCACCTCGGCCGCCATTGAGGCGCTGATCCGTCTGCAGCCCAAAACCGCGCGCGTGGAGCAGGGCGGTGTGATCGTCGAGGTGCCGGTGGCAAGCCTGCAAATCGGCGCTATTTTCGTGGTGCGCCCGGGCGAGGGCATTCCGGTGGACGGACTGGTTGCCAGCGGCGAATCGGGTCTCGACGAGAGCATGCTCACCGGCGAGAGCCTGCCCGTGAGCAAACGAGTCGGCGACAAAGTGTTTGCTGGCACGCTCAATCAACAGGGGCTGTTGCGCTGCCGTGCCGTGGGTGTGGGCGCTGCCACCATGCTGGCGGGCATCATCCGCCTGGTGCGTGAGGCGCAGGGCACAAAAGCGCCAATCCAGCGTCTGGCCGATCAGGTGGCGAGTGTTTTTGTCCCGGTCGTGGTCACGATCAGCGCAGTGACCTTCGCGCTGTGGTGGGGCCTCGGGGGGGAATTGGCACCGGCGCTGGTCAACGCCGTGGCGGTATTGGTGATCGCCTGCCCCTGCGCGCTCGGGCTGGCCACGCCGACCGCCATCATGGTCGGCACCGGCCGCGGCGCGCAGGTCGGGGTGCTGGTCAAGAACGCGGTGGCGCTGGAACACGCAGAGAAAATCCGCACCCTGATCGTTGACAAAACCGGCACGCTGACCGAGGGCAAACCGGTGGTAACGGATGTACTTGCCGCAAACGGATTTACCGAGCGCGACCTGATCGCGGCTGCCGCCAGTCTTGAAGCCGGTTCGGCCCATCCGCTGGCGCACGCAGTGCTCGAATACGCGAAGCAGCAGACTATCGAGCCGCTGCCGATGCGCGACTTTCTCTCCGTCACCGGCAAGGGCGTGCAGGCCGTGCTCGACGTCCCGGCGCTCGGCGGCGAGCAGACGCTGCTGCTGGGTGCGCCGGCGTATCTCGCGGAATCAGGCCTGAGCATCGACGCCGCAGCCATCAGGCCGCTGGTCGAACAGGGCAAAACCGTGATCGCGGTCGGCGGTGCCGGGCGCATCCTCGGCTACCTGGCCATCGCCGACAAGCTGCGTGCCAGCTCGCGCGAAGCCGTTGCCAAACTTAAGGCGATGGGCATTGATGTGGTGATGCTGACCGGCGACAACCCGGCGACGGCAAAGTCGATTGCCCAAGCCGCCGGCATCGCCAATTACAAGGCACAGGTACTGCCGGGCGACAAAGCGGCTGCGGTGGCCGAATTCAAAGCCGCCGGACAGGTGGTCGGGATGGTCGGCGATGGCGTCAACGACGCGCCTGCGCTGGCCGCCGCCGACGTCAGTTTTGCCATCGGCGCGGGCTCGGATGTGGCGATTGAAGCTGCCGACATCGCGCTGATGCGCAGCGACCTGCTCTCGGTGGTGGACGCCATCAGCCTGTCGCGCGCCACGTTAAGCAAGATCCGGCAAAATCTGTTCTTCGCTTTCATTTACAACGTGCTCGGCATCCCGCTGGCAGCGGCCGGCATGCTCAATCCGGTGATTGCCGGGGCCGCGATGGCGCTTTCGTCAGTGTCGGTGGTGAGCAATTCGCTGCTGCTCAAGCGCTGGCGGCGGGCCGCGTAAGTGTGTTTTTTTAATCCAAGGAGGAATCAGTGCAAACGTCAACTTTAGGAATTGATGGAATGACCTGCGGCGGCTGCGTGAGCAGCATCACCAGAGTGTTGCAGGCGCTCGACGGCGTGGCCAAAGCCGAGGTGTCGCTGGAAAAGAAATGTGCCGTGGTGGCCTATGACCCGGCCAAGGTGGGGCTTGATCAACTCAAGCGCAGCGTTGAGGATGCGGGATTTGAGGTCGCCGCCTGAGGCGCGCAAGCGCAAGCAGCAGAAGCTCAGGGTTCGGGTTAATTAGAGCAGCACCGGTTGGTTCGGCAGTTCATTGGGGTTGCTCTCGTCCGCCGGGAAATGCGTTACCAGATGCTGCGTTACCGCCTGCACGCCGGCAAGTGCGCCGGCTGCAAAGTTGGATTGGCTGAAAGCCGTTTGCATCTGCTGGCAAATCTTGGTCCATTCGTGGGTGCTTACCTTGGCGTGAATACCACGGTCGGCCACAATCTCCACCGCCCGATCAGCTAGCAACAAGTAAATCAGCAAGCCGCTGTTGTCCTGGGTGTCCCACACGCGCAATTGCGAGAAGAGGTCGATCGCCCGCTCTCTTGCCGACTGACCCTTGAACAGCGGCCAGCCGTCCAGCGCCCCCTCGACGACGAAACGAATTTCTCCGGCATGGGTCGTCTCGCTGGCCTGGATCGCCTGCTCGATTAGCTTCAAACTGCTGCGGGGGAAAGCCCGTTTGACCTGCTGACGAGTCATCAGCAAGTGCTTGAAGATGCGCTGGATGTTCATGCTTACCACCTCCCGGAGGCGCCGCCGCCGCCAAAACCACCACCCCCGCCGCTGAAGCCACCACCGCCAAAGCCACCCCGGCCACCTAGACTGCCACCACCGTAGTAGGCGCCGAGCCCACGCCCGCCCAGACCGCCGCCGAACAGGGTAACGAACAAGCCGATCACACCCGCAATCAAGACGATTGACAGGGCACCCACAAAAAACCAGGCCAGCAAGGCGACAACGCCGCCGGTGACCAGCGCGCCGCCCACTCGGCCCAGAGCCGCACGCAGCACGCTACCCAGCGCCAAAGCGAGAATGAAAAGAACGGGGGCGTACTGCTCAATATCTCCGAAACTACCGGCCGGCTGCTTGTTGGGCGGCGGCAAGGGTTCGCCGTCGATGACGCGCATGATTTGATCGACCCCGGCGCTGATGCCGCCGTAAAAGTCCTGGTTCTTGAAGCGCGGCAGGATGAGCTCGCTGATGATGCGTTTGCTGGTGGCATCGTTGAGCGCGCCTTCGAGGCCGTAGCCGACTTCGATGCGCAAGCTGCGGTCGTTTTTGGCGACGACCAAAATGGCTCCGTCATCGACCTTCTTTCGCCCGAGCTTCCATTGCTCGGCCACGCGCAGGGCGTATTGTTCAATTTCTTCCGGTGCCGTGGATGCCATCAGCAACACTGCAAGCTGGCTGCCTTTGCGGGCTTCAAACGCGCTCAGGGTTTGCTCCAGCGCGGCCTTCTGCTCTGCGCTGAGCGTGCCAGTCTGGTCAATGACGTGCCCCGTCAGGGGTGGCACCGCCACCTGAGCTGCGGCGAAGAAAGACCAGCCCAGCGCGAAGGCCAGCAATAAGGCCCTGACCGACCTTTGCGCCAGACTGCTGGCTGTCACTTGGCAGCTCCCGAAACGCTACTTTGAGGTGCTGCCGGTGCGGCATCAAAACTGACGCTCGGCGGCCGGGAGATTTCTTTTTCGTTCTCGACCGTGAAGTTGGGTTTTTGCTGGTAGCCAAACACCATGGCGGTCAAATTGGAGGGGAAGGAGCGCACGGTGATGTTGTACTCCTGCACCGACTTGATATAGCGGTTGCGCGCCACCGTGATGCGGTTCTCGGTACCTTCGAGTTGCGCCTGTAGATCTAAAAAACCCTGGTTGGCGCGCAGGTTCGGATAGTTCTCTGAAACAGCCATCAGCCTCGACAGCGCCCCTGTCAATTCGCCTTGCGCTTGCTGGAACTTTTGGAATGCGGCCGGGTTGTTGACAAGTTCCGGTGTCGCCTGGATCGATGTGGCCTTGGAGCGCGCTTCGATCACTTTAGTCAGGGTGTCCTGCTCGAATTTGGCCTCGCCCTTGACCGTGTTGACGAGGTTGGGAACCAGATCCGCACGGCGCTGGTATTGGTTGACGACCTCCGACCAACTGGCCTTGATTTGCTCATCGCCGGTTTGAAAAGTGTTGTAGCCGCAGCCGTTCAGGCTTAACGCCAGCAACGCCAGCAGTGCTGTAAATAGTTTGCGCATGTTCATTACTCCAAAAAATCGAGTTCCAAATTCTCATCCGATCACGCGTGGCCTATCTTAGGTCCCCTTTGCCACCTTGGCCAGCAAGGCACCGGCCTGATCCTTAACTGAGATTTGCGGCGTGGCACCCGCCAGTGGCCAGGCAATCGCCAGTGTCGGATCATTCCAGGCGATGCAGCGCTCGAACTGGGGCTCGTAATAATCGGTCGTTTTGTAAAGAAAATCAGCCGTGTCGCTGAGCGTTAAAAAACCATGCGCAAAGCCCGGTGGAATCCACATTTGGCGCTTGTTTTCTTCGCTCAGTTCCATACCCACCCAGGTACCATAAGTGGCTGATGTTTTGCGCAAATCAACCGCCACGTCAAACACCGCACCCCGCACCACCCGCACCAGCTTGCCTTGCGGCTGCTGCACCTGGTAGTGCAGGCCGCGCAGCACCCCACGGGCCGAGCGAGAGTGGTTGTCCTGGACAAAGTTGAGATCCAGGCCAGTGGCATTTTTGAAAGCCTGCTGGTTGAAGCTTTCAAAGAAAAAACCTCGCGCATCGCCGAACACTTTGGGTTCGATGATGAGGACATCGGCAATCGCGGTGGGGATGACTTTCATGTTTCGATATTACTGGATTATTGAGAGTTGCAAAATTCACGACAACGTTATGCTCCGGGCGTGTGTGGGCCAAAGGCGGCGCGGTGGGTGGCTCCGCAGCCGGGCGGTGGCACACGCCGCTGTTCGTGTCACCCGGCCTTCGGCCTCCTTCTTTACCTCACTTTGGCATGTACCCCCACCCTGCTGCTCAGAAGTGTCGACTTGGTTTTTTGAACTCGAATACCAAATCACCGGGATCAGGCTGCCTGGGTGTTCTGCGTAGGTAAAGGAGGAGCCCGCAAGGGCGGGGGACACGAAGCAGAGCATCCAGGCGACCTGATCCAGCGCAAATCGGGCCGCCCGGTTGTTCTGCGTAGGTAGAGGAGGCCAAAGGCCGGGGGACAGCCGCAGCGCTGAGTGCCCCAGAGGCCTGATCCTCACCACATGCCGGGCGGGGTTTGGCGTGTCATCCATTTCGGAAAAGATTCACAATCGCTCGCTGCAACGTCTGTGCTTCTTACAATGCCACTATGACATTTCTTGACATGCTGCACGGTGCCGAGCGCCAAAACAACTCCATGCTGTGCGTTGGGCTAGACCCTGAACCGGCCAGGTTCCCGGCCAAGCTGCGCGGCGATGCCAGCAAGATTTACGACTTTTGTGCCGCCATTGTGGATGCCACCGCTGATCTGGTGATCGCTTTCAAGCCGCAAATTGCCTACTTTGCCGCGCACCGGGCCGAGGATCAGCTTGAACGCCTGATTACCCACATTCGCCGCAACGCGCCCCTGGTGCCTGTCATTCTCGATGCCAAGCGCGGTGACATTGGCAGCACCGCCGAGCAGTACGCGCTCGAAGCCTTTGAGCGCTATGGCGCTGACGCGGTGACGCTGTCGCCGTTCATGGGGTTTGACTCCATCCAGCCTTACCTCAAATACCACGGCAAAGGCGCGTTTTTATTGTGCCGCACCTCCAACCCCGGCGGTGACGACTTTCAGTCGCAGCGGCTCGCCAGCGTGGTGGGCGCACCGCTGCTGTATGAATTCATCGCCCGACTGGCGCAGGAGCAGTGGAACATGAATGGCCAGCTTGGGCTAGTGGTGGGCGCCACTTACCCGGCAGAAATCGAGCGTGTGCGGGCGCTGGCACCAACGCTGCCGCTGCTGATTCCGGGCATCGGCGCCCAAGGCGGCGATGCGCTGGCTACGGTGCGGGCGGGCTGGCGCGGGACGCCGGGGTTGAACGGTGAAATGAGTGAAACAACGGCCCCGATTGTGGTGAACTCATCGCGTGCCATTCTTTACGCCGGTGCCACTGAGGATTTCGCGCAGGCGGCACGACAGGAAGCGATCAAGACCCGTGCGCTGCTGGAGACTGCCAGACGTTGATTCGTCTGATTAAAAAAATCCCCGCTGCATTGCTGCAGCGGGGATTTGAGATTTAATCTTTAGCTGACGGGCGTCAGCGCTGGATTAGAAAACGTAGATCACGCCCAGCGCAGTGGCGTTACCCTTGGCAAAAACTGCATTTGCCTTGTTCAGGTTGCCGTTTTCAAAGTAGGCGTAAGTATTCTTGAAGATTTCGCGATTGATGTAAACCTCGGTTGCGGCAGCACCGGCTGCATCGTTGTTCTTGGCATAGGTCAAGCCAACGTTAAAGCCAGCCACCGGCACGCTCACGCCTACGTTGCTGCCCGTGAAACCGGTACCGCCATTGGCATAGCCGGCCTCGACCTTGGCAACGCCAAAGTCGTAGCTGGCAGCCACAGAGGAGAAGCTGGAGCCGCCGTCAACACTGGCGGTCTGGCCTGCCAAACCTGCCGCAAAATTGCCAGCCTTGTAGTTCAAACCGACAGAGTAGGTTGCCTTGTTGCCGATGACGCCATTATCGGGCACAAAACCGGCCCGTACTGTCAAACCGCTCATTTCGGGCGCAATGTACTCTAGCAAGCGCGATTGACGGCCAGTCAGCGACCAAGGGGTGGCCAAAGACAACATTTGTGCTGAAGCGGCATTGGAGGCGCCGTTAAAGTCAAAGGGAGTCATGGTTTGGAACGCAAGATTGTCTTGACGGCCCAGGCGCACTTCACCGAAGTTGCCCGAGAAACCGACCCAGGCAGCGCGATTGAAGAAGTTGCCAGGGTTTTTATTATTCGTGTCACACGTAACGCAGCCATTGTTGGCAATGCCGCCGGTTTCAAGCTTGAAATTGGCCTTGACGCCGGAGCCGACATCCATGCTGCCTTTGACACCAACTTTGGTGGTCGAATTGCCTTCTGAGCTGCCTCTATCGCCACCCGAATGGAAATCATAGGTGGTATCGCCAATGGTTTCATTCTTGCCGTAGCTTGCATCAATCAGGCCATAGACAGTGACTTCTGCCTGGGCAGCGCCCATGACGACCAGCAGTGCGGCGGCGGGGATCAGTTTTTTAATCATCATAAATTTCTTTGGAAAGTTAGGGTTAAGTTAGCGCGGTGATCGTTTACAACCTGGCACTTCAAACACCTCGGTCAAAGCACAAAAAGAGCAGAGTTGGTCATTTCAGGCTTCATTCTCAAGTTTTACTATCAGTGGGGAGCCCAATTACCGGGCCCAGGCCGACAACGACTTTAAACGCAGGGTCCAAGAATAACTAAGGGCCTTGGCAGCGTCAATAAATATTGATGTAAAAACATTGGTAATGTTGGCTTTGTCGGCATCGTTACAACACAATGAGTCAAGACCAAGTTCCCATTCGTCAGGGTTCGCACCGTTGACGGCATACAAGTCTTTATAGGAGAAACCCTTGTTGTGAAAAAGCCTAAAACAAAACGATTGTGGCCGCAACACCTTGCCTGTTCCAGGTGCATCAAGCAAAATGGACTCCTGCTTTATGCAGAAGCACGCCCAATCGTTTAATACATTAACTGGCAAAAAATACCATGAATCAACCTCAATCTTCACGTTTTATGACGTTCGGTCTTCGCAGCGTCGCATTGGCCAGTGCGCTGTGCTGCGCAAGTCTGGCACAAGCTCAAACTTCAAGCGTCACCCTTTACGGCATTGTTGATGCCGCATTTGTTTCCACCACCAACCAGGCTGGCGGCACCAAAAACGCAATCGATGCCGGGCAGCTGGCAACTTCCAGGTGGGGCGTTAAAGGCGCAGAAGATTTAGGCGGCGGTTTGAAGGCCACCTTTAATCTGGAAGGCACGCTGGCCAATGACACTGGCGCGGCTGGCAGCAGTTATGGCGGTGGTTTTGTATCAACTGGTACTACAACCAATCTGTTTGACCGGGCCTCAGTGGTTGGTTTGGCGGGTGGTTTCGGCGCAGTCAACCTGGGCCGCCAAAACCATCTGGGTGTAGAAGTTTTGGCTTATAACGACCCGTCCGGTTTCGCGCACGCGGCCACCAACCCCAACGTTGTATACGGCTCATTAAATTCTGGTGCCCTGTTTGGTCCCTACGGTGCCAACTCAGGCGGTACGGGATTGCGGCAAAATAATTCGGTCAGGTACGATACACCCAATTTTGCCGGCTTCAGCGCCGCCGCGATGTACGCATTTGGTGAGAACGCGACCGCCACCACTTCAGCCAGCTACTACTCTGGCGTGTCGGGCGCTTACGCCAACGGTCCCGTCGGTGTAAATCTGGCCTATGCCAGGTTGACGAATGGGCCCACCGTTGCACCCTTACCCGCCAACTCAACCATGACACTCACCGACTTCGGTGCCAGGTATGCGTTCAGTGCCGTAACGCTTAAAGCGACCTACTCGCAAAGCGAAGTGGATGCCCTCAATCAAAAGATTGCTGTGGCGGGTCTGGGCATTGATTACAGACTGTCTGCTGCCACCACCTTGACCGCTGCCTATTACGACATGAAACTCACCGGGGCTGCCAGCGGGAAAGCGGACCAATTCCTGATCATGGGCCAATATGCGTTGAGCAAGCGCACGACTACCTATGCGACGCTGACCCATGCCAAGGCCAACTCGTCAGGCGCGGCAGACCTTTCGATGTCTGGTGGCATGGTCTTTGCTGGAAACACCGATGCGACTCGCGTTGCACTGGGTATCAAGCACGCTTTCTAATATAAATTTGCAAGCTCTAAAAAGCCCCTCGCGGGGCTTTTTAGTTTTTGGGCCATGCGTTTTTGCGTGGCGTGGCGGTTGCGCTGCCCTCGGCAATCACTTGCAGGCCCGGTTCTGCGCCGTCATGACCGTGGCTTTGCACGGAGCCAGTCAGGTGCCCACCGGGACCAGGCTTCTCGCTCATACTTGCAGGACTTGATAAATGAGATAATTACACCGCGAAACATCCTGTTATTTGACTGATCACATCCAAAAGGAATCAAAAAGTTATGACTAAACAACTCGACTTGCTGAAAATTGCACAAGAAGAACAGAGCGGCGATCTGTTCAAACTGCTGGACAGCATTTACAAACGCTCCAAGGTCCAGCCCAAAGGCATTTCCGATGCCGTCATCTGGGAGGGCGGCAACCCGTACGGCAATGTGAAACCGGTCGCCCACGCGTTTACCGATATGTTCGCGCTCAACGGCACCGTGATGGCGCTTGACGTGCTGGGCTTGCCGTTCCTGGGTTTGCCCATGATGGCGCAGTACCGCCATGACACCAAACTCGCTCCGCTCGATTGGTTCGGCAAGCTCGATTACACCTCGCTCAAGTGGTCCACCGCCGGTGACTTCATGGTCAATGACAGTGGCAAGAAGGTGGTCGTGGCTGGCAAATCCGGTAACGCACAATTGCGCACCGCAGCCGGCGTTTATTGCAATGTGCGACCCTACGGCACGATCACCAGCATTCGTTTTATGCCCGGCCTGCCTTACTCGCAGGACAAGAAGGCGTTCCGGGTTGATACTGCTACCGGCAACGTCCACTCGGAAATGAACACCCCGGGCATCCGGATGGCCTACGCCGGGCGCCTGTTCCTGAAAATGGTGCATGAAACCGGTCAGCTCGGGCGCATCGCCACCAAGCCGACCCAGGGCCAGGAAGACACCGTTATTGCCGGCATGATGCGCTGGCTGATGCAAGGCACCAAGTTTAAAGTGACACGCAAGTACACAGTGGATGCCTACGAAGAACAACGCGCCAACGTCGATGCGATCGTTGCCCTGCTACCGAAGGATTTCAAGGCGGGCATGGAAAATTGGGGTGGAGAAATTCTGGAACACATTTCAGATACGGCTTACGGTTTGATGTTGCACGACATGATCAACCAGCGCAAGGTTGTTATTTTCGCCACCGATCTTGACGGCGACCGGCTCACCGACCTGATGGCCGACGCGCCCGATGTGTTGCGCGCCTGGGGCCAGATGGTCATGAATCAAGTCAAACCCGGTCAGGACATGAACAAGGTCTGGGCCGACATGGGCTTTACCATGAAGGGCGGCAAGGACATGACCAGCGTCATGTACCGCATGGTGGGCGAGCCGATTTATGAGCAAACCCTGGGGTCAGCTGACGCGATGTTGCTGCGCCTGCTCGACGGGGATGAGACCGTTGGCGGCGAGAAGCAGCCCTACGATCCGCGCATTCACTTTGTCCTGATCAACGATGCCTACAAGGCGGCTAATCCGGGCAATACCGAACTCGCCCTCTGGTTGGACGCGCAGCTTGAGATCTTTGACAAGATTTATGGCGACAAGCGGCCCCGTTACCTCGATGGCTACCAAAAGCTCAAGGCCGCCATCAAACCCTGGGGTAGCAAGTAGAAGCTTCCCGGCGCTGAGAATTAGCTCAGCGCACCAAAGACAACGCCCGCAGCAGCGGGCGTTGTCTTTGGGTTTGCTCACAAGGAGTGAGCTGACACTATGGGCGGCAAGCCGGGGAGGGCGCTACTTCAAACGACCTGTGTCCGAAGTGAGCCAATTCCTTCACAGAAGCTTTCCATGACATCACCACGCTTGACCGCGCCGACCCCGGCAGGTGTTCCCGTCATGATCAAATCGCCAGCCTGCAACTCGAATATGTTTGACAGATGGGCAATGATTTCTGGCACATTCCAGATGAGTTGACTGAGATCGCCTTTTTGCTTGACTTCGCCGTTGACCTTCAGCCAGATGGGGCCCTTGGCCAGGTGGCCCGACTGCGCAACCGGGACGATATCTGTCATCGGTGCCGAATGCTCGAAAGCCTTGCCGAGCTCCCACGGGCGGCCTGTTTTCTTGGCTTCATTTTGCAGGTCGCGGCGTGTCATGTCCAGACCTAGCGCGTAGCCATAGACGTGGTCGAGCGCTGTTGCGACCGGGATGTCGGAGCCACCCCGGCCGAGGGCAATGACCAGCTCAACTTCATGGTGAACATTGCTGCTCATCGGCGGATACGCGAAGTCACCGTTGTCAAGCACCAGATTGTCCGGGTTCTTTTGGAAGAAGAAGGGCAATTCGCGAACCGGATCATGGCCCATCTCGAGAGTGTGCTCTGCATAGTTTCTGCCGACACAGTAGATTCGGTGCACCGGATAGCGCTCGACAGAGCCTCGGACGGCCACTGAAACAACAGGCATTGGTGCGACGACAAATTCGGGTTTTGAAATGTTCATTTAATATTACTTTGGAGTTGATTTCATTGAGGCACCGCCACTCTGCTCCACTGTAGAGGCAAAAGTATGAGTTGTTTACTGATATAAAAAAAATGATTAAAAGCAGATGATGTTGATAATATCGATTAAATCAGTACCGACATGGTAATTTCTTTTCTACTTGAACAGTACCGGGTTTACCCTATATTTGTAGCGATGAAACGACATCGCAAACAACTTGCCTATCAAGTTACCGCGGCTTTGGCGGCCTGGGTTAGAGCAGTAGTCTTGCGGTAATGCGTCTGCAAAAGTGTCACCGCGTCTTCAGTCCGCCCGTCAATGCAGGCCTCGAATATTGCAATATGTTCAGTTTCATCGCGCCGGGCATAGTTCTGTGACGCGGCCAACTGCCGAAATCGGTAGGCCTCATCAGTCAGCGAGGCACAAAACTGGCGCAACCAACGCGAGGCGCAGTTGGCGATCAAAGCCTGATGAAACTGCAAGTGCAAATCCTCCCATGTCTGATTCATGACATATTTGTCGGCAGCCAGCGAACGCGGTGCCTTTGACAGGCGATACACCAGCAAGACCAAGTGGTCCTCCCACGCAGAAGTGCGGTGACTGATCGAATCGCGCAGGGCCAAGCTTTCGACCTGACAGCGGGTCTCCAGAAGTATCGGAAGTTCCGCCCAGTCAAGGCTGGCCACGCGAAACCCCCGCTGGTCAATGCGCTCCACCAAGCCCTCGGAAGAAAGACGACTGAGGGCCTCGCGAACCGAACTGGCCCCCATGGTGTAGCGGGTGCTCAGTGCCATCACAGCCAATTTGTCACCTGACGAGAACACGCCGTGCAGCAAATCCTGACGCAACAGGTTATAAAGAAGTGAGGAACGAGACAGGCCATCTACCACATCGCCCGACGAGGTTGAAACTAGGCTTAATGCGGGTTTTCTGGCCATATTATTTCCCTTGGTTGGGCAATTCTAATGGGGCCGACAAGAATGAAGCAGTTTTACACGAAGCAACGAGAAGCAGCGAACTCCTGGGCGGTCTTGACTGCCTCGACCCGGGCCAGACGAATCAATTCACCGATCTTTTCGCCGCTGGTGCCAGCCTCGATGGCCGCTGCCGCGATTGAATGAGTGGGGATATTTTGGGCTGCTGACAAGACGGCCAGCAAGCGCCGGGCGACTGGGTAGGATGACCCGGTTTGCGTCAGACATTCACAGGCCTGCAAAAGCTGTGCAAAGCGCTGCGGCTTGCGCAAGGCATCGCAGCGTTCCAGCAGTTGCACCAACTGCGCTGCATCCAACTCGCCGCTGTGTTCAATATTGCGACGCTCACGCGCCAACACCTGCACCAGTTCGCGGCAGTCGGTTGGCAAGCGCAGCCGAGTCAGATAATGGGGGGCAGATTCCAATTCTTTTTGCAGTAGACAAGCCAGCCGCACCGGCAGTGGCGCCTGCAAGTGGGCACAGATGTCAAGCACGCGCAGAATTGAATTGAAATCCGACCCCAATTGCATTCCGGGTAACAGACGCTCTAGCGCACCACCGTCTCGCAGTACTTCGAACATGCGCGAGGGTGTGGCTTGCATCAGACCTTTGGTCAACTCCTGCCAGACGCGCTCGGCCACCAGGTGGTCAACTTCACCGGACTGCACCATGGCACGCATGAGCGCCATGGTTTCAGGTGCCACACTGAAATCGGCAAAGCGCGCTGCCAGACGTGCCACACGCAGGACGCGCACCGGGTCTTCTGAGAAAGCGGCGCTGACGTGACGCAACACTTTGTTGGCGATGTCGCGTTGACCGTCGAACGGGTCAACCAGCAGGCCTTGCGCTTGCCAGGTTTTGGGATCAGGGACGAGCGTTGCGGTGATAACACCCGCAGCATGGCTGTAGTCGGCCAACACTGCCATGGCGTTGATGGTCAGGTCGCGCCGTGAAAGGTCTTGTTCAAGCGTCACTTCCGGCGCCGCGTGAAAGGTAAAACCGTGGTAGCCCGGTGCGGTTTTGCGCTCGGTGCGGGCCAGCGCATACTCCTCGTGCGTCAGCGGATGCAGGAACACGGGGAAGTCTTTGCCCACTGGCATAAAGCCGTGTTTGACCAGAGCCTCGGGCGTTGCACCTACCATCACCCAGTCGCGGTCTTTTACCGCCAGCCCCAGCAAGGCATCCCGCACCGCGCCACCAACCAGGTAGATTTGCATGTCAGCGCTTGAGGCGGTAAGGCTCTTCAAAAACGAGAAAGTCCTGCTCTGCCAGCGCCCCGTCAATCCAGGACTTGACCCCCGGCAAGGCGCACAGCCGTGCCACGTAGGCCGCAATGGCTGGCGGCAGCGGTAGCGCGTAAGTTTTCAGGCGCGTGCAGATTGGCGCGAAGTAGGCATCCGCAATGGTGAAATGACCAAACAGCAGCGGCCCGCCATGCTGGTTGAGTAGCTCTTGCCACATCGTCACCAGTCGCGCCACATCAGTTCGCACTGCTGCCTGGTCACGCCAGATCAGGGTGCCGGCGTCGGCCAAGGAGGCTTCGATGTTCATGGCACAGTGGCTGCGCAAGCCAATGAATCCACTGTGCATTTCGGCGCAGACACTGCGCGCGCGGGCACGCGCCGCGCGGTCAAGAGGCCACAGGTGTTGATCGGGGTACTGTTCGGCCACATATTCGGCGATAGCCAACGTATCCCACACCACCAGTTCGCCGTCCACCAGCACCGGCACCTTGCCCGTGGGCGTTAAGGTGTTGATGGTTTTCTTGAAGCTGGAGTCGGCTGCAAACGAGTCAAAGCGCACTATGACTTCTTGAAAGGGAATACCCGCTTGCTTGAGCAGCACCCAAGGTCGCATCGACCAGCTTGAGTAATTTTTGTTGCCAATGTAGAGCTTGAGCATCAGGGTCTCCAAAACGCCAATGCTAGCGCATTGCGTGTTTTCCCGGCACCCAAAGTTGTAGTGCTACCTTCAACCGGGTTCACGGCAAGTCGCTGATCACATCAGCAGCGCCTACGCTGCGCGGCCCGACCATCCCGAGTCGGCTTTTGAGCGACTGCGGCTGACCGGAAAGCAACGCCGCGTAGCTGGTGGTGTTGGAGAGTACTTTTTTGACGTAATCACGGGTCTCGGAAAACGGTACGTTCTCAATCCAGATGGCAGCGTCCAGCGCCGGGGCATCGTTTTGACCACGCCAACTGCGTGGGCGACTGGGGCCGGCGTTGTAAGCGGCGGCAACCAGTGCCAGGGAGCCTTCGAAATTGTCCAGTAGCAGCTTGAGGTAGCCCGTACCGATGGCAATGTTGGTGTCACGGTCACCGAGCTGCTGCGGTTTGAAGTTGGCAATACCCATTTTTTTGGCAGTCCAGCGCGCCGTGGCTGGCATGATTTGCATCAGCCCTGCGGCACCCACGCTGGAGCGCGAGTCCATCACAAAGCGGCTTTCCTGACGGATCAGGCCATAGACATAAGCCGGGTCAAGGCCGATCTGCGCAGCGCGTTGCAGCACTGCATCTTTATGTGGCAGCGGAAAGCGCTGGGCAAAATCGATCACCCCTTTGGTGCGCTCGCTGGTGTTGATGCAGCGATCCCAGACCTCATGCTGGCAGGCCAGATCGGCAGCGGCGAGCAACTCACGATCATTCATGCCGCCACGAATGTGCAGATTGGTGCTGTAGTTCCACTCGCGTACCCCTTCGCTGCGCAAGCCGATTTGAATCGCGTAGAGCGCGCGTTTGAGACCCGGGTTCAAGCGGACAGCGTCTTTTTCTTCGGCTGTCAAGTCAGTGGGGCGTTCTGGCACAGAGATGCGTTGACCCAGTTCTTCGGTTGCCAACTGGGGATAAAAACCACTGATGCCAGCAATGCTGGTCAGCAGGCGCTTGGCTTGGGTACGGTCAGCGTCGTTTTTTGCCAATTTAAGAAGGGCACGGGCCTGCCAATAAATCCAAGTGACGTCTTTGCGTTGACCGTCGCTCATGGCGGCGATGGTGCTTGACACCTGTGCCCAGTTGTCGGCACGCAACGCAGCGCGAACCTTCCAGGCCAGTTGATCGTCGTACATGAATTTGTTCTCGCCATGAGAAAAATAGGCGAACGCGCGATCCGACAGGCGCATGGCAGCGCGTTTTCCGATCACACCCCAGACCCAACTGCGCTCTTCCGGCGTGAGCTGGGTTTTCCAGCGGAGTTTGTTGCTCTCGATGGCAGCGGCGTCGGGGTCGCTCGCGGCCAGCCGGATCAATGCCAGCGTGACCAGTTCTTTGGTGCGCGGTCGCAGCGCGAACAGCTTGCCCTCAAGGTATTGCCTGGGCTTGGCGTAGATGGCGCTCACTGTATTGGCCCATTGCGCATTGAGCAAACCCACCGCCTGGGTGGCAACGCGCAGGTGATCGTTTTCCATGCCGAGCCGTGCGCGCAGCCATGCGCTTTCGGGATTGAGCTTGCCGGCCTTGATTTGCTGTTCGGCCGCTGCGGCGCAGCCATCATCGGCCTCTCGTTGCGCCAGCCACAAGGCCTGCACCTCGGTTGCAACATCGAGCTTGCCTGAATTGAATTCAGTCAACAAGGCGTAGCAACGCACCGAGCGGTCATCGTTCATGCGGAAATTGGGGTACTCGGCCATGAAGCTGCCCCATTCCTGGCGTTGACCAAGCAGTAGCAACCAATCGTTACGCAAACGATCCTCCTGGTAAGTGCCAGCGTAATGCGTCAGAAATTCTTCTATTTCGCCTGGACTTGCCAGTGTGAGCCGGGCGCGCAACTCCCAGTAAGCCGCCCAGGGCTCAAGCACGTGACCGCGTGCCTGGGGCAGCAGGTCGCTCAAACGTCGGGTGTTGCCTTGTTTAAAAGCCTGGTTCATCTCCAGGATGGTGGCGTCCGCCAAGGCGGGGGTGACAGCACCAGACTGCGGCTGCGCCGATGCATGTGGCAGCAGGCTGAGTGGAATCAGCAGCGCAATCGATGTCAAAATGGAACTTAAGCGCATGGGAACATTATGGACAGTTTGAAAAATAAAATGACGATTGAAAAAAAGGCCTTGCGTCAAGTGTTGATTGAACAACGTTTGAATCTACCGGATCGACTACAGCGCGCTGATCTTTTGCAGCAGGTGATGCGCATCTGGCTGGTTGGCCGCTCCGATGTTGTGGTGGGGGCTTACTGGCCGATCAAAGGTGAATTTGATCCGTTGCCCGCGCTGCACCGCTGGAAAGAAGACGGCGAGCTGATCGAGCAACCGCAGCCACGCACCATCGGGCTACCGGTGGTGGACAAGGTCCACAAGACCATGACTTTCCATTCCTGGTACCCGGGCTGCCCGATGGAAGAGGATGCTTACGGCATTCCAAAACCGAAAGACACGGAAGTGATCGTGCCGACACTGCTGTTTGTTGCCTGCGTGGGTTATGCCGCAGGCGGTTATCGGCTTGGCTACGGAGGCGGGTTTTACGACCGCCTGCTCAGTACGCTAACGCCGCACCCGACCACCGTTGGCTTGAGTTTTGCACCAGGTTTTTTGCCCGACTTCGAGCCCGAAGCGCATGACATCCCGCTCGATGCGATCTTGAACGAGAACGGAGTGGTGTGGCCGGTATAAGGGCTCTTCAAGCAATAACGTGCACATTTCGCTCGTCAGCTTTGGGCGCATTGCGTCGTTAAAAATCTCTAGTTTGGCAGAGCCAAACGTCGAGTTTTTCGCCTAGCTCTGCATCCCAAATCCGACGGCCAAATGCACAACTTATTACTTGACGAGCCCCAAGTTTCAACATTCGACAATGTTGACCGCCAGCCCGCCACGCGAGGTCTCCTTGTATTTGGTTTTCATATCAGCACCGGTATCACGCATGGTCTTGATGACTTTGTCGAGCGAGACCACATGATTACCGTTGCCTGCCAGCGCCATGCGGGCGGCGTTGATGGCTTTGACGGCACCCATGGCATTGCGCTCAATGCAGGGAATCTGCACCAAGCCACCAACCGGGTCGCAGGTCAACCCCAGGTTGTGCTCCATGCCGATTTCGGCGGCGTTCTCGATCTGCTCCGGGCTACCACCCAGCACCGCCGCCAGACCGGCTGCCGCCATCGAACAGGCCACGCCGACCTCGCCCTGGCAGCCGACTTCGGCGCCGCTGATGGAAGCATTGCGCTTGTACAAAATGCCGACGGCGGCGGCGCTCATTAGAAAATCGTTAACGGCGTCTTGTGTCTCTTCGCGTTGGGCGCGACCGTTATGGTTCAACACAAAGCGGTCACAATAGTGCAACACCGCCGCAATGACGCCGGCCGCGCCGTTGGTGGGCGCTGTCACGACCCGGCCGCCGGCCGCATTTTCTTCGTTCACGGCAAAGGCATAGACATTGACCCAGTCCAGCACCGACAGCGGGTCGGCCAGTGCCTGCTCGGCGCGTGCGCGCAGTTGCGCCGCCAGCAGCGGCGCGCGGCGCTGCACCTTGAACGGCCCCGGCAGGATGCCCTCAGTGCTCAGACCACGCTGCACGCATTCGCGCATGACGCGCCAGATGTTGTGCAGTCCGGCGCGAATTTCATCCTCGCTGCGCCAGGTGCGCTCGTTGGCCCACATCACGGCGCTGATGCTCAACTGCTGCTGTTGGCAAATGGCGAGCAGCGCGTCGCCCGAGGTAAAGGGATAGGGCACTTTTTGGTATTCGCTCAGAACCGCCTCGTTGGAGCTGCCGGCGGTCACGACAAAGCCGCCGCCGACACTGAGGTATTTGGCTTGCTTGAGCAGTTTGCCAGAGGCATCGTGAGCGCTGAATTTCATGCCGTTGGGGTGCTCGGCCAGGGCTTCGCGGCGGTACATCAGCAAGTGCTCCTTTTCCTTGAACACAATGCATTGACGTCCCAGCAACGCGAGCGCCTGATGGGCACGTACATCCTTGATCAGCCCGGCCACCGCCGCCACATCGACCGTGTCGGGTGCATAGTCCATGAGGCCCAGCATCACGGCCACATCCGAACCGTGGCCCTTGCCGGTGGCACCGAGCGAGCCGTACAGCTCGCAGGTCACGGCAGCGGTGGCAGTGAGAAAACCATCGCGTTCGAGCGCTTGCGCAAACAGACGCGCCGCGCGCATCGGCCCCACCGTGTGCGAACTGCTCGGTCCGATACCAATTTTGAAGAGATCAAAAACGCTGATGGCCATGAGCTGATCTTAAGGCTAAGGTGAATAAGTGAAGCCAAAACGTTGGCATGATGTTGCCCCTGTTTTTCGGACTCCTTAAACCACCAATTATGCGGACTTCCTGTCTTGCTGCTGGGCCGCTGTCCAGCGTTGTTCAAATGTCATCGGGCTGATATAGCCCAGCGTCGAGTGCAATCTCTTGTGGTTGTAGAAAGTCAACCAGTCGATCACTTCGTCCATGGCCTCGAGCCGGGTAGCAAATCTTCTGCCATACAACCTGCCAACTTTCAGTCGTCCCCACAGGCTTTCAGTGGGTGCGTTGTCCCAGCAGTTGCCTTTGCGGCTCATGGATGATTTCATCTCAAAGCCTTTGAGCTCGCTTTGAAACTCATGGCTGCAATACTGGCTGCCACGGTCTGAATGGAAGATCAGTCCAGGTGCCGGACGGCGTCTGAACCATGCCATACGCAAGGCATCGGTCACAGCATTGGTCTGCATGTTGTCCCTCATGCTCCAGCCCACCACCTGGGCTGAATAGGTCGATTACGCCGGTCAGATACAACCAGCCTTCATCGGTGGCAATGTAGGTGATGTCACTGGTCCATACCTGGTTCGGTGCCTCGGGTGTAAAGTTGCGCTCCAGCAAGTTCGGCGCAATGGGGAGATTGTGTTTGCTGTCGGTGGTGACAACAAACTTTCTCTTGCCCCTGGCCTTGATGCCGTGACGCTGCATGAGCTTTCTGACTCGCTCTTTACCGACCCGGATACCTCGGGCCACCAGTTCTTTCCACCTTTTTGGCCAACCGTATTCCTGCTTGACTTCGGCGTGAATGGCCTTGATGTGTACCAGCAGGGCCTCGTCGCTGATGCGTTTGTTCACCCTGGCTTGCTGGGCTTAGCGCTATCTTTGCGCCGCCAGTGCTCGAAGTAGCCGCTGGCGCTGACCTCCAGCTCCTCGCAGCTCAGCGTAACGGGCCAAAGTTTCTTGTGCATTGCTATGGAGTCCGTTTTTCGGGGGCTACATCAGTGGAAGTCAATCTATAACCTTTGAAAGGGGAAGTCCCATGAGCGAGATTACACGAGTAGGAGTGGATTCGGCAAAATATGCAATTCAGGTAAACGCCGTTGACGCTGCTGGCAAACTCGTCACCAACCGGCAGCTGAGTCGAGAAAAGTTTCTTTCGTGGTGCGAACAGCTACCGGCAGGCTGCCTAGTGGCGATGGAGGCGTGTGGTGGTTCCCACCATTGGGCCCGCAAACTCATTGCTTTTGGGTTGAGCGTAAAAATCATCGCGGCACACCTTGTTGCACCCTATCGACTGCAGGGAAAAAGTGGCAAGAATGACGCCAATGATGCGGCTGCCGTTTGCGAAGCGGCGTCCAGACCAAACATGCGCTTTGTATCGATCAAAACCACGGTTCAGAAAGGCATATTGTGCGTGCACAGTTTGCGCGAGGGGTTGAAAGAAGAACGCACAGCGAGCATCAATCGCATCCGGGGCATGCTGACTGAGTTCGGCCTGGTAGTTTCTAAAAACCCGGAGAAATTGCGTGAGATGTTGACCGATATGTTGGAGAATGCCAGCAATGATCTTTCCGGTTTGACGCGACTGGTTGTTCAAGAGGGCTATGACCAATGGAAAGATCTCGATAAGCGTATCGAATGGTGCGATGAACGTATCAATGCGTATATCAAGGATGATGCGCAGGCCAAGGTTGCCAAAGAGCTTGTGGGAGTTGGTCCGGTGACCGCCTCTGCAATGGTGGCCACCGCCAACTGGGCGGCAGCTTTGTGGAAAGCTAAGGGTTGACGCCGTCCCTCGCCTTCGACACAAGGGCTCAGCGTCGCCAGTCTGAGACCGGTGTTGCCATTCCCATCGAGGGCGCCGACCTGTCATGGTCTAGAACCAAGTTCCCGGTGATTCTTTGTTGATTACCGATCGGTAATATTTTGGTAGACAGGACCAAAATATCCTCTACATTCCCGATCGGGAACACTAAGGACGATTCATGGATAAATTACCCAACAAATTACCGAGCGGGAATAAGACAGCGTTGAGGCACGTAATACGCTGCGCCGCCGAGTTGGGGGAGGTCGCACGCAAGCAGCGGCAAATGCTCGGTCTCAAACAGGGAGATGTAGCTGGCCTGGGCAACACCGGCAACCGGTTTATGGTTGACCTCGAACGCGGCAAACCCACATTGCAGTTACAGAAGACGCTCGATGTTCTCGATTTGCTAGGACTCGAAGTCGTGATTCAACCCAAGTCTGGGGGCGCCGCGTGATTTCGGAATCTGCAAAAACTCTGGACGTTTATTTTGAGACTGATTTGGTTGGTCGTGTGTATGACACGAATCCACTCTCGTTTGAATATGCGCCAGAGTGGCTGGCGCACAAGGCCATTCAAATAGCCAACATTATCATGGCGTCAGGAAGAACCGACGCCGACAGCGTCACCGCCTTTTTCGAAAACCTGTTGCCGGAAGGGGCGTTGCGAAGTTATCTTTTTGCAGCGCGCAAGGCCAGCACGCTGTTTGGCCTTCTTCACTCCGTTGCAGGCGATACGGCTGGTGGATTTATCCTCTTGCCTGCCGGACATCAGCCGCAGCCACAAAGCTACCAGCTGACCAGTTGGCAGGAACTGGCGACCGAGCTGAAGTCAAAAGCCGCAGTGGCCATCAACCTCAAGAATAAGGGAACCCGGATATCACTGGCCGGAGCCCAGGACAAGATCTCTCTGGCAGTATTTGCTGATGGAATTCCAAGGCTGGGGCAGGGTACCAGTCCCTCAACGCATATTGTCAAGCCGGACATCAAGCGAATTGATGGTGTCTGGGCCTCGGCGGTAAATGAAATGCTTGTCATGAAGACAGCCGCCGAGTGTGGTCTCAACGTTGCAAGCGTGTTCTACGAACCCATCACCTGGTCGTGTGTTGTGACGCGGTTTGACCGCTACGCGCGCAAGGAGGGTGGGGTAGGGCGCATCATGCAATACGACCTGTGCCAACTCAGCTCCCTGGCGTCTGAGAAGAAATACGAAGCCGAAGGTGGCCCGAACCTGAAAGACTGCGCGGACCTGATTCGGAAATATTCCATGGTGCCGGCGGCCGACTTGAAGCAGCTGCTGGGGTGGGTATTTTTCAACATCTTTGTCGGCAACAACGACAGCCACGCCAAGAACCTCTCCATCTACAGTTCGCCTGGGAGGAGTTCGACTGACCCCGTTCTACGATTTGATGTGTACCCGGATCTACCCCGGACTGTCGCAAAGCTTTGCTTTTGACATTGGTGGCACGACGATGCCCGGGGAGATTAAAAGGGGCAACATCGTGCACATGGCCGAGATCCTCAATTTCAGGCCAAAATTTGTTCTTCAGGTCGGACAGGACGTTGCCAGGAAGGTGCCGAAAGCTTTGGCAACGGCGACCACTTCAATGCAGGATGTTCTGCAAAAAGGAGATGTCACGATGGCAAGTAGGCTAACCAAGTACATTCGCAAAACCAGCCTGCAAGTGAGTAAGCGAATACTTACTTAGCCCAGACGTATCGATTTCAGTCATGGAGAAAGTTGCGAATCATAATCGCGGCGTGATCGGTTATTCGGGTTTAGTCGCAGGTTGGTCGCGCCCACACACTGGCATCTGAAACGCCTCTGGTGGCCGGAATACAGCAGATTCGATAACGTGGCTATTGATCCGATTTCGAAGAGGGAAACAAACCAAAGTCTATCCCGACGTCGGCTTTTGACTCCTGGATCTCGTCCAGGACAGGCCCTGCGCGCAGCCTCCCAGAGGACACCGAGGCCGTGTGGTTGGCGCCAATTACCTTGGCCGGTTAACGAGCAGCGCGTCTACGGTGACTCGGCCTATGCCAGTCAGAAGGATCTGATTGCCAGCAAGGCACCCAGCGCAAAAGACTTCACCAACCAGCGTACGCGCTACGCCGGGATCGTTGACGAGGCGGTGCGTGCGAAAAACCGCAACAAGTCAAGAATCCGTTCCCGCGTTGAGCATGTTTTTGGCGTGGTCAAACGCCTATGGGAATTTGGCAAGGTGCGCTATCGTGGCCTGCACAAGAACGCCACACGGGCATTCACTGCATTGGCGCTGGACAACATTTACCTCGCTCGCCAAAGGCTGATGGCACAGGTGCGTCCATGAGGCGAAAAATCGGGGCGATGACCCCAAAAAACTGGCCTGTGGGACTGCAAAACAGAACCAATTTCAACGCGACTTCGCAAAACTTCGTTGCTGTGCGATCATGCTAACGTTTTGGCTCCACTTATTCACCTTAGCCTTAAAACTGATACGGAGGTCAAGCTGACTGCTTCGGTTGTCCTATGTCGCGCTTCCAGAACAGGGGTGTCGCGATAATCAGCATCACTCCCACAATCGCTCCGCCAATCAGCACGGCGTGCGGCGCGCCCGATAGGCCGCCGAGCAGTTCAGCGGTGCTGCCGATACCCATCGCGCCCAGGGAGGGCAGGCCGATCAGGGTGATGGCATACAGGCTCATTACGCGCCCGCGCAGCTCGTTTGGAACCGCCATCTGGATGAAGGTGGAAATTATGGTGCCAAATACGGTCACCGCGATAGCGCCGATGAAAAGCAGGCTGACACCCAACCAGAAATAAGGGCTGAGCGCAAACAGGATGACAGTCAGGCTGAATAGCAACCCGCTGGAGATAAGGATGGCACCCTGGTGTTTTACGCGGCGGATGGAAGCCAGCCCAAAAGCGCCGACCAGCGCGCCGGCGCCCGATGCAGACAGCAAAATACCATACCCTGTCGGACCTCCATTCCAGATATCACGCGCGAAAATGGGTAAAAGGTTTAGGTAGGAGCGTCCAAAGATTGCGGCCAATGCCGAAAGGCCAAGCAGCGTCAGGATAAGCCGGTTTTTCCAGGCGTACGAAAGCCCCGTCAGCATGGACTTGCTCAACGAGGCATGTTGCCTTCCACTGCCGTGCACCTGGACGTTACGCATGGCAGCCAGGGCAAAGATCACTGCCAGGTAGCTCACAGCATTCAGAAAAAACAAGCTCCCCGCGCCGAGCGGTGCCAGCAGCGCCCCGGCGATGGCCGGGCCTACCAGCGCTGCTCCGTTGTAGGTGGCGGAATTTAGCGAGATGGCATTCATCAGGTCACGCTGGGGCACAAGATTGGGGACAAGCGCATGGCGGGCGGGGTGGTCGAAGGCCAGCAGGGCTGAACTGACTGGTTGGCGACAATTACCTT
>PKWL01000020.1 GCA_003133225.1 Janthinobacterium sp.
GTTGTCCTCGCCGGCCTGGTTGGCGCAGCCGTAAATCACGTCATCGACAGCGCCCCAGTCGAGGTCCGGATAGCGCAAGAGCAGGGCTCGGATCGGGAGCGCGCCCAGGTCGTCGGTCCGGACTGCGGCCAAGGCCCCGCCGTAGCGCCCGAACGGAGTACGCAGCGCAGCGCAGATAAAGGCATCATTCATGGGTCATGTCCTTTAGTGGGGGCGCGCTCACAAGGACGCGACCAACTCCTGGCCCAGCCGCGGGCGCTTGTCGATGACGCGCTTGGCTTTGCCAACCAAGGTGCGCTCGATGCTGTTGGCATCCAAGATGCGCACCTTGGTGGTGACCCCGATCGATGCCTTGATATGGTGTTGCAAGGCCATGCCGACCGCATCCATCTCCAGTTCGGACAGCCTGCCGCTCACTTCGGGGCGCAGTTCGACGATGACGTCGAGCTTGTCGAGATGGCTCTCACGCGAGACTACCAACTGGTACTGCGGCGCCAGCTGGGGATGCTTCAAGATCACTTCCTCCACTTGCGACGGGAACACGTTGACGCCGCGGATGATGAGCATGTCGTCAGAGCGGCCCGTGATTTTGCCGATGCGGCGCATCGAGCGTGAGGTGGGCGCGAGCAATCGGGTCAAATCACGCGTGCGGTAGCGGATGATTGGCAGCGCTTCCTTGGTCAAGGAGGTAAACACCAGTTCGCCTTCGGCGCCATCGGGCAATACTTCGCCCGTGTCAGGGTCGATGATTTCCGGATAAAAATGGTCTTCCCAGATGACGGGGCCATCTTTACTTTCGATGCACTCGCCCGCCACTCCGGGCCCCATCACTTCCGACAAGCCATACAGGTCGAGCGCATCGATGCCGGCGCGCACCTCGATCTCGGCGCGCATCGCCTCGGTCCACGGCTCGGCGCCGAAAATGCCGATCTTGAGCGAGCTGCGGGCCGCATCGAGCCCCTGGCGCGAAAATTCTTCAATGATGTTGAGCATGTAGGACGGCGTCACCATGATGATATCGGGCTTGAAGTCGTGGATCAGCTGCACCTGCTTTCCCGTCTGCCCGCCCGACATCGGAATCACCGTACAACCGAGTTTTTCTGCGCCATAATGCGCGCCCAAGCCGCCCGTGAACAAGCCGTAACCGTAGGAAATATGGATCAAGTCGCCAGCACGGCCGCCAGCGGCGCGAATCGAGCGCGCCACCACCGTGGCCCAAGTCTCAATATCGTTCTTGGTATACCCGACTACGGTCGGCTGGCCCGTGGTGCCACTCGAGGCGTGAATGCGCATCACTTGCTCGCGCGGCACCGCGAACATGCCGAACGGGTAATTGTCGCGCAAATCTTTCTTGCCCGTGAAGGGAAATTTAGCGAGGTCGGCGAGCGTCTTTAAGTCGTGCGGATGGACTCCTGCCGCATCAAATGCGGCGCGATAATGGGGCACATGGTCGTAGGCATGTTGCAAAGTCCATTTCATGCGCTCCAACTGCAAGGCCGAAAGCTCGTCTTTGCTGCATTGCTCAATTGGCTCAAGAGCGCTGTTTGTGCTGCGTGGCATATCTGTCTCCTTCTTCTTCTTTATAATGGGCCGTTCCAACTCCGGCCAACTCCTGTCATGTTGCCGGCGGCGGGCCTCGATTCATTCGCCCTCGACCGTTCACGCGGTGTGCCCTGGGCATTGCGCCTAGCCGCCTTATGCGCGGCAAGTCTGAAGGAGTGCATCGCGCCATGGGGCAGCTTGAAGGCCCTTGCAAGGCCCTTGCCCGGCCCCCTTCTTAACGGCAACATGAATTATTGTGCCTATCGTAGGCCTTCACACGTAAAAACGCTAGTGTTTAATTTAATAAACTCAAATCTAACTGCAACATAATGCAATTCAACATGGTTCAGTTCGCCGCCTCTTACGCACCAACCCGTACCCAGGCGCCGTAGCGCGGCGGTGCTTTGGAGCTGGCAACAAGCGCCAGCCGGCGCCGCGCCCAACTTTGTATTAATATGAGCGCAGGCATTGTTCCGTGCCACCACGTCTTCACAGGCGCCCGCCCCTGGCGCTCTTCCTTGGCTTCACATATGCATTATAATGCTTGCTAATACACGCATTATATGTCATGTTCCTTGTGCGCGGCATGAAGTCCAAGTAATGAATTGACGGCTTATTTCCCGGCCGAGCGTGAAAAACAGCGTAAAGGTGTTGCCATGGAAAGGTCGTTCAAAAAGGAAGTCACTGCGTTAAGGCTGGGTAAAGGCCAGGTTTTCCATGGCGAAGGCATTCTCGCCGTCGCCAAGGCGCTGTTGCAATCCGGTGTCAGCTATATCAGCGGCTACCAGGGCGCGCCCGTGTCGCATTTGCTGGACGTGCTGGGCGACGCGAGCGATATTCTGGGCGAGCTTGGCGTTCATTTTGAAGCGGCGGCAAATGAAGCGGGAGCGGCCGCCATGCTGGCCGCCTCCATCCATTACCCACTGCGCGGTGCCGTCATCTGGAAATCGATCGCCGGCACCAACGTGGCGGCGGACGCCTTGTCCAATGTTACTTCCGCCGGCGTCAAGGGCGGCGCGCTAATTATATTGGGCGAAGATTACGGCGAAGGCGCATCGATCGTCCAGGAACGCAGCCATGCGATCGCCATGAAATCACAGATCTGGCTGCTCGATCCGCGGCCCGACCTGCCGACCATCGTCAACATGGTGGAAAAGGGCTTCCAGCTGTCAGAAGCGAGCAACACCCCCGTGATGCTGGAGTTGCGCATACGCGCCTGTCACTTGCATGGCAGTTTCGAGTGCAAGGATAACCTGCGTCCGAAATTCTCGCGCAAGCAGCATGTGAAGCAAGCGGCATTTAACTTTGGCGCGATCCCGCTCGCGCCGTCCATCTACGCGCAGGAAAAGCACAAGGTCGAAGAACGCATGCCGGCGGCGCTCAAGTTCATTCGCGAGCATCGCCTCAACGAGTTTTTCGACGGCGAGCTGCGCGAGGTTGGGATCGTTTTGCAAGGCGGCTTATACAATACGGTGATCCGCGCCTTGCAAGAAGTGGGACTGGCAGATGCCTTCGGCGTCTCGCCGATCCCGCTCTACGTGCTCAATGTGACCTATCCGCTGGTCGCCGACGAGCTCACGCGTTTTTGCTCGGGCAAACGGGCCGTCTTGGTCGTCGAAGAGGGGCAGCCCGGCTTTATTGAAGAAGCAATCAACGCGATTTTGCGCCGCGCCGACTTGAACGACACCTACCTCATCGGCAAGGAAGTGCTGCCCGTGGCCGGCGAATACACGGGCGCCGCGGTGCTGCACGGGGTGGCGCACTTTCTGCAGCTGTGCGTGCCTGACGGCGTCGATCACCAGCGCGTGTCGAGAGCGCGCGATGACATGACGCGCCGCCAAAACCAGGCGCCAAGCCTACTGAGCGAGCCGGTGCCCGCACGCCCGCCCGGCTTTTGCGTGGGCTGCCCGGAGCGGCCTGTTTTTTCCGCCTTAAAACTGCTGCAAAAGGACATCGGAAAAATCCATATCAGCGCCGACATCGGCTGCCATACTTTTTCCACGCTGGCACCGTTTAGCATGGGCAGCACCGTGGTCGGCTACGGGCTTGGCCTTTCCAGCTCGGCTGGCGTGGCACCGATGTTCGAGCGCCGGGTCGTGAGCATCATGGGCGATGGCGGTTTCTGGCATCAAGGTTTGACCACGGGCATCGCGAACGCGGTCTTCCGCGGCGACGATGGCGTCTTACTCATCATGAAGAACGGCTACGCTGCTGCCACCGGGGCGCAACAAATAGCCTCGACCCCGGCCAACGGCGCCTCGGGAGCGGCCGCCATCGACATGCAGGCCGTGCTGCGCGCCGTCGGCGTCAGCTGGTTGCGCAGCGTGCGTTCTTACGAGGTCGGCCATCTGACGGCGACCTTGCGGGAAGCGCTCGACACGCCGTACAACGGCTTAAAGGTCATCATCGCCGAAGGCGAATGCCAGCTTGAGCGGCAACGCCGGGTGCGCGTCGAAGACGCCTTGAAACTGGCGTCAAAAGAGCGCACGGTACGCCTTCGCTCCGGCATCGACGAGGACCTATGCACGGGCGACCGGTCCTGCATCCGTCTGTCGGGTTGTCCTTCCTTGACCCTCAAAGAAAATCCCGATCCGCTGCGCGCAGATCCCGTCACCACCATCAATGACAGCTGCGTCGGGTGCGACACGTGCGGCGAAGTGGCGCAAGCGGCAACGCTGTGCCCGTCCTTTTACCAAGCCAAAGTCATTTGCAATGGCAGCCGCATCGAGCACCTGCTCGATCGAGTGCGGCGCGCCGTCATCGGACGCTTGCAAAGCAAATCATCGCGAGGAGCATTGTGAATCTTGAAAATCAAGGCCTCTTGCCACAACGGCCGTTGACCATCCTCATCGCCGCCCTCGGTGGCGAAGGCGGCGGCATGCTGGCCGAGTGGGTGGTTGGCGCTGCGATGCGCTGCGATTATCCCGTGCAAAGCACCTCGATCCCCGGCACGGCGCAGCGCACGGGCGCTACCACCTACTACGTCGAAATCTATGCGGTGCCAGCCGCGCAACTCGAGGGCCGCATACCGGTAATGGCGCTGATGCCGACTCCGGGCGCGGTCGATGTGGTGGCCGCGTCGGAGTTGGCGGAGGCGGCCCGGGCGCTGCAAGGGGCCTATATTGACGCTGGCACCACGGTAATCGCGTCCACGCACCGGGTATACACGGTGGCTGAAAAAGTCAATCCCGGCGACGGACGCGCCGATAGCCAAAAGATGCTGGCGGCAGTGGGCGCGGCCGCCCAGCGGGCGGAGTTGTTCGACATGGCGCTGCTGGCGCAACAAAATGGCAGCCTGATCAATGCGGTGTTGTTTGGCGCGCTGGCCGGATCGGGTGCGCTGCCGCTGCCGCGCGCCGCCTGCGAGCTGGCGATCCGCGCTACGGGCAAAGGTGGGCGAGCGAACTTGCGCGGTTTCGCGGCCGGTTATGCGCAAGCCAAGGACGGTGGCGCAGCGGCGCCATCGAGCGCGCCCACTTGGCAGGCGGCCACGCCCGTCGAGCGCGTGCGTCAAAAGTTTCCGGCACCCACTTTTGACGTGCTTGACGCTGGCGTGGCGCGATTGACCGATTACCAGGACGCCGCTTACGCCACACTCTATCTGAATCGCTTGGAACCCATCCTGGCGCTCGACCGGGAAGCGGGCGGCGCCGCCAGCGGGTTCCGGCTGACCTGCGAAACGGGACGGCAATTGGCGCTATGGATGAGCTATGAGGATGTGTTCCGGGTGGCCGAACTGAAAACGCGCAGCCGCCGTATGGAGCGCGTGCGCCACGACGTCCACGCCGTAGCGCACGATATCGTGATGGTGACGGAGTACCTGAAACCCGGTCTGGAAGATGTTTGTGCAATCTTGCCGCAAAGCCTCGCGCAGCGCTTGCGGCGCTGGGCTGTGAAAAATGGAAAGTCGTTTTCCGTGCCGCTGCGCATAAAGACCAGCACTCTGTACGGATTTCTGCTGTTGCGCGGCCTCGGGGCCCTAGGAGCGTGGCGCCGCCACACGTCGCGCTACCACACTGAACAAGCATTGATCTTGCGTTGGCTTGGCGCCATCAAGCGCCTCGGTTTCGCGGTGCAAGACATTGGTCTCGCCTTGGAAATTGTCGATTGCGCGCGCTTGGTTAGGGGCTACGGCGAGACCCACCGCAACGGTGTCTTGCAGTTCGAAAAAATTTTTGACACGATCGTCGAGGGCGGACATGAGTCGGATCCGAAAAAACTGAGCGAGGCGATCCGGCGCGCGCGTAGCGCTGCGCTCGCCAATCCGGAGGAGGCGCCGCCGCCAAAATCGATGAACTCGGATCCGGGTAAACCGATATTTTGGATGGCGCGCGCGGCCTCGGGCACGCTGCCGGGCCAGCTAGACAAGACGGGCACATCCGTGGCCAAGCACGAGCATACTTAACGGCATCGCTGCCGCCATGATTGAGTAAGGGAGACAATATGAACAACATCAGTGAATTTATGACGAATAATCATCGCGAATGCGACATGCTCTTTGCCGTTGCCGAAGAAAACGTCGCCAAGGGCAAATGGCAACAGGCGGAATCCGATTTCCAAGCGTTTCGCAGCGCCCTCGAGCGCCACCTGGGAATGGAGGAAGATGTTTTTTTCCCCGCCTTCGACGCCAAGACGGGAATGGAAATGGGCCCGACTCATGTGATGCGCGGCGAGCATCAGCAAATGCGTAAACTCATTGAGGACATGGGGCATAGCCTTAGAGACAAAGACGGCGACGGCTTCCTCGGTGCCTCAGAAACCTTGATGGTCTTAACGCAGCAGCACAACATGAAAGAAGAGCAAATGCTGTATCGCATGATGGACCAGGCGCTCGGGGTCGATGCTGCCCGCTTACTAGAGCGCGCCGGCGCCTAGGAATATGAGCAGTCCCCCGACGCCAACGACGCAAGTTGGCGCACTCAATTTTCAACAGGCGCCGCCGATCTGGGTGCCGCTGCGTTTCTTCCTGAGCGCGCCCGCGTTCGCGCTGCTAGCCGCCGCAGTGATGCTGTGGCAGGGCGAAAACTTGCTCGCATCGCGCTGGTCGCCGGCGACGCTGGCAGCCGTTCACCTGTTGACGCTCGGTTCCATGACGATGGTGATGATAGGCGCCCTGTTCCAGCTGTTGCCGGTGCTGGCCGGCGCGCCCCTACCCAGACCGCGGATGGTGGCCGCGATCGTGCATGGCGCGCTCGTGCTGGGGACCCTCATGTTCGCCGGCGCCCTGTTGTTCACGCAGCCCTTGTTGCTGGCAGTGGCGATCCCCCTGTTGGGGCTGGGGCTGGCGATTTTCCTCGCCGCGGCGCTCTTTGCTTTGGCGCGCACCCCCAACCCGAATGCAAGCGTATTCGCGCTCGGGATGGCTAGCTGCGCACTCGTCGTCACGCTCCTGCTTGGCCTGGCGCTAGGTGCCAGCCGGACCTGGGGCCTCGCGCTCCCCACCCTGTCCCTACGCGATCTGCATCCGGCTTGGGGGCTGCTTGGATGGACGGGATTACTGGTCGCGGGCGCGGCCTACCAAATCGTGCCGATGTTTCAAATCACCCCGCCCTATCCGCGATGGCTGATGCGCTCTTTCGCGGCGACGGTCTGCGCTCTCTTAACGCTGTTGTCGATCGCCCAGTGGCCGGCAGGCGGGACGAGCTGGCAGTGGTTGAAGCCGGTCTGCATCTTCCTTCTGGCGGGCGCATATATCCTGTTTGCCGCCATCACGCTCCATTTGCAACGCCAGCGCCGTCGGCGCCTACCCGATGTGACCTTGGAGTTTTGGCGCATCGGCATGGTGTGCGTGGTGCTGGCGGCCTTGCTTTGGGCGGCACAGGAAATTGCCGTACTTCGCTTCGCGCAGGCGGACGTGCTCCTGGGCGTTTTGGTGATTCTTGGCGCGGCGATGTCGTTTATTAGTGGCATGCTGTGCAAGATCGTACCCTTCCTTTCGTGGTTCCATCTACAGGCGAGCAGGGCAGGAGCGCCGAATGTGAAAGCGATGCTGCCTGAAAAGGCGCAGCGCCTGCAGTTGAGGTTGCATCTTGCCGCTCTCGTTTTGTGCGTCGCGGCAGCCTTGTTCCCGGCCCTGTTCACGTACCCGGCCGCGCTGTGTTTCGGTGCGGCGTCGCTGTCGGTGCTGTGGAATATGTTTGGCGTCGTGCGCATCTACCGCCGCGTCGCAGCTGGCCCGTGAACGGCTTGCGCCCGCTTGAGCTACGCTTTTGCTCGATCTCGCTGCCAGCTTAAGGATGGGCGCACTGGTCGCCCATGCTCTTAGCAGGAGCCCCGGCGTCATGGGAATATCGAGGCCCAAAGCGGTCAGCGCCGGGCATCGTCGTTTGTGCCACGTCAATACGCCCAGTTGCCAAGTTTTATAAAATGAGTGCTTGCAAGCAATTTGCACTACCGGCGCCGGCGGTCGGGAAACATACCGGCACCAATTTTATGAAAGGCCCGCAACGTGGTGGCGGGCCTTTCAACATCTCCTCTTGCGCCAGCGCAAACCGCTTTTGCGCTGGGCGCCGTAAAATGAAACGGATTTCTCCCCCATTGCCCGCGCGCGCAAGCATGTGGGCTTTTTTTTACCCCCTTCCGACCCCAGGCCTCAAGCGCATTGAACGCTCGGCTTGGCACAGGAGATGCAAATTGAACATGCCCCGCCTGAAAACGACAGAGCTCACGGTGACCCGCACCATAGCGGCCACTCCAGCCGTCCTCTTTGACCTGTGGCTAGACCCAAATAGTCGCGGCAGCCCATGGTTTGGTGCGACGCGCGCGATCGTTCACCCCGTCGTCGATGGACTGTTCTATCATTTGGTTCATTTCGAGGGCCGCGACTGGGCCCACTATGGACGATTTACGGACCTAGATCGACCACGGCGCATCGAACATACTTGGATGTCCGAGGCCACGCGTGGCGCCGAGTCCTTGGTGACGTTAACGTTCGTGCCCGCCGGCGCCCACACATTGGTGAGCTTGCGACACTCTAACGTCCCGGACGACGCCATGGGGCGCCGTCATGAGGAAGGCTGGGGCTTCATGCTGGACGCCATCTCGGACCGCTTCACCCGGGGTGCTTAGAGGGCTCTAGGGCGTTGGGCTAGCGTTGGGTTCTAGGGCGTTGGACTCCTAGCGTTGCCGACGCCGGCAAGCGGCCCATGGGTTTTCTGACCTGCGCCTTGGCGCAGGAAGTGAGCTGGCGGCCCCAACTGGGCCGCGCAATGATGCAATGCGGCCCGGGCCGGGACAAATCTAGACGGCGCCCGGGCCAGACGCGGCGCCCGCCTAGCGTATGGTCAAGCCGCCATCGACGCCAAGGATTTGACCGGTGACGTAGCTGGCCCAGTCCGACGCAAGAAAGACAAAAGCGGGCGCGACTTCGCCCGCTTCCGCCCACCGCCCGAGCGGCAGGCGGGCCAGATAGGCATCCTTAAACCGGTCATCGGTGCGGATTACTTCGGTCATGGGCGTGGCCGCGCCAGGTGCGATCGCATTGACCGTGATGTTGTACTTGCCGAGTTCCTTGGCCGCCGACATGGTCATGCCGACGATTCCCGCCTTGGCGGCGGCGTAGTTGATCTGTCCGATGGTGCCGAGCAAGCCGGCCGTGGATGTCACGTTGATGATGCGGCCATAACGCGCTTCCATCATATCGAACACCACCGCCTGCAGACAATGGAAGCTGCCGCTAAGATGCACATCGAGCACGGCGCTCCAATTCTCCTCGCTCATTTTGTGCAGCATCGCGGGGCGGATGATGCCCGCATTGTTGACCAGAATGTTGATCTTTCCCAGACGATCGGCGATCTCCGCGGTCATGGCATTCACTTGCGAGCGATTGGCCACGTCGCAGGCAAAGCCATGCGCTGTGCCGCCGCCCGCCACGATCTCAGCTGCGACGCTTTGCGCCGCCTCGACATTGATGTCGGCCACCGCGACGTGCGCACCTTGCGCTGCAAAGGCGTGCGCGATAGCCGCGCCCAGACCCTGGCCCGCACCCGTGACGAGTGCAATTTTTTTGTTCAATAGCATGGGAAGTCCTTGTTGGGCCTTGGCTCGTGGATGATAGTTTTGCAGGAAGCACGCCCGACCTGGCGATCCGATGCATGTGGACCGATCCCGGCATCCAAGGTCGAAGGCGGGCAAAGTCGGGAGGCGCGACGGCGCATGGCTTTCAGCGCCCCCTTCAAGCGCGCTACTGCTTTGGTTTGCCCAAGACGGCACTGGCTAACGCATCATCCATGGGCGCGCCTTGCGCCATCATTTGACGGTACTGGATGAAGTCGATCACATCCTTGCCGGTGATTTTCTTCGTACTAAAAGCGTTAAAGCCGAGATAAGCTTCAAAGTTCATGTTGGCGGCGAGCCAATGGCGGTTCGGCAGCTTCATCTGATCCCAGAAGAATTTTTTCTTGCCGCGGATACCGTCGATCGATTTCATCAGGCAATGCGGGAACAGATTGGAAAATTTCCAAATGAGCGCATTGACTTCCTTGTCGAGCAGCTCGAAGTCGACGGTGGCCGACGCCATCAATTCTTTTGCCTTGGCCACATCCTCGGCTGCCACTGGCTCGCCGTACACGATCTCGCCATCCTCCACATAGTCGGCCGTTTTGACTTGCGGATTGCGGATGAACTTACCGTCTTTTTTCAACACCGGCACGACCTTGGTGATCATTCCCTTGGCCTTCATCTTGTAGGCGCTCCAGGTTTCACACGACACGCAGTTATACAGCGCATCTTCCATCGACAGGAACCATGGCAGGAAATCGGTGGAGCCGCCGTCCGGAGCGGAGCCGTGCTTGGGGCCCGCTTGGCCGAAGATGGCAAGGTCCGACGACAGCGTGAGATCGCATGCCATGCCGATTTCCTGGCCGCCGCCGACGCGCATGCCATTCACGCGGCAGATGACCGGCTTCTTGCAGTTGAGGATGGCATCGACCATGGCGTTAAACAAGTCCATGTATTCGCCGTATTCGTTGGGACGCTTACTATAGTAGCTCGCGTATTCGGCCGTGTTGCCGCCCGTGCAAAACGCCTTGTCGCCGACCGCCGTAAACACCACCGCCACCACCGTACGGTCGCTCGATGCTTTCTGGAAGCCGGCGATGATGGCTTTCACCATGTCCGTTGTGTACGAATTGTATTGGGTCGGATTATTGAGCCAGATCCATGCCGAGTACAAGCCGTTGACTTCCTTGCCGTTGGCGTCTAGCACGGGCCGGGCTTCATAGGTGACGCCCGGGGCACTATCGGAAAACAGCTTATTGTCGAATAGCTGATGATCCTTCAGACTATTTTCTCGCGGCAGCCAGCTAAGTGACATATCGGTCATTGTGATTCTCCTTTAATTGAAATTGGGGACGAGAATGACGCGCTTTTTCAGCTCGCCATGGTGGGCCGCTTCGAAAACCTCGCGGATCTCGCTCATCGGCCGAGTTTCGACAAATGCGTCGAGCTTGATGCGTCCGTCGAGGCACATTTCGAGCACCTTGGGATACGCCTGCGGCGGGCAGCCCCAGGTGCCAATGAGTTCCGCATCGAAGGCCATTAGGCGCGACAACATGTAAGACGTTTCATCCGTGCCATAGCCGACGACGACCAAGGTGCCGACGAAAGAGAGCAAGGCTAGCGCCAATTCTTGCCCGGCCTTGGCGCCGGTGACTTCGAAAATCTTCCAGCCGTAGTTGGACGGAATGTTTACTTCTTTGCAGTAGGCCTTGATCGCTTCCTTGACCTCCTTCGTGCTCTTGCCGCGCGGGTTGACGGTGAAGTCGGCGCCATAGCCGAGCATCGTCTTGAGTTTTTCATCGTTGAGATCGATGCCAATGACGGTGCTCGCGCCCATCCCTTTCGCCACTTGCGTCATGAAGCTGCCGACGCCGCCCGCCGCGCCTATCACAATGACGCGGTCGCCAGGGCCGATGCGCCCGCGCACTCCCGCCTGATAGGGCGTGGTCACGGCATCGGCCACCACCGACAAATGTTCGAGCGGCATGCTGCCGCGTTCACCGACGATGCAAAGGTCTGCCGCCGGCACCGGGATGTGGCTGGCGAAGCCGCCATAAATACCGAGCGAATTGCCCGGCATCTTTTGCGACAGGCAACGATTGGAGCGTCCGGATTTACAGATCTCGCAGTTATTACACGGCATGACGGCCGGCACGACCACTTCCTTGCCGATCAGTTCGGATGGGCCGGCCACGACCACGCCGCTAATTTCGTGCCCGAGCGTGAGGGGGGGCTTATGCTCGGTCGGCACGCCCATGTAAAAGTATGAAATATCGGTGTGGCATACGCCGCAACCCTTGATCTCAACTAGCGCTTCGCCCGCTTGCAACTGCGGCATGGGGATTGTGGTTTGCACTAACTTGCCTGGCTCGGTCATTTGCCAGCAGTCGATGTGGTTAGGTATCAAAATAAACTCCTTGGTTTAAAAACCTTATTGGTGCTGCCAGACGGGTGGACGTTTTTGCATGAAAGACGCGAGGCCTTCGCCCGCGTCGGCAGTGGGCATCAGTTCCTGCAGATAAATGGCCTCGGCCGCGCCCAAGGCCTCGTTGAACGGTTTGCCGGCCGCCGCGCGAATTGCTTTCTTTGTATACACCAAAGCGGAACGGCTCAAAGTGAGAAATTGCTGGACGAAGGCGGCACTGCCCGCGCCGAACTCTTCCTTCATAATGACCTGGTTGACGAGACCAAGGCGGTGCGCTTCCAAGGCGTCGATATTGGCTCCGCCTAGCAGCAGTTCGTAGGCCTTGGCCGGGGCCACCATGCGCGGCAACAGGATGGCCGCTATGGGCGGGAATACGCCCAGTTTGATTTCTGGCTGACCGAGTTTGGCGTGGCTGACGGCGACGATCATGTCGCACGCCAATGCCAGTTCACAGCCGCCGCCCAAGGCGACGCCGTTCAACAGCGCGATCACCGGCACCGGCACCAATTCCAAGCGCCTGAAAATTCCATGGAAAACCTCGATCATGCGCTCGACCTTGTCCGCCGTATGGTCGGCGACATCGACCCCGGCCGAAAATGCCTTCTCGCCGCTGCCCGTAATTTGCAATACGCGTACGCTGCCATCGGCCACGATCTGGTCCAGTGCGGCATTGATCTCCAACATCATCTCAATGTCCAGCACGTTGTAAGGCGGCTTGTTGAGGGTCAGTGTAGCGAGCCCGTCGGCGGTGCTGCAGGTGATGGTTTTGAACTCGTTCATTGCTTGTTTTCGCTTGTAAAATTGATGTGGAACGGACAGGTCTCGTCGCAATCGGCGCAGCAGACCTGGCCGCCTGTGAGGATGGTCCAAACGTTGGCGCCGCAGCGCGTACAACACATTTTCAGGTCAGGCGCGGGCGCCACGATAGGTTCCCGCCTATTCCAAAAATCGATCACCTGGGCCATGGCCGACTCAGAACAAGTCATCTAGCTCATCCGACCCGCCTCCGGGCATCTTGCCGTATTGCTGGAGGTAGGCTTGCATGAACTGGCTTTCCCGCTGGGTATACATGGGCGCTTCTTCAAAAATGAAATACTTCGCCGCCGCGTTGCGACCGATCTGTTCCATCAGACCTTGGCGGATGTTGTCGACGCCCTTGATCGTCAACACATTTTTGTCCGCATCGAGCAACTGAAATACGCCGGCCTCCTCGGTCACCGTAGCCACGGCACTGTCCAAGAAATCCAACCACGCTTCCGGTGGCAGCACCATGGGCTCGAGCTTGGCCGCCAAGTTGCATTTAAGGCAACGCAAGGCTTCCGCCTTGGCACTTTCCACATCGAAGCCGAGTTCGACCTCGTTCCAGTTGTTGCGCTTCTCGTTGGCGATGAAGATCGGGTGCAAGCGTTTCTTTTGATTAAAACCGTCCTCCCGTCCGATATGGGGATCCGTGTCCCATTTGGGTTCTAGCAGTGTTTCCTCAATGTTGCCATCGCCGCCCAGGAAGGCATCCATGGCGGCGGCCGCTTTGCGCCCCTGGGCCACCGCTTCGATCAGGCTGGCAGGCCCGAGCACCACGTCGCCACCGGCGAATACGCCGGGGCGGCTGGTCAGCATGGAATCCTCGCGCACCTGGATGCGCCCGCCCTTGCCGCTTTGCACGCCGAAACCGTCGAAGGTTTGCGCGTGTTGGCCGACGGCGGCGATGACCAGATCTATATCTTCCTGGAATTCGCTGCCGGCAACTTCTACCGGCCGGCAACGACCGCTGGCATCTGCTGCGCCCAGTTCCATTTTGGCGTAGGTCACCTTGAGGCGGCTAGTGCCGCTGGCATTTAACTCGATTTTCTTTGGCGCAGTCAGATAGCGCAGGCTCACGCCTTCGTCGAGGCAGCCCTGGATTTCGTCTTCGCGGGCCGGTATTTCGTTGCGGGTACGACGGTAGACCATGTCCACCTGGCCGCCGCCGAGCCGGCGCGCAGAGCGGCAGTTATCGGTGGCGACATTGCCGCCGCCGATGACCGCGACATGCTTGCCTACCATGATGCCCGATTCCGGCAGACCGACCTTGCCCTGCGCGACGGCGCGCAGAAAGGTCGGACTGTCGATGACGTTCGGCAAATCGTCGCCGGGAATGCCCAACTTGTCGCCGCCTTGGGCACCGATGCCAATGAAGATCGATTCAAAACCTTGTTGCAGCAGGTCGTCGATGCTCTCGACACGGGTGTCGAAGCGGAACTCGACGCCCAGCTTTTCGACTTCGGCGACTTCCTCGTCGATGATAGCTACGGGAATGCGGTAAGACGGTATGCCATAGCGCACCATGCCGCCGGCGGCTGGCAGGGCTTCGAACACGGTCGCCGCGTGGCCTTTCTTGGCCAGGTAGTAGGCCGCCGTCAGGCCGGCAGGACCGGCGCCGATGATGGCCGCTTTGCGCCCGCTGGGCGGCAGTTGTTTGGAAAGCTGGCGCCACAAACCGGTGTCGTTGTCAGCGGCGACGCGTTTTAGGCTGCGGATCGACAAAGGGGCGTCCAGCTGCTTGCGGCGGCAGGCCGACTCGCAAGGGCTAAAGCAGGCGCGTCCGAGGATGCCGGGGAACGGCAGTTTTTCGCGCACCACCGCAGTCGCTTCGCTGTATTTTCCCAGTCCCACCAGTTGCACGTAGCGCGGCACATCGATGCCGGCTGGGCAAGTTGCCTTGCATGGAACTTGGGTTTCCTCTTTGTGCGAGACGTCGAGCGTGCGATCGAGCAGCGCTCCGGTAGGGCAAACTTCGACGCAGGCGCCGCAAAATTTGCAACCCGATTCGATCAAAGTTGGCGCGATGGTGCCGACCCACTTGCGGCCATTGGTTTCCTTCATTTCAAGGCAGCCTACGCCGCGCACGTCATTGCACGCCACCAGACAGCGGCGACAATCGATGCACAGATTGTAATCGCGGTCATAGAACGGCTCGTCGCGCACGACCGGCAACTGGGCCGGCTTATAGGGCGGAGTGGTATTTGGGATGCCGACATAATCGGCCACCTTGCGCAGTTCACAGCTATTGAAGATCGAGCAGCAGCGTGTCTCCACCGGGTTGCCGTAGGAACAAGTTGTGCGGCTGCAGCCATCGCGCTGGGGACAGGTCAGGCAGACATGCGGATGGGTAGCCAGGATCTTCGACATGCTGCTTTGCCGCATGCGCTCGATTTCCGGAGTGGTACTGGTGACGACCGCGCCGGCCGCCACTGGCAGCGAGCAGGCATGGTGCGGTCCCGGCTGCCCGGCCACCTCGACCAAGCAGAGACCGCAGGCGCCGTCACCGCCACGCTCGCAGGAAGGAGGAAGGTCGGGATGAGCACACAGGGCCGGGATGTACATGCCGGCCGCCGTGGCCGCCGACAGCACCGAACTGCCCGCCGCGGCCGCAACGCGTTTGCCGTCAATGGTGAATTCAACTAGTGGCCCATCAAGCGCTGCGGCCACCGAGTTTGGCGATTTCCACCACGTTATTGCTTTAGCTGCGTCCATCATGTTGCCTTTAGCCGGTTTCAGCCCGAGTGTAAGGCAGGACGTCCTGCCGCTGGTTTTTGCCGAAAGCGCAAAACATGTATTCTAGTACATGTGCACCTGCCGACATGGGAAATATAATGCATCAAGGACGATTCTATAATGCACGAGTGGGGATGTCAACACTTAGAATGAAATACCCCATGGCGTCAGTTGCCCGTACGCCGCAGCGCACTTGGTGCTCACTTGGTGCTCACTTGGTGCTCACTTGGTAGCTCACTTAGCTCACGCAGAACACGACGCTGATGTTTGGACAAGAAAAGAGGCCAAGAAAAAAGGTGGGCGGCGGACGGCCCTAAAGAAGATCTCGGCGCCAAGGGGCGCCGCGCCAGCAAATTTCCCGTTGCCGAAGCAAAAAATGCAGTATATTTCAACCTCGGCCACTTAGGGGAAACGCCCCTCCTTAGCGGGTGCGTTGGCGCCGTAAAATCAACAAGACAAAGCTTTTAGACTTCCTTCAGAGCGCTTCTCGCCTCGGCAATCGCATTAAATACGACTAAGGATACCTAAGGAGAGGATGCAGGCCGGCCTGACTCGACGATAGTCGTCAGCATTTTTAAATCAACCGTTTTAAATTAGCTTTTAGTTAAGCCACTAAACCCTCGTTAGGCGCTAAGTCAAGTGGCCAGCCTGTACGCGCCTAAAAATATGGCGTCGGCGGGCCTAATCCTTACCGCTTAGGAACCAGTGTAGAGCGGATTTGCGCTGACATAGGCTGGCAGTTTACGAGCAAGCGCGCCGGCCGGCGCAATTTGTCTTAAGTCGAATGGTCCTTCCGGGCCATCGAAATGCCAGGCAAATTCTCGATCACCAACGACGAATTTAACAGTTTCGCCGCCCTGGACACGCACATACTTCGTGCTGGAATCGATTACGATTGTGCGCGAAGCCGTGGTTGGCGGAACGGGTTCACCCAATAGCTTATTGGGCAATGTTGCAGCGTTGGAGTACATACTCGCGGCTGACAATGCGACCGTCACCATTCTTAAAAAAAACAGTTTTGTTTTCATGGCAATCTCCACCGAAAAAACCCATATTTTCACTAATTCATGTGGTTCAGCGGTGACATTACCCAGCCCGGCACTGCGAAAGGCCTTCTTAAGCACCGCATTATCAGACCACGTTCCCATTAGAGTTGGCGATGCTTCGGTTGGTTCAGCCTCGAAAAGATAGCAAAAAACAAGGCCCAAGTCGTGCAAGGGTTTCTGCGGTGCTTTGCATGTACGGGCCTTTTTGTCGCTCGACGGTTTATGTCGTGGCCGGCGCGGCGGATACAGCGCGCGCCCGAAATGTGCGGTGGCCAACTCCGCGCACTCGCTCCAAGCGCTCTTATTCGTAATAATATGGCGTTGGCGGAATGCTGTCCTTTTTGGCCCGCTCCAATTCCGACAGATCCACATTGTGATCCCAGAAGATGTACCAGCCGCGGCGCTGGTTTTTTACCACCTCAGGATTTTGTTCGATAAATTGATCGATGAATTCGGTGAATTCCGAAACATAACCCGAGTGGCCCGGGCGGTAGCGTAATTTTTTGCGTAACATCTCATAACCCCTATCGATTCACCAAAGTGGCATCGGCCGTCACGCGGAATAAGAGCTCGGAGCCTCGCCCCAGCATGAACACGCCGAAAAACCTGGCGCAAAGAGTAAAAAGAGCACGGTAGCGGTCACCAGACTTAGCTTCGACTTTCCCCCGAGCAACGCCATGGCCACGTCCGCATTTGGATTAAATGATTCCTCGATCCTGCTCTTATTTTAGCCATCGAAGCGACAACATGGAAGGACCAGTCGCTCCCGTTGGCTCTCAAGGATGGCCCAGCATCAGGAAAGCTCGATGGTGCACACTTGACACGCCTGCGCCCGCGCTGCGCCACTTCGCTGTCCTGCAACGATGGCGGGCAGGGTTTTCGTGCCCGGGTTGCCGACGAAGTGGCTGATGGAGTGCCGCTTCTGCCAGTAGCCGATACCAGGCTTTTAAATATCGATGAGATCAGTAGGCAAAAAGATGATCAGCGGTCCGCATAGAACGTAAGGTTTGACATTTTTTAACTGTTTCGATCGCCATGGTATCCATCTGGCGGCGCCGACGCCGTCGTTCGATCTTGACCTGCGCTGCGATCGGGCAGGTCGGCGCATCGGGCAAGATCGGCGAACGAGTCAAGCAGAACGCGCACCCGAAACGGTTTCAGTAGGACCCGGCTGACGGCGCGCGCCTGTAACGAGGCGAGCAAGTCCAGGTCGCACTGTTCGACCATGACTGCGATGGGCATGTCTCGATGGCTGGCACTCTTGCCCGCGCGCACGCGATCAAGCAAGCTCAAGTCATAGGCGGGTGGATCGGTAGGCGCGAGCCGCACTGCGATGATGGCGCCATGAAAGGCCGTCATGCTCAGCATGCGAGTAGCCGTCAACACGCTGGCGGCCTCGTGAATATGACCCAGGTTGAGGGCGCGGGCGGTCATTGCCACGGTGCGCCGGAACAGCGTGTCGGGCTCGAACAGGAGCATTTGTTTTCTTGCAATGTGGCGGTTAGACACGGGAGCTCCCGTCGGTCGAGACCAGTTCTTGCACCACCAAGTCGCGCAGGGTTGACAGGATAGCAATGGAAATATCATCGAACTCGCGCGGTACGGTGTCGATGACGCACAGCGTGCCGGCCGCATGCCCGGACGCAAGAATCAGCGGTGCGCCGGCATAGAAACGGATGAATGGCGCCCCTGTGACCAAAGGGTTATCGGAAAATCGTGGGTCCGCGGCGGTTTCTGGAACAACCATGATGGCGGGGTGCATGATCGTATGGCCGCAGAAGGAAATGTCGCGCGCGGTCTCGCAAACGGCGATGCCCAGTTTGGATTTGAACCATTGCCGGTTGCGATCGACGAGGGAAATTAACACGATCGGCGCCTCGAACTCGTAAGCTGCGAAAGCGACGATCTTGTCGAAGCGTTCTTGCGGCGGCGTGTCGAGGATCAGCAAGCGGTAGAGGGCGGTGAGGCGTTCGCCTTCATCTTCTGGAATCGGGGCAGCAGTCATGGCAGTCGAGGGGCTCAGGTAGTCAAGCGTGCAACTTTATCAGAGTCTAATCCGGCGCGGCTATTTTTCTGGCAGGCGCCGCGAGCCAACGGTTGCGGCGGCTCCAGATGGATAAGCCGTCATGCTACTGTCGGCCCGGTTGTTAGCTGCGGTGGTCTCGGCTGCTCGTTTTCGCTCAACACCGGAGGATCGGTTTAAATGAGCCAACGGGCTTGCCCCCCATTTGCCATCGCCGCTGCAAAATTTTTTGGGCGCCCGCGCACGTCGCCCAGGCGACGCCGCCTGGCACAGCGCATCAGTTTGCCTTGGCGTCAGGCGAACACGTTGGGCGGCTATTTTCCCGCGCTCGGCATGATGCCCCATTTGTTTACGTGGGCTGCGGGCGCGATCGCGATCGTTGTTGGGATCGGATTGACGGGCCCCCCGCGTCGGTCCCGACAAGGCAAGCGGCACGACGAAAGCGTAAGGCGTCACGTCGCAGCTTGCACTGGCTAACGAGAAGCGCTTGTTTAGACGATGCCAGTCATATAATAAACAGCAATAATGACGAACACGGCGAGGGTTTTAATGAGGGTGATGACAATGATATTTTTGTAAGCTTGGCGATGGGTTAGGCCCGTTACTGCCAGCAAGGTGATGACCGCGCCGTTATGCGGCAAGGTATCCATGCCGCCGCTCGCCATGGCGGCAACGCGGTGGAATACCTCCAGCGGTATGCCGGCCGCATGGGCATTCTGAACGAAGGTATCGGCCATCGCCGCCAGAGCGATACTCATGCCGCCCGACGCCGAACCCGTCACGCCAGCTAGCGTGCTGACCGAAATGGCTTCGTTGATGAGTGGATTGGGGATCGCTTTGAGGGCGTCGCTAATCGCGATGAAGCCCGGCAACCCGGCAATGACGGCGCCGAAACCATATTCGGATGCGGTGTTCATGGATGCCAGGAGCGCGCCACCAACGGCAGCTTTGCTGCCCTCGGCAAATTTTTCGCGAACGGCGCGAAACGCGAATGCCAAGACCGTCAAGATCCCGATCAATAATGCCGCCTCAACCGCCCAGATTGCAACCAGGCTAGTGATATCAGTGTTAATCGTCTTGGTGCTGCCAGCTAGGGTGATGGGGTAGGTTTTTCCGTAAAACTGAGGAATGAAGGAAGTGAATACCTTATTCATGACGCCGACAATGACCAGGGGCGAGATCGCGATTAGAGGGTGCACCAACTTTTCCATGTTGACCGCTTCCGGCTCATTTAGCAAGCTGCTACCATAACCTTCGCCGGCGGCGGCCGCCTGTTTGCGGCAGCGGTTTAAGTACAGCAAACCCACGATTAGGATGAACACGCCACCGATGGTTCCCAGCCATGGCGCAGCCCAAGTGGTGGTTTTGAAGAAGGTAGTCGGAATGATGTTTTGAATCTGAGGTGTCCCAGGCAGAGCATCCATCGTGAACGTGAAGGCGCCGAGAGCGATCGTACCTGGGATCAGGCGTTTCGGGATGGCGCCCTGTTTGAACATTTCTGCCGCGAATGGATAGACCGCAAACACCACCACGAACAATGAGACACCACCGTACGTCAGCAGAGCGCAGACGATCACGATCGACAGCATCGCGCGCTGGCGCCCAACTAAGTCGATCACGCTAGACACGATGGACTTGGAAAAGCCAGACAGTTCGATGACTTTACCAAAGACAGCACCCAGCAAGAAAACGGGGAAATAGAGCTTGACGAAGCCCACCATCTTTTCCATAAAAACGCTGGAAAACATGGGCGCGACCATCGATGGATCGGTTAGAAAGACCGCGCCCAAGGCCGCTATCGGAGCAAACAAGATAACGCTATAGCCGCGATATGCGACCAGCATGAGAAACAGCAAAGCACCTAATACAATGACAAAGTCCATTTTTTCATTCCCCAACGTTGTTTATTTTTAAAAGTCGATTTCATCGTTTTTTGACAGGCACCAGATTTTCCCGCAAGCGAAATGGATGTCCAGATAGGCAAACTATAGTTGATCAGGGCCGCGCTGTTGGTCCGATTGAATATTGATCCAAAACGGAGCGCTATTTTAAAGCGGCCGGCATGGCTAGGCGCGGCAAATTGCAGGATTTCGAAGGGTTATTTTTCCAACGTTTTGCCGCACGCAGAATGCGGGCGCGCATCCCAATGTCAAGACATTGATTTGGTGTGTTGGACAATTGGGAAACGGCGATGAGCGTGATCAAGAAACGAAAAATACACGGGATTACCCAGCAAAGGATGTGGGGTCGATCAGCCCAGTTCGCCCACCAAGTCGACAGGCATCGGCGCCCAGCCTATGGCAGAAAAATATTTTAGACGGGACGCGCAAGCTAAATGAAGGTGCAACGGCGGGCGCCGCCGATGAATTGGCACCACGAGCCCGCGCGCCGCTACAGCCAAATCAGTCGCTACCGCCAAATCGGTCAGTTGAAAGATGAAGCTCGATTGATGGGGGAGATGGGCGGCTCGGCCATGACACATCCAGAACGCAAAGCCTACCGCGCTAAGCGGCCGGGTCCTACTCACAGCGTTGCCAGCCCGAGCCAGGCGAATGAAGTCCGTGAAAAATGGGGGCTTGCGGCGAATCACGACACTGTTGGCAGGCCAGACGTGGAAGCGGCGCCACGCCCAACAAAGATGCTCCACCAGCAAAGCGACGGGCACCATCAAAAACAGTGGTCGGTCAAGGACAACAAGAGGACAAAGACAACAAACGGCCAAACGCGGGCGGCTACAAGTGTCACGAGCCCGGCTTAAAACATTCGCGCTTTGACAATTCCATCTTTACCCAAATGCAGGCGAGCCGTCTTGAAATAGTGCATCAAAACAACGTGTGCATTGTTCACAGAACATGTGCGCTTTTCTCACATGATTTTGGCGCAACACCAATTTCAGGTGGACCGTCTTGCATACCGGGCAGGTTTCCCTCATTTGACCAGTGGCGGAGAATTCATGGGCCAAGTAGCCATTTGCAACGGCGATACCATCGACGAGCGTCGACGGATCGAGTTGCACGAGAAGGAGGGAATCAGTAGCATCATGCCTGTGATCAAGGACTAAGTTGTCAGTCGTACTGAGTTCGTCTGTCATTGAGGCGGTTATCATTGTGGCTCCGTCAATATCGGCGATGAGGTCCAGCATGGCCGTACACCGTGTCGAATGTTTCACTTTAGTAAAAATATCTTGTTTTGGCAATGAAATAATTTGATGTTATTTCGCCCGCAGTTCGTTTCGGCAACATTCATTGCCCGCGGCGGCCGATCGCAAAGCATGCGGTTGCTGCGCCTGGAAACACCGCCTGCGACCGCCGAACGGGGGAACAGGGCGTTGCACCCGCCCCGTAACGAGCAGAGGCGCGCGGCTTCATGAATTGGGACGCAGCATGTTCGTATCCTTTGGTGCCGATGATTCCAGATCAATGTGGGCAAATCGAATTCACTACCGGCGCCGGCGTTAAAATTAACAATGGCCCTTCCATACTGAAAATCGCCTATAGTGCCCCCATATCTAAGCTGCAGATGAATGCCAGTAATTATTTTTTAAGGAAACAAAATGTGCCAGTTGCTGGGGATGAACTGCAATGTTCCGACCGATATTTGTTTTTCTTTCGAGGGGTTTCACAAGAGGGGTGGCATTACCGATCAGCATGCCGATGGCTGGGGAATTGCCTTTTTCGAAAACGAAGGATGCCGCCTATTTCTCGATTATCAAGCTTCCGCAGTTTCGCCGGTGGCCGCCTTGGTGCGGAACTATGCCATCAAATCGAAAAACGTGATCGCCCACATTCGAAAGGCCACCGTCGGCTCGGTTTCTTTGGCGAACACCCATCCTTTTATGAGGGAGCTTTGGGGCAGATATTGGATTTTTGCCCACAATGGTGAAATTGGAACTTTACCCGCGCTACTCGGTAATCGATACCGTCCGGTGGGCGCCACCGATAGCGAGCATGTCTTCTGCTGGATATTGGAACAGATTTGCCAGCGTTTTCCCCAGGAGCCAAGCCAGGAGCAACTCTACTTGGCGTTGGAGGACCTAGCTCAAGACCTAGCTCAGCGCGGCACGGCAAATTTTATGCTTTCAAACGGCCGATGGCTGGCCGCGCATTGTTCGACCAATTTGCATTACGTGGTGAGGCAAGCCCCCTTTGGCGCAGCCCACCTAGTGGACAACGATATTACCGTCGATTTTAGCGAGCTGACGACGCAGAATGATCGGGTTGCCATCATTGCAACCGTGCCCTTAACTGACAACGAAGTTTGGACTAAAATGAACGCCGGCGAACTGTTGCTATTTCAAGATGGAAAGCCGATTGGCATATAAAAATAGCGCCCCGTTTGCTCTCTTGTTCTAGGATAATGCGCTGGAACCGCCGGCGCCACGAAGTTCCATGCTGGTTGCAGGCGCGAATCGACCAGCCGGCGACAAGCCAGTCGAAGGCGAGCTTGGCCAACGGTCGGACCTCCAGGCTAAGGCAGTGCGGGCCGGACACTCAGCAGTTTTACTCTATGGTAGGCGGTGCCCGCCAACCGCGAAATTCGACCTTGCATGAACGGCAAGCAGATCGGGAGTGGTTTGAAAAAACGCCACGGATGATGACAGGTGGCGCGGCGCGTTTTGCGGCCTAGTTGTTGCCTATATGGGCCAGAATGTCTTATTTTAGGACCGCCAAAAAATGATTCCAGAGCAAGCATGCCGAGCCGCCGGCGGCGGCACATGATACGCACCTTCGGTAGCTGGATGGGCCTTGACCGTGCGGGCGTGGGCTACGCCCTCACCCTATTTATTGCCGCCACTGCCGCCTTCACGGTGGCGTCCGTGCTGCAGATACCCAACGCGTATTGGGCCGCCATGCCAATTTGGGTAGTCGCTCAGCCGCAACGCGGCGTCTTACTCGAGCGCGCGCTCTTTCGCGTGCTAGGCACGCTCTTGGGTGCCGGCGTCGGGTTTTGTATCTTGCAGGTGGGCGAGCGCCCATTTCTAGTGCTCGCAGCGTTGAGTTTGTGGATCGCATTGAGTTCAGGGCTAACCCACCTCATGCGCAAGGTGCACGCGTATCTGGCGCTGATGGCGGGTATTACGGCCGCCGTGGTGGTGCTGCCCTCTTTGTTGTCGCCAGATCGTTCCTTCGAGATCGCGCTGGCGCGCGTCGAGTGCACGCTGATCGGCGTTGTCATGGTCACCTTTTGCACGGGCCTAATCACGCCGAAAGTGCTGCGCGCTAAATTTTATGAGCGCGTGCGCGCACTCGCCGGCGACGCTGTGGCGTATGTGGCAGACTTGCAACGACGGGGCGCGCAACAGGCACCGGAACGGCGCATCCTGGCCGAGATCTCTGAAGTTGAAGCCGCCGCCGGCTTGGTGGCGGCCGGGTCGATCGACGGCTATCGCCGCAGCCGGCATGTGAATGCATTCGTTGCCGCGTCACTCGCTCTGATGGCGGAAGGTAACATGTTGCAACGTCGGCGCGCGCGCGCCGACTGCCAGGCGGACCAACTGCCTGAGCTGCTGAGCGATTTTGCCAACGGCTTACGCACCAACCAACAACCCAAAATTGATGCCGACCTGCAGCAGCTCGTTACCCACGCGCTCCTAGCCGATACCCGGCTCGCATTCATGCTGGAACAGTTGATCGGCGCCGAGGCGGCACTCTTTTTCGATGGGGCCGGCACCACCGCGCCAAGCGCGCGGGAGGTGATTGGGCTCGCTCCCTATTACGAGTGGATACTTGCACGCCGCACGGGGCTGGTGTCCGCTGGCGTCACCTTCGCAGCGGCGGCAATAGGGCTCTTGTCGGGCTGGGCGGATGGCGAATTGATGGCGCTCGGCGTCTGCATTTTTTCGATGATCCTGGGCAGTATGCCCAAACCGCAGGTCGCCGCTCCGGACATGATGAAGGGGGTAAGCGGGGGCGTGCTACTGGCGATTTTCTATCGCTTCGCGATCCAGCCCCATGTTGCCACCGTGCCCGAATTGATTGCCTCCATCGCGCCCTTCATCCTGATCGGCGCATTTGTCCGCGCGGGACGGAGAACGGGGCTGGCCGGCATCGATGCCAATATGTGCTTCATGCTGGCAAGCCAAGCGGTACTGCCGGCGGAGCTTGGCAGTCCCGTCAGAATCATCAGCGGGGCCGCCGCCCTGATGCTGGCGGCCCTGATGGTCACGAGCGGTTTCTTTTTTCTGCCGCGCGATCCGGTGCCGCTGGCGGCGGATGCGGCGCGGCAAATCGTGAGCGACCTGCGGCGGCTCGCTCTGCGCGCGAGCACATTGGACGGCGACGGCTGGCGGCCTCGCGCACTGCGCCAGATGTTGCGTTTGATGCTGCACCTGGGCCGTGATGGCAACTTGCGCCGAACGACTCCGCAAGGCGTTCTGGCTGTATTTAGCCTCGGAAATGCCATCATTGACATCCAGTGCCTATCAGGCCGGGCCGGCACCCCCGCCGGCGCCGCGCGAGATGCGGCGCTCGGCCTGCTGGCCGATTTCGCCTTGGAACCGGACAGCATGGCGAGCGAGCTCATTATTCTTGCGAACGGGCTTGACGATGCGGCTGCCGCCAGCGCTTTGCAAGACGCGGCCCATGCGCTGCAGCTAGGCGCGCCGTTGATTCAATGGGGCCGCACGGGGAAGATGCCGGGCCCTGCGGGCGAAGGGGCAGGAAACAATAGAAAACGATAGAAAACGATAGGAACCGGGCGCGCCGCCCTCGAAAAGTTGCAAGTTGAATGGTTAAATTCATGGTTTTTTTCAGAACGTTTTCCTCAGCACGACAGCGGGCCGAGCGGCACGAAACACAAGCAGGTTGCAAGCACTACTTTCCATGAGCGAATCAAATTTCAGCGTAACGGCGCCGGCGCCACATCCCAATGGGCTTGCTCTAGAACTGGGCATGTCGCCCACAGGGCGGCTCTTCCTGGGCGTCGCAGCCTCAGATGCCGGGCTTCTCGCGCCTGGTGTTATTAGCCGGATTCGCAAGGCATTCGAGCGCAGCGACGGCAGCGGTCTTTTGCACTTGGGCGCCAGCGAGCTGGCGAGCAACCTGCCGCCCTCACTGGCGTTCGGCCGCGCACTCGCCCATCTGTTCATGGTACGCCTGTGCGCGATCCCGGATTTGGCCAAGCAATGGATTACTTTGCAGATACCGACTCCCCGTTTGGAACTCGAACGCCTGTTGGCCGGCGCACCGCCCATGATCGGCGCCGAATACCTCGATCTCGAGCGCCTGGAACGGTTATGGACCCAATTGCAAGTGGCCGTACGCGATGAAATCAGCGCCGAGCAAGGTGACGTCTTGGCGTGGCTCGGGCACAAGCACCCCAGTTGGAACATGGTAGGGCGAGTTTGTTTTCACTTGGCGGAAAACAAGAGCAACGAGCAAGCGCCATTCGCCTTCCTTGCCACTTACGCGGCAGGCGTGTCGCCACAGGCACGGGTCCAGCATCTGCCGCTGGGGCGCGCGCTGCAAGACCATGCGGGCCAACGCGACGTGCTATTACGCCTATTGCTGCCGGTGCACGCGGCCTCGCAACAAAGCCCATGGTTAAAGTGCCTGGTCGACTCAGGCGCCATTTTTCATCCGATCGCGTGGACGCCGCACGAGGCCCACCAATTTTTACAAGCCATCCCCCTGTTTGAGGCCAGCGGCATCGTCGTGCGCATCCCAGATTGGTGGCAAGCGCGTCATCCGCCGCGCCCGCAAGTCAATGTCAAAATTGGCAAGAACGGCGCCGGCTTGGGGCTGCAGGCGATGATGGACTTCGATATCTCGTTTTCGCTGGACGGCGAGGAAATTTCAAGCGAGGAATGGCAACAATTGCTGGCCGCCGGCTCGGGCTTGGTCCGTCTGAAAGGCCGCTGGGTGGAGGTGGACCGGGGCATGCTTGAGACCGTGCTTGCGCATTGGAAAAAAGTGCAAGGTAGCGTGGGCCGCACGGGCGACGGGATTTCGTTTCTCGATGGCATGCGACTCTTGGCGGGCGCGGCAGTCGAAGGCGATGGCACGCCGTCCTTGCCAAACTCGGCGAGCGAATGGTCGAGCGTGGTGGCCGGCGACTGGCTGCAAGATGTGCTAGATGGCCTGCGCAATCCACGCGAGGGGGAGGAAGCACGCCCCGGGCCCGAACTGAAGGCCCAATTGCGTCCCTATCAACAAGACGGGGTGCGTTGGCTATGGTGGTTGAATCGTCTGGGGCTGGGCGGCTGCCTGGCCGACGATATGGGACTCGGGAAAACCGTGCAGGTGCTCGCCTTGCTGCTGCTGGCCAAACGTGGCGCCGATCCGGGGCCGCACTTGCTAGTCGTACCGGCCTCACTAATTGGCAACTGGCAATCCGAATTGGCGCGCTTCGCGCCCAGTTTGCGCCTATTGATCGCCCATCCTTCAGCCACGCCCGCCAAAACCCTCGCCACCTTGAGCGCGCAGCACATGGCCGAGGTCGATGTCGTGATCACCAGTTACGGCACCTTGCTCCGTGCCCCATGGCTGATGGAGACGCGCTGGTCGATCGTGGTGCTCGATGAAGCGCAGGCGATCAAAAACTCCGGGGCCCGGCAGACGCGGCTGGTGAAAACCTTAAAGAGCCGCGTTCGATTTGCCCTCACGGGCACACCTGTGGAAAATCGGCTTGGCGATTTATGGTCGCTGTTCGACTTTATCTGTCCCGGCCTACTCGGTAACGACAAGGCATTTGGCCGTTTTGTGCGCCAACTCGAGCAAGATCAACCCGCACCAAACTACGCGCCATTACGTAATCTGGTGCAACCTTATATCCTGCGGCGCCTGAAAAGCGACAAGCGCATTATTGCCGATTTGCCCGACAAGACGGAAGTGAAAGCCTACTGCTCGCTCTCGGCACTGCAAGTGGCCTTGTACCAAAAAGCCGTGCAAGAACTCGCCCGCCAAATCGCCAGCGTTGATGGCATTGCCCGGCGCGGCGCAGTGCTCGCCTTCCTGATGCGTTTTAAGCAAATCTGCAACCATCCGTCCCAATGGCTGGGCGACGGCATTTTCGCGCAAGAAGACAGCGGCAAGTTTGCCCGCTTGCGAGAAATTACCGAAGAAATCGCCGCGCGCCAGGAAAAAGTCTTGGTATTTACGCAATTTCAGGAAATGACGGGGCCGCTCGTCGATTTCTTGCAAAGTGTGTTTGGGCAGCCCGGTTTGCTGCTGCACGGCGCCACTCCCGTCAAGGCACGCAAGCTCTTGGTCGATCAATTCCAACAGGAGTTGGGACCGCCATTTTTTGTGCTTTCCATTAAGGCAGGTGGCACCGGCCTGAACTTAACGGCGGCTTCCCACGTCATTCATTTCGATCGCTGGTGGAATCCGGCAGTGGAAAACCAGGCCAGCGACCGGGCCTACCGGATTGGGCAAAAGAAGAATGTATTGGTGCATAAATTCATTTGCCGCGGCACGATTGAAGAGAAAATTGACGCGCTGATAGAATCTAAGCTGGGATTATCCAACGAGATTTTAGCGGGTGGCGGGGAAACGCTGGTCACCGAGATGAGTAATGACGCGTTGTTGCGCATGGTTTCGCTCGATATCCAAAGCGCAATGAACGAATAATTCGTTATTTAAGGGTTTAACATGGGAAATGGCGAATATGGCGGCGGGTGGGCATCTTATGTCTCGGTCGCCGAACGTCGGCGCAAAGCCGAGCGCATGCTGGCGTCGCTTAAAAAGAAGGGCCGTATCTGCCAGCCCGTCGTGATTGAGGGGCGTACCATCGGGCGCACCTTTTGGGGCAAAAAATGGTGCGAGAGCTTGGAAGCGTACAGCGATTATGCGAATCGACTGCCGCGCGGACGAACCTACGCCCGCAATGGCTCGGTCGTCGATCTGCAAATCACGGAAGGAAAAATCAGTGCGCTGGTGGCCGGTTCCGCGATGTACGAGGTCGTCATCCACGTGCACCCTCTTGAAAAAACACTTTGGCGTGCGCTACAAGATGAATGCGCCGGCAAGGTGGCGTCACTGGTGGAACTGCTGCAGGGCCGACTATCGAGCGCGGTGATGGAAGTCGTTACCCGCCCCAACCATGGTCTATTTCCCGTCCCGCAGCAAATTAGCTTTTGCTGCAGTTGCCCCGATGCGGCCTCCATGTGCAAGCATGTGGCCGCGACCCTGTATGGCGTCGGCGCCCGCTTTGATAGTGCTCCCGAGTTGCTGTTCCGACTACGCCATGTCGACGCTGAGCAATTGATCGGGCAGGTGGGTTTGGCGGCGCCGCAAGCGGGAACGCCGAATGCGAGTCAGGGCTTGGCCGGCGCGGATTTGTCCGCCTTGTTTGGTATCGATTTGGACGACGGGCCGCTGGTTGCAGGGGCGCCGCCATGCGCAGCCTTGACCGTGCCTCCATTGCCTCAAAAGAAGGTCGGGCGCGCGCCAATATCGGCGAAAACCGTCACCGCAAAGGAATTAAGCGCACGCGGCATTCCGCCTCACCAGCGAAAAAGCTGGCTCGATTCGAACATCTTGTTGCGCAGCGAGCAACGCGGGGTGTACGGAGTGACGAAAAAAACGGAGAAATTCATTCAAAAATATTTGATGAGGAGTCAGGCGCCACATAAAAAATAGCCTTGATTTTGCCAGCGCCAATCTAGCGCAAGCGCGGCGCTGCGCACTTGAGCGCGCAATGCGTGGAAATATAGGTGGCAGGGGGCGTCGCCAGGGGCTACTGCGTAAGGATGGGGCTTAGGGCCATCCTTCGCCATTTGCCGGCCGCGCAGAGCGGTCCCTGGCGGCGCAACCCTCCCATTTTTGCGGCAGATCCTTGCCACCGATAACGCGAAAATGGTATCCACCGAAAATGGACCCGGGCCTAAAGCCAAAATGGACCTGGACCTAAAGCCAAAGTCGTGGCCCGGGGCCGCGGCAAGCCAGCGGCTGCAGCGACCGGCGAGCGGCGCTCACTTCGGTTTGGCGGTCCACCCAATGCAGTAACCATGGGGCGAGACTTCCGTGTCGCCCGGGAAAATCTTGCACCCGCCGTTAGCGGTAGCGGTCTTGCCCGGAACGAACTGCAGGCAGCCAGCACAAGACTTCTCGGCGTTGGGCGTGTCCTGATACTTCATCGCCGTGCGCATCGCCGCGTTGGTCGCCGCCACTGCCGGCCGGCTGGTCAAGGCCAGGATTGGTATCGCGGCCATGATTGCGCCGCCGATCTTGATGAAATGGCGCCGGTTAGTGGTGATGTTATTGCTCATCGGTGATTCCTTTCTAGTGGATGAAAAAAATGGCCCAGGGGTTTTAACAAAACGACGAAAAAAACGTCCTTGAGAGGCAATCGCTAATCGACACCTCCAGATTATATTTCGTCTTGGACAGGACGCTCTGTATGGTATCGAACATTCGGGCTAAAAAACGCAAACGGGTCACGAAGCCGATGGTAGCTACCCTTGCTAGCTTGCCGAATCGGTGCCGTAACGGATACGTGGATACGGCGCGAATGGAACCATTCCTCAATGGTCCAAGCACTAAGCATAGTATTGCCGTTTCGACCCAATCGCAAGGCAGATTTCAAGTCATTGATTTTACATGCATTCCCCGTGTCGGATGGGTTCTGCAGTCCCGAACATCTTGCTGACGACGCTTTTTAAGCCATTTTTTGGCAACGGCACGCGATTTGTGCGGCGCCGTTCGATGGCGCCAAGATTGATGTGAATCGGATGCAACAACGAAAACGATTGCCACAGTGAACCAAATCATCGACTATGTAGCCACGATTTCTATTTTTTTGAGGAGACCAGTCATGCAAACTGTCGCACATATTCTCAACTCCAAGCAGCAGAAAACGGTATGGAGCATCGCACCCTCGGCAATGGTGATCGATGCCGTCAAACTATTCGCAGACAAAGGTATTGGGGCGCTGTTGGTGGTGGCGGAAGGACAGGTAGTCGGTATCGTTACCGAACGCGACTATGCTAGAAAAGTCCATTTATTGGGGCGCTCCTCGGATGACACCCCAGTACGTGACATCATGACTTCCGATGTCATGTACGTGCGCCCCGACCAAACCAATGAGCAATGCATGGCGCTGATGACCGAAAATCGCTTGCGTCACTTGCCCGTCATGGATAACGGCAAATTGGTGGGTCTCATCTCCATCGGCGACCTGGTGAAAGACATCATCTCCGAACAACAATTCATTATTCAGCAACTTGAACACTACATCACGGGCGAACGCGGTTGAGCGATCAATCGCTTGATGTTGGAAACCATTGAGACAAGGTTCCTGGGTGAGGAACGGCGTGGCGAACGGCGCTAGTGGCGGCGGGCGCAAGTCCTAATTCACAGGGCAAACCAGGAACCGTGACCGAGGCCGCCCCTAGCGCGGCCGTCCTTTATCGCCCGCGCCCTTGAGTTCGCAGCCGGCGCCGGCTTTTCCTCAGTAGCCATGGAACGCGATGCCAAGAACCAAGCAGATTGCATCCACATGCGGGGGTGTCGCTTTGCGAGCAGGGGCAACGGCGCCAGGCGCCGCATTCTAAGGCACGGCGCCTGGCACTCGGTATAACGATTTGGAAAAGATGGCCCGGGCAAGGAGTTAGGGCTACGCGAGCGATTTAAGCGGTCGTGTTAATGGTTTTGCCGGTCGTCTGTCCGCTCGTGTTCACACTGGGCGATGGTGGCGATTTCACGGCGCTGGCAGCACCGTCGTCTGCATCCCCATCCTGTTTCGATCCGCCCTTTTTAACTGGCGCCGCGTGCGGAGCGGGCGTGGGCGGTGAAGCCGCGACTTTGCCGGAAGCGCTGCCGATGGAATTTATACTCATGGTCAGATCCTTAATTGGTTGCGAACGCGAACACTCGCGTTCACCATTTTATCGGTACGATTATCCGATTCTTGAGGGGATGACGAAATTGCAGGCGCGCGTTACGCTGTTCGCGTTGGATGGTCGAGATCAGGCCGTTGCCACGGGTCCATATGGGTCATTAGATCCAAGACCCGATGACGCCGTAAGACACGCTCGCGCGCCGCCACGGCAATGTCGTGGCCGTCCTCGACACTGAGCCTGCTGTCGACTTCAATGTGCGCGTCGACGATGATCATGTCGCCCATCTTGCGCGTCCGAATGTCGTGCACGCCACTAACGCCCGCCGTGTCGAGCAGCGTTTCGCGGATGGCTGCGACCTCCTGCTCGTCCACGGCACGGTCCATCAGGTCATGCAGCGCATTCCAGCCGAATTCCCATCCCATTTTAGCGACCATAAAACCCACGATGAGAGCGGCGATGGGGTCTAGGAGAGGGTAGCCTGCCAGATTGCCAATGATGCCGATACCAACAACGAGCGACGACGCCGCATCCGAGCGCGCATGCCAGGCATTGGCTACCAGCATGCTTGACTTGACGCGTTTACCCGCCGCCAGCATGTAGCGAAACAACAACTCTTTCGCGACCAGGGCGGCCACAGCGACCCATAGAGCGGCAACATGCACGCGCGGCACCGTGTTGGGCGCCTCTAGTTTGAGAAAGGCCGACCATAGCATGCCAACACCGACAGCCAGAAGTAATACGCCCAACACCAAGGACGCTGCCGTTTCAAAGCGCTGATGCCCGTAGGGATGGTCGGTGTCGGCTTCTTTCTTGCTGTGGTGGCTGGCAAATAAAACGACAAAGTCGGCGACGAGATCCGATAGTGAATGGACCCCATCGGCGATCAGACCTTGTGATTTTGACAAAACACCGACCGCAATCTGGGTGGCGGATAACACGACGTTAACGCCGACGCTAATCCATGTGCTGTGCGACGCTGCTGCCGCGCGCTCTGCGGGGCTATGCGCCGTGTCTTCGGAATTGTCGGCAAATTCGGTAAATTTCATGGGAAGATGCGGCTCTCGTGTGATGCTAGGAATTGGCCGCGACTCGCGGCGCATATTTATAATTGCATTTTAGCATTCACGCCATATCGGCGGACTGATTCGCGCAAGACGCATCCAAGCCTAGCCACCCCCACACCTGCCACGCAGGCGCTCCAAAATCAACTCTTGCACTTTTGGGCCCGGCGAACGATGGATCCCAACCAGTGCGCGCAATCACGCCTATAAAGTGGCCGCCGCCAACTTTGCACCAAAGCCGATAAAAATGAAGCCGACGCTGCCCGCCATGCCGGCCGCGAGGCGCCGCCGCCGACGAAACCCGGCGGCGAGCCGCGCACCAACAAATATGAGAGTAGTGAGGTAAAAAAAACTGGTCGCCTCGCACACCAATCCCAGCAAACCGAAGGAAAGTACGGGCGAGCCGAACTGGGGATCGACAAACTGGATAAAAAATGAAATAAAAAATAAAATCGCCTTCGGGTTGACCAAGCTGATCACGAGCGCCTTATTAAAGGGTTTGCTCTCCCTCACCGCGGAGTCCGCGGACGGGATCTCGACGCCGCGCGCGCGTAGCGTGCGCCAGCAATTTCGAAGCATTTGCAAGCCGATCCAGCACAAATAGGCGGCGCCAACGTACTTCGCGAAATAAAACAGCGCCGGGCTGGACTTGAGCAGTGAAGCTACGCCGCCTGCCGACAGTAGCATCAACACCAAGTCGCCCAAAAACACCCCGCAAGCCCCGCGATACGCTGCGCGCACGCCCCGTTGTGCGGCAACGCTTAATACAAATAGTGAGTTCGGTCCTGGCAGCAGGACAATGAAAATGGTCCCTAACAAAAAAGTCCAGAAATCAGTAATGCCAAAATTGGCATGCATCAGCGCGTTCATAAGCGAGGCCCACATTGAATAGCGTTTCATCATAGACCATTTTTCGCTTCCTAAAAAGCGGATCAAAGCGGCGCCAAGGTGAATCGGTGTGGCCTGACAGCGGCATCAGTTGACTTGGCTAACGTCATAAATCGCAAAATGGTGGAAAAAGTGCATAAGGCCAGAGCGCAGAGCGCACTCGGTGCCGGCCGAGAGGCGCGGCGCCGGGCACGGAGAATTGTCCAAAGGATATGAGGCAGCAGGACTTGATATCGATCGTGTCTGGGGCGCGTATCCATGTATACTAGAGTGTGCCTTCGCCATCGATGGGTTTCACGAGCATCGGGCACTGCTGGCACTGTCCTCAACTTCGTTGAACGCGATGTGTCAGACAAGACGAAATAACGTGATCGGAAGCGCGAACTCTATGCAGGTAAGCAAGTATTTTGGCGATCAGCGTCGCAAGGCCCGCTTTAACCGGGTCGTGATGCGCGTTGTGCTGCTATTGCTTGCCATTCAATTCATGGGTACGGCGCACCATCGACACGACTATCTAGATACCAAGACCGATTGCGCCGCGTGCAACTTTGTCCAACACTTACCGTTCGATCTGCCGCCGCTCGTGGCCGACGCGGCGCCATCGCTGACCCTGGTTAGCTGGCCGAGCGTCGTGTTTGACGCCTACGTTTTCTTCGCTCAACGAAGCTACTTGATTCCGCGTGGACAGGCCCCGCCAAGCCCCCTTTTTTCAATCTGAATGCCCCGCAATTTTACAAGCTGCGCTTGATGCCTGGCTTGCTTCGCGGTTTCCGGGAGCAGGTGGTCCCGGGCGCAGCCTTATCGTTTTGCCCCGTCGGCCCTGACGCTGACGGCCCTTGCCATGGCGCAGCCATCGAAGGACATCGACCTTCATCCATGTTCAATTTGGCTGTTCTGCCCTTGGCAAGTGCGCCGTGGGTGCTCATCGCCCGCGCTCGTGCGCGGCCAGCCGCGGCAACCCACCCATGCCCTTAGGGAGGCGCAATTGCGCCGCCCATCATCCTTGGATTACCTATGAAACGCCACCCACGATTACGTACCCTGCCCCTGCTGCTTGCGGGCCTGTTCGTCACTTCCGCCACCACCGCGGCCACATTGGACGCGCCCGCGCCGACCATCGATCAGGCCAGCGCCGATAGCGCCGCCACGCCGGCGGCCCCTATGCAACAGGTGCAAGTGACGGCCACCCATTTGAAGAGCGCCCGGAGCGAGCTGTCGCCCAGTATCGGCACCACGGTTTATTCGATTGACAAACATATGGTCGAGATGCTTGGACAAGGCGACGACACTCCTTTTAGCGAGGTCTTGCTGCGCCTTCCCGGTGTGACTCAAGATTCCAAGGCGTCAGGCTCGATTCATGTGCGCGACGACCATGGCGATGTGCAATACCGCATCAACGGCGTCCAACTGCCGGAAAGCATTACCGGATTTGGCCAGTCGATCGACACGCGTTTCGTCGAACAAACCGATTTCATCACGGGCGCTTTGCCGGCCCAGTTTGGCCTGCGCACGGCCGGCATCGTCGACATTCAGACCAAGGAGGGCACGACTAAGCCCGGTGGACAGATCGGGGTTCTGGTCGGAGGTCATGATTACGTCGCGCCCAGCGCCGAATTCTTCGGCGCCAGCGGCGCCTTCAATTACTATTTGTCGGGCAGCTACTTATCGAATGGGATGGGAATTGAAAACCCTGCGCCAAGCACGAATGCCCTGCACGACCGTACGCGCCAGGGCAAGACTTTCGGTAGCTTGTCGTATTTCGTCGATGACAATACGCGCCTAGGTCTGCTGTTCGGAACGTACAACGGCGCGTTTCAGATCCCAGACAATCCAGGTCAAGTACCGGCCTTTTCCTTGACGGGGCAAAGTGATGCCGCTACCGGTTCGACGGCGCTGCCCTCGTCCCAGTTGAACGAAAACCAGCGCGAAGTAAATCGCTTCTTCGTCTTATCCCTACAAAAAAGCCTGGGCGATTTGAACTATCAGGTGTCGGCATTTCACCAGTATTCTGAATTGCATTTCACGCCAGATGCGCTGGGCGACTTGATTTTCAACGGCGTTGCCTCGGACACCTTGCGCTCGAATTCAGCCAATGGCGTGCAATTTGACCTCGGTTACAAGCTCAATACCAATCACATGCTGCGCGCCGGTCTGGCCTATACCCGCCAAACCACGCAGAGCGACAACAGTGTTGCTGTGTTCCCAACGGACGCTAGTGGCGCTCAGTTGGGAACCAATCCCATCACCATCAGCGACAACTCCGGCAAGACGGGTACGCTCGCCAGTATCTATGTGCAAGATGAATGGCATATCTCGAAGCCGCTGACGTTCAATTATGGCTTGCGCTTCGACCAGGTATCGGCCTTTACGGACGAGCAGCAACTAAGTCCGCGCCTGAATCTGGCCTACAAGTTGAGCGAGGCGACAGCGCTTCATGTAGGCTATGCGCGCTACTTCACACCGCCGCCGCAGGAACTCGCGGCCCAGGCAAGCATCGACAAATATGCGAACACGAGCAACGCGCCGCAGGTCGGCGTGTCCGCCGACGTCAAGGCCGAACGAACGCATTACTATGATGTGGGGCTCAGCCACCAGCTCGATTCGCATTGGAGCGTGACCGCCGATGCCTACTACAAGAAGATCGCGGACCTGCTCGATGAGGGGCAGTTTGGGCAAGCTCTCATCTTGTCGCCGTTCAACTACGAAAAAGGGTTTGCCGAAGGGCTCGAATTGTCGACGATTTACAGTGCGACGCGTTGGGGCAGCTTTTTGAATTTCACGACGCAAAAGGCACAGGGGGAAAACATTATTTCTGGACAAGCCCTGTTTGGCGCGAGCGAACTTGCCTATATCGCCAACCATTTCATCTATCTCGACCATGATCAAACGTATACGGTGTCGGGCGGCGCGCATTATCGCTTCGGAGACTCCCAGCTCAGCGGCGACTTCCTTTATGGCAGCGGGCTGCGCAGGACACCGATCGGCGCGGCGCCAAACTCCGGCACCTTGCCCAGCTACGTCACGCTAAATATGGCGTTGACGCATACCTGGAAAACAACGCCCGTTGGCAAGGTGGAGGGCCGCCTCGCGCTGATCAATGCCTTCGACAAGTCGTACTTGCTGCGCGATGGTTCGGGCGTTGGCGTCGGCGCGCCGCAATTTGGTGCGCGGCGGACCATGTACGCCGGCTTGTCGACCAGTTTTTGACCCCGTTGGGCCGCATGCCATAGGAAAAGTGGACGGCACGCGGCTTGGTTACCCGTGCCCGGGCGCTCAGCATGGAGTTCTAGCGGGTTCCAGAACAGGGTCGAGGAAATTCAAAAATGATTTTCCTCGGGCATCGGAAACAAGGGGGAGTATAGTGCGAATGCTTCTATCGGACGGATAACCCACTCATGACCGCTGTAATATTTTCCGTCGCAAGTCTTCTTTCCACTTTAGCCGGTGGCCTATTTGCGCTGAAGTTCAATGACCGGCTTCACTTTATTCTCAGCTTCACGGCCGGGGTCCTGTTGGGCGTCGTTAGTTTTGACGTCTTGCCGGAGATCTTTGCTCTGGCCCAAGAACATAGAATTAGTGCCACTGGCGCCATGGTCGCGCTGGTGGCTGGTTTTCTTTTCTTTCACAGCTTGGAGAAATACGTACTCGTTCACCACGCGCATGAGGATAGCTTCGCGCCCCATCATCACCCCAAGGTTGGCATCCTTTCCGCCTCCGCGTTGGTCGGGCACAGTTTTCTCGACGGCATTGGAATCGGACTGGCGTTCCAAGTCTCGCATTCGGTAGGCGTCGTTGTCGCGATCGCCGTCATCGCCCATGATTATTGCGACGGCCTAAATACCGTCAGCTTGATGCTGGTCCACCGCAACTCGAAGCGCCGGTCGCTCACCATGCTAATTTTAGACGCACTCGCGCCTGTGTTGGGCGCGGCTTTGACCCTTGCCCTTCAAGTTCCGACCAACATACTTATGCTTTTCTTAGGATTTTTCGCCGGCTTTCTGCTGTATATTGCCAGTTCCGATATTCTCCCCGAAGCGCACTCACAAGCGCATGAGAACACCATCATTAGCCTGATAGGGCTAACGATCTTAGGTGCGGCGCTTATTTTTTTTGTGGTTCGAGCGACCGGGTAAAGGTGGACCTATGCGGGCCTGGCCCTGCGCCCGAAAATCAAACGCCTGCCGCCCACGCGGGCGCCCCGCCAACGCCCAGCATGGAGAAGAAGTACGCTGCCAGCAGTTCGCTCTGTAAGTGATGTGGCGGCATGTCGCACGTGCCGTGCCAGCCGTCATCAAGGTGGCACGTTCAGAAACATTTCCCCCGTTAAAATAATTTTTGATATCCATCAACTGTAAGGAGAAATCATGACCAGCTCACAAACACAGGCGTCCGACCAGTCCGATTTACTAAGTCCCGTAAAATTTGGTCCTTATCAATTGTCTAATCGAATTGTGATGGCTCCGCTCACGCGCAGCCGCGCCCAAAAAGGCGACCTCCCTAGCTTGTTAGCGCCCGCCTATTACCGACAGCGCGCGAGCGCCGGCTTGATCATTTCCGAAGCCACGCAAATTTCGCCGCAAGGCAAAGGCTACGCCTTCACGCCCGGCATGTATGATGCGGCGCAGGTTCACGGCTGGCAGGGCGTCACCGCGGCCGTCCACGCAGAAGGCGGACGCATCTTTTTGCAACTATGGCATGTCGGACGAATCTCCCATCCCTCGCTGCAGCGGAACGGCGAGCTGCCCATCGCGCCGTCGGCACTAAAGCCGGCCGGGAAAGCGTTTACGGAAGAGGGGTTTGTGCCGTTTGTCACGCCGCGCGCCTTGGAAACCGGGGAAATCCCCGGCATCATCGAACAATATCGCGTGGCTGCACAATATGCGCTCGAGGCGGGTTTCGACGGCGTCGAGATTCACGCTGCCAACGGTTACCTGCTTGACCAGTTTTTGCGCGATAGCACCAATCGTCGTACGGACGCGTATGGGGGCTCAATCGAAAACCGTAGCAGGCTATTGATGGAAGTCACGGCAGCAGTCATCACCGTCTGGGGTGCCGAGCGCGTCGGCGTGCGGCTATCACCGATCAGTCCCGTCAACGACATTGCCGATAGCGACCCGGCCACGCTGTTCGTTAATGTAGTCGAGCAGCTCAACCAGTTCAATCTCCTGTATTTGCACGTGATCGAAGGGGCTACCGGCGGAGCGCGTGAGGTCGAAAACGGCTTCGATCTGCAAATTCTAAGGCGTCTGTTCCGGGGAATTTATATTGGCAACAATGGCTATGATCGTGAGATGGCGGTAACAGCGTGCCGCCAGGGACGAGCCGATCTGGTTGCATTCGGGCGTCTTTTTATCGCAAATCCGGATTTAGTTCGTCGTTTTCAACTTGGCGCGCCCCTCAATAAACTCGATACCAATACGCTTTTTGGCGGCGCTGCAAAAGGGTATACGGATTATCCGTTTCTTAGTGAACCAAAAGCTGGCTGATCAACAGGTCATGGGATCGCATGGCATGTCGGGCGAGCGGATACGAGGTCAAGCGCCCTTAAAAAGGTGACGCGGGCCCACTCACTTCAGCAGATTCAATCCGCGCGGCGTCCTCGATCCAAGCGGCGACAAACGCATGGTGGACGCCCCACATCGGTTCCCCGTCTGGGCGCCGGATTTCTTTGTTCTACGCCCGGTATCGATTGCTCGATTCGGCCCGAGCTCGTCCTAGGCACTGTTTGCCAAGCGTCGATGGCGCGCAGGTCTGGAAGATGTTGGACGGCCACGGCCAAAGTGAAAATCGGAAGACCGTATTTCGAACGGCATTGCATATTTTATTTAAGGCTACGAGTGAGCGATGCTGCATCGCAGCATATGGTATTCATTGTGACAAGAAAAAGTTCAAATTCAAATAGTAGAAATACGCTTGGTGAATACAATAACGACACATGCCACTGGCCGAAGCGGCAACTAGCTGAGCGACAGGTGGCGCCGCCGCCATACGGACCGGTCTGGTGCTTGAAAAAACGTGTCCTAGTCTATCAACTGTCGAATTTGTCGAATTCAGGGTAGCGCTGCGAACCGGTCACCGGTTCCTTCTTTTCACCAACCAATTCACGGGGTCCGAATCGAAATAGGGCCGCCAAAAAGGCGCGGGCCGTGATGGCGATATTATTGCTGTAAGAACGGGCCGGGCCCGAGTGGGAATGAAAATCGGTGGCGAGTGATGACATGATGAACTCCTATGAATTGAGTGATGTTGCATTGCATCATATAGTGGCCAGCATTATAAGTATAATTTCATTTTCCAATAATAGAAATGCTGTTTATGAATATTGGCACGGCGACCATACCTTGAAGATACGGCGCCGCTGCGCGGTGGGCGCAGTTTGGGCCCGGCCATGGCAGCGTGCTGACGTTAACTGCAAATACCCCATCAATATCGTCTCGCTGGGGAGACGAGACATTTCGGCCGGCGATGTCTCCAAAGTACAAATTCGCCCCGTGTGGGACGCACATGTTGCCTCGATGACAGTGACTCAGTTGGGTATACTGATATGGTACAGTCCACCCACCACCAATGTCAGCAACCGGCCGTTATGCAGAACTCTGCATAACGGCCAAAAGCGGACCATCTACAGTCTCTCGAAACTAGCAAATTTTGCCGCGAGCATTTGATAAAACGAGGGTGCCAACGATGCTTGACCATGTTTCAGTTACCGTTTCCGATTTGGCCCGAGCGGAAGAATTTTACGACGCCATTTTTCTTGCCCTTGGCGTAAAAAAGGTGGGTTCGGATTTTGAGAACGCCTGGATAGGTTACGGTAACCGTGCCGATGAACACCAGCCGGATTTAACCTATTTTTCAGTCCGGCTTGGCCCTAAACCCGAAGACGCGACGCGACGTCACTGGTGCTTCAAAGCGTCTACTCGAAAAGAAGTTGATGAGTTCTGGCGTAGCGGCATTTCAAAGGGAGGAGTTTGCAACGGCAAACCGGGCTTGCGGGACTACCACCGTTCCTATTATGCGGCCTTCCTTCTCGACCCAGACGGCAACCGCATTGAGGTAGTTTGCCACAGGGCAGATGATTAATAGAAAAGCCAGTCGGGGGCGTGAGCGGCGAATGATCAACGCGTCGCGAATGCCAGCAGCGCAGCGTAAGCGGCCAGTCGCGCGACGCGTACAATCGACAGTAACTGGCCATGACCGGTCACTTGGGTCTAGATAGGCTAATGTAATTATTTTTTGACGGCAGGCCAGGCGCGGAAATACCTCACTTTGAGACCGACAGGAATGAATATGACTTCAAGACATTTATATCAAAACGCATTCGCGACCATTTTAATTGCAATCGCGATGTCCTTATTTACCATATCGGCTTCCGCTGGCGACGAGCATAGTAATAAAGGCTCAAGCAAAGTGCATCCGGTCGACGAGACCAAGAAGGCTGCTAAGGCAGTCGGCCATGGGGTCAAGAAGACGACCAAAGTGGTTGGGCACGGCTTTCGTGATGGTGCGCGCGCTGTCGGACATGGAGCAAAGAAAATTACCCGGGAGGTTGGGCATGCATTCCGTGACGGTGCACATAAGATGACGGGTAAGAAAGATTAGAATTTGGTAAATTCTATCTAAATTAATGCGTTTAAAGCGGCGTGAACGACTGCACGTGGCCAATTGCCGGCAGCGGTTCGCGCAACGCCAACGGCCGCTTTCGCTGCGCTGCTGCCAGTACGCGCTGGCCGCCACTGACGCTTGCCGCTCAGTCGCCTGGCATTCATATGTCAATGGTCTAACTGCCCACTCGTTTCGCTTTATGGCCCTACGTTTTAAGCGCCTCCATAACCAGTTCAGCGACCAAGTTCACGCCTTGGCCAGATGCAATCGGCCAGCTTTGTGTCGTTTGCAACCGCCTAGCGGCTTGCCGTGATCAACAGCAGTGCAGCGTCAGCAGCCGATCACCAACACGCCGCGACCGACAGCAGCGCAGCGGAGGCGGTCACTCGAGATCGGCAGGTGCCTTGGAGCTTCCGGCCAAGAGCTAGCGTTCGGTCATTCCTAGCTGAACGTTTGTTACAAACTGAGAGGCGGGTCATTTCAGCCCCGGGGGTGCCTGTACACATGATAAATCCCTCCACGAAATTCCATTTCTCTTTCCATTGCGGCACCAACCGCGATGGCTAGCCTGATCGAAGGTTGATTTTCAGAGTGAATGAGGCTGATCAAGTGAAGATCGGGCATATGACGTGCCGCCATCGTTTGGACAGCACGGGCAGCTTCTCCTGCATATCCCTTACCCCAGTGCCTTCGAGCCAAGGCCCATTTGATTTCTGGCTCCGGCCACTCTTTCGGATACCAAAGGCCGGCGATCCCCAACACAGATCCTGTTTCTTTTTCTTGGATGACGTAAGGCCCATAGCCATGCCGCTGCCAATGCCGGCTGAAGCTTCCCACTGTGCGTCGACTTTCGTCTTCCAACAAAGGATGCTGAGTGGTGTATTTGATGCATTCTGCATCAGAGTAATACTCGTGTAAAGCGGGCCAGTCTTCATCCTTGACCGTTCTAAGGCAAAGTCGAGCCGACTCAACCGACTCTGGAATCAGGAATTCCATATGGCTTGTCTCCACTGTTATTATTAACTTCGTGATTATGCATCCGCTTTTCGGAGCGAACGCATTCCGTCTGAAGCTAGCGTAGCGTCAAGAACGGCTAAGACCATTCGCTACGTTAAATTTTTACAAGCGCTGTGTTCGCGCGGTCAACAATGCGCGCGCGGGGTGCAATCCAGGCCAAGCGAACTGATCAGGGCGACCCGCCAAAAGCGTTAGGCCATATGTGCCTTTGAGCTGGAGGAGCGCATTGCAGAACAGACGTTCAAGAATTTGACTGACCGGCCGCAAGGGGGCGTCGGCCGCCGAAAGGCGATGCGCCGCGATCGGCGGCAACGCAGCGTTATCGGCCAGTCAACTTTCGGGTATGATGGTCGCCAACCGGCCACAAGCGGACATCCACATCGGGGCCAAACAATAGCCCCGGAAAGTGCTTGCTCAGATGCTGTTTGGGTTCAGGCTCGGTCGTGTGCGAGAGACGAGGACAACTCGAGGTGGGCAGTGGCCTGTGCGAGCAAAACCTTTGCTTTAGCTTCGAAGGTTTGCACAGCGTCGAAACCAGCAGCGAAGCGGGCCGGTGGCTTCTCAAGCCCAGCAAGCCGCACCAGAGCGTCAGCAAGCTTGGCGGGGTCGCCTCCCTGCTTGCCATTCATGCCGTTCCAGGTTGTAATGATCTCTCTGGTGCGCTCGGCGTAATCGTCAATGGACGGCTGCGCATAGGTAGTGGATTCGGCAGTAAGCAGATCGGTTCGGAAGAAGCCGGGTTCGACCAGCATTGTACGGATACCGAACGGGGCGATCTCCGGTGCGAGCGACTCTATCCACCCTTCGATGCCGAATTTCGCAGCGGCATACGCCGTGCAGAACACGCCACCTGAGATACCGGCGGTCGAGGAGATGGTGAGCAACAGGCCAGAACGCTGCTTGCGCATCACTGGCAACACGGCGCGTGTGACGTTCATCGGGCCGAACAGCAGGGTCTCGATCTGATGGCGGACTTGTTCCGGGCTGAGCTCTTCGAAGAAGCCGGCAAAGAAATTGCCAGCGTTGTTAACCAGGACATCAATCCGACCGAACTTCGCGACGGCCGCCTCGACCGCGGCTTTGGAAGCCTCCGGGCGGGTGACGTCAAGCTTGACCGTCAGCAGATCCTCGTGCTGGCCAATCGCCACTGCAACTTTGCTCGGATCGCGACCGGTGGCCACGACGGCATGGCCGACGGCCAAGGCGGTTTTGGCGATGTCGACGCCCAAGCCCCGGCCTGCGCCAGTGATGAGCCAGACTTTTTTGTCAGTCATATGATTATCCTTTCGGTTAAGGTTGGAGTGCGCAGTTCCGTTTTCGTTCTAAGAGGCCGGCGCTCACACCTCACACGACTTCAGGCGCAATTGCTTCGCCCACGAGCTTTTCGCCAGTGATTGTTTCTGGTGAAGTTACCGCGTGGAACGACAATGAAATTAAGAGTCTCCCGTTCCATTGGGAGGAGCCGTGACGAATGCGTAATATCGACCAATTGCGGCCAAGGGCCACTGGCGCCTAGATGATGCTATCATCATAACTTTTTCGTTGTGGAATTCGTGACATATTGGATTTGGTAGCCATACTATGAATATTCTCCAGCCTGTTTGGATCGCGCTTCTTGTTGCCGTGCCTATTGTTGCGACCGGGCAACCGACGGTTGATGTAGTCAAAATCGGAAATGGGATAACTCAGGTTGATTTTGCTGGCGAAGGCACACCTGACCTGATCGTATCTGGTCATCGGGAGAACTACAACGCTCACAGTTTTGATGTTGTGTCGTTCTACGTGCCGCTCCAAGGCAATGCCTCCAAAGCAAAGGAATGGAACATCGTTCCAATCAAGGCGAAAGAAAATGAAAAATGGCAAGTTACGGTCAGTGGCGGCGCCGACTGTATGTTGCACGACTTCAGGCTTTTGGCGGGACATGGAAAAGGCGCCGCTACGCTAATTCTCGCTGATCGCGGCTTGGGAAAAAGCTTTGCCAGCACTGCAAAGGTTACGTTTACCTACTATTCCCTCGTTCGCAACCCTGACGGCTTACCTGGTTTTCCGCCCTACGCGTTTGAACAATCTAGAATCGCAATGGCGAAGGCGGTGTACTGTGATGTGCGGGAAGCGTTCAAACGGGAGTTGGGCCTTGGTGCGCGGTGATGGGATGCCAAAATCACGTCAAGCGAAATATCCGCCAATGCATCGCTGCTGGCTGTAGCCTGCCAATTCGGGCATTTGCGCTCCCGATTAATTGGTTGTTGTATGAGCAACTTATCCGAGGCTGCATACCTCAATCGTAAAGTTCGTTAGGGGACGCAATGAATGGTCTAGGCGGGTCGATGTTGGCACTCATAGGCGGGGTTCTGTACCTTGGCCTTTCTTTTGCGATGGGAATGGAAATTGGGAGCTTGTTTGTCGCCTTAGCGATTTTGGTCCTTGTCGCATTCGTTGCTATTGCCGCACTGTCAACTGTTTTGCCAACCGATCGTTTCTGGCTCTATCCAATGATGTTCTCACTACCCACGCTATTCGTCGGCCTATTCGCCCTCACAGCCGGTTCGCCCGCTTCTTTTGCAATAATTGGTTTTGCTACATTCTTGGTTGGACTGGCTGCTGCTTACCTTGTTCGTAAGCGGCAGGACCGTAGGTCAGATGAGCCGAAGGCGTTATCTGACGCATGAGAACATGCAAGCGCATACGTCGGAAGGCGCTGCGCTTTTCCGACCCTTATTAAGATCACCTTTGAATGACCGCATTCTGGCGACCTCTATGACGCCTTTGGGTCGTGAGCTGCCGATAATCGACGCGCCGGAAATGTCAGCAGCGCAGCGCAAGCGGCCACTCAAG